>JBCCFW010000094.1:0-28980 GCA_039029535.1 Acidobacteriota bacterium
AGCTTCATGTCTGACCATGCGGCCGCGGCGTCCCGAATCGCTCACGCGACCCGGCGCCAGCTCAGCGGAACGCTCACCCAAGCGAGCACGCCGTCGCCCGGGTCGGCGGCGGAGCAGGCCCGAGAACGGGCTCAGGGGTGCCGAGATCCGCCTCCTGCCCCCGGATCTCGCCGGCATTTCGTCCCCGGGTGGGCTAAAATTCGGCCTTCCAGCTGCCCGCCTGATGCGGTCGAGGACAGGACATGAGCTCAGCGAAGAATCAGAAGGCCCTGCGTGACGACGAGGTGGTCATCGTCGACGGTGTTCGTACCCCGATGGTCGAGTACGAGGGGCACTTCGCCGACCTCTCCGCCAACGATCTCGGCGGCCTGGCGATCTCGGCCCTCATCGAGCGCAGCGGCGCCGAGGCCGGGCAGATCGACCACGTGGTCATGGGCAACGCCCTCCAGACCTCCGGCGACGCGATCTACGGCGCGCGCCACGCCTCCCTCAAGGGCGGCCTGTCGATCGAGGTCCCCGCGCTGACCGTCAACCGCATCTGCGGCAGCGGCATCCAGTCCATCGTCAGCGCGGCCCAGCTCATCCTCCTCGGCGAGTCCGACACCTGCATCGCCGGCGGTCAGGAGAACATGACCCAGGCGCCCCACGTCATCCGCGGCGCTCGCAAGGGCTTCCGGCTCGGGCAGGGACAGCTCGAGGACTCCCTCATGGTCGCCCTGATGGATCCCTTCTGCGGGTTCTACATGGCGCAGACCGCGGAGAACCTCGCGCGCGACAACGACATCAGCCGCGAGGAGCAGGACGCCTTCGCCCTGCGCTCGCAGCAGTCGGCAGCGGCCGCCATCGAGGCGGGCAAGCTCGCCGAGGAGATCGTCCCGGTCACCGTCGGCAAGGGCAAGCGTGAGCGCGTCATCGACGCCGACGATCACTGCCGGCCCGAGACCACCCTCGAGAGCCTGGCCAAGCTCCGCCCGGCCTTCGGCAAGGACGGCATGGTCACCGCCGGCAACGCCTCGGGCATCGTCGACGGCGCCGCCGCCGTGCTGACCTGCTCCGGCGCGGTCGCCAAGGAGCGCGGCTGGGAGCCGCTGGGACGCATCGCCGGCTGGGCGGTCGCCGGTGTCGAGCCGCGGATCATGGGCATCGGTCCGGTGCCCGCCATCCGCAAGGTCCTCGACGCCACCGGCTGCTCGCTCGGCGAGGTCGACCTCATCGAGATCAACGAGGCCTTCGCCGCGCAGTACCTGGCTTGTGAGCGTGCCCTCGAGCTCGACCGCGATCGCGTCAACGTCAACGGCGGCGCCATCGCCCTCGGCCACCCGCTGGCTGCCAGCGGCACGCGCATCACGCTGACCCTGCTCAAGGAGCTGCGGCGACGTGGCGGCAAGCGCGGCATCGCGTCGGCTTGCATCGGGGGAGGTCAGGGCATCGCCATCATGGTCGAGACTCTCTGAGGCCGGCGACGAGCCCGGAAGAGTCGGACATGACCCCAGCGGGGCTCACGGTGAGTCGTCGACGTGGCCTGAGCCTGCTGCGTCTCGAGCGGCCCCCGACGGGACTGCTCGGCAGCGACTGCTGGGACGATCTCACCCGCGAGCTGCTCGCGGCCGAGACCCGACAGGAGCCGGTTGTCCTGCTGGGCCTCGGTCACGACGCGCCGCCACCGGCCGAAGAGCTGCTCGATCCCGAGCAGCTCGAGGAAGGGGCGCGTCGTCTCCACGAGCTGCTCGCGCTGATGACCTCGCTGGGCGAGCCCGTGCTCGCTGCGGCCCGGGGTCACCTGACGGGGGCCTCGTGCAGCCTGGCCCTGGCGGCTCATGCCTGCCTGCTCGCTTCCGACGCCAGCCTCGCTCCCTGTGATGCGGCGGGTCGGCCGGCCGTGGGGCTGGCACGACGGCTGGCGGGACGCCTGGGGCAGGGCGAGTGTCTCGACGTGCTGCGACGCGACCGGCCGCTGTCGGCCGAGGCCTGCGTCGACTTCGGTCTCGCCCAGCGGGTGGTCCCGGCCGACGAGCTGGAAGAGGCCGCCGAGCACTGGCACGCGGAGCTGGTCGCCCGGGGGCCGGAGTGGCGACGGCTCGTGCTGCGTTGCACCGGTGAGGCGGTGGAGCTCGGCCCCGACGAGGCCGCCTTCCTGGAGGCCAGCCTGCTCGGCCTGCTTCCTCAGCCGGCGGAGCCTCGCTGATGGCGAAGCGTCGTCGCTCGCGCTCGATCCTGCGCAAGCTCCGCTGGATCGTCGGCATCGTGCTGCTCGTCACCCTGGTGGCCGTGGGCTACCAGCTCTCGCGAGTCCAGCGCACGGTCAAGGTGCCCATTGCCGACGAGGTGCTCGGCGACGACGAGGTCGCCCGGCAAGCGCCGCCCGACACCCAGGTCGGCACGAGCCGCGACGTGCGGATGCCGCGCACGGGCGAGCTGCGGATGCTCGAGGCCGATCAAGGCGACGCCTTGCCCGACGGCAGCCTCGCGCTCACCGGCAACGTTCGTGTCGAGCTCGACGGCCCCGGCGGCACCGGCGGACCTGGTCACGTGATCACGTCGAAGCGCGGGCGCTATCCCGGCAAGGCCGGCGGTCCGCTCGAGCTCCGCGAGGACGTGGTCGTCGTCGGACCCGAGCAGCTCCGTCTCGAAGGCGACGACATCGACGTCGATCGCAATGCGCAGCTCCTCATGTCGAAGGGGCCGACGGTCTTTCGACGGGGCGAGCTGTCGGGCAACTCCGGCTGGCTCAACCACGACTGGGGCGAGGGACGCACCGAGCTCGGCGGCGGAGCGGTCGCCCGCATCACCGGCGCACGGAGCCGGGGCGAGTCGATCGACCTCGTGGGACAGCGCATCGTCTTCGACCGCGCGGGCGGACAGGTCGAGCTCCACCAGGCGGCGAGCCTGAGCTTCGCCGGTGGGCGCGTCCGCGGTGCGCGAGTCGATGCCTGGCTCAGCGAGGATCGACAGGACGTCTCCCGGGTCGAGGCGCGAGGACAGGCCGAGAGCGAGGCTCGCATCGCCGACTCCGGCGGTGGGGAGCGACGGCGACGCCTGCGGGCGGGCACGATCGTTCACGTCTTCGGGGCTGCCACCCGGCTCGAGTCCATCGAGGCCGAGGGTGACGTCGTGCTCGTGACCGAGGGCGGGACCGGCGAGCGGCTCTCCGGTGACGAAGCCCTGCTCGAGTTCGGCGGTGAGCTGGGCGGTGACCCGTGGCTGCGCCGACTGGTCCTCATCGGCACGCCGGCGCGGATGGCCCTGACCAGCGAGGGCCAGACCCGTCGGGCGGAAGCTGCGCGACTCGAGCTCGAGCTCGATCGCGATGGCACCGCGCGGAGGCTGGTGGGGGAGGGCGACGCCCGTCTCGACGACGCGCACGATGCCGTGCAGGCCGATCGCTACTCCATCGAGCTCGACGAGAACGGTCGGGTGAGCTCGGTCGAGTTCAGCGGCACGCCGGGGCGGCTCGATCGCCAGCCGCCGGGCGAGCAGCGGCAGACGCTGATCGCCCAGGAGGCGGTCATCCAGCTCGGGCCTGGCGACACGATCGAGGAGGGCACGCTCACCGGCGAGGTCGAGATCCTCGGTCGCGACGTCGTCGCCAAGGGGCGCAAGGGCCAGCTCGGCAACGACGTCCTCACGCTCACTGGTGAGGCCAGCGTCGAGTCCGACGGCCGCGTGTCGCATGGCGATGAAGTGATCTTCGATCGGGCGAACAACACGGTGACCGTGCGGGGCAACCAGCACACGATCATCAAGGGCAGCTCGACGCCCGCCGGCCTCTCCACGCTCGACGCCGGTGAGCAGGACGAGCCCATCCTCGTGTCCTCCGGGCAGCTCGTCCTCTTCGACGCCAGGCGAGAGGCGATCTACTCCAGCCCCGACGGCAACGGGCCGCGCCCCCACCTGCGTCGAGGTGACACCCTGCTGCGCGCCGACACGATCACCGTCAACGAAGAGCTACAGACCCTGCTCGCCGAGGGCAACGTCGAGTCGCGCCTGCGCCTGGCCGCGCCGTCGGGCGGACATGCGCAGGAGAACACCATGAGCGTCATCGATCCGAGTCGGCTCATCGACGGTCGTTGCCAGGAGCTGCTCTACGAGTCCGAGAAGGGGCGGCTGCTCTACCGCGACGAGGTCGAGCTCAGCCAGTCGCCGGTGAGTCTCCGCGGTGACGTGGTCGACGTCGGCATCGACGCCGAGGGCGGCCTGCAGACCCTGTTGGCGACCGGGCTGGCCCTCTACCAGGGGCCGCAGGTGGAGGCGGAGGGACAACGGATCGAGTACGACGCCGCGACCGGCAACGTCCGCGTCGAGGCGGGACGACGTCCGGCGCGAGCGAAGCACGCGCAGGGGCTGGTGTCCGGTGGCGTGCTGGAGCTGAGCATGGGTGATGACGGCGTGAGAGTTCTGTCACCAGCGGGTGGTCGCAGCCGTGGCATCTCGTCGGTGACGGCGGGGGCCGTGGTGCCCGCTGCGGCGAGCGAGGGGGCCGGCGGTGAGTGAGGGCGTGCACGGACAGCGGCTCGAAGGCGTCGGGCTCTGCAAGGCCTTCCGTGGTCGACGCGTGGTCAACGAGGTCTCGGTGCAGATCGATCCCGGCGAGGTGGTCGGGCTGCTCGGTCCCAACGGTGCCGGCAAGACCACGACCTTCTACTGCATGCTCGGCCTCGAGAGCCCGGATGCCGGAGAGGTTCACCTCGGTGGCCTCGACATCACCGACGACCCCATCTACGTCCGGGCGCGTCGTGGCATCGCCTACCTGCCTCAGGAGCCGTCGGTCTTCCGCAAGATGACCGTCGAGCAGAACCTGCGCGCGATCCTCGAGACCCTGCCGCTGTCGCCTCGGGAGCGACGCGATCGTCTCGAGCACTTGCTCGACGCGTTGGGGCTCACGGCGCTGCGCAAGAGTCGGGCGCACTCCCTGTCGGGCGGTGAGCGCCGACGCACCGAGATCGCTCGGGCCCTGGTCACGTCGCCGTCGTTCCTCCTGCTCGACGAGCCCTTTGCCGGCATCGATCCCCGGGCGGTGGAGGACATCCAGGAGATCATCGGTCGACTGGCCGACGGCGGGATCGGGATCCTCATCACCGATCACGCGGTCCGGGAGACCTTGAAGATCACCGGGCGGGCTTACATCATTAACGACGGCCGGATCTTCCGGGAAGGAGACCCGGCGAAGCTGGCCGAAGACCAGGAAGTCCGTCGCATCTACCTCGGCGACTCCTTCCGACTCGACTGACACTGCTCGACTCGAAACGACCCTCGGAGACTCGATGGCACTCGAACAACGACTGAGCCTGAAGATGTCGCAGCGTCTGGTCATGACGCCGGGTCTTCAGCAGGCCATTCGACTGCTTCAGCTCTCCAAGCTCGAGCTCGCCGAAGAGATCTCCCAGGAGATGGTCGAGAACCCGGTGCTCGAGGAGCACGACGAAATCGACGCCCGGAGCGAGGCCGCCTCCGACGCCGGCCTCACGCAAGAAGGCAGCGAGGTGGAGGAGGGGCAGAGCAACGAGACCGAGTCCGATTCCTGGGACGAGGTCGAGGTCGACCTGCTCTTCCGCGACGCCTTCGAGTCCGGCGGCACCGCTCCCAACATGCACGAGCAGCGGGAGCTGCCTTCGTTGGAGAACACGGCCGCCGTGCAGGAGGACCTGCAGGATCACCTGATCTGGCAGCTCTCCATGCAGTTCCACGACACCAAGTCCGTGCACGTTGGCAAGGTGATCATCTGGAACCTCGACGACGACGGCTATCTCGAGGCCACCGACGAGGAGCTCCTCCAGGCGCTCGAGGAGCTGGCGGCCGAGGACGCCGGCTGGGCCGCGTCGGGTCCGTACACCCAGTCGGACATCGAGCGCGTGCGCCGACGCATCAGCCGCTTCGATCCCGTCGGGGTCGCGGCGCGCACGCTGGAGGAGTGCCTGCTCATCCAGCTCGAGCATCTCGGCCTGGCCGACTCGCTGGCCGCCGACCTCATCCGTGAGCACCTGCCGCTGCTGCGTGTTCACAAGATGAAGGAGATCGCCGACAAGCTCGGCTGTGATGAGGAGCAGGCGCGCGAGCTCGCCGAGATCGTCCGCGGGCTCAACCCCAAGCCGGGCGCGAGCTGCGGGGCCCAGCGTCGGATGCACGTCGTGCCCGACGTCATCGTCGCCAAGGTCGACGGCGAATACGTCGTCATGCTCAACGACGACGGTCTCCCGCGTCTCAAGCTCTCGCGGGTCTACAAGCACCTGTACGAGCAGTACAAGGCGGCCGGTCGTGGTGAGAACCCCGAAGGCCATGACAAGAAGACCAAGAACTACGTGCGCGACAAGTTCCGCTCTGCCGTGTGGTTCATGAAGAGTCTCGAGCAGCGGCAGAACACGATCTTCCGCGTGGCGGAGTCGATCGTGAAGCACCAGCAAGGCTTCCTCGACTCCGGCGTGCAGGCGCTCAAGCCGCTGGTGCTGCGTGACGTCGCCGAGGACGTCGAGATGCACGAGTCCACGGTCTCGCGGGTGGTGACCAACAAGTACATGCACACCCCGCAGGGCCTGTTCGAGATGAAGTTCTTCTTCCACTCCGGCCTGGCAGGGGGAGACGGTTCGGTCTCCTCGGTGGCGGTGAAGGAGAAGATCAAGCAGCTCATCGAAGGCGAGTCGCCGAAGAAGCCGCTGTCTGACGCCGCCATCGTGAAGATGCTCAAGGCGCAGGACGTGAAGATCGCCCGCCGCACGGTCGCCAAGTACCGCGACGAGCTCGGCATCCCCGCTTCCACTCTCCGCAAGCGAACCTAGTTCCAGCCCATGCTCCAACGCATCCTCACCGGTGCAGCGCTGCTGCCGCTGCTGTGGGTCATCGGCTGGGCGCCGTTCCCGGTCTTCCTCGCCCTGGCCGCGGTGTTCGCCGTGATCTGCCATCGCGAGATGGGCACCATGCTCGGCGCGGCCGGCCTGCCGGTGCGGCTGGTCTCGGGCCTGCTGGCCAACGGCCTGCTGCTGCTCCCGTTCGTTCTCGAACGGGTCGAGGTCTTGCCCGCTCTCGTGCTGGGGGCGCTGCTCATCATCGGCGAGACCAGCGCTCGGGCCGAGCAGTCCGCGCTCGCCCACGAGCTCACCGGCTCGCTCACCGCCTTGCTCTTCCCCGGCCTGCTCCTGCTCTCGCTCGTGATGCTGCGGGCTCAAGACACGGAAGGCCTGCCCGGTCCGGGCCTGCTGCTCTTCCTCCACGCCTGCGTGCTGGTGGGGGACACCGCCGCCTACTTCACGGGACGCGCTCTCGGACGCACGCCGCTGGCGCCGCGCATCAGCCCCAAGAAAACCGTGGAGGGACTCGTCGGCGGGCTGCTCTTCGGGACCCTCGTCGGGGCCTGGGTCGCACGCACGCTGCTGCCGGCCTGGGCGGACTGGGGCTGGGCCCTCGGCCTGGCGCTGGCCTGCACCGCGGCGGGCGTGCTGGGCGACCTCATGGTGTCGGCGCTCAAGCGCTCCTGCGGCGTCAAGGACACCGGCGCGCTCCTTCCCGGTCACGGCGGCCTGCTCGACCGCATCGACGGCCTGCTCCTGGCCGGGCCCGTGCTCTGGGTCGCGCTCGCTCTCGGCCTGGTGCCGGCCGGATAAACTCACCGGAGCCTCCCCGCGCCGCGGTGCCGGGGAGTCGCGAAAGGACGCCGTCGTGCGACGAGTCACCATCCTGGGAGCGACCGGCAGCGTGGGTCAGGCAGCGCTCGACGTCGTCGCCTCCCACCCGGACCGCCTGTCGGTGTTCGGCCTGCTCGCGCACCGTCGCGCGGCTGAGCTGGCGGCGGCCGTGCGGGTGTCCTCGCCCCGCTTGGTCGGGCTGGTCGATGCGGCCGCTGCCGACGACGACCTGCGCGCGGCCTGCTCGGAGGTCGGCGCCGAGCTCGTCCTCGGAGACGAGGCGTCGGTCACGCTGGCTGCGGCCTCCGAAGCCGACACGGTGGTCGCCGCGATCGTGGGGGCGGCCGGCCTGCCCGCCACCGCGGCGGCCGTCGAGCGGGGGGCACGGGTGGCCCTGGCCAACAAGGAATCGCTGGTCGTCGCGGGTGAGCACCTCACCGCGCGGGCGGCGGCGACCGGGGCCGAGCTGCTGCCGGTCGACTCCGAGCACGCGGCGGTCCACCAGTGCCTGCGCTCGGGCAGGAACGACGAGCTGCGGCGGGTGATTCTCACCGCGTCGGGAGGTCCCTTCCGTCAGCGTCCGGCCGACACCTTCGCCGACATCACCGTCGAGGACGCGCTCAAGCATCCGACCTGGACGATGGGCGCGAAGATCACCATCGACTCGGCCACGCTCATGAACAAGGGGCTCGAGCTCATCGAGGCGCGTTGGCTCTTCGACCTGCGCGCCGACCAGCTCGACGTGGTCGTGCACCCCGACAGCATCGTGCACTCGCTGGTCGAGTTCCACGACGGCAGCCTCATCGCGCAGCTCAACCATCCCGACATGCGTGACCCCCTGCGTTACTGCCTCGGTCACCCCGAACGCTGGGAGGCACCGGAAGCACCCGGTCTCGACCTCGCGGCCCTGGGCCGACTCGAGTTCGCCGCCCCCGACGAGGAACGCTTCCCCTGCCTGCGGCTCGCGCGTCAGGCGCTGGCGGCCGGCGGTGCGGCGCCCGCTGTGCTCAACGCGGCCAACGAGGTGGCGGTCGCTGCCTTCCTCGATCGACGGCTGGCGTTCACCGAGATCGCGACGCTGGTCGAGGACTGTCTCCCGCTGGCGGCCGACCTCGACTGCCGCGATCTCTCCGCGGCCCTCGCGACACACGAGACGGCCGGAGACCAGGCGCAACGCTTGCTCGAGCAGCGCGCGGTCTCGTCGACACGGAGCTGACGTGGAGGCGATCTTCGACGGCTTGTTCGTCCTGCTCTCGTTCGCAGTGATCGTCGGTGCGGTCGTGCTCGTCCACGAGCTGGGTCACTACCTGGCGGCGCGTTGGGTGGGAGTGCGTGTCGACGTCGTGTCGGTGGGCTTCGGTCGACGGCTGTTCGGATGGCGGCGCGGCCACACCGACCATCGCGTGAGCCTCATCCCCCTCGGTGGCTACGTGAAGCTGCACGGAGACGGGATCGTCGAGCCGGCGACAGGCGCACCCGACGAGCTCGCGTCGTGCACGCCGCTGGAGAAGATGCTCATCTTCGGGGCTGGACCGGCGGCGAGCCTGGCGCTGGCGCCCGTGCTGTTGACCTGCGTCGCCTGGATCGGCGTGGAGACGAACGCGACCGCTGGGCTCGTCCGAGCGGGACCGCTCGAGGCGGTCGAAGTCGGCCTCACGCAGACGGCCCAGGCCTCCGCCTTCATCGTCGACGCGCTCGGACAGGTCGTCACCGGACGCGAGTCGATGCACTCGCTCGATGGACCGCTCGTGATGGCACGCGAAGCGGCGCGGGCTGCGCAAGGCGGTCTCGTGCCGACCTTGCAGCTCATGGCCATCCTCAGCTTGAACCTCGGCCTGCTCAACCTGCTGCCGATCCCCGTGCTCGACGGTGGACGCATGCTGCTGGCCGCCCTCGAGCTGGTGCGCGGACGCGATCTCTCACCGCGTCGTCTCGAGCAGACCTACCTGGCGGGCTTCGTCGTGATCGTGCTGCTCATGGTCACCGTCGTCTCCCTCGATGTCATCGAGAGCCTCGGGCTCACCGACGCCGCGACCGTCTCGGTCCTCGGCCTCACCTGATTGGACGCTCGACGTGGAACGTCTCTTCGATGGTCTCTTCGCCTTCCTCGCCTTCGTGGTGATCGTCGGTCTCGTCGTCGTCATCCACGAGGCCGGGCATCACCTCGCGGCCAAGTGGGTCGGCGTGAGGGTCGACGTCTTTTCGGTGGGCTTCGGCAAGCGGCTCTTCGGCTGGAAGCGCGGTGAAACCGACTATCGGGTGAGCCTCATCCCCCTGGGCGGATTCGTGAAGATGCACGGGGACGGCATCTCGGAGGAACCGATCGGCGCGCCCGACGAGCTGGTCTCACGCAAGCCCTGGGAGAAGATGCTGATCTTCGCGGCGGGGCCGGCGATGAATCTCGTGCTGACCCCGCTGTTGTTGGCCGCCACCTACATGATCGGCTTCGAGACCAGCGCCCACGTCTTCGAGGCTCCGGTGGTCGGCGTGGTCGAGGTGGGCTCACCCGCGGAGGATGGCGGCGTCCGAGCCGGCGACGCCATCCTCGCCGTCGACGGCGAGACGGTGGAGGACTGGCGACAGCTCGGCGCCGCGGTGGCGCTGCGACCGGGTGCGACCGTTCCCGTGCGAGTCGAGCGCGACGGGAGCGAGGTCGACATCCCGGTGACCCTCGGCGTGCTCGATCCCCATCGCATCGGGACCCTCGGTGCGCATCCCTGCCTGCGAGTGGTCGTCGGCTCCGTGCAGTCGGGTGGCGCGGCGGCGGCCGCCGGCCTGGAGGTGGGCGACGAGCTGCTGGCCATCGACGGCGAGCCGACCTGTGCGAGCCAGGCCTTGGTGAAGAACCTGCAGGCGGGGGAGGGCTCCACGCGGACCTTCACCGTCCTTCGGGACGACGAGGAGCTCTCCATCGCGCTCACTCCGCGATGGCACGAGCCGCCGGGTCGCTGGATGATCGGCATCGGTCCGCGGGACCGGGCGGTCCGCACGGTGGTCGAGCGGCACGGCCCGGTCGAGGCGCTCCAGGCGGGCGTGTCGGACTCGATCGACTACGGCGGTCTCATCCTCACGACCCTCGGTCGGCTGGTCACCGGTCACCTGTCCATGCGCGTGCTCGAGAGCCCCATCGGCATCGCCGAGGGCGCGTCCACGGTCGCCCGGCAGGGCCTGATTCCGTCCCTTCAGTTCATGGCCTTCATCAGCCTGAACCTGGGGCTCCTGAACCTCCTCCCGATCCCCATTCTCGATGGCGGTCGAATGGCTCTGGTGGGCCTGGAGGCGGTCCGAGGACGCGATCTCGCCCAGCGCACGAAAGAGTGGATCCTCCTGGCCGGCTTCGTCATGATCGTCGTCCTGATGGTCGTGGTTCTGTTCCTCGACGTCATCAAGCGACTCGAGTCCTGAGCCCCTCGCGGGCCGGGGGGCGAGCGCGCCCCGACCGAGCCCGACGAGGAGACCAGGTGGCGGCCAAGAAGACCCGGAAGCCCAGCGCCAGGGAACGCGAGCTGATGCAGGTCCACGACGACCTGCGGTCGGAGCTCAACCACCGCGGATGGCGGGTCGAGACCGCTCGCAGCCTCACCGGCCGAGGCGGGCACTGCATCGTCGCCGGCGAGCAGCGGGTCATCCTCCGGGGCCAGGTCCCCGTGTCCGATCGGCTCGAGGTCCTCTGGGAGGCCCTGCGCACCGAGCAGCCCGAGTTCGAGACCCTGCCCGAGACCGTCCGGACCTGGGCCGCCGCCACCGCGGTCGGCTAGGCGCTCCGGCATGGCCTCGGCTCGTGAGCTCGAGACGCTGGCCGGTCACTGCCTGGTCGCGTCGCTTGCCGGTCCCGAGCTGACCCCCTCCGACGAGCGCGATCTCGAGGACCTGCGCCCGGCAGGTGTCATTTTCTTCGGTCGGCATCTCTCGGCTCACGACCCTTGGGCTCGGCTCTGGAAAGAGGTCCGGAGGCTCCTTCCGGACGCGCTCTTCCTCGTGGATCAAGAGGGCGGTCGCGTCGATCGTCTCAAGACCCTGGTCGGCCCGGCGCCGGCTCCGGCTTGCCTGGCGCGAGGCGGGCGTGACGCGATGACGCGAGCGGCGACCGCCACCGCAGAGGCGTTGGACCTACTCGGCTTCGATCTCAACTGCGCGCCGGTCGTCGACCTGGACGAGGGCAGGGGAGAGGAGAACCTGCTCGGCGATCGCTGTCTCGGGGCCGACCCAGAGAAGGTCGCCGAGCTCGCGGCGTGGTGGATCGAGGCGCACGAGAAGCTGGGGCTCATCACCTCTCTCAAGCACTTCCCTGGTCTCGGTCGCACGGAGCTCGACACCCACGAGGCCCGACCGGTCGTGCGGGCGACCCGTGAGGAGATCCTCGTTCGCGATGTCGCTCCGTTTCGTCACCTGCTCGACGTGGCGCCGTCGGTCATGGTCTCCCACGCGGCCTTCCCCGAGCTGTCCGGCGAGGATCGCCCGTCGAGTCTCTGCCCGAAGATCGTCACGACCCTGCTGCGCGACGAGCTGGGCTTCGTCGGTCCCGTGCTCACCGACGACCTCGACATGGGAGCCGTGACCGACCGCAGCCCGGGAGCACGGGCCGAGCAAGCGATGCTGGCCGGCTGCGACCTGCTCCTGTTCTGTCACGGCGTGGAAGCGGCCCTGGAGGCGCGGGAGGCCCTGGCGTCGGCGGCCGGAGCGCCCGGTCCGATGCTCGGACGTCTCGAGGAAGCGGCAGCGCGCCTCGCCCCTTGGCATCGACGACGAGAGGGGCGTCGCACGCGGCTGGCCACCGAGGGGGAGCTCGGCGTGCAACGAGACGAGCTGGCCCTGCTTCAGGCGCAGCTGGCCTAGGAGCCGGGAGCGATGAGCCTAGGAGCCGCTGCCGAAGAAGCGCTGCAGGCGGGCGACGGCTTCGGGCAGGGCGAAGATGACGACGTGGTCGTCGACTTCCAAGTGGTCGTCACCGCTGGGGACGATGACGTCGTCGTGCCGCACGATCGCCGCCACGATCGAGTCGTCCGGCACGCGCAGGGTCTTCAGCGCCTGACCGAGGTGGGGGTTGCCCTCGGGGATGACGAACTCGAGGATCTCGGCCCCGCCGGTCTCGAGCATGGCCATGCTCGCCACCGCGCCACCTCGCACGTGCTGCAACACGGCGGCGGCCGTGGCCAGGCGCGGGCTCACCCGAGCGTCGATGCCGAGGGACGGGGTCAACCCGACGAGCTCGGGCTGGTCGACCAGGCAGATGACACGCTGGGCGCCGGCCTTGCGAGCGAGCAGGGCACAGAGGATGTTGGCCTTGTCGTCCTGGGTCACGGCGACGAAGACGTCGGCCTGGCCGAGGCCCTCGGCTTCCAGGGTGGCCAGGTCGGTGCCCTCGGCGCGCAGCACCTGGATGTCTTCGAGCTCGCGCGCCATCGCCTCGCAGGTCGAGAGGTTGCGGTCGATGATGGTGACCTGCAGCTTCCGTGCAGCCAGCTTGCGAGCGAGCTGACGACCGACGCGACCACCGCCCAGGATGAACACCCGCTTGGGCGTGGCGTCAGGGTCGAGCCCGAAGAGGTAGCGCACCGCCGGTAGCTCGTCCTGGTTGCAGGCGAAGTAGACGGTGTCTCCTGGTTGGATCTCGTCGTCACCGCGGGGGACCAGGGTCTGGTCGCCGCGAACGAGAGCGGTGATGACGAGCCGGTAGAGGAGGCCCCTCATCTCTCCCAGCTCACGGAGCTGGACGCCCGCCAGCGGGCTGTCCTCACCGACGGGATAGCCGAGGACGAGCACGCGACCGCCGGCGAACTCGACGACGCCCGTGGCCGAGCCGTGGGAGACCAGCCGGCAGATCTCCTCGGCGACCACCTCCTGCGGGTTGATCATGACGTCGATGCCGAGCCGGCTCGTCGAGAGCTTGGAGCTGGGTCGGTCGGACTCGAGGGAGCGGACGCGGGCGATGGTGCGGGGGACGCCGAGCTCGCGCGCGAGGAGGCACGAGATGAGGTTGACCTCGTCGAGATCGGTGACGGCGATGAAGAGGTCGGCCTCTTGAGTGCGCGCGTCCTCAAGGGTGGAGGGGCTGGCGCCGCTGCCGTTGAGGACCAGGGCGTTGAGGCTCGAGCGGAGCTCGGCCTCGCGGTCGGCGTCCTGCTCGATGACGGTGACCGAGAGGCCTTCCCGTGCGAGTCGGTCTGCGATGTGGAAGCCGACCTCGCCCGCTCCCACGATGGTGGCGCGCATCATTCGAACCGACGGCCACTCGTGCGGGCCGGAACCGGCCGGGTGGCGTCACCGGAAGGCGGCAGGCCCTCGTTGAGGAAGGTCAGGGCCGTCCCGGCCGAAGAGGGCGGCGGGAGTTCCGCCGACCCGTCACCGGATGTCGATGGCGACATCGGTTGGTGCCCCGGGGCGGAATCGAACCACCGACACAGGGATTTTCAGTCCCCCGCTCTACCAGCTGAGCTACCGAGGCAACGGCCGCGCATTCTTCCACGCGACCCCACGCCTGACAAGGGTGAGACGCAGGTAACGAGCGGAACCCACCTGGTGGTCGTCTCGAAGACGACCTCGGGAGGGTCCCGCTCACGGTCTCACGAGCCGGCCTTGCTCCGGGCCTTGCCCCGCGTCTTCTTGGCGGGAGCAGCAGGCTTCGGGGCAGGCTCGATGGGGGCCGGAGCGGCCTCGGCGTCACCTTCGGCAGGAGCCTTCGCCTTGGGCGTCAGGCCAGAGGTCTCGCGGAGAGTGTTCTCCAGCTTGAGAGCCTCCTCGGGATGATCGCGGAGGTAGGTCCGGGCGGCTTCCTTGCCCTGGCCGATCCGCGTCTCGCCGATGGAGTACCACGAGCCGCTCTTGCTGACCTGGCCGTGAAGCAGGCCGAGGTCGATGAGATCGGCCTCGCGGGAGATGCCCTCTCCGTAGAGGATGTCGAACTCGGCGATCCGGAAGGGGGGAGCGCACTTGTTCTTGACGACCTTCACCTTGGTGCGGTTGCCGACGACCTTGTCGCCGTCCTTCAAGGCACCGATGCGGCGGATGTCCATGCGCATCGAGCTGTAGAACTTCAGCGCGTTGCCGCCCGGGGTTGTCTCGGGGCTCCCGAACATGACGCCGATCTTCATGCGGATCTGGTTGATGAAGATCAGGCAGCAGTTGGTGCGCTTGGCGATGCCGGCCAGCTTGCGCATGGCCTGCGACATCAGCCGGGCCTGGAGACCGACGTGGGAGTCACCCATCTCGCCCTCGATCTCCGCGCGGGGGACCAGGGCGGCGACCGAGTCGATGACGAGGACGTCGATCGCGCCGCTGCGGACCAGCACCTCGGCGATCTCGAGCGCCTGCTCACCATCGTCGGGCTGGGAGACCAGGAGCTGATCGGTGTTCACGCCCAGGTTGCGGGCGTAGATCGGGTCGAGGGCGTGCTCGGCGTCGACGAAGGCCGCGACGCCGCCGCCGGCCTGGGCGGCCGCGATGGCGTGGAGGGCGAGGGTCGTCTTGCCGGAGGACTCCGGTCCGTAGATCTCGACGATGCGGGCGCGGGGGAACCCGCCGATGCCGGTCGCGATGTCGATGGAGAGCGATCCGGTGGAGATGACGTCGATCTCACCACGGAAACCGGAGTCTCCGAGGCGCATGATGGCGCCCTTGCCGTAGCGCTTGTCGATCTGGCTGAGAGCCAGGTCGACGGCCTGGTTTCGTTGTTCTTTCTCGTCGCGTGCCATGGGCGGGCTCCCGTGGTGGCTCAGGTGGGACGAATTTTCGAAGCACTTTCGCCTGGGTGATGTCGGGGGCGATAGTTTCACGAAAGTCGGCGAAGGGTCAACACTTGAGTCGACGGAATCTACTGTTCCGCGAACCGAGCCGATGGGGGCGTTTCATGCCGAAGCGGCATGTCTGGCTTGCCGATGCCTCAACAATCGACGACAATCCCCTTGCTAGCACCTTTGTTGCGTGTCTGGGGAGGCACCATGAAGCCAAGACAAAAGAAGGACTTCGTCGGTCAGAAGGTCAGGAACCTTCGCAAGGAGCGGGGGATGACCCAGTCGGAACTGGCGTCCCGCATCGGGATCATCCAGTCCGATCTCTGCCGGATGGAGAAGGGCGAATACAAGGTCAGCCTGGAGGTGCTGTTCCGCATCCTCCAGGTTTTCGGGATGAACATCGGCGAGTTCTTCAACGAATCGACCACCGCCGCCGAGCCCATCGCAGGTGAGTCCGAGCTCCTCGAGAGCTACCGGCGCCTGAGCCCGGACGCTCGCAGCGAAGTGCTCGACTACGTCCGCTTCAAGGCCCAGCAGCTTCCCAAGACCGTGGACGTCGAAGACGACTCTCGCGTGTCCGGCGCCTAGGGAGGTGTGAGATGAAGCCGAGTCTTCAGGACTACACCGACTGCCGTGACGCCGCGTGGGCGCTGCTGCGCCGAGGTGACGTCGAGCAGGCCTGCGTCGGGTTCGAGGCTGCCCGTGACATCGCGCTCCTCCTCGCCGACGAGGAGCCCGAGCTCGTCGACGGTGCCGAGGTGAACCTCGCCCTGGCCCGCGTCAACGCTCATGAGGATGAGCTCGCCGAGCCCGGTCTCCGCGAGGTCCTCATGCGGAGCAACAACCCCGACGTCTGTCGGGTGGCGGCGCAGAGCCTCGCGAAGATCCTCTCGCACCGCAACGAGCACGAGAAGGCGCGTTGGTTCGCCCGCGAGGCGCTCCGTCACGCCGAGAACCTCGAGGACGCCGACCAGCCCGAAGGCGCCCTCAAGCGCCAGAGCTGCCACACGTTGCTCGGCCTGCTCGCGATGAACCAGTCCTACCTCGACGAGGCGCTGGAGGAGTACCGCAAGGCCCTCGCGCTCATCGAGGCGCATCCGCTCCAGGACGCCGAGCGTCAGGATCACTTCTGGGCGCTGTCGACGGACTCGATCGGCTACGCGCTGGTCATGAAGGGCGACCTCGATGAGGGGCTCACGCACCTGCGCGCGGCCCTCGAGCGAGCGAAGACCCTCGACCAGGGCGACTTGGTGGCCGAGATCGAAACCGACATCTGCTTCGCCCTGCTGCGGATGGATCGTCTGGACGAGGCCGAGCGCCATGGCCTGGCAGCTCGGGCCATCGCCGAGGAAGAGGGCTTCGACTTCCTCCGGCGCAACAGCTACTACCTGCTCGGCGAGATCTACTCCCGCCGGGGTGACGATCGTGCCGCGGATGGCTACTTCCGGCTGCTGGCCGAGTTCTTCCCGGAGCTCGGTACCGAGGCCATCGGGGACTTCTTCCGCGTGTTCGACGTCAGCAGCATGATCAACCTCAAGGAGTTCGCGTGATGCGCTTCAACGCCATTGCCATCACCACCGCTCTGCTCACCCAGCTCGCCGTGGCCGACACCGCGTCGGCGGGCTCGACGGTCCTCCGCACGACTGACGGTGGCGCTCTCGAGGCGCGCATCATCAACGACAGCAAGGGCATGGGCGTCGCCAGCCCCTGGGACATGGGCGACACTCTCCACTTCACCTACGTCGAGGGCGACGGCACCATGCACGCCGGCAAGCTGGCGGTCGGGAGCGGCATCCTCGGCGCCGTGGCTCCCTCGCTGGCCCAGGATCCCGTCACGGGCGACATCGTCCTCGCGCACCACGGCGACGGTGGTCTCTGCCTCCGCGACTGGCTCGGCCAGGAGTTCGGCCCGGCGCGTCCTCAGCTCCACGTGAGCCCGACCCCCGGGACCAGCCTGGGCATGGCGGTCGACTCGCGCTCCAACCGGCTGATGGCCTGGTACCGCAGCCTGCCCGAGGCGGGCGTGGTCCTCCAGCGCGGCGAGCTCGGCCTGGACGGTGCCGGCTCCAGCCAGGACGGCTTCCACGTCGACCTCGGCACCCTCGCCGAGGCGATGCGGCCGATGGCCAGCCCGATGCAGCGGCCCAGCGGCGTCGCCCACGTGGTGCTGGACGTCAACGACGAGGCCTACCTGCTCCTGCACGACGCGGAGAGCGGCCGGCTCGGCCTGGTGAAGCTCTTCCTCGACGTCCTCGACGACCGAGGCGCCCACTGGATCCCGGTGCCGGTGACCCTGGCGCCGGTGGGTGGTCCGACGACCACGCACGGCACGGGTGGCAGCGACACCATGCCCTCCGAGAACAGCGTGCCGGGCTACGTGCTCGAGCCCTACCAGCTCTCGCTGGGGGACTGGCACGCCGTGTACTGGTTCGAGAACGGCGTCGGCCGCGGCTTCGCGCTCAGCGCGAGCCGGAGCACCGAGCTCGTCATCGAGGAGGACCTCGACGAGGACGCTCTCGGCCACGTCGGCATGGTCACCTCGCTCCGTCGCGCCATCGTCGACGCCACCGGCGTCGTGGCGGTGCCGGGCGCCCGCTCCAGCCGTCAGACCACGCGCCGAGGCTTCTAGGCCTCCCCCGCGTCCGGGCTCCGGCCCGGCTCCCGAAGCGACCCCCGCGAGCCTGCTCGCGGGGGTTCTTCTTTTTTTGGGCCGGAACCTTGACGGGGCCCGAGGGGCATCTCATCACCCCGGCGTCGCCAGCTCGGCGGGAGTCCTCGAGACCCCGGCTCGACGGGCGGCGAGGGGCTCGAAGGGGCCGGCGTGGGGCCGGTGCCGACGAGGACCCTCAGCGCGCGGGGAGACCCGAGCGTCTCACCGTGGCCCGGAGGCTCTCCGGGTGCAGCCGTCGGCCGCATGGGGCCGGCACGGAGAACCGGAATGGGCAAGATCATCGGCATCGACCTGGGCACCACGAACTCCGTGGTCGCCGTCCACGAAGGCGGCGAGCCACACGTCATCGAGAACTCCGAGGGCGGGCGCACGACCCCCTCGGTGGTCGCCATCACCGAGAGCGGCGAGCGGCTGGTCGGCCAGGTGGCCAAGCGTCAGGCGATCACCAACCCCGAGGCCACGCTGTTCTCGGCCAAGCGCTTCATCGGCCGTCGTTTCGACGAGGTGGGTGAGGAGATCAAGACCGTCCCGTACGACGTGGTCGCCGCCGAGAACGGCGACGCCTGGATCGAGGTGCGCGGCAAGAAGATGGCCCCGCCCGAGATCTCGGCGATGGTCCTGCAGAAGCTCAAGCAGGCCGCCGAGGATCACCTGGGCGAGTCGGTCGACCGCGCGGTCATCACCGTCCCGGCCTACTTCAACGACAGCCAGCGTCAGGCCACCAAGGACGCCGGTCGCATCGCCGGCCTGAAGGTCGAGCGCATCATCAACGAGCCGACCGCGGCGGCCCTCGCTTACGGTCTCGACAAGAAGGCCGACCAGACCATCGCGGTCTACGACTTCGGTGGCGGCACCTTCGACATCTCGATCCTCGAGGTGTCCGACGGCCTGGTCGAGGTCAAGTCGACCAACGGCGACACGCACCTGGGTGGTGACGACGTCGATCAGATCCTCATCGAGACGATGGTCACCGAGTTCAAGAAGGATCAGGGCGTCGACCTCACCGGCGACAAGATGGCCCTTCAGCGTCTCAAGGAAGCCGCGGAGAAGGCCAAGATCGAGCTCTCGTCCGCGAGCGAGACCGAGATCAACCTGCCCTTCATCACCGCCGACGCCTCCGGGCCCAAGCACTTCCAGATGAAGCTCACCCGGGCGCGCTTCGAGCAGATGATGCACGACCTGCTCCAGCGCACCGCCGAGCCCTGCCGTGCGGCCCTGCGCGACGCCGGTCTCTCCGCCGGTGAGATCGACGAGGTCCTCCTGGTCGGTGGCTCGACCCGCATTCCCGCGGTCCAGGCGCTCGTGAAGGAGATCTTCGGCAAGGACCCGCATCGTGGCGTGAACCCCGACGAGGTCGTCGCTTCCGGCGCGGCGCTCCAGGGCGGCATCCTCAACAAGGACGTCACCGACCTGCTGCTCCTCGACGTGACGCCGCTGTCGCTGGGCATCGAGACCCAGGGCGGTCGCTTCACCAAGCTCATCGACCGCAACACGACCATCCCGGTCCAGAAGAAGGACGTCTTCTCGACCGCGGCCGACAACCAGACCAGCGTCGACGTCCGGGTGCTCCAGGGTGAGCGACCCATGGCCGACGACAACAAGCAGCTCGGCATCTTCCGTCTCGACGGCATCCCGCCGGCACCGCGCGGCATGCCGCAGATCGAGGTGTCCTTCGACATCGACGCGAACGGCATCCTCGACGTCTCCGCGAAGGACCGCGGCACCGGCAAGGAGCAGCAGATCCGCATCGAGGCGTCCTCCGGCCTGGCCGAGGACGAGATCGATCGACTGGTCAAGGAGGCCGAGGTCAACGCCGAAGAAGATGAGGAGAGGAGCAAGCTCGTCGACGCTCGCAACGGCGCCGAGCAGGCCGTCTTCCAGGTCAAGAAGCCCCTCGAGGAGGCCGGTGACAAGGTCCCCGCCGAGATCCGCTCCAAGATCGAAGCTGCCATCAGCAAGGTCGAGGAGACGGCCCAGGGTGAGGACACCGCGGCCATCGAGGCTTCGATCGAGGAGCTCCAGACCGTGGCGCAGGAGATGTCCCAGTCCCTCTACCAGCAGGCTGCGGCCGAGGGTGGGGGAGCGGACGCCGCCGGTGCTCCCGGCCCCGATGGGGGCAAGGGCGACGACGACGTCATCGACGCCGAGTACGAGGACGTGAAGTCCTGATCGGCCTCGCTGCGCGTCCTCCGAAACGGACCGTCGGTCGACGGATCGGGGGACGCGCCGCCGCGACCGGGTACAGTTGAGCGGACCCGACCGATTGCTGTTAATCTGAAGATCGGTCAGGAGGCCAGACCAACGTGGCGGAGCTCAAGCGGGCGGGCTCGGACAGCCAGTCGTCCGAGACGCTCAAGTCCTACTTGCACGACATCGCGCGGATCAAGCCGCTCGATGCCGATGATGAGAAGGTTCTGGGTCGGAAGGCCCAGACCGGTGATCGCGACGCGATGCAGCGGCTGGTGGAGGCCAACCTCCGTTTCGTCGTGAGCTTCGCGAAGCGTTACCGGGGCTGTGGGCTCTCGTTCCTCGACCTCATCAACGAGGGCAACCTCGGCTTGATGGAAGCGGCCAAGCGCTTCGATCCCGGCAAGGACGTTCGCTTCCTGACCTACGCCGTCTGGTGGGTCCGGCAGGCGATCGTCCACGCGATTTCAGAGCAGGGTGGAGCGGTCCGGCTGCCCCAGAAGCAGGCCAACCTGGTCCACCGGCTCGGCAAGACCACCCGGGCGCTCACCGTGCGGCTGCACCGCGATCCCTCGATGGAGGAGATCGCCGAGGAGATGGGGACGACCCTGAAAGACGTCACCCGTCTCATGCAGGTCGCCGGCGATCACGTGTCGCTGTCGGTGAGCCAGGACGAGAACGACGACTCGCCGGCCCTGGGCGACCGGCTCGAGCAGGAGGTCATCCCCGACGCCGAGGGGCTGGTCTTCCAGCAGGCCTTCGAGAGCCAGCTCCACGGCGCGGTCTCCAAGCTCGATCCCAAGGAGGAGCTGGTCCTCAAGCTCCGCTTCGGCTTCGACAACCACGAGCCCAAGACGCTCAAGGAGATCGGCGACGAGATGGGGCTCTCCCGCGAGCGCATCCGTCAGATCGAGGCCCAGGCGCTCACCAAGCTCCGCCGCATGAGCCGCTGTCAGAAGCTGAGAAGCTACTTGAACTGAAGAGCTCTCAGCACGAGGGGTTCTCGGTAAGCTGACCATCGGACATGATCGACTCATGTCGAGACCCTCCGTCGCCGTCGTCGCGCTCTCTCTCCTCGTCGTCAGCCCCGTCCGGTCCCAGGAGTTTCTCGGAGCCCTGGGCGACGGGATCGCCCGGATCCAGGCCGATGGGACCCGGGTGAGCTACCTGACCCGGGCCATGTCGAGCTTCGCGGTGGGCGTCGACGAGACCGCCGGCAAGCTGTACTGGGCCAACAGTCTCGGCGGCAACCGGATCGAGCGGTCGAACCTGGACGGCTCGGGCTCGGAGACGCTGTTCGACATCGACGGGCTGAGCGCGTATCTGGAGGTCGATCCCGCCGGCAAGCTGTACTGGATCGACAACGGCGTGCTCCGTCGGTCGAACCTGGACGGCAGCGCTCGGGAGGACCTGCGCATGGGCGTGGGCCTGGGCCTGTCCTTGGACCTCGTTCGCGGCAAGGTCTACTGGACCGAGGGTGGCGATGTCCGACGCGGAAACCTGGACGGCACGGCCGACGAGGACGTGGTCCTGGGCCAAGGGGCCTTCGCCCTGGCGGTGGATCCCACCGGTCCCGGCAAGATCTACTGGGCGCAGGCGCCGGGCGTGCTCGCGCGAGCCAACCTCGATGGCTCGATGATCGAGATGCTGGGCCCGGGTCCGCCCACTCCGTCGCAGATCGCCCTGGATCCGGCCGAGGGAAAGCTCTACTTCGCCAACGGTCTCGCCAACGATGTCCGACGGGTGAACCTGGACGGCTCGAGCCCCGAGGTCCTGTTGGACGGGCTCGGGGTCGGCGTGAATGGGCTGGCCGTCGCCCCTGGCGTGGGCAAGGTCTACGTGCCCTCGTTTTCCAACCCGGGTCAGATCAGGGTGGTGAACCTGGACGGCACCATGCCGGGCGTCGTCGTGCTCGGGACCGGGCTGGCGGCTCTGGCAGTCGACCCCCTCAACGGCTTGGTCTACGTGGCCGACAACTCTGGCCGCAGGGTGTCCCGCGTGAACCTCGACGGCTCGAATGCGGAAGTGCTGATCGAGGAGCCGGACTTCGTCAGGGACGTCGAGGTGGACCCCGTCGGCGGCAAGGTCTACTGGATCGAAACCGCACAGCTCAAGCGGGCGAACCTGGATGGGAGCTCCGTCGAGGTCCTCGTCGACCCCACCGACGCGTCTCCCTTCGACGCCCTGGAGCTGGATCTCACGGCGGGCAAGCTCTACTGGCTCGATGACAGTGCCGGATTCCTCCGTCGAGCGGACCTGGATGGCTCGAACGTCGAGGACGTGGTCCCCGTGGGGTTCGGCCAGGCGGGCCTGGCTCTCGATCCCGTTGGTGGCCACGTCTACTGGGGCGAGACGGACAAGATCAGGCGAGCAGGGCTGGACGGGACGAACGCGATGGACCTGATCGCGATCTCCGGGACCGCCTTCTCCCTCATGCTCGACCTTCCGGCCGGTCGGATCTCCTGGTTCGAGTTCCCGGCCATGCGGGTTCAGGCAGCCAACCTCGACGGCAGCGGAGCCGAAGAGCTCTTCAGCACGATCTCGTACGGCCAGCCGGTCTTCGCGCTCGAGTCCCTACCGCCCGTCGTCGTCCCGTTGCCCCCCTGGGCCACGGGGGTCGTGGCCCTGCTGCTCGTGCTCTCGGGCTGGGTGGTGCTGGGACGACGAGGAGCGGCCTGAGACGAGAGAGTCTCAGTCGTAGGGGTTGGCCGCGTCGTGCTTCATGAGGCGGGCCATCCACTCACGGGTTCGGTCGCGACCGTCACCGAGCTGGAAGTTCGCGTGGAAGAAGGCCGAGATGGGGCCGGTGGTCGCCGCGTGGTCGGACATGGCGGCCAGCTTCACGACCGGGGCGAGGGCGATGTCGGCGGCGGTGACGCGGTCGCCCACGAGGTAGGTGCGTCCCTCGAGCTCGCTCTCGAGCTTTCCGGTGATCTCGTGGATCATCGCGCTGGCCTGCTTGCAGTTGTCGAGGTTCGGCTCGGGGCTCATGCACTCCCCGAAGATCATCCCGACCGAGGGGCTGAGCTCGGCTCGGCCCCAGGCCTCCCACTGCTCGATCTCGCCCTGCTCCATGTAGTCCTCGGAGTAGAGCGACGGGCTCTCGGGGAAGTTGGCGCTCAGGTAGCGCAGGATGGCCGCGCTGTCGGGGATGACGGCGTCACCGTGCTGAAGCACCGGCACGCGGGGCTGGCGCGAGATCGCGACGACCTCCGAGCGGTCGCCGGGGAAGCTCTCGAAGTCGACGGGGCGACGCTCGTACTCGAGCCCCATGTGACCCAGGGCGATGCGGACCTTGACGCTGTTGGGGGAGCCGGTCAGCTCGTGTAGGACGAGGGGAGCGCTCATCGGACACCTCGGTGAAGCGATGCGAGCGAGGATGCTCGGCGTGGGATGGTGACGAGAAGTGTAGGGAGCCGGGAGGCACTGGGGCCAACTCCGGCTGAGCTGGGGTCGTGTTCATCGAACCAGACCCGAGGGGGCGCTCAGCCGGTGATCGCGCAGTCGGCAGGCCTATCATCTGGTCCGGAGGGATCGTTCGATGAAGCTCCAGCCCCGGACACGCCGCGTCGGTCCACGCGACCCCGCGCCGATCCGCCCATCCATGCTCTCGTGGCTCCTGATCTGTCTCGCTGGCGGCCCTGCGTCCGCCCAGGACTGGTCCGGACGGAGCCTCTCGACCGATGCCGTGGCCATCGGCTCGGACTGGCTCGGTTCTTCCGATCGCGACGGGGATGGTGTCGAGGACGACCGCGACAATTGTCCGGACGATCCGAACCCGGGTCAGGAGGACGGAGACGCTGACGGCACGGGTGATGCGTGCGACCACTGTGCGGGGGCCTCCTGGTTCGAGACCGCCAAGGTATTCGATGGAGATGGGTCCACGAGCGACCTCATGGGGACCAGCATCGCCGTCTCCGGTGACCTCATGGTCGTGGGTGGGACCGAGCGCGCGCTCGTGTACCGGCAGGAGGGACGCGGAAGCTGGGTCGAGGTGATCGAGCTCGTGCCCGGAGCCGCTGGTGGCTTCGGAGCGAGCGTGGCGGTGGCCGGTGACCTCATCGTCGTCGGGGCTCCCGAGGACGATGACCGCAACGACGACGCCGGCGCGGTGTACGTCTTTCAGCGGGACGCGGGCGATCCCGACGCGTGGGGCGAGGTGGCCAAGCTGGCCGCCATCGATGCCCGGCGAACCCAGGGCTTTGGACACGACGTCGCCCTGGCTGGAGACCTGCTCGTGGTCGGGGCTCCAGGAGACGACGCGCTCGGGACCGACAACGGCGCGGCCTACGTGCTCCGGCGTGACGCTAGCAGCCCCATCGGCTGGGTGCAGCTGACCAAGCTCACCGACGATGACGCCGAAGACGACGATCGCTTCGGCACCGGGGTCGGCCTGGCCGACGACGTCATCGTCGTCGGGGGAGCGCTCGGGTACTGGATCCATCGCCGCACTCCGGGCTCGGACACCTGGGTCGAGCTCATCGAGCACGCCATCGCCGATCGCAGCTTGGAACGTGACGAGGACCGAAGCGTGGCGATCTCCGGCGAGCTCGTCGTCGTCGGGAGTGCTCGTGACGACTTCCGACGTAAGGGTGCTGCCTACGTCTTGCGTCGCGACGAGGGTGGCCCGGACGCCTGGGGCCAGGTGGCCCGTCTCGTGGCCAGCAATGCAGGGGAGTCCGACCACTTCGGCTCCAGCGTGGCCGTGTCTGGTGACGCCGTGGTGGTCGGCGCCCCCTTCGCCGGTGAGGAGCATGCGAATCCGGGGATCGCCTACGTGTTCCGCCGCGACGTCGGGGGACGTGATGCCTGGGGAGAGGTGACACGCCTCACCGCAGTGGACGATGGGCCCTGGGATCGGCTCGGCACCAGCGTGGCGTTGACTGGTGACGTCATCGTGAGTGGGGCCACCGGTGACGACGAGGGGGGCGCGAACGTCGGCGCGGTGCACGTGTTCCAGCCTTGCCTGCAGGGCGACCGCGATGGGGATTCCGTGCCTGACGACGTCGACAATTGCATCGACGATCGCAACGCCGGACAGGCCGACGCCGATGGAGACGGTCTCGGTGACGTCTGTGACAACTGCCCGGTGGTCGACGACCCGTCGCAGGAAGATGAGGACGCTGACGGTCTGGGCGACGTCTGTGACCCTTGTCCGGAGCTCTGGTGGGAGCACCTCACGAGGCAGGTCCCCGTCGACAGCAGGCCGTGGGACGAGTTCGGCGCCAGCGTGGCGGTGTCGGGCGAGGTGATGGTCGCAGGGGCACCGCTCGGCAACTCGGCCACCGTGTTCCATCGCGACGAGGACGGGCCCGATGCCTGGGGCGAGGTCGCCACGCTACGTCCTGGCAGCGAGTCGCCAGACAGTCGGTTCGGACAGCGCGTGACGGTGTCCGGTGACGTGATCGCCGTGGTGGCTGTCCGGGATCCGGATGCTGCTGCTGCCGCTCCCGCTGGAGCCGTGCACGTCTTTCATCGTGACGCGGGTGGTCCCGATGCCTGGGGAGAAGTCGCGAAGCTGACGCCCAGCGATGCTGCCGATCACGCCACCACCTACTTCGGAGCACTAGCGGTTTCCGGTGACGTGCTCGTCGTGGGCTCTCAGGGGCAAGACCCGGGCGGTGCGGTCTACGTCCATCAGCGTGACGCAGGTGGCCCGGATGCGTGGGGTGAGGTTGCGAAGCTGACCGTCGAGGGTTCGTCGAGACTCGGTCGCAACGTGGGAGTCTCGGGCGAGCTCATCGTCGTCGGGGATGTCGGGGATGGTCTGGGCGGCAGCCAACCTGGTGCGGTGCACGTGTTCCGCCGTGACGAAGGAGGTGCCGATTCCTGGGGTCGAGTGGCCACGCTCGAGCCCAGCGACGACGTGCAGACGGCGTACTTCGGAATCTCGCTGGCGTTGTCGGGAAACACCATGGCCGTCGGTGCGATTCTGGGTCGACCAGACGTCTTGCAGACGTGGGCGGTCCACGTCTTCCAGCGTGATGAGGGTGGCGTGGGGGCCTGGGGTGAGGTGGCGCTGCTCACTGGAAGCGGCCCCAGCGGCCACTCGTACTTTGCCGAGGACGTGGACTTGCATGATGACCTCCTCGTCGTCTCGAGTGACCTGCGGGCCGTGGTCTTCTACCGCGACTCCGGTGGTCCCGATGCTTGGGGTGAGATCGCCAAGCTGGAGGCCGACCTGGAAGACTTGAGGGACGCCGGAATCGGCCGACGCGTCGCCGTCTCGGGAGAGACCGTGGCCGCTGCTGGCCTGGGTCTCTTGCCGCTGCCCGACGACGACCTCTCGGGCTCTGTCCACGTGTTCCAGGTCTGCTCCGGACCCGATCGCGATGAGGACGGCATCGACAGTGCGGACGACAACTGCCCCCGCGACGCGAACCCCGACCAGGCCGACATCGATGGAGACGGGACCGGCGACGCCTGTGACTGTGACCCCTTCGACGGCACGGCCGGCACCTGGCCTGTCGAGGTCGAGCGTCTCCGCGTGCCGAGCCGGGACCGCGTGACCTGGAGAGAGCAACCGGGCCTGGGCTCGTCGGGCGGCTACGACGTCCTCGAGATCGACCTCGGGGAGCTCCGGACCGCGGGCTTCATGGACGCCCGGTGCGTGTCCGTGTCGCTGTCCGAGGCCGAGTGGGACGGTCTGCCCCCGTCGAGCGGCGGAACGGGCATCTTGGTGCGCTCCCGCAACGCTTGTGGGGTCGGCTCTTGGGGAGGCTCGGGCTCACGAGCCGAGCTGGACGCTGCCCCGGGACTTCCCTGTCCCTGACCCGGGGGCCGACCGGGGATCCGTCCCGTCAGGGCCCTCGGTCGCGTAGACTTCGCGCGATGGCGCGCTCCGACTGCCCCCGCTGCGAGGGGACTGGCTTCCTCCTCCTCGACGAGGGCGACGACGGAACCGTCCGGGCGGCGCGACGCTGTCAGTGCGGCGACCGTCAGCCGTCCACGGCGGCGGCCCTGGTCCGCTGTGGGCTGCCCCGGCGCTACCTGCACTGCAGCTTCGAGGAGTACGAGCCCGCGAACGCCATGCAGCGCGGCGCCCTCATGCACGCGCGGTCTTTCGTCGAGGACTACCCGAGCGTCGATCGGGGCATCCTGTTCACGGGGACCTGCGGCGCCGGCAAGACCCACCTGGCCGCCGCGATCCTCCGGCAGCTCGTCGAGGACCAGGGCGTCGAGGGTGTCTTCGTCGACTACCAGGACCTCCTCAAGCGCATCCAGGCGACCTACGGCGGGGGAGAGGGCCGACCCACCGAAGACGAGGTCCTCGCGCCGGTCCTGAAGGCCGACCTGCTCGTCCTCGACGACTTCGGCACGCGGCACGCCACGACCTGGGTCGAGGAGACGGTGAGCCATCTCCTGGGCGTCCGGTACAACGAGGAGCGGGTCACCATCCTCACGACCAACCTGCTCGAGCTCGAGATCGCCCCCGAGCAGCGCAAGCAGCTCCCCGGCGGGAACGTGTACCTGTCCGAGCGGGTGAGCGAGCGGGTGCTGTCGCGGCTCCACGAGATGTGTCGCGTCGTGCGGGTCGAGGGCCCGGACCACCGGCGACGCGGCGGCTGAGGCCGATCGAGACGGCCCGCCCCGTGCTTCCCGCCAGCATCACCGAGGACGACTATCGCGTCCTCCGTCGGGATCGCGATCGGCAGCGGGCGCTGATGACCGTGATCGCGGAGCGGCACGGGCTTGCTCCCTCCGAGCTCGGACCCTTCGAGCAAGGTTGGCAGCTCGTTTGGGGGACGAGCTCCGCCGTCATCAAGCTGTTCGAGCCCAACAGCGTCGACGACGCCCGGGTCGAGACCCTGCTCCTCGAGCATCTCACCATGCTCGATGCCGACCTGGCCGTGCCCCGACTGGAGGCACGTGGTGAGCTCGAGGGCTGGCCCTACCTGGTCATGAGCCGGCTGGCTGGACGACGCATCGGCGACGCCAGGCCGTCGCTCGATGCGACCGCCCGCGAGCGGCTCGCTGGTCGGATGGGTGAGGTCATGGCCTCGCTGGCCGCCCTGCCGACCCACGGGCTCGAGGAGCTCGTCATCACCCAGGACGCCCTGCTCGCCGAACGACGAGCGCGTCTGCTGAAGGACCAGCGCGACCGCGGTGGCGACGACCTGCTCGAGGAGCAGCTCCGCGCGTTCCTCGACGATCCGCCACCGCTCGCGCCAGCCGAGCCGGTCCTGCTCCACGCCGATCTCACCGACGATCACTTCCTCCTCGACGAGGACGGTTCCCTCGCCGGAGTGATCGATCTCGCCGATGCCTTCGTCGGGCCCTGGACCTACGAGCTGGCGGCTCCGGCGTGCTTCCTCACCTTCGGGCAACCGCGCGTGCTGTCGGCCTTGCTCGCCGGCTGCGGTGTCACGCCGGGCCCCGAGATTCAGGCGGCGATCCGCACCTGGATGGTGATGCACCGCTACTCGCACGTCGCCCACCACCTGAAGGCCAGCGGCCGGGCGAGCCTGCGCGAGTGGCTGGAGGCCGGTGGGGATCTCGGCTCCGGGGGCTGAATCGACCTGCTCGGGAAGGCCCCGGATTTCCGGCGCCAACGAAGTTGACGATCGTTCTCCCGCGTGGTCTGATCCCCGCTTCCGGGCCGAGGTAGCTCAGTTGGTTAGAGCGCCTGACTGTGGATCAGGAGGCCGGTGGTTCGAGTCCACCTCTCGGTACCAACCCCCCGGAAATGACGAGGATCTCGAGGTGCACGGCCATGGGTGCGAACAGCAAGGAGGGAAGGGTCGAGCCGAGGCTCCCCCGCGCCCAGCGTGACCTCCGG
>JBCCFW010000095.1:0-28720 GCA_039029535.1 Acidobacteriota bacterium
ACTCGAGGCTTGGGCGGGTCCGCTGCTGGAAGAGCTGATCGTCGGCTGACTTCACGGACCGAGACAGTTCGGACGGTTGCGGGCTCGGATCAGGTAGTACCGGCTGACGGCAGGCATCAGGATCGTCAGCCCCGGGTCTCCGGGTCCCGTGCTGACGTCACGCTCCACCGCCGAGACGAAGTCCGGGGAAGACGACGCGAAGAGAACGTGCTCGTCGGGGGCAGGCTCGGCACCGTCGGTCCAGGTGAAGCGAAGCCCTGAGCCTTCGCGACGCACCCGAAGCTCCCCGACCTGCGCTGGCGGCGCGCAGCTCACGGTCACCGCCACGGTCGCTGGCGTGGGATCGGCACGACCGGTGGCGTCGCGAGCGAGGAGGGTGACGGTGAACACTCCCGCCTCGTCGAAAGTCACGACGTGAGGCCCGCCGCCCGCCGCCGCCGGCGCCGCCTGGTCGAAGTCCCAGCGAAGAGTCACCTCGTCGGCATCGGGATCGTCGGCCTCCCCACGGAAGGTCGCACTCTCTCCGATGAAGAGAGCCAGCTCGCCCGCCGGCTCCTCGATCCGTCCGTCCGGCGGGTGATAGATCGCGTCCACGCCCGAACAGGTGACGCTCCCACGGTCGGCGGTCATCGTCGCGAAGTCGCGTTCCCAGTCGTCGCAAAGCCCGGCCACGGTCGCCGCATCGGCGGTCGGGTCCTCGCCGGAGCGCACCACGAGAACCATCGGGACGAAGAAGTCCGTGGGACTGTCAGCGTCACTGGGAGCCCGAGGACCCTCGGCCGCAATCAAGTCGTCCACCCCGAAGTCGACCCGTGTCGCGCTCACGGTCGTGTCCGGATCGGGCCAACCCGCGAGTCGCTGAGGTGGCGTCATGGCCTGGAGATGGAAGCCGTCGGGGACCTCGGCAGGTGCCGCCAGGCCCATGAGATAGAGGTCGAGCCAAGAGAAGCCGTACTGGCTCGCGGTCGGTGAGCTGGTGAAGGTCCCGTCGCCGTTGTCGGTCCAGACCGAGCCGCCCATGCAAGAGGAGTCGGCGGTCGTGACCCAGGACGCCGCCGCCGGCAAGTGCACGCCGGCATGGGGGTGAGAGCTCTGCGGATTGAGGACCCGGCTGGGCAGGCCAGGCTGGGCCAGGTGCGCATCGAACAGCCAGCGATGAGCGAGTTCATGACTCAACACGCCCGAGGACTGGGGACTGCCGGCGTCGTTGAAACGGGAACGGACGTGGTTCGCGTGGATGAAGGCCGGAGTGATCGGATCGAGTAGGGAGCCGCTGCCGATCCCATCGACTCCTGGGTTGCTCCTGGACGAGTAAGCGTCGGCGCGGAAGGCGATGTCGGTGACGAAGCTCTGAAAGACCGCCAGGGCGTCGATCGAGACGTCGTGCACCATCAGGAAGTCGTCGAGGATGCGGTCCTCGACGAGGGTCGGCAGCGTGAAGGCTTCGACGATCGGCAGGCTCAACACGTCGCCGGACGACGACGAGAGGTCCACCATGAGCGGCGCTCTGGCCGGCGGAAGGTCGAGCGCGAAGCTCACGCGGTCGGCGACGTGGGTCTCCTGGCTCTCCGGGTCCTGCCAGCCCGTCGCGAGCTCGAGGTCGAGTCGCGTGACCGAGTCCGGGAGGTCCGACCGGAGGAACAGCAGACGAAGACGATCGCCGAGATCCTCGAGCTCGAGCTCACGGTGGGCGACCCAGTACCGGCTCCACCAGGAACGGTGACGAAGAAGCAGGTCTCCGGTGACCGCGTCTCGCAAGGTGAGCTCGTGGATGAGCCAGGTGTCGGTGGAGGGGCGAGTCTCCGAGGTGCGGAGCTCGACCACGACGACCTCCTCGTCCGGAACGTGCGTGACGACGGCGCTGAGGATCTCGAGGGACGCGGCGTGCGGCGCGGTGGCAACGACGTCATCGACGAGATCGGCCTGCAACCCGAACGCGCTCTCTTCGGCCCAGAGAGAGTCGAGCGACTCCGGCGTGATGAGCACGGCCGAGCCGTGATCACGCGAGGCCTCGAGATAGGAGAAGTCCACTTGCCCGCTCGCGTGCAACACGGCCTGCACTTGGAGGGGCCAGGCACTCTCACCCGTCGTCCAGGTGATGACGACTCGATCGCTCGAGAGCGCGGCGCTGCAGTCCCAGCCGTACAAGTTCAGGCCCTGCTGGAAGGGCGACAGGCGGGGCGTGCGGTCGAGTAGGTGACTGGTCGCCTGCAACTGATGTTGGCCCGGGAACGGCGGCGGTCGTTCGAAGGCGATCTCGAGCGCGGTGGTGAGGTAGAGCCGCGTGTAGCTGACGCCGCCGAAAGGGAAGGCGAAGTCGGGCAGGTCCAGGACCACGGTTGCGTGTGAGAAGCCTCCGACGAAGACCGGCATGCCCGGGCTGGCGTCCCATGCGAGATCGGAGTTGGTCAACGTGTAGCCGTCGAGGCCGGGGACGAAGCTCAACGTTCGTCCGACCAGGTCGAGCGGTCGATCCCGCCAGGCGTGGGCGCCGTCGTTCTCCAGCACCGCCACCCCGTCGATCAGGGTGAAGGGCGACGGGCCTCCCCGACGACGAACCCGGGAGGCAGGTTCCCGAGAGGGGAGCAACGGCAGGCTGGCCATGGCGCCGCAGCGATGCGCAGGCCGCGCTCGGGTCGGAGGAGGATCTCGCCCCTCGACCTCGCGGACCGGCAGAGGGGCGGCTGGACCGGCCGCCGCGAGCAGGGAGCCCAGCAAGCAGGGGATGAGGGTGGAGAGGCTCCAATGAGACAGAACTTGAGGCCGGCGCATGACGCCTCCATCGGATCGCCTCGCTCGTCGGCGGCGCGATCCAGCTGTGACTCACGGTTCTCTCTCTCGAGGGGATGATCGCCTCGCCTGCGCACGAGTCAAGCCTCGGCCAGCCACGGCTCCCCGCGCGACCGAGATGCGACGTCCGAGGGTCGTCAGCTCGCGCGACGCAGGATCAGCTTCGCGCGGTCGCGCACCCGGCGCGGATGCGCCGACGGACCGGCGATGACCAGCAGCTCTCCCCGCGGATAGGTGCACAGCAGGCGGTCGAGCGCCTCGTCCGGCAACGACGGGTTGAAGAGCAAGGCCCGGCGCACGTGACGCAGGCCCAGCAACGACGGGTCGTCACACAGTCGACTGAGGAAGTCCGTCGGCGCGTCCCGTCGACCGGCGAGCTCGACGATGGCGTCGACCTGCGCGTCGGGACCGTCGAACAGCGCCAGCCACACGGGTCGCTCCCCCGGCTCCGGACAACCGTCGAGCAGCGCCTGGAGACGTGGGGTCACCTTGCGCCCCGTCAGCTCGACCTCGAGCCCCGGCGGCTCGCCCGGGAGCTCTCGTCGGATGGTCGCCGGCACGGAGACCCGGCGACGTCGGCTCTCTCTCAGCTCGAGGAGCAGCTCACAAGCCGTCCCCGGCGCCGGCTCAGTCGCCCCCGCCACGCGGAGGAGGCGCGGCTCCGTCTCGAGCAGGCGCTCGAGGGCGGCTCGTCCGTCCAGACGGACGAGAAGACGAGGAAGGGTGCTGGCTGGCGACGACACGACGATCTCCCGAAAAAGCGGCACTCAGTCCGTTCTTCGGCGGGAGACGTCGTCAGCTCAAGCGTCTTCCGCGTCGGCCCCCGGGCTCGCCAGGACCGCCGAGTGCTCCTCGGCCAGCCGCCGGAGCCGCTGATCCCGCTGCCGGGCGGCCAGCTCGCGGAGGTCGGCCACGGGGTCGAGCTCGTCGACGATCTCCGCCCCGACCACCGTCTCGATGACGTCCTCGAGCGTCACCAGCCCGGCCATGCCCCCGTGCTCGTCGACCACGATGGCGAGGGGGTCGCGTGCCTCCAGGAAGCCCTGGAGGAGCTGGGGCAGCGGCGTGGTCTCGGGCACCACGCGCACCGGCCGACGCAGGTCGTGGACCTTCCGGTCGTCTCCAGCGTTGCGCGCCACGGCCTCGAGCAGCTCCCGCATGAGGACGTAGCCGACGACCTCGTCGGGCCCTCCCTCGTGAACGGGGATGCGGGAGTACTGGGTGACCTGAGGATCGTCGAGGACGCCACGAAGCGGCTGGTCGCCCTCGATGGTGACCGCGACGGTGCGCGGCGTCATGACGTCTTCGGCGACGACGTCGCGCATGGTCAGCACGCCCTGAAGCAGGCGCGCTTCCTGACCCAGGAGGTTGCCCTCCGTCGTGGCCGCCGCGACCAGGGCCGCGAGCTGCGCCCGCGAGGTGCCCGGCGTCTCGTGGCTGGCCACCAAGCGCGTGAGGATGCGGGTGACGAAGAGGAACGGCGCGAGCAGCTTGACGAGCAGGGTGAGCGTCGTCGCGACGAAGCCCACCAGCTTGCCAGCGTGGACCGTGCCGAGGGTCTTGGGGATGATCTCGGTGACGACCAGCACGAGCAGCGTGAGAACCGCCGCGAAGATCCCCGCGCCGAGGTCGTCGAAGAGCTTGGCCGCCTGTGCGCCAGCCAGCACCGAGCCCACGGTGTGGGCGATGGTGTTGAGGGTGAGGATGGCGCTGATCGCGTCGTCGATCTGCTCGCGCTGAATCTCGAGCAGCCGCGTGGCGCCGTCGTCGCCCTCACGGGAGCGCTCGAGGAGCATGGGGAGCCGGGCCGAGAGCAGCACGGCCTCGAGCACCGAGCAGAGGAACGAGGTGGCCAGGGCTCCGGCCACGTAGATGAGGAGCAGCGTCCAGCTGCCCGACCCGACCGCAGCGGCCGGGTCAGAGGTGACGAGAGCAATCGACGGAGCGTTCATCACCGCGAGCATGGCAGCGGCCGCCGCGCTCAGTCCAGGCACTTGCCCACGAGCGCTCCGAGGCCCTCGGCACGCACCGGCTCGGGCTCCTCCTGCAGGCCGATGAGCCAGGCCGCCCGACCCAACACGGTGGCCGCGTCGTGGCCCCGTTCACGCAAGACGTCCAGCCCCGTGGCACCGTCGCTCTTGCTGAGCTTGCGCCCGCCGTCGTCGACGATGAGCGGGTGGTGAAGGTGCACCGGCCCCCGGTCGCGGCCCAGCGCTCGGGCGAGCAGGAGCTGGCGACCGGTGGAGTCGAGGATGTCCCGACCGCGGATGACGAGATCGACGCCCTGGTCCCGGTCGTCGACGACCACCCCGAGCTGGTAGGTGACCTGTCCCGCCCGGTCGACGAGGAGCAGGTCGCCGCACTGCTCGGAGGGGCGCTGGACTTGCTGCCCGAGGTCGACGGCGGCGTCCTCGAAGGTCACCTCCTCGTCGGAGAGCCGCAGGCGGCAGCCGCTCTCCGCGTCCACGGTGACGGCGCGGTCGCGGCAGCGTCCGTCGTAGGGCGTCTCGACACCCGGCTGCGGAGGATGCCCGGCCGCCTCGAGACGCCGACGCAGCGACGCCCGCGTGCAGGCACAGCGGTAGGTCAGGCCGGCATCGGCCAGCTCGGCGAGCACCGCATCATGTGCCGATCGCCGGTCGCTCTGACGCAGCTCGTGAGCACCCGCGCGGAACTCGTCGGTGCGACCGCGGTCGGGGACCAGGCCGAGCCAGTCGAGGTCGTCGAGGAGAGCCGTCTCGTGCTCGGGCCGGAAGCGGCTGCGGTCATGGTCCTCGAGACGGAGCAGCACCGCGCCGCCGGTCGCCCGGGCAAGCCCCCAGGTCAACGCGGCGTTGGCCACGTGGCCGAGGTGGAGCCGACCGGTGATCGAGGGCGCGAAGCGCGTCACCGGTCGCTCGGGTAGGAGCCGAGCCGAGAGACGCAAGGGCTGCGCCTGGCGCTGGAGATCGAGCACGACCTCAAGCTAGCACGCAGGCTTCGTCGTGGAGCGAGAGCTCAGGCGACGACGTCGAGCCGCGGCGCCGCCGCGGGGGCCGCAGCCTGTCCGTAGGCACGGAGCGCCGCCCCGGAGAGCGCCGACTCGAAGGTGCCGCTGCTCGACTGCTGGTCGGCCATGGCCGACGCCGTCTCCGCCATGGCCTCGACGGCCGCCAGCGACTCGCGCAGGGCGGTCATGGGCAGCACGCCCGCCGGGGCCGACGCCGGATCGGCGGACTGGAGCGAGGCCGACTCGGGAGCGGCCGCGCCTTCGAGCGCCGCCGGCTCGGCGGCCTCGCGGAGCGCCTGCACGGCGGCCGAGGCCTCGCGGAGCCGCTCGGGGCTGACGTCGAGCTGCACGGCCGGAGGCGGGGGCTTGGGGGCCGTCGTCGAACAGCTCTCACAGCCGGCGTGACCGCCACTGAGCTCGCGCAGCTTGGCGAGGTCGGTGGGGACGAGCTGGAGAACGATGTCGGACGAAACGGCGGCCATGGGAGGACCCTCGATGGTGCCTTTCGGATCGAGCGCTCGGAACTTGAGGGCTCGAGCGCCGCCGGCCCGGCACGGGCTATCGTGGTCGCCATGACGTCACCACGAATCGAGCTCGTCGACGACTTCCGACTCTCGCCCGAGGAGCGCGAGGAGATCCGCGTCCTCCTCGCCGAGAGCTTCCCCGAGGAAGACTTCGTCCAGACGCGGACCTACCTCAAGCAGGTCCCCACCCGTCGACTGCTGGCTCGCGACGGCGACCGGCTCGTGGCCCACGCCGGCGTGGAGCACCGGGTCGTCGGCACCGAGAGCGGAGCGATCCCGATCCTCGGTCTCATCGAGGTCTGCGTGACGACCTCCGCGCGGGGACAGGGCCTCGGCTCGCACCTGGTGACCTGGACGGAGGAGCTGGCCCGCGAGAACGACATCGAGTTCCTCGTGCTCTTCGCCGCCGATCATCGGCTCTATGAGCGGCTCGGCTTCCAGCACGAGACCAACGTGCTCCGCTGGGCGATGATCCACGAGCATCAGCTCATCGGTCTCGACGAGCAGCCCCTCGACGAGCTCATGGTCAAGCCGTTGAGCGATCGTCCCTGGCCCGGCGGCACGATCGACTTGCTCGGGTATCAGTTCTGAACGAGCTCCGAGATCGATGACAGCCTTGCACGAGATCCGCGCCGATCACGATCGGCAGTCGATCGTGATGTATCAGGCCTACTCGCCTGCCATCGCAGACCCGGCCTTGGAAGCGCAGCGCTTCGTCGCGCCGTTCTCGTTCCACCGAATGACGTGGATCAAGCCGTCGTTTCTCTGGCTCATGCACCGCAGTCAGTGGGGGCGGAAGAGCGGTCAGGAACGAACGCTGGCGGTGCGCATCACGCGCTCGGGCTGGGAACGGGCCCTGTCGCTGGGCGTCCTGACACACCCCGAGCCCTCGCTGCACCCCGATGCGACAGCGTGGAAGAAGCAACTCGACGCCGCCCACGTTCACGTGCAGTGGGACCCGGAGCGCTCGCTGCGCGGTGCGGCCCTGTCGCGTTACAGCATCCAGGTGGGCCTCAGCCGTCACGTCATCAGACAGTTCGTCGACGACTGGATCGTCTCCATCGACGACCTCACGCCGACGGTCGCGAAGATCCGCAAGCTGCTCGACTCGGGCGAGACGAGCAAGGCGCGACGACTCGTGCCGGCCGAGCGACGCTTCGAGCCGAGTGACCGCGTGAGCTCGCGACGGCTCCTCCTGTCCTGAGCTCGGCGCCGCCGGTGCAAGCACTCTCAGAGCACTTTCCACGGTCCCTAGCCACCTAAGGAACGCTCGATTAGCCTGAATGGGATGACTCAGACCCATCTCTCACCCCGAGATCTCCCCCGCGGCGACGGCAGCGACGACGCCGTCGGTCGCGCCCTCTGGGCCGTCGAGCCCGACGGCCGACTCGTCGTGTTCGTCCACGGTTTCGGCGGCTCGTCCACGTCGACCTGGGTGCAGTTCCCGTCGCTCTTTCCGCAGCGAGACGAGTGCGGGAACGCCGACGCGCTCTTCTACGAGTACGACTCGCTCCGCACGCAGACGCTCCTCAACGGCAACCTGCTCTTCCAGTTCCTGGACCGCCTCCTCTCCGGTCCCGCGGCGCTCGCCAACTCGACCCTCGCTCCCGAGGTCCAACGCCCGGACGGCTTTCGCTACGACCGGGTGGTCCTCGCCGCCCACTCCCTCGGCGCGGTCGTCGCCCGGCAGGCGCTGATGGCGGCCCACCGTTCCGAGAGCGAGTGGTTGTCGCGGACGCGTCTGGTCCTCTTCGCTCCGGCCCATCGCGGCGCGCGGGTGCAGGCGCTGGCGATGTCGGCCCTCACCGGCATCCCCTGGCTCTCCGGCCTGCTCAACTCCGCGTCCTACTTCTACCCACCGCTGGCCGAGCTCGAGCCCGACTCCGACCTGCTGCGCGAGCTGCAAGACGACACGGAGGCCGCCGTCGCTGCCGGCACCGGTGACCGCCTGCTCGCCAGCCAGGTGGTTCACGGCGCCAAGGACAAGGTCGTCCGGGCCCTCCCCTTCAGCCAAGACCCCGTCGCCTTGGTCGTCCCCGACCGAGACCACGTCGACGTCTGCAAGCCCTGCCCGGACTTCGCGACCCCGCTCGACGCCGTGGTGGAGCAGCTCCGATGAACCTCGCCGAGATCAACCTGGGCGACCTGGAGTCCCGCTGCTTCAAGCCCACCCTTGCGCCCAAGGCCGTCGACTGGTTCCGCGCTCACGAGACCGACCGTCCGGTGGTGAGCCGAACCCTGCGCGATCACCGCCCCCATGGGCAGACCGTGAGCGACCGCGACGAGATCCACCTCCGCGACGCCATGGACGAGCTCCTGGGCTGGTACTCGGTGGTGGAGATCGGCTGCCTCATCGGCTTCTTCCCCAACCCACTCCCCGAGCCGCTGGCCACCGACGCGCGCACTCTCCTCTCGCACGACGACGTCCGCCCGTTCTACGAGCGTCACTACCCCCTCGTGCTACCCCAGCACCTCCTCCGACGCCTGGAAGGACAGGGCCTGGGGGAGCCCCATCCGCGTGCCGCGGCCCTCTTCATCGAGCTGCTCGAAGCGACGCGCGTGCTGGACGAAGACCGCGACGTGCTCAGTTGGCTGCGTTGCTTGGATGACTACCGAGTCAGCAAGGGCGGCGTGGTCGTCTCCTCGCTCGATCACGTGCTCGAGACCCTCGAGTCGCCGCAGCTCTTCCTCGAGGTCTCCGCCGACACGAGCTCCCGCGAGCCTCTCGCGCGGGCCGTGCGTGGCTTCGGCAAGTTCCTCGCCTTCGCCCAAGACTTCCATCGCTTGCTCGAGCGGATGAGTGACGAGCCCCTGCTCCAATCGGCGGCCTGGCATCTCAACGGCTACTGGTTCGAGCGGCTCCGCGTGCGCAGCCCCGAGGTCATCGACGACGCCGTCGGTCGCCTCGGCGGCTGGAATGCTCACCTCGAGGGTGACGACGCCGACTTCGAGCCCACGCGCCGAGCCCTCGGCGAGGTGCAAGACGTCCTGCGCGACCTCGCCAGCGACCACTACGCCGCGGCGCTGCGGCAAGGTCTCTGAGTCACCAGCGTCATGGCAAGCGACGAGCTCGATCTCGAGACGCGGCTCCCGAAGAGCGTCGTCAGCTTCCTCGAAGAGGTCGCGGAGCCGGACTGGCAAGAGCTGAGGCCTCGCGCGCTGACGCCACACGAGTCGGCTGAAGCGACCGGCGCACTACAGGGTGGCGCCCCGGCCGCTCGTGCACTCGGGCTCGTCGTGCTCAATGGCACCACGGACGACAACCCCTTCTGCTGGATCGGCGAGAGCCCGGCCAAGGGATGGGTCGTCCACTTCAGCCATGAGCCGGAGCCCAAGATCTGCTTCTCGAGTCTCGCAGCGCTCACGGAGACCCTCCATGAGCTCGAGGGTTGGGACTACCTCGACGAGCTCCTCCCCTTCTGGGAGCCGCATCCCGATCAACCGACGCTGGTGGCCCACCTCGAGCAGGTCCTCGAGAACCGAGACGAGGGTCATGAGCTCGTCGTCCGTCTCTTGATCCAGATCATCCGGCCCGAGCAACTCGACATCCTGGATCGCGCGGCCGCGAGCGACGACGCCCTCGTCCGCGAGGCCGTCGCCAAGTACGTGAGACTGCACCCACTCGACGAGCACCTCCCACTGGCCCAACGCCTGGCGAACGACCCTCATTCCCAGGTCGCTCGAACCGGCAAGGAGACGCTCGCTCGGGTCCACCGTCTTCTGTTCGCGAGCGCGTCCGGAAGGCCTCCCCTGGAGGTCGTGAGACGAGAGCACGACACGCACTGCCCCCACTGCGGCGTGCTCCATCGTTGGGGTCTGATCCGCACGGTTCCCGGCCCGGATGAAATCCGACACGGCTGCATCGTCCCCAATCCGGGCCGGCGGATTCGCTGTGACGCTTGCCGTCAGTACTTCTACTACGAGCAGGACGTGGACGACTTCACCCTCCTCGCCCCGGCTCCCGCACCGAAGAGGTGGTGGAACCCCTGGTCTTGAGCAGCGGTCGCTACCCCGGCCACCAGGCCTGAGCTCTCAACACCGCGGCCTGCTCGCTGGGGAAGCTGAGCCGATCGGCGGCCTCCGGGAACGAGTCGACGAACAGCTCCTGATGCGAGCCCTCGATGGTGAGCTCGGCGCTCTTCCCGAGCGAGCACAGCTTCATGAGGAAGAAGTGCTCCTGCCGGAGGTAGCGCACGCCGCGATGGTGGTACTCGACACGCTCGCGACCGAGGTCGACGAGAACCTCGATGTCGCGATACCCCGTCAGCCGCTGCACCTCGGCGAGCGCCTGCCTCGCGTCGGTCTCACCCGGTCGCAGCGAGCCCTTGGGCAGCCGCACCTCGGAGGCCCACTGGCCGTCGCGGAAGACCTCCGACTCCAGCAAGAGGACACGACCGAGCGCATCCGCGACGATGCCCCCCACCGACCCGTGACGACGGGCCGGTCGCGGTGATGGCGGAGGCGCGCTCACCCGTCCTGCGAGGCGGCCGCCGTGGCCTCCTCGACGTCGAGCCGCGAGCCGATGAACAGCGGCGTGCGCTGGTGCAGCTCCTTGATGTCGAGGTCGAGGATGGGCCCACGACCGTCGGTAGCCGCACCACCCGCCCGCTCGACGATCATCGCCATGGGAGCACACTCGTAGAGGAGCCGCAGCTTGCCGTTGGGCTTCTTGGGATCCTTCGTGTCGGCGGGATACATGAAGACGCCGCCCTTGAGAAGAATGCGGTGCACGTCGGCGATGAGCGCGCCGACGTAACGCTGACCCAGCGGTCGACCACGCTCGGGATCGACGCTCTCGAGAGCGGCGACGTGCTCGCGCAGGTGCGGATGCCAGTAAGCGCGGTTGCCGGTGTTGACGAGGTACTGCTTGCCGCGCTCGGGGATCTTGATGTCGGGATGGCTCAGCAGCCAGGCGCCGATCTCGGGATCGAGCGTGAAGCCGGCGACGCCGTCCTCGGTGGCGTGGACGAGCATCGAAGACGAACCGTAGAGGATGTAGCCGGCCGCGACCTGCTCACGCCCCGGGCGGAGGAAGTCGAACTCCTGACCCGGCGCCCCGGGCTCGCTGGTGCGACGATAGATCGAGTAGATCGTTCCCATCGGCATGTTCGTGTCGATGTTGCCGCTGCCGTCGAGAGGATCGAAGGCGACCGCGTAGTCACCGGGCTGCTCGTCGACCGGCAGGCCGTCGTCCATCTCCTCGGAGGCGAGAATGCAGCAATGGCCGACGTGATCGAGTGACTGGATCAGGATCTCGTTGGCCAGCAGGTCGAGCTTCTGAACGGTCTCACCCTGGACGTTGACGCTGCCGGCGTGGCCGATGATGTCGTTGAGCCCGGCCTTGCGCACGGCCGCCGCGATCTGACGACCGGCGAAGCCGATGGCTTCCAACAGGCCGGACAGCTCTCCCCGTGCCTGGACGTGACGACGTTCTTGCCGTCGGATGAAGCGTCCCAGCGTCGTGCCGAGCGGTTCGCTCATGACATGCTCCCGCGGTCTCTCGAAGACCTCGTGACGATGCAGTCCATCGTCTTCTCGCCTTGCTTTTCGGAGGCCGGAGAGTACCCCGGCTTCTCCCCCACCGCCACGAGCCCGGATGGCCCATCGCTACTCGCAGACGGTTCGCTTCGGCGAGGTCGATCGCGCCGGGATCGTCTACTACCCCCGGCTGCTCCACTTCAGCCACGTGGCGATGGAGGACTTCTTCGACGTCGAGGTCGGCCAGTCCTACCAGCACGTCATCGACGACCGCCGCATCGGCTTCCCCACCGTCCACCTCGAAGCCGACTTCTCGAAGCCCATGGCCTTCGGAGACAGGATCGTGATCGAGGTCACATTCGTGTCGGTGGGGCGCTCCTCGGTGGTGACCCGCTACCGCTTCCTGGGCGCGGAGGGTGACGACGGGGACCGCCGAGCCCGAATCGACGTGACGACCGCCTGCGTCGACATGGACCGCTTCCGCGCCCGCGAGATCCCCGACGACCTCCGCGCCTGCTTCGAGAAGCATCCGACCGAGGACGCGGCGTCCTGAACGTGGCACGGCCGTCGGCCGGGGCGTAGTCTCAACCTGCTCGTGGTTCTCGAACCGAGCCCGAGGAGGTCCCCCGTGCGCGTCCCGAACCTTCGCCTGCTTGGCCCGCTCTCGCTCCTCCTGTTCGCGCTGCCCACCGCGGCCGCCGACTACTGCCTGGGCCTCTCGGCCCCGTTGGACGTTCCGCCTGGCTCCTCTGCCGGTCAGGTCGACGGTCTCTCGTCGCCGTCACGGCCTCAGGTCGATGTCAGACAGCTCGATGCGGGTGAACGGATCCGACTCCCCCTCGTCGATCTCTATTGGCACGTCGAGGTGTTCGGCGCCTTGGCGACCGGTCGTCTCGAAGCCACCTTCGAGAACCCCCACGGCGAGCTCGAGCTTCAGCCTTCGCTGCGCCTGACGGGGATGCGCGACGTCGAAGCGGTCGTGCTCCACGAGGGTGAGCGTCTCCCGCTGGATCTCCAGGCCCCCGCCAAGAAAGGCAAGCGCGCCGGCGCTCGGCCCGCTGCCGGACGCCGCGCCCAGCGCCTCGCCCGCGCGGCCAGCCGCTCCCTCGACGCGACGCTCCCCGTCTTCGTGCCGCCGGGTGAGCAGGTCACGGTCGAGCTGAGCACGACGCTGCGTCTCGGCTTCTCCGATGGTCACTTCGAGCTCGAGCTACCCGACCTGAGCGAGCGCTGCAGCGGCGAGCCCACGCTCGACGTCGTCGTCGACGTGCTCACTGACAACCTCGACGGCGTCGAGGGCAGCCACGATGTCCTCACCTGGGCGGAGCGCGGTCGCACCGAGCTCACCCTCCCCGAGCCGCTGTCCGCGCGCGAGTCCTTCTCGCTGCGACTCGGCATCGGCCGCCACGACGAAGCCGACGGCTCGACGCATCTCGGCGTCGAGCAAGGCGACGGCACGCGTGACGTCCTGCTCACCGTGACGCCGCCGGTCGACGGTCGACGTCAGCCCGCGCGGAGCAAGGACGTTCTCTTCGTGCTCGACCGCTCGGGCTCGATGAAGCGTCACGGCAAGCTCGGACAAGCACGCGAGGCCCTGGCCAGGGCCCTCGACTCACTCGGTCCGGATGACCGCTTCAACCTGGTGGCCTTCAACAACAAGGCCGAGGCGTTCCGAGCGGTGCCCGTCCGCGCCGCGAGTAGCGAGCGCGTCAAGGCTGAGGATTGGCTGCGCCTGCGTGGCGCCCAGGGCGGCACGCGCATGCTCCCCGCCGTGAAGGCGGCACTGACGAAGCCCGCCGATGGCGAGCGTCACCGCCTGATGGTCATCCTGACCGACGGCGCGATCGCCGACGAAACCGGCGTCGGCAAGTTCCTCACCGAGTCGGCCCAGGACGTCCGCCTCCTCCTGATCGGCATCGGCAACGAGCCCAGCGGTGACGTGCTCGTGCGCCTGGCCGAACGTGCCCGCGGTGACGCCCTGATCGCCGCGTCGTCCGAGGACATCCGGTCGACGCTCGGCTCGTTGCTCGAGTCGTTCGCACGCCCGCTGGCCTGGGACCTGAAGCTCGACTGGGGTGGTGCCGAGGTCGTGTCGCAGTCGCCAGCGCGCATCCCCGACCTCTACGCCGACCGACCGATCACCGTGCGAGCGAAGGTGCGCGGCCCGCTGCCTTCCGACGTCCGGGTCGTGGGTGACTCGACACGAGGTCGTCAGGGCCTCGAGCTGACCCTGCCCGTCGCCGGTCGCGACGAGCACGAGGGTCTTCGGCTCCCGAGCCGCCGCCAGCGACGCTGAGCTCGGGGCGGGCACTTCCGCCTGACCGGGGCACGCGACGCCCTCGACGCGCCGATCGTCCGACCGGCGCGTTCTTCGTTCAGCAGGGCACCTGACTCAGGTCGTGGCCTGCTGAGCGCTCAGCAAGGCGACGTGACGACGCTGGAGCTCGGCGAGGCGGGCACCGAGGCCCGTGAGACCGAGGAGCTCGGCGATCGCCTGCGAGCGCAGCTCGAGCGAGCCGTCGTCGTAGCGCTGGTCACCGATGAGCGGCTGGCATCCGATGCCGGGGACATGACGGGCGATCCACGCTTCCGGTTCGAGACCGGCTTCCCAAAGCTGCCGGGCCATTTTTTCGTTCCTCCATCGTCGGGGGTGACGGAACTCGTCGTTCCACATGTCATCCCCATCGACGGCCCGGGTCAACCGCGCGAGCGATTGTTGACGGAATTCAAACCGAAACACCCCCTCAGTTCGTCCTTTTTCACGGGATCTTCACCCTGTAGGATGTGCGTTCCTGGGGGAAAAGTCGGAGTTTCGCCATGCGCCGATGGAAGCTGATCACGTGCCTGGGCCTCGCGCTCGCCGTCACGGCCCACGCACAAGACGACACCAAGACAGCCGACGAGGAGATCGACGAGCTCCTCGGACCAACGCTCGCCGAGACGATGGTCGTGACCGCTGGCCGCAACGAGGTCTCGGTCATCAACGCCCCGGTCTCCGTCTCGGTCGTCGGGGAAAAGCAGCTCGAGACCACGGCGGCGGACAACTACGCCGACCTGCTCCGCGGCGTCCCGGGTGTCTCGGTCACGCAGACCTCGGCTCGCGACATCAACATGAAGACGCGCGGGGCGACGAGCACGCTCGACACCTCGCAGCTCACCATGGTCGACGGCCGCACGGTCTACCTCGACTTCTTCGGCTTCGTCGCCTGGGATCTCCTGCCCACCGACCTCGAGGAGGTCGAGCAGGTCGAGATCCTGCGCGGGCCGGGCTCGGCGGTCTGGGGCGCCAACGCCCTCAACGGCGTCATCAACGTCCGGACCAAGTCACCGCGCGACAGCCAGGGCGGCATCTTCAAGGTCATGGGTGGCGAGGAAGGCACCAAGGCGGCGTCCATCCGCTGGGCCGACGCCCCCTCCGACACCTTCAGCTACCGGATCGCGGCGTCCTACTCCGAGCAGGATCCCTGGCCCCGCTCCGACACGCTGCCCAACGGCGACCCGCTCCCGTCCAGCGTGGACTTCATCAACCGCGGCACCGAGCAGCCCAAGCTCGACCTCCACTTCGACTGGGAGCCCGAGAGCCAGGACGCTCTCTGGTCGCTCAAGCTCGGCGGCGCGAAGACCAGCGGCATCCTCCACACGGGCATCGGCCCCTTCAACATCGACGACTCCACGACGTCGAGCTACGTCGAGGGTCGCTATGAAGGCCGCAACATCGAGGCCAAGGTCTACGCGAACATCTTCGATGGCGAGGCGGTCAACCTCCTGAACGCCCTCAACTTCACCATCGACACCAAGCTCTACGCTGGTGACATCCAGGTGAAGCGCGCGATCGGCGAGAAGCACTTCATCGTCTACGGCGCCGACGCTCGGCTCAGCGACTTCGACCTCTCCATCGCCCCGCGCGAAGACTCTCGCCAGGAGTTCGGCGTCTTCTTCGAAGACCAGATGATCCTCAGCGAGAAGTTCCACATGAACCTCGGCATCCGCGCCGACTGGTTCGACACCATCGGTTGGACGGTCTCGCCGCGAACCAGCTTCCTCTTCAAGCCGCGGGACAACCACTCCATCCGGCTCGCCTACAACCGCGCTTACCGCGTGCCGTCGAACGTCAACAACTACCTCGAGACGACCATCTTCAACGCGGTCACCATCCCCACGCCGGCTGGTGCCGTGCCCTTCCTGTTCCCGAGCGCCGCGGTCGGCAACGAGGACCTCGACGAGGAGTCCATCGACGCCTTCGAGCTCGCCTACACCGTCGAGATCGGCAACCGCTCGACCTTCACCGCCGCGGTCTACCGGAACTACACCGAAGACGTCATCGACTTCTTCGCCTCGGAGTTCTACAGCCCCACCGACCCGCCGCCGCGCTGGAGCCTCCCGCCGGCCATGGGCGGCACCGGCCTCCCCGACATGTTCGTGCCGGAGTTCCTGATGCCGAAGACCTTCACCTACCGCAACGTGGGCAAGGTCCGAGACCAGGGCATCGAGCTGGGCCTGAACACCCAGTTCAACGAGTTCCTCTCGGCGAACTTCAGCTACACCTACCAGGACACCCCGGAGGTCACCGTCGACAACAGCGCGGGCGGCTTCGAGCTGGGCACGCCTCCCGAGCACACGTTCTACGCCGGCCTGCAGTGGCGGACGCCCCGCTTCAAGGGCAGCGCCTCGGTCAGCTACACCGACGAGGCGCTCTGGACGGACGTCCTCGACTCGCGCTTCCACGGCACGACCGACGACTACTTCCTGGTCGATGCGAGCTTCGGCTACATGTTCCCGGGCGACCACTTCGAGCTGACGCTGGCGGCCACCAACCTCTTCGACGAGGAGCACCAGCAGCACATCTTCGGCGACATCATCGGTCGTCGAGCGACGCTCGGCCTGAAGGCTCGCTGGTAAGCCTCGAGACTCCGCTCGGGCGCTCCTGCGGTGCCCGCCGAAGGACCCGGGTCACTCGCTGACTCGGGTCCTTTTCTCGTCTGGCTTGCGCTGGTCAGGCCGATCGGCGCAGGAGGGTCCAGCCGATGACGAACGGGAAGCCGAGGACGAAGAAGATGCCGGTGTACATCGCCAGCCCGACGAGGTTGCCGAGCTCGGCGGTGAAGAGATGCACCAGACCCTGGGTCTCGTGATCGAGCAGGCCGAGCCCCACCGCCGCCAGGAAGCTGAGGACGCCGAGCCCGCAGAGCCGACGCCCGAGTCGGTCGGGCAGGGCGGCGGGCGGAGTCGTGGCGGTGGTGCTCATGGTGTCGGGCTCAGACCGCCTTGGTCGGCATCAGGCGGCGCCAGTTGACCGTGGCGCCCACCAGCAGGGCCGTGATGATGAAGAGCAGGTAGCGCGGATCGTGGTCGGTGACGTGGAAGACCACGGCGCCGAAGCAGAGGTAGGCCACGGAAATCGCGCCGGCCGGAGCGGTGGAGGGGGACTCCCCGCGGTGCACGCGCAGGGCCCAGACCAGCATCATCACGCCGAAGGCGAGCATGGCCACCGAGCCGAAGACCCAGCCGATGATGACGCTGAGGTGGATCTCGGCGGAGACCCCGTCAGCAGCGAGGGCATCGCTGAGCGGCGGGAGGCCGCTGTAGGAGTGGAAGAAGCCGCTCACCAGGAGCAGCAGGCCGCTGAGGAAGCCGAGAACCTTGCGCATCCGGCGATTCTCTCTCAGGTCGCCCACGGCCACCAGCGGGTCGGCGCCGGACCGCCCGTCAGGCCGGCGAGTAGAGCTCCACGGTGTTCCCGTCGGGGTCGCGGACGGCGCCGTGCAGGCGACCGCCCTCCTCGCGCAGCTCGCCCTCCTGGCGGCCCCCGTGGCGCTCGGCCAGGGCGATGACGGCCCGGACGTCGGCGACGTCGAAGCCGAGCTGGTGGCTCGGGAAGCCCTCGAAGTCGACCGCCTCCCGCAGGGGCACGAGCTTGAGCTCACAGCCCCCGGGGAGCTCGCCGAACTGCGACGCCAGCCCGAAGGTGTCGACCGGACGGAAGCGGGCCCCGAAAGCCTCGGTGTAGAAGGCGACCATGGCGTCCATCCGGCACGCCTGGATGGCGACGGTGCGCGGGTTCGGTCCGGGCTCGCTCATGTCGTGCTCCTTCGGCCCCGAGGGCACCGGCTCAGCTCTCGGACCAGACCGCGAGCTCGTTGCCGCTCGGATCCTGGAAGTGGAAGCGACGCCCGCCCGGGAACTCGAAGGGCTCGGTGACGATCGAGGCGCCTGCTCCACGCACCGCAGCCAGGGTGGCCTCGAGGTCCTGCGAGTACAGGACGATCAGAGGCCCACCGGTGGAGCCCTCAGCCTGTCGGGAGAACCCACCGACCTCGCGACCGGGCTCCGGTCCTTGGATGCCGGCGTAGTCGGGTCCGTACTGCGTGAACTTCCAGCCGAACACCGAGCCGTAGAACTCCTGAGCCGCGGTCATGTCGGTGACCGTGAACTCGATGTAGTCGATTCCGTGGTGCGGGTGCGCGACGTCGGTCATCACCGGTCCTCCTGCTCGCCTGTCGGTGGTGCAGGGAGTCACGACCGATCAGCGAGACGCCATCATGCCCGAGCGCTGCAACAGCGCCCAGTAGCCGTTGCTCTTGCGAAGCTCGGTCTCGAGCGCGGCCCCATCTTCACCGTCGCCCACCTCGCTCACGAGGAACGGCCGAGCACTCATCGTGAAGAAGCGCTCGACGCTCAACCCCGTCTCGACGCACAGCAGCTCGAGCTCCTGGAGCGTGTAGCAGCGGATGGTCTGACTCCGCTCGACACCCGGTCGCTGCGACGAGGTCCAGTGGTCGGTGAAGCGACCGCGCAGCACGCTGTACTCCAGCCGACGCTGCCAGGTCGTCCCGTCCACGCCGGTGATGTCGGTGACCTCGCCCTCTCGACGTTGCCAGTTCCAAGGGCTGAACACGTCGAGCAGGACGCGGCCGTTCGGCTCCAGCCAATCGCTCGCACAGCGTCGGAGCAGGCGACGCTGATCCTCGTCGCACCCCACGCCGAAGCCGTCCCAGTAGAAGACGAGATCGAAGCGTCCTTCCAACTCGACTTCGCAGAAGTCCGCCTCGACCATGGTGACTGGCAGGTCCGGTCGGCTCGCCGCGAGCTCTCTCGCCAGGGCGGCATCCGTCGGGTTGAAGTCGATCGCCCAGGTCTCGTGACCGAGCTCGGCCAGGGCCATCGCCAGTCCGCCGGAGCCCGCTCCGAGCTCGAGCACGCGCCCCTTCTCGATCCCGGTCAGCTCGACGATCGTCGCGGCCTGTCGTCGATGACGCTCGGTGACGACCGCGCGGCCGAACTCACGAGCCTGCGCAGTGTAGTAGCCCTTCACCCAATCCATGACGGTCAGGGGCAGTCGGGCAGCGCCACCCAGTCCACCGTGCGCGGACCGCTCGACCCGACGCCGAGGGGGCCCGGACCGCAGGAGTCGAGGGCGACGAGCAGGTAGTACACCGACAGCGATCCGGCGAGAACCGACGCGCCGGCCTCGCTCCCCAGCTCGATTCGACAGGCCGAGCGGAAGTCACGCTCGACGTGCAGGTCTTCGAGAACACCACGAAGGACCCCGTAGCGACCGTCCGGTCGATCGGCGAGCTCGGGAAGCGACGTCCACGTGAGGTCGAGCAACGAACGCCCGGAGGCGCGCAGGTCGGTGACCTCCGGCAGCTCCGCGTGCGGCAGCGCTTCCCGCGGCGAGCAGTCGTCCTCGTTGAGGAGCCCGTCACCGTCGATGTCGGGATCGCAGGCGTCCTCGATGCCGTCGGTGTCGAGGTCGGCCGCCCCCCCGTCGGCGCGGCTCAAGGTCCACGTTCGAGTGCTCGTCATCGGCGTGAGGTAGGGCCGACGGACGAAGGCCGTGGCGTCGCGCACCTCGGCGACGAGCTCGTGGGAGGCCCCCGTGAGCAGGCCACTGGCCAAGCTCAGGGTCGGCCCGGTCTCACCATCGAGGACGACCCCGTCGAGCGTCCAGGTGACGGTCAGCGTGTCGGGAGCGGGAGAGAGCAGGGTCAGCGCCAAGTCGAGGTCGACGCAGGGCGTGACCTCGACGGCCGTGGCCGACTCGGGAGTCTCGGTCTCGATGATGTCCACGAGCGCGTGGAAGTGCTGGACGTGAGCCTCACGACACACCTCACCGAAGGGGCGGTCGAGGCTGCGCATCTTGCAGTCGTGGATGGGTCGGAAGATGCCGTTGTCGAAGTAGCGCCCCCCCTCGTAGGCACCGACCACGCCTCGTGTCGCGCTGGGCGTCGGCAAGGGCGTGTCCGCGTCGATCCAGACGCTCCACTCGATGAGGCCCAGGACGGTCTCGACCGTCACGTTCACTTCCGGCGCGCTGCTGCCCACTCCCGGATTGCCAGCGTACTCGTCGGCCAGCCGAGGGAAGCTGTGACCGGCCTCGTGAGCGAACAGCTCGATGGAGGCGCCGTTGGTCGAGAACACGCTCGTGGGTCCGCCCGACCCACCGTACTCGCCGTCGTTGACCATGGCACCGGAGACGTCCCAGCCGGGAACGGACGTGTTGAGCTCGGCGAGGACCGCGCCACGGTTGACGGTGAGCAGGCGACGGATGCCCGACGTGCAGTAGGTCGCGTCGAAGGCGGTGTCTCGCTCGACGGTGGTGCCGAAGCACTCCTCGGGCTTGTCGGCGCCCGACTCGTTCGACGCGACGAACACGCCGTACACGTTGAACCAGGACTCGTACTCCCGGTACGGCGTGATGGCGAAGAGTCCGTCGACGGCGGTGACGAGGTCGGACTCGAAGAGCGCGGTCTGATCGGCGGTGTAGCCCTCGGCGACGATGGCGACGACGATGCGCTCGTCGTCGGGTCCCGTCTGACGGAGCGTGAGAACGTCACCGGCGTGGGCCGTCACGGCCAGGCCGAGCATCAGCAGCACGACGACGAGCCGGTAGTGCGTGCTCACGGCCGGTCTCCGGTCGCGAGAGCGGTGCGCGGGAAGCGAGCCAGGACCCGAAGGCCGGCGGTCTGCGGTCGCGCCCGCAAGGCCCGGCGCAGCTCGGCGGCCGAGGTCGGCGCGGTCTCTCCGAGCTGGAAGACGACCAGCTCATGGGCCGTGACGGGCCGGGGGAGCTTGACGGCGATCACCGCCTCGTCGAGCGGATGTGGTTGGCAACGCCACTGCCCCTCGGCGAAGAGCGTCGGTCCATGGACCTCCCAGGCGACGCGGCTAAACGCGATGAGCTGCGGCTCCCCCTCGGCGTCGAGCCAGGCCAGGCCGAGCTCGCCCGAGGTTGGCGTGCGAGACGCAGCCGTCTTGACCCTGCCGGCGTGGTGGCGACCATCGAGCAGGCGGAGACCACCGTTGCGATCGAGCTCGAGGACGAGGAGGTCCGCACCGGCGAGCGCGGGGAGCTTCGCGGGATGCAGCACCGCCACGGCTTCGGCACTGACGTTCGCGGCCATCGCCACGGCGAAGACGCAGGAGAGAAGACGCAACGAGAAGGTCGGCACGGGGCACCCCAGGCATGGGAAGGCGTTGCGACAGGATCGCAGGGATGACGGGTTGCTGCCAGTCCCCGTCTCGATGACTGACCACCGTCGGGCGGCTCACGCAGCCCCGACGAGTGCGGGTGCTAGGGTGAGCCATCGACACGAGCGGCGGCTCCCGAGCCGTCTCGAACACCGACTGGAGAGAGATCGATGGCCCTCTACGCATTCGACGGGACCTGGAACGAAGACGAAGAGAAGGCGACGGAGGACTCCAACGTCATCCGATTCCGCGATCTCTACGAAGGACCGGTGGAGTACCGAGCGGGAGTCGGCACCCGCTTCGGCCATCTCGGACGCGTGCTCGGTGGTCTCTTCGGAGTCGGCGGTCGTTCACGCATCGAGGAGATGTACGACGCCCTCCGCGAGAACTGGAGCCGTGGCGATCAGGTCGTGGACGTCGTCGGCTTCAGCCGGGGCTCGGCGCTGGCCATCCACTTCTGCAACGTGCTGGCCGAGCGAGGCTTCGACACGCCGAGCGGAGAGCGCGTCACGCCGCCGATCCGCTTCCTCGGCCTCTTCGACACCGTCGCATCGTTCGGCCTCAGCTTCGACATCAATCACGTCATCAACTTCCAGGACATCAACGTCGGCTGGAACGTCGAGAAGCTCCCGACGAACGTGCAGCGCTGCTTCCACGCGCTGGCCCTGGACGAACGACGCGAGTCCTTCCGCCCGACGCGCCCCGAACCGGAGTCGGCCGACACGCAGTTGGTCGAGACCTGGTTTCGTGGGGTGCACAGCGACATCGGCGGCGGCAACGGAAACGTCGAGCGCAACGACATCGCCCTCGCCTGGATGCTCAGGGCAGCCCACGACTCCGGGCTTCCCGTCTCGGAAGACGCCATCGACGCGATCGAGGGGAGCGCCGACCTGCAAGCACCGATCGCCGAGAATCTCGACCCGAAGAAGGACGAGCGTCGTGCGGTGGGTGAGAACGACGACATCCACCCCAGCGCGAAGTCGACCACCCTGGCGGTCGGCGAGAGCCACGAGTTCGACGTCCGCTCGGAGTACAAGCTCGACTGGTCGGGCCTGCGGATGGAGGCCGGCGCCATCTACGAGTTCGAGGTCCCGGGCGATCAGGCGTGGACCGACAAGGGCATCCGCTGCGACGCCAACGGTTGGAAGACGGAGCGACTGCGCTGGTTCAAGGAGCCCGTGGTGCGGGCCCTCGAGTCGCGTCGCCGCGTCCCGGACGCCGACTGGTTCGAGCTCTGCGGTTCCGCCGGCGACGACGAGGACCGTCACTTCCGCATCGGCAAGGGAGGACCGGAGCGTCGCTACTCGGCGGAGGTCGACGCCGACTTGTACTGCTTCGCCAACGACCTGACGTCGAAGTACGACAACAACGAGGGCGAGCTCGCCGTGGTGGTGAAGAGAGTCTCGTAGTCACTTTTTTCGATGAAGCCACTTGACACCATCACGACTCGACCCTATCTTCCCCAACTCGCGTCGACGCACGGCGCAAGAAAGACCACGAAGATGACCGACACGACACGCAGCAGCATCGACGCGAAGCGCACGGCCGGGGCCCACCTCGACCGGCGCACTCTCGCGCCCATCGCCTGCGCGAGGGTGCCGATCCGCTGAGCTCCGTCACCGACGGACGCCGCGGCCGGGCACCCTCACGGGTCGCCCGGCCTTCTTCGTTTCAGGAGCCACGATCCGCACGCTCGACGTGCGCATCGAGGCCTTCGTTCCTTGACAACCGAGCACGCACGAATGACGACGGTGTCGTCCCATCAGGGCCGATGCCGTTGCGAAGACCGATCCGCGCGCGGCAACGCGAGCGGATCGCGTCAGGTGAATCCCGGCCTCGGTCGGGCGGTCGCGTGGGATCGATGGGAAACGCCGGGGTGACCCGGCGAAAGGAGACGTCACGACTCTCCGCCCTTCTTCGGGGGGGTCCGTCCACGCAAGCCGCAGGTGGCTCCGACCCAGGAGCAGGTCATCAGAACGGTGGCCCCACCTCGGTGCCTGGTGAACGGTCGTCTTGGGAGACGCGAAGGGAGCCAAGCCGGGATCTTCGGATCCGGAAGGAGGTTCTCCGAAGCTCGCGCGGGGACGCGCGAGACCGGTCGCATCCAGCCAGGGATCGAGTGATTCCAAGCGGTAGTCGACGAGTCCGAGCAGTGGCATGCAAGGGCCGCCGGCATGACGAAGGGCAAGGGGTGGAGCTCCCCGCGTCCTGAAGGCACGGTAAAGTCCCGCCAGGGACGAATGCCAAGGGGCGTGTCGCAGTCCGTGGACCAAAAGTCCACGGAACGACCGGCAAGGCGCGTTCCCAGTGACGGCTTGTAGCTCAGCAGGATAGAGCGTCCGATTGTCAATCGGGAGGTCGCGGGTTCAAGTCCCGCGAAGTCCTTTCAAATGGAAAGACCTTGCCGATCTCGACCGAAAGGGACCTAAGCCTCCCCTCATGACGAGAAGGGAGGGCGTGGACGCCCCCAAGGCCGAAGCGCTTGATGGAAAGCCGAAGACCCTGGTCCGGCCAGACCAGGACGGAGGCAGAACGTCGAAGGGGTCGAGATGACGGTGGCACTGCCGCCACCCAAAACAAGGCGGTCCTGATCGGAAACTCGAGAGATCGAGTGGACACGGAGGCAACCCCGGCCACTGAGAGGCCGGGCTACGTCTCTCAAGAGCCGATCACGAAGCGGGCCGAGTCTCAGCCCGCCTCGCCAACTACCCTGCCGTCTCGTCCGCGAGACGGCACCACTCGAGGAGCTTCTCGAGGACGTCCTCGAGACGAAGCGGCCCGCAGGCCGCCTCGAAGCAGTCCTCTTTCATCCGGCAGATGAGCCAGTCCGTGTCGTGGTCGTAGTTGTCCCGGAAGGTCTTGAAGTTGCGACGCGCCAGCGGCGTGCCGACGATGTCGACCGTCACGCTCCAACCCGGGTTCTCCAGGCTCTCGATGACGATGCCGCCCCCCTTCTCCCACTCACCATCGCATTGACGGGCGAACCACTCTTGAAGCTCGGTGACGGTGGACAAGGTCGTTCTCCGATAGGGGGCGAGCTTCAGCTCGCGGCCGCGGTCTCGCGCCGTGCGACGAGCAGCTCGCGGAAGAAGCGAGCCACCTGCTCCACCGTCCAAGCGATGCTCGTCTCGAGAAGCTCGAGATGAGCGGGCTGAAGCGGTAGCGTGTCGATGAAGTCGTCGAGCTCTCGCTCGTGACCGACATCGGACCGTGCGTGCTCGATGAGGAAGGTCAGCGCCTTCCGAGGAATTCCGGTCCGGTCGCTGAGCCGCTCCAACCACGCCACCGGCGTCGGGTTCCCCTCCAGGACGACGAAGTAGCCGAGCAACGCCACGGGGTGGTGATGCTCGATCCAGTAGTGCTGGGCACCGACCAGGCCGGCCACCGTGCCCGACGGCGCACGGGCCTGCACGTCCTCGACCGACACGCCGAGAGCTCGCAGGTCGTCGTCGAGCCAGTCCAGGTGACCGGTCTCCTCCTCGGCGTGAGTGCGGAAGTAGTCGATGAGAGGTGACGTGAGAGCGTCGGGCTCACCTGCTTCCAGGCGCGCGATGGCCGTCTCCATGAGCGGGACGGCGGCCCGGACGATGCCGTGAGCGCCCTCGAGGTAAGACGGGTACAGCGACCCGATGGAGGGGCTCTCCCAGAACGCCCGCGAGGTCTCCCGCAAGGGCGGGCTGACCTGCTCGACGTGCGCGCGCAGTCGGCGCGACGGAGTGGAGGCGGTGGGACGCACGAAAGAAGCGGACCGGAGCGGCCGGCGACGCATTCCCCCGCGCCACCGGCCGTTCCGCGAGACGCGGACTACAAGGGGACGATTGGAGGATCGCCGTCGGAGCCATCGGCCGTCGAGTTGTCCATCGCTCCCTTGACCTTGTTGTAGACGCTGACGACGGTGTTGACCTCGTCTTCCGTCAAGGCCTCGATGGCTTCCTTCTGGGCGTCGGTCAGCTCGTCCTTGTTCACTAGGCCTGCGTCATGCAGCGTGTCGACGTGCGACATGAGACTCCTCCTCGTCACCGGCAGGGCCGGCGCCTTCCCGGGATGTGACAACGGGCCAGCGGCCCGCTCCGATTGTTGCGTGCCCCATCATGCCAGGGTCTGAAGCAGCGACCGCGCCTCATCGAGCTCGCCGATCCGTCCCGAGAAGCCCTCGCAGGCACGGGCCAGTCGCTCCCCCGCTCCTTCCTTCTTCGGGTCGAGCAGCGCCAGGCTCATGGCGGCGCGCAGCTCGAAGAGCGTCGCCCCGCTGTCTCGCGCGGTCTCCAAGGCCTCCAGCAAGGCCGACTCGGCCTCCTCCGGTGCGACGGCCCCTCCCGCGAGTGCCAGCTCCGCGTCGAGCCGACGCAGCTCTGCCAGCCAGAATCCTTCGCCGGATGCCGAGGCCAGCTCCTGCCCCTGCCGCGTGGCTGCACGTCCTTCTTCGAGACGACCTGCCTCGAGGCAGGCATCCGCACGCAGGCCGAGCAGGTAGGTGCGGCCGATGCCGACACCAATCTTCTCCATCTCGTCCATGCTCGAGTCGAGCTCGGCGAAGCCCTCTTCGACCTCACCGCCGACGATGCGACACCAGCCGATCAGGGCCCGCGCCCAGTGCTCCGGGTACGGGAAGCCGTGACGGCTCGCCAGCTCCAACGCCTCCTCCGCATGCCCTCGGGCACCGGGCACGTCACCGAGGAGCTGCCGGATCATGGCGACCGCCCCGAGGGTGGTCGACAGCACGAAGGCATGCGAGATGCCGCGAGCCCGCTCGAGGGCCTCCTTCTCGCTGGGCTCGGCCTCGTCGAGCCGACCGCCGAGACTCCCGACCAACGCCTTGACCTGCGCGAACGTCACGTCCGACGCCTGCCCCGACGGCAGCACGCCCCCGCCCTCGGCGAGCTCGGCCATCGCCTGACGCCCCGTCTCGAGGGAGTCCCAGGCTCGATCGAGATCACCGCCGTAGTACGAGCTCACCGCGACCGCGAAGTGCGCCTCGGGCTGCAGGGCCGGGTCACCGGACTCCTCCGCGATCTGGAGCAACTCCTGGACGAGCTCGTTGGCGCGTCGCAGGTCGCCTCGCGCCTGGTAGAAGACGGCGAGTCCCCACAGGACCCAGAAGCGGTCGGGCGCGTCCCCCATCTCGCGGTAAATCTCGAGCGCGCGGTTGTAGGCCTGCTCCGCCTCGACCGCGCCATAGCCCTCGCCGAAGCTCACCGCCTGACCGAGCAGGGTCTGCATGGCGAGCTCGTGCTGAAGGGGGCCGGCGTCTTCGGGGAGCGCGGGGACCAGCTCGAGCCCCCGTCGCAGATGATCCGCCGCCTCGACGCAGGCCGCGCCGGCCACCGCCCGCTGCGCGGCACGCTGCCAATAGTCGACGGCCGGGGCAGCCTCGGCGGCTTCCGTGTAGTGGCTGGCGACGAGCTCGGGCTGCGACTCGGCGACGTCGCCGAAACGCTCGATCAGGACGCGTGCAGTCCGACCGTGCTGCTCGCGTCGGTCGCGCTTGAGCATCGAGTCGTGAGCGACCTCGCAGAGGAGGGCGTGACGGAACGTGTAGCTCACGGCGCCGCCCTCGGAGCGCTCCTCGATCAGGCCCCGCCCGACCAGCGCACGCAAGGTGGCTTCGATGGCCGACTCGGGCAGGCCGGTGATGGCCGCCAGGAGACTCCGGCCGAAGTCGCGTCCGACCACGGCTGCGAGCTGGATGAGTCGCTTGGCTTCGCCGTCGAGCTGATCGAGCCGGGCGGTGAGCGAGTCGGTGAGCGTGCTCGGCACCGTCGGTGTCCGCTGACCACCCTGCGAGCTGTCCTCGTCGGGAGCGAGCACCATGTGGGTGAGCTCCTCGACGAACAGCGGGATGCCGTCGGTCCGCTCGGTGACCACGGCGCGCAGTCGATCCGACAGCTCGCGTCCGGCCGAAAGCGCCGTGACGAGCTGGAGCACCTCACCAGGTCGAAGACGCTCGAGCTCGATGCGCGTGGCCGACGCGAGGGCTCCTTCCTCCCAGTCGACCGACGTGCGGCTGGTCAGCAGCAGCAGCGTCGCGGTTCCCCTCGCGCGCTCGGCCAGGGTCTCGACGAGCTCGAGACTCGACGGGTCGACCCAATGGAGGTCCTCGACCAGCACCACCGACGGCGCGTCGGTGGCTCCCAGGAGCAGCTCGCTCACGACCTCCCGTGTCTGCTCGCGGATGCGCAGCGGACCGAGCTCCGGCAACGAGCTCTCTTGACCCACGGTGATCGAGAGCAGGTTGCCCAGGAGCGCCAGGGCATGGTCGTTGGCCGGTCGTCGTCGGTCGAGCTCCTCGGTCAGACGCGCCAGCCGCTCCTCGTCGGTGGCGTCGCGCTCGAAGCCGAAGAGCCGCTCGAGCATCTCGATGACGGGACGGTAGGCACTGGTCCGCGAGAGCTGCGTGCCGCGGATGACGACCCAGTCGACGGGGTCGGGCCGACGCTGACGCAGCTCTTGCAGCAGCCGGGTCTTGCCGATGCCCGCCTCGCCCCTCACCAGGACGACCTGCCCATCACCCTCGCGGGAACGCTCCAGCCGCGACTCGAGCTCGCCCAGCTCCTTCTCGCGTCCGACCCAGGCCGTCGTCGTCGCACCGTCGCTCCAGGACTCGCCCTCGCCCGGGCTCAGCTCCCGCACGACTCGGTGGACCTCCATCGGGGCAGCCGCACCCTTGAGCGTCCGCCCGCCGAGTGACTCCATCTCGAAGTGCTGCTTCACCAGGCCGCGCGTGGCCTCGGAGATGAAGACGGTGTCCGGCTCGGCCAAGCCCTGGATGCGCGCGGCGAGGTTGGGCGTCAGGCCGAGCGCCAACCTCTCCTGCTTGCTCGGCCCGCCCACGGCTCCAGTGACGACCGGGCCGGTGTGCAGCCCGATGCGGACCTCCAGCGGCGCGTGCCCCTCGGCCACGAGCAGGCGATTGAGGTCGACCATCGCCTCGAGAATGTCGAGCCCCGCCAGCACCGCCCGGCGCGCGTCGTCTTCCTGGGCCCGGGGGTAGCCGAAGTAGACGAGCAGCCCGTCACCGAGGTGCTGGGCGACGTGGCCCTGCAGGCGGTCGATGACGCCGGAGCAGGCTTGCTGGTAGGCGTGAACGAGCTCGTGGAGGTCTTCCGGGTCGAGCTCTGCCGAGAGAGAGGTCGAGCCGACCAGGTCGCAGAACATGACCGTGAGCTGACGTCGCTCGGCCTTGGGATCCCGAGGAAGCGGGATGGTGGGAGCGATGTCCTCCTCGGCCTCGAGACGAGCCCCGCAGCTGCTACAGAAGCGCGCGTCGAGAGGGAGCACGGCATCACAAGAGCCGCACTGCCGGCCCTGCCGCGCACCGCAGCCGGCACAGAACTTCGTCGGCTGGTCGCTTTCGAAGCCACAGGCTGAGCAGCGCATGAGTTCGTTCTCGCGGACATCGAGGCTTGCGACGTCCGGTCGTCCTGGAGCCCGGGCGGACGACCCGACCCGGGTGAAGGGACTCCTCCAA
>JBCCFW010000096.1:0-27926 GCA_039029535.1 Acidobacteriota bacterium
CCGGCCTTCCTGCATGAAGGGGGGACACGATGAAGCAGACCTGCCGCTCCTGCGGCTTCATCGGAGACCAGCGGTTCTGCGCCAACTGCGGAACCGAGTTGGGCACGGCGATCGCGGCGATGATCCCCACCGCGGCCAGCACGAAGAAGCCGATCAGCGTGAGCACGACGCCCCAGAGCAGGCAGTTGCTCTTGCCCTTCTCGGCAACCGGCGCAGCGGCGGGCCGATCGCTCCCGAACTCGGTTCCGCAGTTGGCGCAGAACCGCTGGTCTCCGATGAAGCCGCAGGAGCGGCAGGTCTGCTTCATCGTGTCCCCCCTTCATGCAGGAAGGCCGGACCGCTCACCAGAGAACGGCCCGGCCCTTTCCACTCGCCGAGGATCAGGACTCGGGCGGGATGCGCAGGGTCTGACCCGGGTAGATCTTGTCCGGGTCCGACAGCATGGGCTTGTTGGCCTCGAAGATGAGCATGTACTTGCTCGACTCGCCGTAGTGCGCCTTGGCGATCTTGCTGAGGTTGTCGCCCGACTTGACGGTGTAGAAGCTCGACGCGGCCGGCCCCTCGACGGTGGCCTCGGCGTCAGCGGCCTCCTCGGCGGCGGCCTCGGCAGCCGCGGCGGCCTCGTCGACGCTCATGCGATCGTCGACGAAGGCGATGCCCTCGGTGTTGCCGACCATGAGGACGACCTTCTCGTGGACCTCGCCGCTACCGGCGCGGCCGTGGATGGTGACGCGGTCGTCGTCGACGCGGGCGGAGAAGCCCTGAACCGGCAGGTCCATCTCCTCCACCATTCGCTCGATGCCCTTGGCGCGGCGCTTCTCGACCACCGCTTCCAGGCGAGCCTTCTGCTCCTGCTCTTCGTCGTCATGACCACCGATGCCGATGGCCGCCCCGGCCGCCTTCACGAAACTGAACAAGCCCATGTCTTCTGTCTCCCGCGCCGCGGGTCGTGGTGACGTGTGTCCGCCGGGCGCGCTAACGGTTGAGTCATCATCCTGACACGGAAGGCCAGCGATTTCGCGACCCCAGCCCCGGATCCCGTCATGAGCGACCTCCCCATCCAGCCCCACGGTCCTCTCCGCTCCCTGGCGCCCGGCCTCCACGTGGTGGAGGGCCGCTGGAAGCGCTCCCCTCTCGGCCGCCGGATGACCGTGCTCGAGACCGAGCCGGGTCGCGTGGCGCTCCATGCCAGCATGCGTCTCGACGAGGCCGGCACGACCGAGCTCATGGGCCTCGGTCGCCCCGCCTGGATCCTGGTCCCCAACGACTTCCACTCCTCCGAGGCCGGCGCCCTCGCCGAGGCCTGGCCCGACGCTCGCGTGCTGATTCACTCGGGGGCCTCCGGTGCCACTCGGGCGGGACTCCCGCGCATCGACGGCACCATCGCCGAGGCCTGGCCCGAGTCCCTCAGCGGTCGTCTCGAAGCCACCGAGCTCGCCGGGCTCAGCTTCCACGAGTCGGCCTTCCTCCACGTGGCGACGCGGACGCTCGTTCTCACCGACCTGTGTTTCAACTTCGCGCGCGACGACGCCAGCGGGCTCCTCGCGCTCATCTTGAGAATCAACGGCGTGCTCGGTCGCTTCCGTCCGTCCCGCCTGCTCCGCTTCGCCTTCCTCAAGGACCGCCACGCGCTCCTCGACAGTCTCGAGCCGGTGCTCGCCTGGGACTTCGACCGCGTGGTCGTCTCCCATGGCTCGGTGCTCGAGGCCGGAGGCAAGGAGGCCTTCACGAGGGCTCTCGAGGTGATCCGGGCATGAGCGCCACCGACGATCCGAAGTTGGTCCTGACGACCGAGCGTCTCCTCGTGCGCGGCGACCGCGCCGGGGACCTGGAGCCGGTCCTCGAGCTCTGGACCGATCCCGAGGTCACGCGTCATCTCGGTGGTCCCCGCGACCCGGAGAAGCTGCGGTCGGCGGTGGAGGAGAACATCCGACGGGAGCGTCCCGACCCCTGGGAGCTCTGGAACCTGGAGCTGCGTCGCGACGGCAGCTTCGTCGGCAACTGCGGGCTCCTCCAGAAGGAGATCGACGGTCGTGACGAGGTCGAGATCGTCTACGTCCTGGCGCGTCGCTTCCAGGGACGAGGACTGGGGCTGGAAGCCGCGCGGGCCGTCGCCGAGCTCGCGTTCGAGGAGCGTGGCCTGGAGCGACTGGTGGCGCTCATCGAGCCCGAGAACATGGCCTCCGTGCGCCTGGCGCTCCGGCTCGGGCTCCGGCGTGACAAGGACCTCGTCCGCCAGGGCCGTCGCCTGACGCTCTTCGCCCTGGAGGCGGTCGATCGCTGACGGGTCGGCGAGGGGTGAAAGGATGCGGAGACGTCGGCCTCCCCGGTGGAAAGGGAGACATGGAACGAGGGGACCGACGCTCCGCAGGCGTTCGAGCACCACCCGAGACGGCGCTCGCGAGTCCCCGGCCTCCGGCATCCATGGGGTGACCCCGGAAGAGCGACTCGAACCCAGGGGCCTGAATCCTGGCTACCCCGGGCGATGCCCGAACGGCAAGAACGTAGGCCACGCCTTGCTGCTACGGCAAGGCACTTTCCTCACGCAGGGCGATTTCGTCTCAGGAGCGTTCGAAGAAGCTCTCTACGGAGGTCCTGCACGTCGAGATCGACGCCCTTGGGGGCCTTGGCGCGGAGCGCGCGGGCGACGCCGGCGGGCCGGCTGAAGCTCGCATCGCGTCGCAGGGCGGCCTTGAAGACCTGTCGCCCCCTCTCGTCGCGCAACGCGGCCTCGGCCGCAGCGGCCGCCGCGCTCCGGGGGCCGGCCCGGTTCACCACCAGCCCGGCGAGCTGTGCCTTCTTCCGACCCTTGAGGTGACGGAGCCAGGTCACGCTCGCTCGGGCCCCCACGAGGCTCAGCTCGTCGGGAACGACCGGAAGCAGGGCCCAGTCGGCCGAGAGCAGCGCCATCGTGGTCCACGGGCCGTCGCCGGTGGGCGCGTCGATGAGGGTGAAGTCGTGGCGCCGCCCGATGGCCCGGAGCAAGCGGGCGGCCTGCGGTCCGGGCTCACCAGCCAGCGCCAGGTCCGCCGGCAGGGCGAGCAGCTTGTCCTGACCCGTGGGCACGATGACCTCTGCTGGCGTGGACTTGCCACCGAGCAGCCCGGCCGAGCCGAGCTCGACCCCCTCGCCGAAGCCGAGGAGGTGCGAGGCGGACGCCGCTGCACAGAGGTCGACGACCAGGGTGCGGTGGCCGGCGCGGGCGAGGGACAGGCCGAGACGGACGGCGAGGCTCGACTTGCCCTGCCCTCCCTTGAGACCGAAGACGACGACGTTCATGCCGCCGATGATAGTGCGACGCGCCGTCGGGATCGCAGGAAGAGCTACCCGAAGCTCATCGGTGTCGCGAGGGCCTGCGCGAGCGCGGCCGTGAGGTCCTCGGGCCGGAAGGGCTTGTGGAGGAAGGCGGCAGCTCCCTGCGTGCGGGCCTCCGCCTCGAGCTCGGGGTCGGGGCTCGCGGTCATGACGATGATGGGCGTGCCGGTGGTCACCGCCAGGTCGTCGATGCGCTTCATCACCGACAGCCCGCCCCCTCCTGGGAGGACGAGGTCCAGCAGCAGGACGTCGGGCCGATGCTTGACCGCCAGCGACACGCCGGTGAGCGCGTCGGGGGCGATCGTCACCTCGTGACCCTCCCGTCGCAGGAAGGCGGTCAGCGACTTCGCCGTCGTCTTGTCGTCCTCGACGACCAACACGTGGGCCACGGAGAGCTCCCGGTCCGCCCGATGGGGCGAGCACCCGACCTATCGGAGGGCAGGCCCGGGAGCTTGATGCCGACCGCCCTCAGCCGACCTTTTCGACCTGAAGCCGACCACGGTCGTCGGCGCCGGTGACCTTGACCTGGACCTTCTGGTCGACCTCGAGCTGAGCTCCGTGCAGCAAGGCCTCGATGCCCTCGAAGAGCCTCACGAAGGAGCCGAACTCCCGCACGGTGACGACCCGCGCCGGCAGCACTTCATCGAGGCGAGGGATCCCGGCGAGGTCGTTCACGCGCGACTCGGCCCGGCTCAGCTCCGCGGCATGACCCGCCAGGACCACGCGTCCGTCGTCACCGACCTCCACCTCGACGCCCAGCTCACTGCGGATCGCCTTCACGTGCCGACCGGCCGGACCGATGAGCGACCCGATGCGATTCCGCTCGATGCGCACGACCCGGGACCGCGGCACGTGGGCTCGCGAGCCTTCGGGGGAGTCGGCCCGGAGGGCTTCCATCCTCTCCAGCACGTGCAGCCGCGCTTCGCGGGCCTGGGTCAGCGCAGCGGTCATGACCTCGGGCGGCAACGCGCCGAGCTTGTTGTCGAGCTGGATGGCGGTCACGCCGGTGGCCGTGCCGCAGACCTTGAAGTCCATGTCACCGACGTGGTCCTCGTCGCCGAGGATGTCGGACAGCACCGCGAGCTCGTCACCCTCCTTGACCAGCCCCATGGCGATCCCGGCGACGGGTGCTCGGAGCGGGACGCCCGCATCGAGCAGGGCGAGACAGCCACCACAGACCGTCGCCATCGACGACGAGCCGTTGGACTCCGTGATGAGCGACTCGAGCCGGATGACCTGAGGGAATGCGTCTTCATCCGGAAGGACCGGCTCGAGCGCCCGACGCGCGAGATGACCGTGCCCGACCTCCCGTCGTCCCGGTCCGCGCAGCGGCTTGACCTCGGCGACGCAGTACGGCGGGAAGTTGTAGTGCAGCAGGAAGCGGTCGACGCGCTCGCCGTCGAGGGTCTCGGTGCTCTTGGCCTCTCGGGCGTTGCCGAGCGTGCAGGTCACGATGGCCTGAGTCTCTCCTCGCGTGAACAGGCTCGAACCGTGACAGCTTTCCAACCAACCGGTGCGGCCGGTGATGTCGCGGACTTCGTCCAGCCCACGCTGACCGAGTCGACGCCCCGCGAGGATCCCCTCCCGGATGAGTCTCTTGGGAAGCCCCTTCACGAGCCGCGCGGCGAGCGCCTTCGTCTCGTCGGAGGCCTCGTCACCGAGCTGCTCGGGGAGCTCGGCCACGAGATCGTCGATCGCCGCGTCGGTGGTCTGATGTCGCTCGAGCTTCTCGGTGACGGTCAGAGCCTCGGCCACCCGGGGCTCGGCCCAGGACCTCAACTCGGATGCCTGCTCGTCGGAGAGGCTCGGCTTCTCCCTCAGCTCACGTTTCGGCGCGCCGTGCTCGGCCAGCTCGCGCTGCGCCTGGAGCAAGGGCTGAGCCGCCTCGTGCGCGAGCTCGAAGGCGGCGAGCACCCGGTCCTCGGAGATCTCGTGAGCGCCGCCTTCCACCATGACGATGCCGCTCTCGGAGACGGTGACGACAAGGTCCAGCCGTGCACGTCCACGCTGCGGTCCATCGGGAAACGCGACGAGCTCGTCGTCGACGAGGGCCACGCGCACGCCTGCGGTGGGGCCTCCCCAGGGAACGTCCGACAGCAGCAAGGCCGTCGAGGCCGCGGTGATGCCGAGCACGTCGGGATCGCTGCCGCTCTCGAACGCGAGCGGCTGAACGATGACCTGGGTGTCGTGGTTCCAGGTGTCGGGGAAGAACGGCCGGAGGCTGCGGTCGATGAGCCGGGCGGTGAGGGTCTCGTACTCGGTCGCACGGGTCTCGCGCCGGTCGTAACTGCCGGGGATGCGTCCGGCCGCGGACATCCGCAGCCGGTACTCGCAGGTCAGCGGCATGTAGTCGAGACGGGTGGGACGGCGATCGGCGACGACCGTGCAGAGCAGCAACATCCCGCCGCTGCGCACGACCACCGAGCCGGAGGCCTGTCGCGCGATCTCGCCGGTCTCGATCGTGATCGTCTGCGCACCGGTCCGGGCCTGAACGGAGTGCAGGTGGCTCATGAGTCGGCTCCGTTCCACGCCCGCACGCGCTCGGGCTCCGAGTCGAGCAGTCGACGCAGGAGATCGCGATCGACGACGACGGCGTGCTCGTCACCTCCGCAGCCGGCGCAGTCGACGATGCCCGCGTCGCCGTCGGCGAGGGCCCGTTGCTGACGCTCGGTGACGTCGAGATAGGGCACGCGGCCGTCGGCAGCGACGAAGAACCAGCGTCGGGGGCCTCCCACTGGCTCGCGCTTGGCGAGGATTGCCTGCTCATTGCGTTCACGCTGTTGCTCGTTCACTCGGGTCGCCTCGCGCTGTCGGTCTGCCTCGGCCTTCTCGGCACGCTCGGCGGACTGTCGTTCTCGCTTCTCTTCGTCCAAGCGCTCGCGCTCGGCGGGAGTCATCTTGCGTTCCTGCGCAGCTCTCTCGTGCTGGGCACGTCGAGCCTGCGACTCCTTGGCCACGCCGGCATGCACCAGCGCGTCCGCGAGCCCACCCAGGCTCTTGCCCTTCTTGGTCTTCTTCGGCATCAGTCTCGCTCTTCTCCGGGAACGAGCCGACCACCGAAGGCGATGCGACCGGCCGCCGGGGGCTCGAAGATCAGCGTGAGGTTGTCGGCCGGTCGGTCACAGGCGGCGGCGACCTCAGCAGTGAGTCGGGTCGCCAGCTCACTGCGGCGGGCCTCGTCGGGCCAGCGCGCCAGGAGCAGTCGCACGAAGGTCGGCCGGGCATCGACGGGGAGCTCCTCGTCGTTCTCGGCGTGCCGGCAACGGCTCAGCCGGTGCACGCGAACCCAGGTCCGGCCCGGTGGCGTCTCGAGCACGCGCCCAGCGACGCTCGCGAGCCGCTCCGCAAGGTCGGGCGCGATCTCGTCGTCGCGCTCGGCTTCGATCTCGATGTCGAGGATGGGCATGGCCCATCATGCCGGATCGGACGTTCAGGACCGCTCGTCGAAGGCCAAGCACCAGTAGGCCACCTTCGCCGTGGTGAGCGCCTCCAGCCGAAGGTCCTCGGGCGACGCCGCGCTCATCGCGAGATCGACGCAGGTCTCGAGCAGTTGCACGCGGGTCGAGTCAGTGACGCTGCTCCGTCCGAGGTCCTGGCGGAAGCGCACGAGCCGCTCACGAGTGAGCGGCCCGGAGGTCATCACGAGTCGATAGTGCTCATCGAAGAGCCACTGAAAACCGAGCAAGCGCTCCGGGCTCCCCCCGCCGCGCTCGTGGAGGTATCGAAAGAGGTCGCAGAGCGCCTGCTCGTGCTCGGCATCCGGGCGCCGGACATGCGACCGGCCCGTGGGCCAGAGCGTGAGCTGACGTGCCACGTGAGACAGAACTCCGGCGAGGGCATCGTCAGCCGACTGGACGATGTCCGGCAGCAACACCCGCCGAGCCACCGCCTCCACGCCTCGGGGCGAGAGTTCACCGGGTCGGATCACGCGTTCGAGGAGGAGCGTCGCGAGTGGCTCTCCCTGATAGAGCCGACGCATCCCGCGAGCCAAGGCATCCTGCTTCTCCCGCTCGTGATCGTTCGGCTGGAAGCGCCCGAAGAGCTCCTTGAAGAAGGGGCCCAGCTTCAGCATCACCTGCGACCGCCGGAAGGGGCGGAGTCGCTCATGAAGAAGGAGGAGCTCCTCCATCACGGCGGCCACGGACTCGACAGGGGTCCTTCCCTCGAGCACTTCGAGCAGCTCCTTCATGCGCTCCTCTGGCGTGAGTGGATGGCTTGGCGGACGCCACCAGACGTCCTCCTCCGATGCAACGGGTGACTCCGACATGCTCGAGCCTGCCGTCGAAGGACCCGGCGGCTTCTCTCGCGGCGGCATGAGGAATCTCGAAATCGGAGGCGCCCCACCGGCCTCCCAGTGCCGCTCGGCCACGCCGAGCGCGTCGAGTGCCCAGCGCGTCTTCAGGTGCGGACGGCGACGACAGGCCTCTCGCGCGCGAGTCACGAGCTCGGATGGACAGCTCCAGCAGTGGGCGAGCAGGCTCACCGCCTCGAACAGCAAGTGGACGTCGTCGGGCGGCTCGTCGAACAGCCGGCTCAGGGTCTCCGGTGGAGTCCCGGGTTGAGGCAAGCCGCGGAGGCAGTGGAAGAGCTGCCGCAACTCGTCCACCTGGATCGGCATCGGCTCGCCGGCCCGACGTGGGCTCTCGAGCTCGATGAGCAGGAGGTCACGCGCTCGTCGATGCCCAGAGCGCGCGAGCGCCGCCATGGCGGTGGTTCGGACGGTGACGTCCGGGCTGTTGGTGATGGCCTCGTGCAGCGGCCCCACGCTGTCGGGCGACAGCCAGCGAAGATGCTTGGCCGCTCGGGCCTGAAGACGCTCGGTCCCCTCATTCAAGAGGTGCAGGCAAGCGTCCAGGAAGCGGACGCGAGCCTGCGTGAAGACCTCGTCGGGAACGGCCCGCCGGTCCGTCAGAGCTTCTGCATGCCCGTCAGGTAGACGTTCTCGACACCGTTGAGCAGGGCACCCAGGATCGGCGAGTCGAGCGCCTGGAGACGCGTCAGGGCCTCGCGGACCACCGGCGTGCGCTCCTGCGAAGCCCGCACGACGAAGACCACGCCGTCGACCCAACGGCTCAACGCCTCGGCGTCGACACCGCGGAGCACCGGCGGCGCGTCGATCAAGATGATCGAGAAGCGACGCGAGAGCTCGTCGAGCAGCTCTTCCATCCGGGAGGACCAGAGCAGGTCGGCCATCTTCGCTCGACCCACGCGCGGGATGATGGTCACGCCCGGCAGGCTGGTCGGCCAGAGGATGCTGTCGACCGAGATCGAGTCGGACGACAGGTACTCACCCAGTCCGATCAGCGCGTGCACGGCGACGTCGCGCAGGTCCTCCGAGGCCATCGAGGCCTTCGCCAGGCTCCGCGGATCTTCACCGGAGTCCATCTCGGCTTCCGGGAGGCTCCGGACGCGGGCGTCGACCATGACGACGCGCTCGCCCTCACGTCCCCAGCAAGCCGCGAGGTTGAGCGCAGCCGTCGTGCGTCCCTCGCCGCGTCGCGAGCTGGTGATGAGGATCCGGGCGCCTTCTCGAGGCACCGTGTGACGGATCCTCTTCGACAATCGCCTGAAGCCCTCGAGCAAGGGAGTGTCGTACTTGCCCGGCAAGATCTGCGCGCCATCCGAGAGGTCCGGCGTGACGCCGAGGATGGGCAGGTTCAGCTTGAGCGAGAGCTCCCGGGTCGAGCGGATCCGGGCATCGAGGATCTCGCGCAAGGCGAAGCAGGTCAGCGTGAGCAGCACGCCGCCCATGGTGACGGCCATGGCCAGCACCCGGCGATTCGAGCGCGTGGGCTGGTCGGGAGGCTGCGCTTCGGCGACGACCGTGAAGTCGGTCGGCAAGGACTCGCGGGTTCGACGCGCGACGACGAGATCACCCTCGATGCGCGCGAGCTCGACGGCGCGAGCCTGAACCTCGCGGGTGATCTGCGAGAAGAGCTGCGCCAACGGTGGGAGCTGAGTCTCGCGCTCACGGAGCCGGCTGGCCGTCGCCTCGAGGTAACCGATGCGCTCGTCGAGGGCGATCGAGCGTAGCTGAAGCTGGTACTGCTCCTCGAGGAGAAGACCGATCGGCGTCTTGCCACCGCCGAAACGCTGGAGGGCGCCTTGGATCTCCTCACGCTCGTTCTTCCAGCCCGCCGTCTGATTGGTGTCGACGGTCACGGCGCGCTGACGCTCGAGGTTGGCCTCCACGTCCTCGAGCTTCTCCTTGGACACGAGCCCTTGCTCGAAGAGCCGCAGGTTGCGCTCGTAGTCCGCCTCGAGCTTGCCCAGGCGAGCCTGGTTCGCTCGGAAGTCCTGGTCCTCCTCGATCTTCTCGTCGAGGAGCTTGAGCCGGGAGTTCAGGTTGGAGAAGCCCTCGGCGAAGACGCCGCTGCGATCGGCCTCCTCCATCTCGCGGCGGAGCTCCCCCACCCTTCGATCGAGGATCTCGTCCTGGCGATTCAGCGCTCGCCGATTCGACCGTGCTTCGCGTAGGAGGTTGTCGGTGCCGACCAAGTCCTGGACCAGCACCATCTCCTCGGCCTCGAGGTTGATGACCCCGTGCTCCTCCTTGAAGCGTTGCTCTTCTTCCTCGGCGCGCGAGAGCTGCGAGCGCACGGCGGTGAGCCCGCGCTCGAGATCACGGATGCGATCGGTGAGCTCCTTCATCCGCATGGACTGCTGGTGCTTGATGAACGACTGACGGATGGTGTTCGCCACCAACGCGGCCATCTTCGGGTCGGTCCACTTGACCTTGATGACCATGAGATCGGTGTCGCGCGCGATGTTGACGTCGGTCGCGCCCTTGAGGCTCAGCAGGTCGATGGGCAGCTGGAGACGCTTGCGCGTATCCTCCAGGGTCGCCTGGAGCTCGACGAGATGCGACTGCGTGGGCAGCGACGGGGCCCGCACGCCGTGCGGAACTTCGAGGTCGGGACGGTAGAGCAGCACCGTCTCCGCCTTGTAGACCCGCACGCCGAGGAAGAGAGCCGCCAACACGCCAACGGCGGCGGAGAGCCCGAAGCAGGCGAGCATCCACCAGCGCCACTTCCAGAGTCCGAGCACGAGCGTGCGGACGTCGAAAGGGAGCTGGTCTTCGCGATCGGGCGCAGGGGGTGGAGGTGGAGGAGCAGCAGCAGTCATTGGACCACCAGGTGGCGGCGTGGCAGGACCGGCAAGGTTACCCCGATCCGAGCCGGTTCTCGGCAGGTTCACGTCCATCTCAAGGTCTTTCGGACGGCACGCCCCAGCCGGTGAGACGACCGAGGTAGCCGAGGGCGAGCGACAGATCTCCGGAGCCCCTCGCCCGCACCGCGCGCAGGCACTCGGCGGCGCGCAGCTCGTCCGCGCTGCCCATCACGCCATGTCGCACGAAACCGGAATCGATGAGGCCGGCCGGAGTCGGCAACAGAACCTGGCGCAGGGACTCGGGCAGCGCCAGGAGCTCTTCCCGACTTCGGGGCCGCACGCCGAACAAGGCCAGGCGCCCGGTCGCGACGCTGAGCAGGCCGGGCAGCACGCGAGTGATGAGGTCGCTCAGCCCCTCGGCCGGACCGTCGTCGACGGCGCGGAAGCTCCACGCACGGTGCATGCGCCACGACTCCGGCTCGGGCGGGGCCGGCTGGATCACGAGCTCCCGCGTGCGACGCCAGGGCGAGCGGCCCGACAGCAGCCGAACGAGCATGGCCAGCAGGAAGACCGGGCTGCCGATCAACAACAGCAAGATGGCGACCGAGCGTCGGGCCAGGGCACGCAGGATGCCACCGCGCAAGTCGCGGCCCGACAGCAGGCTCGAGTCGGTCACGGTCTGCGCCGTCTCTTGCTCGACGCTGAGATACGCCGGACCGTCGACCAGCGAGCGCTCGAGGTCGACATCTTCACCGACGTGGCTCTCCGGAAGCACGAGCGTCTCGCGCAACCGTGCTCCGGCAGCGACCACCGAGCCCGCCCCGATGCAGGTCCCGGGACCGACCTGGGCGCCCGCGCCGATGCTCGCCGACTCGCCGATGTAGGCAGGTGCAACGATTCGCGCGTCGGGATGGATCTCGACACCCCGTCCGAGTTGGAGACCGGGCGACACTTCCCGACCGGTGATGAGCAGGCCCCACTCCTTGCGCACGGAAGTGAGGAGCTGGCTCGACTGCGCCGACAGCAAGGCCGTCAGCGGGCTCACGGTGAGCGGACGTCCCGTCGGCTCGAGCAAGCCGGCCACTCGCGCCCGCCCGAGGAACCACTCGTCGAGCTCCGCATCCGTCAGCCCTTCGGGAAGACGCGCGAGCTCTCCCGCCGGCACCAAGGTCCAGCCGGAGGGCACGACCTCGTCGCCCTCGGCGTGCGTCCACGGGATCGGACCGTCGGGCGCGTGATGGAGGTCGGGCAGCTTCGAGAGCTGAGGCAAGCGATCGGCACGCGCGAGCAGGCACCAGTCGTCGGAGCGATCGGCCAGGACCCGGAGGCGATCGATGGCCGCATCGGGTCCTCGCACGAGCTGCGTGCGCGCCCGAACTCCCCAGCGCGAGCCGTCATCGATGAGCTCCTCGATGGCCTCGGCGTGCCAGCTCGCCAGCACCTCGAGCTCCGTCGCACCCAGCGCGACGAGACGCTCGACCACGTGCTGCAAGAACGGACGGTCGAGCAGCGGGAGCATGCAGGCCGGACGACGAGCGTCGAGCGCCGGGTGATCCGAGAGTCGCGCGGTGGCGAGCACGAGCGCCTTCATCGCGTCGTCCTCCGCCAGTCGGTCCGCAGGCTGCGCCAGAGGAAGCTCACGTTGCCGATGAGGTAACGACGCCAGAGACGTCCAGGCTCCTGCAAGAGTCGGTAGGTCCACTCGAGCCCCAGGTCGCGGAGAAAGAGCGGAGCCCGCGGCAGGCGACCCGAGTAGAAGTCGAAGAGCCCACCCACCGCCAGCCCGAGCTTCGCGCCCGTCGCCGGCAGGTGCTCGTGGAGCCACAGCTCCTGACGGGGCACGCCCATGGCGACCAGCAAGACGTCGGCACCGCTCTCGGCGATGCCTGCGACGACCTGCCCCTCTTCTTCGTCCGTGAAGTAGCCGTCGCGATGTCCAGCGATGACGAGACCCGGGTGCTCGCGCTCGACGTACTCCACCACGCCCTGCACGACCTCGGGTCGTGCGCCCAGGAGGTAGATCGAGCAGCCACGCTGCGACAGCTCGGTACACAGCTCCGGGAACAGGTCGGTGCCGTTGACGTTGTCGGCCAGGACCTCGCCGGCCAGGCGCGCACCGATCTTCATGCCGCTACCATCGGCGAAGACCCACTCGGCCGCGTCACAGGCACCACGATAGCTGGCGTCGTGCGCTGCCACGTTGGCGCAGTGCGCGTTGATGAACACGACGTTGCGCGAGCCGTCACCCTTCTCGGCATGCTCGCCCAGCCGCTGCAAGGTCGTGTCCATGTCGAGGTTGTCGATGCGCAGGCCCTGCACGTGGATGGTCTCGCCGCTCGCGGCGCGCGCCGTGCCGAAGACGAGACGGACGAACAGGGCCGCCGCGATCATCTTGAGATCGGACAGCGGTCGCCGGGGGCGACGACGCTCACGCTCCGGCCCCGCGGGCGCCGAGGCTGCGGCGGCGTTGCGTTCGAACCACCACGGCCCCACGAGCCCCGGTCGTTCCGAAGGCGGCGGCTCACCCGGCAAGCCCGGCTCGGGACCGATGAGCTGAAGGTTGCCGATCACGACGTCGTACAGGCGGGGCCACGAGGTCGCCGCCAATCGCTCGAGCACGCGACCGGTCCGACCGGCGGGCATCCAAAAACATGAGAGCAAGAGGATGCGACCGCGCTCACCGAGGGCTCGAGTGCGACGCCAGCGTGCTCCCAGCAGCAGGGCGACGAGCCCCGCCGGGATCACGACGATGAGGGCGAGCAGCGCCAGCGCCAGGTCGAACAGGCGGACGAGGAGCCCGCCGTTCGACGGCTCGTCCGGAGTGGACGAGACGGGACCCACCGGTGAAGACACCTCGGGAGCCGCCACGTCTCAGTACGCCCCCTTCCCACCGATGACGGCGGGAACGGTCTTGGCGATGAGCTCGACGTCGAGGGCGGTGTTGCGGGACTCGATGTAGTCGATGTCGAGCTCGACCTGACGGTCGAAGGGGATCTCGCCTCGACCGCTGACCTGCCAGATGCAGGTGAGACCGGGCGTCACGTCGAGCCGACGACGCTGAGCCAGCGTGTAGTGCTCGACCTCGGAGGGAACCGGCGGCCGCGGTCCGACCAAGCTCATGTGTCCTCGCAGCACGCAGAGGAGCTGCGGGAGCTCGTCGAGGCTCGTGCGGCGGAGGAAGCGACCGATCGGCGTGACGCGGGGGTCGCGCTTCATCTTGAAGGTCACGCCCGCCTCACCGTGGTCGTTGGCGGCCATCAGCGCGGCCTTGCGTGCCTCGGCGTCGACGCACATCGAGCGGAACTTCGGGAAGGCGAAGTGACGACCGAAGCGTCCGACCCGCGTCTGCCAGAAGAGCACCGGACCACCGTCGTGGAACTTGATGGCCGCAGCGATGAAGGCGATGAACGGCGAGAAGACGAGGATGGCCGAGCCCGACGCGACGATGTCGAGCGTGCGCTTGGCGGCGCGCTCCAGGCGCAGCCGCGAAGCCCACCGCAGGCGTCTCAGACGCGAGCGCAAGCGCGCTCCCGAGCGTCGAGGTGAGAGCGCCTGCGGCACGCGCCGCGGTCCCGCCGGAGGCTGGCTCACGAGCGCACCTCCAGGGCGGCCGTCACCGCGGCGAGCGACGACTCGAGACTTTCTCGCGCGTCGAGGACGAGATCGGCGTTCGCCCGCGACGGCTCGACGTGACGCTGGTGCATCGGCCAGACCGTGTCCAGGAACTGACGCCGGATCGACTCGGGGTCACGACCGCGCTCGACCCCGTCTCGGGCCGCGCGTCGGCTCAGGCAGAGCTCGCGATCGGCGTCGAGGTAGACCGCGAGGTCGAGACGCTCTCGAAGGGGTGGCCAGGCGAGAACGTGGAGACCTTCGACGACGATGAGCTCGGCCGGTGCGACCGGCGTGCTCCCTTCGAGTCTACAGTGAGTCGCAAAGTCATATCGGGGCGCCGCCACCGTGCGACCGGCGACGAGCTCACCCAGGTGCTCGACCAGCAAGTCCAGCTCGAGCGCCGAGGGCTCGTCGAAGTTCACGCGCGCCCGCTCGGCCTCGTCGAGCTGCGACAGGTCGCGGTAGTACCAGTCGAGCGCGACCAAGCGCGCGCTCCCTTCGGGCCGACTCTCGACGAGCCGCCGCGCGAGGGAGCTCTTGCCGCTCCCGGAGCCACCGGCCACGCCGATGACATGCGGTCGGATCGTCGACTCGCTCACGCCGTTTGCCCCGCTGCCTGCTCGAGCACGTCGAGGGTCGCCTGGGCCGTGCGCTCCCAGGTGAAGGTCTTGCAGCGTTCGGTCCCCGCCGCGATGAGCTCGGTGCGGCGGGCCTCGTCGGTCAGGATGGTCTCGAGCGCGGCCTCCAGCTCGGAGGCGCTCTCGGGGTCGAAGAGCAGCGCCGCATCACCCGCCACCTCGGGCAGGGAAGAGCGGTTCGCACAGGCCACCGGCACGCCCGACGCCATGGCCTCGAGCAGCGGCAGGCCGAAGCCCTCGTAGAGCGAGGGGAAGACGAACGCCGCCGCGCTGCGATGAAGAGCAGGCAGGACGGCGTTGGGAACGAAGCCGGCGAAGAGAACCTCGTCGTTCTTCGCATGACGTGCCGCGGCCGCGTGGATCTCCTCGGCCCGGAACCAGTCGCCGCCGGTGAGCACGAGCTGATGCGGCAGGCCGAGTCGCTCCCGGACCTTGCAGAAGGCCTCGATGAGTCGTGCATGCCCCTTGCCGGGGTGCTCGAGACGCGACACGTAGAGAACGTAGGGCGAGCGCACGCCCAGCTCACGAGCGTCCTCTTCCGACAGCGCGTCGGCGCGACCGATGGGCTGGAAGGTGTCGTGGTCGACGCCGAGATGCGTGACGACGACGCGGTCCTCGGGCACGCGCGACTGCTCGACGATGTCGCGCTTGCTGCTCTCGGACACGGTGAGGATCTTCGTCAGCCCACGAGCCAGGCGAGGCACGAGGGTCAGGCTCCAGGCCGAGCGGAGCTTGTCGTACTTGCCCTTCACGTGCAGGCCCGAGAGGTCGTGCACGGTGCCCACGGAAGGACAGGACACCTTCGCTGGCAGTCGACGGTTGGCAGCGGGCAAGAACACGACGTCCCAACCGCGACGTCGACACCAGCCGGGCAAGGCGAGCTGATGCCAGAGCAGGCTCGGGATGGGCTTGCGGCTGCGGTCGGAGACCTCGAAGGTCGGGATGCCGTGATCGCCGAAGCCGTCGAAGTCGTCCCGGTGCGAGAGGATCTCGAAGAGATCGCTTCGCCCGCTGCGACGAAACTCCGACAGCAGCATCGTCAGGTAGCGTCCGATGCCCGAGCGCCCCCCGTCGCAACCGAAGGTGGTGAGCCCGACCTTCATGCCGCCCTCACCCGCGTGACGTCTTCATAGACCGAGAGCAATTGCTTCGTCGCGTGCTCCCAGGTGAAGCGAGCTTCCGCCTCACGACGTCCGGCGTCGGCGAGAGCCTGTCGCGCCTCGGTGTCCACGACCAGACGACGGAGCCTCTCGACGAGCTCGTCCTTGGCCCCCGAGGTGAAGAGCAAGCCGTTGGTCTCGTCGGTGACGAACGCAGGGATGCCCCCGACGCGGCTCGCGACCACCGGACGTCCTGCGGCCCAAGCCTCGAGGATGACGAGCCCGAACGGCTCGTGTTGACTCGGGAGCACGAACACGTCGGCGGCCGCGAAGGCGTCGCGGAGGTGGTCACCCTCGGCCGGCAGGGGCGGGAGCCGACGCAGGACCTCGCCGAGCCCCAGCTCTTCGATGCGTCGGTCGACCTTCTGGCAGTAGTCGTCGTTGGTGACCGGGCCGACCATCACGACCTGGAAGTCGAGCCCCTCGCGCACGAGCTCGGCGGCGGCGTCGATCAGCAGCAGCTGATTCTTCTGAACGTCGATGCGCGCCAGACACAGCAAGGTCGTGCGCGTCGGGTGGAGATCGTGAGCAGCACGGAAGCGCGCCGAGTCACCACCACGGAAGTGCTCGAGCTCGACGCCCAAGGGCATGTACTCGACCCGCTGGTTCGGCAGCGCGGCCTGAGTCGCGTCCCGCTCGCAAGGTCCGTTGCAGAGGATGGCCGCAGCGTCATCCAACACGCGACGGCTTCCCACCCACCAGCCGAGGAGCTTGCCCCACTCGAGGGCCCCCTTGGTCGGCTCGACCCAGCTCGCCGCCTCCTCGGTGGGCACGTCGTGAACACCGCCGTGCAGCGAGACGACGTAGGGGATGCCACGCGCTCGCGCCACGTGACGACCGATGCCCCCGAGACGCTTGATCGCGTGGAGATGGAGGAGATCGACGTCCGGCTCACGACGAAGCGCCTTCATGAGCTGGAAAGAGAAGAGGTTGCCCCCCTTCCGATCCATCTTGTCGCGGGCGTCGTCGGAGAGACCGACGTAGGGGTAGAAGTACGGATAGCGCCGCACGCTGATCCCGTCGATCTGCTCGGCGTCGTTGTCCGCGAGCGCGCGCGGGCAGGCGATCTCGACCTGATGGCCGGCCGCCTGAACGTGGCGACACATCTGGAGAACCGCTGTCTCCGTGCCCCCCCAGTCGCTGCGCACGAAGCGGCGCGGCACGTGCATTACCTTCACGTCCCATCCCCGATCGGCCGACCCGTGCCGGAAGCCACCCAGCCCCGGAATTCGACCGCCCACGCGTTTTCTATAGGCCCGTTACTTCTCTAGATACCCTTCCTCGGGCGCACTGGCAAGCGCCGAGCGTGGGTGGGACTTCGGGACACGCCGCCACGAGTCCTTTCGACCCTAACCGAAGCTTCATCGTGACGGAGATCGCGATCCGTCCCCACCTGGCTTCGCCGAGCTCCTAGTCCCGGTCGAAGTCGGTTCCGGCGGCGCGACATGCCTCCGACCACATGAGCTCGTGGTGGTCGGTGAGGTGGGCTGGCATCGTCTCGGGGGCGTGCGTTGCCGCGAAGGACGCGCGGCCATCGATGTCCGAAGGCACGTAGCCATGCATGCCGGCCAGCGAGCTCCCGCCCATGAAGCTGGGGACGATCATCACGCCCGGCTCGACCAGGAAGATCAGCTCGCCGTGGGTCTTGCCCTCGAAGTTGCAGCCCAGGTCGACGAGCTCGTCGTCCTCCACCACGCGACCGAGCGGCTCTTCGGCCAGGGCCTCTCGCACCCGACGCTCGATCCCGTCTTCCAGGAACCAGAAGCGCGCCATCGTCGAGTCGTAGACCGCCGCGTAGTCCTTGCCGTAGCGCAGCCCGAGCGCGTCGATGCGCGCCATGAGGTTCACGGTGCGATCGACGTCGGCCATCCCGTGATCCGAGATGAGGTGCAGGCGGACGTCCGAGTAGAGCTCGTGAGCCCGCTCGAGAATCTTGCGGAGCTGCTGGTCGTACCAGGCGATCTTCGTGGCGGCCTGCTCCGAGCGTGAGCCGTACTGGTGCATGACGCCGTCGAGATGCGCGAGGTAGAGGTAGGCGAAGACCGGTCGGTCGTGCTCGAGCGCATGCAGCAACGAGCGGAGGTTGTGCTCCTCGGGCTTGCGCCAGTCCGACACGTGAAAGCGCAGCTTCGCCTCACGCAATCGGTCGAAGATGGTCGGGCAGCCGTTGTTGATGCCGCCCTCTTCGTAGAGGTCCTTCTTCTCGGTGTAGTCGAGATCCGGCAGGCGGCCCCAGGGCACGTCGTAGAGCTGGAAGTAGCCGGTGTAACCGTGCCAGCGCTGGACGAGCTTGCTGATCCAGCGTCGCACGCGACCGCGGCTCGTCACCGAGCGAGGCAGGAGCTCGAGCGCCTTGAAGCTCGAGAAGGGTGAGCTCGCCGGGTCGTAGCGGAAGAAGGCGAAGTGGCCGTGCTCGTGCGGATGCCGTCCGGTGAGGATGGTCGGCACGCAGGTCGAGCTGTAACCGAGGACCGTGTCGACGGGAGCGCGAACGGTGAGCACGTCTTCCATGAAGGAGTGCTCGTTGAGCAGTCTCCAACCGAAGGCGTCGCAGAAGACGAAGAGGCTGAGCTCGGGGCGGGTCATTGCAAGTAGCTTACAAGAGGCCCGCAAGGCCCGCCCGGCGGGTCGTCAGCCGTGGAGAAGCCAGGCAGTCGTCAGTGGGAAGCGGCGACGCGGTGGCCTTCGCGCGTGGTGGCGGCCGAGCGATCACGGCGCGCCCGCGCCAGGTCGACCGGGATGGTGCGCTCGAGACCGCGGATGGCCTCGCTGCGGTCCTCGAAGACGTCGACGGCGACGTGGAGACGGACGAGCTGAGCCAGGGCGCGGACGGGAGGCTGTAGGCCGGTCAGCGCCATTTCTCCACCGGTCTGGTTGAGACGGTCGGAGGTCGAGAGCAGCGCCGCGAGGGCGTGGCTGTCGAGACGCATGACGTCGTCGAGCTCGACGAGAACGCGGGTGCCGGACTCGACCTGCTCCAGCGCCTGAGCCAGCCCCCGCACGCGGCGACCGGTGAGAGAGGCGGCTCGGGGTCGGAGAACGACGACTTCGCCCTCCTCGTGACGATCCACGGTCGCCAGGGACTCCTCGTCCGTCGGACGGAAGAGACGCCCCAGGGCCTGCTTCATCGCGATGGCAGCACTCGTGATCACGCGCCTTCGAGCCTCTCGCGGGCGCAAGCCCGCCTTGACCGCCGGAGATTCTGTCCCCCAGCGCGTCGGGTTTTCCGAACTCTCAGAAATTCAGTCAGTCATTGTTTGGGCCCCCGGGTCCGATTTGTCAAGAAAATCACGTTTCGTTGGTCGTCTTGACCACCACGGGGGGCGCGAAGTCCTTGATCCCGTTGGATCTGGCGCTTTTCTGGATGGAGCACCAATCTTGCCGGCGGGCCGGGCCCGAGGCCGCTGTCGGAGGTCGACGAGCGGAGGTAGACTCCGGCCGGCCGGGGGGACCGAGGAGCGTCATGCACGTCACGTGGGTCAATGACAGCGGTGGGGCCTTCGGAGGCTGCGAGCGCTACATCCAGGAAACGGCGGCGCTGCTCGCGAAGCGCGGCGTGCAGTCCACGCTCCTTCACGGAGTCAATGACTGGTTCGACCCGGCCCAGGTCACGCCCTTCGCTCGCAGCTTCCCCCTCGTCGACCTCCCCCGACAGGTCGCCGAGATTCGCCCGGACGTCATCTATCTCCACCGCCTCCGCGATCGAGAAGCCGTCGAAGCCCTCGCCTCCGCCCCTTCGCCGACGCTCCGCTTCGTCCACGACCACTCGCTCACCTGCCTGCGCGAGCACAAGTTCACCGGTCCACGTCGCCGCACCTGCACCGACCCCGTGGGCCTGCGCTGCTATCCCTGCCTCGGTCCCATCAGCCGCGGACCGGCCGGCATCCAGTTCCGGACCCTGGCGGGTCTCGAGCGAGAGCGTCGGGCCAGCCAGGCGCTCGCCGGTCACGTCGTGGGCTCGCAGTACATGGCCGGCGAGCTCGCCCGACACGGCTTCGCCGAGGACCGCATCCACGTTCACCCGCTGCACGTTCAGCTCCCAGAGCTCCTGAACGTCGAGCGCGACCCACGTCGCCTGCTCTTCGTCGGCCAGCTCGTGCGTGGCAAGGGGCTCGACTACCTCCTGGAAGCGATGACCAAGCTGCGTCAGCCCGCCAAGCTGCGGGTCATCGGACGCGGTCGTCAGGAGGGTGAGCTGAAGGCGCAGGTGGCCAACCTCGGTCTCTACGACAGGGTCGAGTTCATGCCCCCCACCGATCGAGAGGGCCTGCACCGCGAGATGTCGTCGTGCCTCGCGCTCGTCTTCCCGAGCCGTGCCCCGGAGACCTTCGGCCTGGTGGGGCTCGAAGCCCTGGCCGCGGGCACCCCCGTGGTCGCGAGTCAGGTCGGCGGCATCTCGGAGTGGCTGGTCGACAGCTCCTGCGGTCATCTCTTCCCCAGTGGTGACGTCGACTCACTCGCTCAGTGCCTGGAAGAGCTGCTCGGAGACCCGGATCGCGCCCGTCAGATGGGCGAGGCCGGCCGCGCCCGCGCCGCGGAGTTCTCACCCGACGCTCACGCCGACGCGCTGCTCGAGCTCTTGCAACGCACCAGCGAGTCGGGGAAGCGCCAATGACGGAGCGGCGTCGCTTCACGCTGCGGGGTGGCCCGGAGCTCGAAGACCGCCTGCACGACGCCGAGGCGACGCTCGCCGCCCGTCTCGGTGAGGCTCTCGATCCCGACGAGCACGACGGCGTCCTCATGATTGGCGGCTACGGTCGCGGCGAGGGTGGGGTCGAGCGTCGAGACGGGCAGGAGCATCCGCACAACAACCTCGACCTGCTCGTGCTGGTCGAGGAGCCGCCGGGGCGCACCGAGGAGATCCGACAGCGCGCCACGGCCGCGGTCCAGCCGGTGGTCGAGGAGATCGGCATCGGCATCGACGTGGGTGCGATCGCGGTCTCGGCCCTGCGTCGCGCTCCCTGCCACGTCATGTGGCACGACATGCGTCTCGGTCATCGCGTGGTGCTCGGCCCCGCCAAGGTCCTCGGCGACCTCGAGCACCTCACGGCCGATCGCCTGCTGACCTCCGACGTCCTCACCCTGCTCGTGAACCGCGGCACGTTGATCCTCATCAACGACCTGCTGCTCGCTCAGGGCGAGCCCGACGAGCACGGACGACGCACCGTCATCAAGCACGCGGTGAAGGCGATCATCGGCTACGGCGACGCGTTGCTGCACTCGCTCGATCGCTACCACTGGAGCTACGCGGAGAAGCAGCGCCGGATGGCAGCGGCCACCGAGATCCCCGAGGACTTTCGGGCCACCTACGACGAGGCCGCCGAGTTTCGCTTCGAGCCGAGCTACGAGCGCTTCGCAGGACGTGACCTCGCCGCCTGGATGGACGAGCTCCGCACGCAGGTCCAGCCCCTGCACCTCCGCTTCGAGAGCTGGCGCCTGGGCGAGACTCTCGAGTCCTGGGAGGGCTACGCAGAGCGCGCGGCCCGCTCGGCGCTGCTGGGTGAGATCGATGGCCCCAAGGCCCTCGCCCGTCGTGTCTGGCGCTTCACGCGCAGCGACCCTGCTCCCTCCGGCTCACTGGGCTTCAAGCTCGGCTTCCGGGCTGCCGGTGAGCGTGGACGGCTCGCCTTCCTCTTCCCCGCTGCTTCGTACGCGCCGGCCGACGCTCCCGGCTACCTGGCGCAGGCTCGCGAGGCCCTCGGCGTGAGCGGCGACGACCCCGACGACCTGCGACGGAGCTATCTCGCTCGCTGGAGCAGCGCGGGCGACCTGAACTCGGGTCCGGTGCTTCAGGCGCTGGGCCTCTCTCCGGACCGCGACGCGGAAGGAGCCGACTCATGAGCACGCCGCGCGCGACCATCCTCCTCCGCTGCAAGAACTCCGACACGATGATCGGGCCGGTGCTGAAGTCGCTCGCCTCGCAGGAGTACCAGGACTTCGTGCTGGAGGTCATCGACTCCGGCTCGACCGACCGCACGCTGGAGTACATCGAGCACTTCGAGCATCGCCTGCACGAGATCCGTCCCGAGCAGTACGTGCCCGGTCGCGTGCTCAACGGCGGCGCCGAACGCGCCGACACCGAGCTGCTCGTCTGCCTCAACTCCGACTGCTACATGCTCCACCCGCAGGCCCTCGGGAACCTCATCGCGGTCTTCGACGACCCGGAGGTCCAGGCGGCCTACGCACGTCAGGTGGCGCGACCGGAGCATCCGACCTGGGTGCAGCGCGACTACGAGGAGAGCTTCCCGCCCGAGCATCCGGCACCGCCGTGGATCACGCTGTCCATGCCGCTGGCGGCGATGCGGCGCTCGGTCTGGGAGGAGCGACAGTTCTACGACGAGGCCTGGGGCTCGGAGGACACCGAGTGGGGCCACTGGGCCAAGGAGAACGGCAAGAAGATCGTGTACGTGCCCGACTCGCTGGTCATGCACTCACACGACTACACCTTCCGTCAGCTCTACGGTCGTCGCTTCATCGAAGGCGAGGCGGACGCCTTCATCTACGGTGAGGACGCGAGCCTGATCGACGTGGCCAAGCGGACGCTGAGCTCTGCCGCTCGCGACGCCGTGGCCTGCGCGAAGGCCCGCGACGTCAAGGACATGGTCAGCGCGCTCCCCCGCCGCTTCGTCTTCCACTGGGCCTGGTATCAGGGTCACCAGCACGGGACGAAACGACGCGAGACGGGGGACAAGGACATCCGCACCGGCCAGAAGATCGTCCTGGATCGGCACGAGTCGCACCGGGAGTGAGCCGGCTCGGCCGGCCGACTACCCGACGTCGGGGTTGAGCGAGTAGGTCCCCACGATCGCGGCCTGGCCGAGGACGTGGCCGTCCATCGCCTCGCGTGCCTGGGCTCCGGTGAAGCTGCCGGAGAGCCCGAGCGACTCGCAGTCGAGCGCGAACACGGTGAAGTGGTAGTGGTGGACGATCGAGTCGTTCCACGGCGGACAGGGCCCGTCGTAGCCGCCGTAATCACCGGCCATGTCCGCGTCACCAGCGAACCAGCCCGTGTAGTCGTTGATCCCCTGAACACCCGCCGGGGCCGGGCCCGGAGCCTTCCCGCGAGCCGTCACGCCCTCGGAGTGCGCGCCGGCCTCGATCGAACGGAGATCGGCCGGCAGGTCCACGAGGACCCAGTGGAAGAAGTCGACCCGGGGCAGGTCGGCCGGGACGGTCTTCCCTTCCTGATTCACGTCGTCGCCGACCGACGGGACGTCGGGGTCGTGGCAGACCACGGCGAACGATCGGGTCCCGTCGGGCACGTCGTCCCAGGCCAGCTGCGGGTTGCGGTTGTCGGAGAGGGCGACGTGGCCCTCGTCGGCGGGCTTGCCGAAGGCGTTCTCGGTGGGGATGCGCGCCCCGTCGTCGAAGGTCTGGCTGGACAGCTTCACGGCTTTCTCCTCACGCGCCGACGCGACCCGGTGGCGCTGCGGCGGAGAGTACCCGATGCCCCGCTCGCCGGCGCCGGCGTCACGTCACTCCTCATCTGATGCGACACTGCCCCGGCGTGCGGGCCATCCGGCTCGTTACGAAGGGGTTACGTCACCCCGAGAGTCTCTCCCTGCTCACGCTGGCTCCTGGCCGGCCGATGGATTAACGTCAGGGAACGCACTGTCCGCCAGAGGTCTGTCCCATGTCGTCACGTCTGCTCACCGCCACCCTTTTCCTCGCCCTCCTCGGCGCGGCCTGCTCGAAGCCGGCCTCCGAGGCACCGGCCGGCGAGGGGCCGACGGGCGGCACGACGCCACCGACCGAGACGACGAGCAGCACGCCGGCGACCACTCCGTCGCCGACCCAGACGACCCCCGTGAAAGCGGAGCCCGTGAAGGTGACCACCGGTCACTCGCCGGCCGGCGGCACGGCGACCGAGGCGCACTGGCTGCACGACCCCGAAAAGGCGAAGCAGCTCGCCAAGGCGGAGAACAAGGACATCCTCCTGCTGTTCACCGGCTCGGACTGGTGCCCTCCCTGCAAGCGCCTGGAGCGCGAGGTCTTCAAGAAGCCGGAGTTCGCGCAGTACGCCAGCGAGAAGCTCGTCCTCGTCGAGCTCGACTTCCCTCGGCGGAAGCAGCTCCCCCTCGAGGACCGCAAGCGCAACGACCTCTGGAAGCGACACTACGGTGTCTCGAGCTTCCCGACGGTGCTCATGACCGACACGGACCTCCGCGCTTACGCCAAGACCGGCTTCCGTGCGGGTGGCCCCGCCAACTACCAGAAGCACCTCGACGCGCTCATCGAGACCCGCGTCCTGCGTGACCGTCTCCTGACTCGCGCCGACTCGGCCACCGGTCTCGAGCGCGCGCGGCTCATCGACCAGGCCATCGAGAGCCTGCCCCGCGGCATGCCGCGGCACTCGCACGGCGACCTCGTCGACGAGATCCTCGACCTCGATCCCGGCGTGGCCGGCGAGCTTCGCTCGAAGCACCTGCTCGCCCGTCGCCGCTCGCAGATCGAGGGCCACATGGCGGCCAAGCAACTCGACGACGCCCGCCTCCTCATCGACGACCTCCTGGCCGAGCTCGCCCCCACCGGCGACGTCGCGCAGGAGCTCTTCTACATGCGGGCGCAGACCAACCTGATGGTCGGCGACACCGAGGAAGCCATCTTCGACCTCGAGGCCGCCCTGGCCGAGAAGCCCGAGGGCCCCAAGGCGCGGATGATCCAGCGTCTCCTCGAGCGTCACGCCGGCTGAGGCCTCTAGCTCACCCTCGAAAGCGCGGCTGAGCTAGATCGGCGCGACCGCCGCGCGCTCGGCCGGCTCGCTCGACGAGCTGAGGACGACACCCACGTCGCCGACGGCCGCCTCCGCCGCGCCTCGTCGCTCGACCCAGGTTTCCCAGGCCTGCCGACGTCGCCCGCTCCACCGACTGCTGGGTCCGCCGAGCCCCTCCCCCGCCACCAGTCGCAGCCGACTGCCGGACGCGTGCAGGCGCACGCTCGCGGCCTGGAGCATGGTCGCGAGGTCGTCCAGGTCTCCGTCGAAGCCACCGACCTTGCGCAGGTCGGCAACGCGCCAGAGGCTGCCGGCCGTCGTGACGCTCTCGACGTGACGCGAGGGCAGGCCCGCCAGCTCCGACTCGCTGGCCGCCACCGAGCAGCCGGGGTCGGACCACAGCACGCGACGCAGTGAGCGCAGCCACCCCGGCGGTGGTGTCGTGCCCGCCAGCAGCACGGCCAGCGTGGTGCCTCGCGCTCGCTCCACGACACGGGGCAGGAAGCTCCCCGGGCTCTCACCCCGACCGATGAGCAGCTCCGCCGGCTCCGAGGCATCCCCGTCTCCGATCACCGCTGCCAACGTCGCGTCGAGCCCCGCTCCGTCCTCACCTGCGAGCACGGCCACCGTCGTGAGCTCCGAAGGGAGCTCGTCACCGGCGCCGAGCAGGCGTGCGCCCCTCGCCTCGTGGAGCATCCCCGCCTGCACGAACGGCAAGCGAGCCTCGCGCAGCAGGGCGCGGTGCTGGTCGCGTTCCTGCGCCGTGAGGCGTCGCGACGCCAGCGAGGAGCCCGCGGCGAGCAGCACGTCGCGGAACTCCCGCGCACGCGGCAGGCTCTCCTCGGTGTCGAGCTGGAGACGACGCCACCAGGCCTCGTCGATGGCTCGACCGTCGTTGCGCCAGAGCATGCGTGGATCGCCGTGCTTGTCATGGAGTCGCACGAGCATGGCGCCGAGCCGCTCGAGCCTTCGGAAGTAGGCGAGCACGGACAGGTCGTGGTCGTGACCGCAGGCCAGCTCGTCGCGGTAGATCAGCGGCAGGCCGAGACGCTCGAGCCGGTAGCCGAGCTCCACGTCCTCGCAGAGAGCCTCGGGAAAGCGTGCCGCGTCGAAGCCGCCGACCTGACGGAGCGCCGACGTGGGCAGGCTCAGGTTGCAGGTCCAGAAGCACTGCCACGGTTGCCGGGCGCCCGGAGTCATCGACGGGTAGTCGAAGAGAAGATCGCTGTCCTGCAGGAGTTGCACGAGGAAGCGTGTCCGCAGCGAGTGGACGAAGTCGAAGCGACCGAGCACGGACGCCGGCTCGCCCAGCTCGTCATGCACCCGCAGGTGTGCGGCTACGAGCCCCGGAGCTGGTAGCGAGTCGTCGTTGAGAACCAGAGTGAGCGCTCCCCGACAGTGCTCCAGGCCGTGATTGCGTGCGGCGGCCGGCCCCGCGTTGGCCTGGCGGTGGAGGCTCGCGGCGAAGGGCAGGTCGTCGGGAAGCTCGAGGGGGGGGCGCGATCCGTCGTCGACGACCACGAGCTCGAAGCGGTCGGGCGCGCAGGTCTGCACGCGCAGGCTCTCCACGAGGGCTTGCAAGCGCTCGGGCCGCTCGTGCGCCGGCACGAGGACCGAGAGCCGCGGTCCGTCTCGATCCACCCGACTCGGCAGCAGCGTCGGCGCCGTCATGCGATCGATCGCCGTCGAGCGGGGCTCGGGAGCCGTGGGCGACACGTGCAGCTCGGCCAGCGACCAGCTCCGCTGGCTCGCGTGGCGATGCACTTCCTCGTGACGACCGTAGGGCGTCGTCGGAGACAGCCCCCACTTGTCGGCGAAGCGCCGCCAGTTGCGCTGGAGCAACGCCTGATGAGTCTCGTCCTGACGCTCGCGGTCGTAGGGAAGGTGACGAACGAAGACGTCGTCGGCGATGCGACAGTGCCAGCCGGCCAGGCTGGCCCGCAGCGTGAGGTCGTCGTCCTCGAATCCCCAGGGCGAGAAGCGGGGGTCGAAGCCACCGAGCATCTCGAGAGTGCCGCGACGGGTCAGCAGGCAAAACGACGCGAGCATGGCGTTGAGCCGATGCTCGCGGTCGTGCTCCTCGGCGCGACGACGCGCCTCGACCGCTGCCGCGTCCGACGACAGTGGACCGGGCACCACCTGCTGGCCGTGAGCCGCTCGATCCGACACGGGCCCCACGAAGGCCGCGGCGTCGTCCACCGCCAGGTGATGGAGCATCCGACGCAACCAGCCCGGCTCGACGTGAACGTCGTCGTCGAGGAACACGACCTGCTCCCCGGCGACCTTCTCCAGGAGGAGATTGCGAGCTCGCGGCGCCCCGACGTTCTCCGGCAGCGCGAGGAGCTGCACGTCACCCTGCCGGGCGAGCCACTCCCTGCTGCCGTCGGTGGAGCCGTTGTCGACGACGAGGATCTCGATGGGGTGACGTGGATCGACCGTGGCGCGCAGGCGAGCGATGCCTTCGGTCAAGGTGTCCTTGCTCTCGTGCGAGACGATGACGATCGACGTCATCGGGCCGACCGGAGGTCCCTCGAGCACCACCGAGCCGGGCTCGCGCCCCCGGAGCTCGAGCAGCGCGCCACGGGCGAGCTCGACCCGAGCGCAGTCGGCCAGCGGTGTCGCCAACGGAGCCAGTGCCGAGGCGTCGGCGCCGTCGGGACAGCGGCGCAAGGTGGCCATCAGCCGCTGAGTCCGCGGCAGGTCCGCCTCGACGAGACGGAGCAAGGCCCGGCCGAGCTCGTCCTCGTCCTCCAGCGACGGGAAGAGCGGCCAGCCGACGACCGTGCGGTGCTTGCGACGCAAGCGTAGGAGCGACCGACCGAGCTCCCGCACCTCGTCGAGGAGAGCCGACAGCTCGGAGCGCGCCGGAGCCGCGATCCGATGCCGCTTCAGACCTTCGCGATCGAGACGGTAGGCCAGGTCGAGCAGGGCGCCGCGACCGTCGGACAGGCGCACCTCGTCGAAGCCACCGAGCTCTCTCGCCAGTTGCGTGGGAAAGCCGAGATCGGCGCTGGCCCAGGTGAGCCAGGGGCCGAAGCCGGGCTCGTCGCCGGTGACGCCCTGCGCCGCCAGCGACCAGGCGGCGCCTCGGTCGCGTGCAGACAGGACGTCGGACTCGACCAGCTCGAGCTCTTCGTCGAGCCGTGACGGGACGAGCTCGGCGAGGTTGGCGACCACCAGGGTCCGCGGAGCCCGCGCCTGGCTGAGCGCCTGGTTCCAGGCGGCGGAGGGTTGCTCTCCCTCGGCGGCCGGCCAGCTCAGGACTTCGATCTCCCGGCCGCGCCGCAGCGTCGCCGGCACGTCTTCACCGGAGAGGACCAACAGCGCGAGCCGGGGCGAGCTCACCGAGCGGCCTCCGCCGGCTCGGCCCGCGAG
>JBCCFW010000097.1:0-27076 GCA_039029535.1 Acidobacteriota bacterium
TCGCGAACTACTGGAGTTACAACGGCAGCCCTGGCACCGGGACGCCCCCGCGTCTCTACAACCAGATCGCCCGCTTGATCGCCATCCAGGAAGGCAACACCGAGGTCGAGAATGCTCGGCTCTTCGCGTTGATCAACCTGGGGCTCGGTGATGCCGGCATCAGCGCCTGGGACAGCAAGTACAACTACGAGTACTGGCGTCCGATCCTGGGAATCCGTGAGGCACACACCGACGGCAACCGGCGCACGCGTCGCGACCCGTGGTGGCGACCGCTCGGTGGCTCGCGCAGCAACCCGTTCCCGGGCGAGGGCAACTTCACGCCGCCCTTCCCCGCCTACACGTCGGGTCACGCGACCTTCGGCGCCGTGGTCATGAAGACCCTGGCGAACTTCTACCAGACTGACGACATCAGCTTCTCGTTCATCTCCGACGAGTGGAACGGCAGCACCCGGGATCAGTTCAACCGCGTCCGTCCGGTGGTGGAGCGCAGCTATGACAGCCTCAGCTACGTGGCGGCGGAGAACGCGGCGAGCCGTGTCTATAACGGCGTCCACTGGCGCTTCGACGGCAGCGAGGGCGTTCGGGCTGGCAACGGCATCGCGGACGAGCTCTTCGACAACCTGCTGCGGCCGGTGGGTGGCGGCGGTGCGACGTCGATCGAGAACGAGGACTTCGAGGATCAGATCGACGGCATTCTCGCCGAGGGCGACTGTCTTCGTCGGTGCAGCGACTGGGGCTACCGCCCGCGCTTCTGCAAGCGCTGGTGCCGACGCGCCGGTCGTGGCGGTGGCAACGGCGGCCACGGCCATGGTCACGGCGGCCACGGTCACGGCGGTCATCACTGAGCCGATGATCACGACTCGGGCCGGGTCCCGATGACCGAGCCCTGAGGCCTGCACGATGAAGGCCCCGGAGCACTGGCTCCGGGGCCTTTCTCGTCGTCGTCGTGCCGGCCGTCGATTCGGTCGAGAGCAGCTACTTCCCTGCCTCGGTCGGCGTCTCGAGCAGCCAGTGCCGCCGGACCGACCAGCCGAACCAGCGTCGGCCCTGGTGCCCGTCGTGAATCAGCCGACCCGCGGCATCGAAGGACTGACCGCCGTGGACACCACGCAGGCCGATCACGACCGGCCAGAAGAGAGCGACCTCCTCAGGCTCGCGCTTCGACACCAGCTGCTCCAGTCCGGTGATGAGCTCGTCTTGAGTCGATCCGTCGAGGAGCGACAGGAAGTAGATCGCCTGACGCCAAGCGAAGGCGCCGTTCTTCACGTCTCGTCGTGACTCGGTGTGTCGCCACTTCGGGAGTTGTCGCGTGACGAGCCAGCCGAAGATCCGTTCGACCAGCTCGCGTCCGTGCTCCCGCAAGGTTGGCTCGAGCTCGAGGGCACTCACCAACACCGCGAGATCGTGCGTGGTGAGAACCTGTGCCTGCTCGAGGACGATGCCGTTGGACGACACGCGACGGGTGTCCGGATCCCCGGCTTCACGGGACCGCTCACGGCACAGCTCGAGGAAGGCCTCGAGGGTGTTGGCTCCTCGAGGAGTCGTCGGCGTGACTTGCTTGCGAGTGACTGGTGGCGGAAGGTCGTAGTAGCGAGCGTAGAGACTGCCCTCCATGCTGCGGTAGGTACGCTGTGCCGCGAATCGCCACTTGTTGGTGAAGGCCCCCATGAAGATGTCGGCGGCGATCTCTTCCACGAGGGGCAGCTTCATCCCGGCCCGCTCCGCGAGGGCTCCCAGCTCTCGGATGAGCCGGTTCGGCAGGAGCGCGTGCGGGAACGCGAGCAGGGTCGTGAGCGTGACCTGTTCGAGCACGTCTCGCGTGGCCGCGCTCAGGTCGAGCGCATTGCTCCGACGTCGCTCCAGAGGCGGGAACCACGGGAGCTCCTCGAGCTGCACCTGACGCTCGAGGTTGAGCAGCAGAAGGGACCGTCGTCGTCGGAAGGCCTCGTGCAGCTGCTGGCAGAGCGTCGTGAGACCCGGGTCGTCGAAGCCGGTTGCCATGGCATGCGAGGTCAGCTGGGGAAGAACGCGAGCCAGGGTCTCGCTCGAGGTGATGATGCCTCGTTCGAGCAGCTCTTCCATCGGTGCTTCGAGTGCTCGTCGTGTCTTGGCCACGAGCGCCTCGGGCAGCTCGGTGCCCTCGGCGATTCGCTCGCTCTCGTCCGGTCGGATGGTGGCCTCGATCGTCGCGGGCTCGGTGACGCCGCCCGTCTCGGGGAAGACGCTGAGACGTCGGTTCAGCACCTCGGCGAAGGCCGACAGGCCCGGTAGGGCCGCGATGGCGGCCTGGGTCGCACGCAGGTTCTGTCGCTGCTCGGACTCCGGGCCCCCGTGACGCGTGAGCGTGTTCGCCAGCGTCCGTCGGAGGAGACCCACGTCGCGTCCGTCGAGCTTTCGGCTGTCGTGCGGACAGCGCTCGAGGGCTTCACGGAGACGCGTGAAGTTGCTCCGAGGATGACGGTGCTTGCCGCACAGCGAGTGCTCGCGCCGGGCACGTCGATAGTCATCGAGCCAGGCGAGGCGCAGGGCGGACCAGTCCTCTGGCCAGCGGCGACAGGGCCAGCCACCGATGACGATGGGTTGTCCGTCGCTGCGACGCAGGAGCGAGCCCTCGGCGTCCCGCTCGAGCTGAGGCAAGTCGTCCTCGACCGTCTCGGACCAGAGCTCGACCAGGCGATCGAAGAGTGGGTTCCAGGTAGTGAGCGCCTCGCGCATCGCTTGGACGTCGTCCGAGTCGGTGACCCTTTCCAGCGACGAGCGCACCTGGCCCACTGTCCGCACCACGATGGTGGGCTCGGCCGGACGCGGCGAGTCGAGGACAGTCGGGTAGAAGCGCAGTCGGTGCATGAGCGGACGCAGCGTGGCCACCAACTCGAGCGCCTCGTCCGCGTGGTCGTTGGCGAGTAGCCAGGTGACGACCAGCAGCGCACCCTCCTCGGGCAGGCCGAGACGGTAACGTCGCTCAGCGAGGACGCTGGCGAGCTCTCGCTGCCCTTCCTCCCCGAGGTACCAGAGGTTGAGCCGCTCCCGATCGGTCGAGCCCGGCACCGAGCGCGGCAGGCTCGCCAGGAGCTCCTGCTCGTGCTGCTCGAGGGGGGCCTCGGCCAGGTAGCGACCGGTCGCGAAGCCACCCCGAGCGACCTCGAGCGTGACCCAGGCCGGCGTGTCGGACAGCGGCGTGCGGCTGCCGACCGTCAGCTTGCCGGTCTGCATCGAGTGGATGATGTCCCGCCAGCGCTCGGCTCGCTCGCGAGCACGGCGACGCGTGTCCGGGTCGGGATGATGGGCCGCCGTGTCGCAGGCCCGCAGCCACTGACCGAGCGCGAAGCCCGGATTGGCAGAGTGCATGTCTCGAGACATCGTGGCTCCCTCCACGAAGAAGTAGACCTGGGGGCGGGACTCGAACCCGCACCCTCTGGAGTGCAGTCCAGTGCTCTCGCGATTGAGCTACCCCAGGTCAGGGGGTGGACCTGGAGGCAGGAGTCGAACCTGCGCCTACCGGAATGGCAGTCCGGAGCTCTACCGCTGAACTACTCCAGGTCGGATGGTCGGCGGGAGCACGGACGTTGGCCAGCATCTCCCTCCGACTGCGAGACTAGCATGCGCTCGCAAGCCGTGCTCAGCGGCGGCGTGTCGTCTTCTTGGACTGTGTCTTCGATGCCTTCTTCTTCGAAGCGGTCGGGCTCCGGTCCTTCACCCGATACACGAAGCGCAGCCCGGACCAGGTCTCGTCCACGGCGCAGATCTTGTTGTCGACGAGGCCGATGGCCAGCCCGAGTCGACGCACGTCGGCCTCGGTGAGGTCTTCTTGTAGCCCCGAGCTCTTCTTTGGCCAGGCGATCCACAGCCCGCCGTTCTCGACGAGCCGCCCCTTCAGCTTGACGAGGTCACGCTCGAAGCCAGCCAACCTGCGATGGAACGACACGATGACGTCGAAGGGGCGAGTCCCACGCAGCGAGGTCGTCAGCGACACCCCGACTGGGAGCGCGCCGAGCGTCGTCGAGAAGTCGTCCGGCGCGCGGAGGGCCACGACGCGGTGCCCTTCCTTGATGCCGAGCTTCTTCGGCAGCGGTGTTCCCGAGTATCCAGCCATGCTGAGGACCTCCGAGCCGGCATCATGATGCTTGCTCAGGCCGGACGCCAGGACACGCCGTACTGATAGCCGATCAGCGGTCGGTGCACGTCGAGCACGATGCGATGCCTCGAGCGCTCGCGTCGCAGGCGGATCCGCTCGGCAGCGAGCTGCGGTCGGGTGGAGCCCATCGACGCCACGGGCACGGCGGAGAAGGGGAACACGTGATGACGGATGTCGTCCGGCCAGGCCGGTGGCTCGATGATGAGCTGAAGCCGACGTGTCGGCAGGTTCACGGCGAAGATCGTGCCCTGCAGGCCCGACAGTGGTCGCGATTCAGGATCGTCGATGCGGGTGAAGACCGGGCCGGCCTCGTAGCGGCGGGTGTAGCTGATTCCCTCGAGCGCGATGCTCCGGTTCAGCAACAGCAGGGCGTGGGCCCGGCCGTCGGGTCCGTGCACGATGCGCGTGCGCAGGTTCTCGTTGTCGCTCTCCAGCTCGATGAGCTCGGCGCTGCCGGCACGCTGCACGCCGCGCTGCAGCCCGATGCGGAGGCACAGCTCGTCGCCGAGAACACGGAAGGCCTGGAGCGACCGCGTCGCCAGCTCGATCGTGGGCTCGCCGTCGTCTCCCACGCGAAGGGTCTTCGTCGCCGCGGCAACCTCGATGCCCACGAGGTCGCGCTGATGCTTCCAGGTCGTCGCGGCGTCGGTGTCGATGGGCGGTGACGACGGTGAGAGCAGGAGCTGGGGGGCGAGCACCGGGAACGACTCGAGGTACTTCATGAGCGTGGAGTGCCGGACGTCGCGACCGTTCTCCGCCGCGTTGACGGTCACCTGCGAGATGCCGAGCTGACGAGCGAGAGCGCGTTGCGAGAGACCGGCCTGCTCGCGCAGGCGCGCGAGGATTTCGCCCCGGGTGGGTTGCCCGCCCGACCAGAGGCCCACGGAGCGGACCGCCCGCTGCACCGCCGGAGTGACGCCGTCGGAACCTTCGACCGGACAACCGATGGCGTAGGTCAGCCCGAGGATGGGCCGTCGGATGACGACCCCGATGCGCGCGTTCTCGGGATCGATGTCGAAGCGGACCTCGGTGGGGTGGAGCAGGGGCATGAGGTCGGGAGCGTCGGTGCTCGGGAGCACGCCCTCCGGCCAGGCGAGACAACGTGCCTGCTCGATGGGGAAGTCGTCCTCGAGCGCGACGCTCAGCTCCAGGGTCTCGGCGGGGGTGGTCACGTGCGTGCCACCGCCGACCAGCCCCAGGCGCTCGCGCATGCTCTCCGAGATCTCGTCGTGACCCGTCACGCCCGAGCCGAAGTCGCAGTGATAGCTCGCGCGCCAACCCTGCCCGTTCTCCCTCGACTCGAAGCGATGGACCATCCCGTCCTCGGTCAGCTCGAAGCGGGGTGCGAAGTCGTCGCCGGCGAGCACGCCACGCACGATGCTGCGACGACCGATGCAGGCCGCGCTGAGCACGGCGAGCAAGCCCGGGGGATCGGGAGCTCCCTCGGGCACGGGACGGAGCTGCAACTGAGCGAGCTCGCCCCGGAAACCGTCGTCCAATCTCAGCGCGACGCGCAGCGTCTCGGCGACGAAGCCATGGCCGTCACGGAGCAAGGCCCACGACGAGGGACAGGACGGAGGTGCGTGCAGCACGCATTGGGGAAAGAGGTCGGTGGCCAGGAGACCGGGCAGGCCGGCCATGAGCTGCTCGAGCGTGGAGGCGCGTGCGTCTTCCCCGCGCTCCACCTTGGCCACCGTCGACGGTGCCACGTCGAGACGAGCGGCGAGCTGACGTTGGCTCAGTCCCATTCGCTCGCGAGCGCTGCGCACGACGTCGGCCAGGGAGAATCCCCCGGGAGGTGCCTCGGTCACTCGCTGCCCCCGTCTCGACGGCCACGTCTCGACGTGCAACCGCGACACGAAACCAGCGTGACTCACGAATCATCGAGCCTACCACCCCGGTCATGCCGCACGTCGACGACGCACGTGTTCAGTTACATGGTCACGACGACTCTCCGTGCGTGGGTGCGGCACGCACGTCGAGAGGTTGGAGGCGCGGGTTCGCGGACTCGTCGTCCACTTCCACGAGCAAGGGGCCGGGCTCGAGACGACGGGTCGAGATGCCGATGTCGTGCGGGAGCGTCCGGGAGTCCTGCTCGGAGCTGTCCTCGCCGATGCCGCCGAGAAGCAAGATGAAGGTGCGTCGCGGCTCGGCATCTTCAGGAGCATGAGCGAGCGACACCAGCGCCGTGCGCTCAGCGGTGGGCTGAAGCCACAGCAGCACGGGGTCGTCGGGTTCGTTCAGGTCGCGACAGGCTCGGATGATGAGGTTGTCCTCGCCGGCCACGCTGAGCATGACACGACGGTCGAGATAGACCTCCTGAGGAGGACGCTCGTCGACGGGAGCTGCAGGGCTGTCGGTGTCCTCGTCCTCGCCACGCTCGACGACCCAGGTCAGGCAACGACGACAAGCCAGTCGCTGCTGGGCGTTCATCCGATTCCAGTGGTCGAGCACGAGCGGTGGGCCTCTCAGGGACGACCCCCGTCGCTCTGGTCGAGAGACCCCCAGCACGAGCAGGGCTGCCTCGCTCCAGCCGGCCCAGGACGACGCCAGGCTGCGGGTCTCGGGCTCGCGAATCGTGTCGACGATGAGGCTGAGCCGCGAGGAGTCACCGCTGGGACCGAAGCGCACGGCGTGCGAGTCCTCGAGTGACTCGAGCTCCGCTCGCCAGGTCCATGCAGGAGGGAGACCGAAACGATGTCGGAGGTCACTCCCGGTCGTCTCGACCAGGCTGCGCCCGAGGTGCAGCACGCCGATGGTCACCGAGACGTCGGCCTCGGGGTCGAGCGTGACCTCGGTGAAGCAGTTCCCGTGCGCGGTTCGGTGGAGCGGCGAGTAGCGGATGGAATCGCGAGTCTTGCCCCGCCGATCGCGCGTGAGCACGAGAGCCAGCCGACGCTCGTCGTCGGGGCCGTCCTCGGGCCTGAGCCACACGCGGGGGCGATGGCGACTGCCGCCCAGGACCGGGCCGGCGACGGGAGCCTCGACCCGCGTGCTCGGGACCAGGCGAGCGCGCGCCTCAGACATGACCCATGAGACCGGCGTTGATGGTGGAGACCGAGCTGCGACCGACGACGTGGACGCGGGTCGGCGCGTGACGCCACGGCGCTTCCTGGCACACGGCCTCGACCTCGTCGGCCTCCCGCATGCGGTAGGGCTCGTCGCGCTCGACGGGGATGAGCAGCTCGCAGAGCTCGGGACCGAGACGCTGTCCGAGCCGACGACGACAGTCACGAGCCGGGAGCCTCGCCCCGCGCCCCACGTCGACGTCGGTGTCCTTGCCCAGCCGCATGCCTCGCTGTCCGGCGAGCGTGAAGAGGAAGTTCCGCTCGGGCGGGCCGAGTCGGATCCCACGACCGTCGATCTCGACCGATTCCCACAAGCGGATGGCGACCTCGCGCTGACGGGCCGTGGCGACCGAGGCGGTGGCGCGGAGCTGTTGGGCGATGCGATCGAGCATGAGATGAACGACGGGTGATCCGAAGCCTCGGTAGACGTAGGGGGTGAAGGTCGTCGCCCAGCGGACGTGGGCCTCGTCGACTTCGTCGGCGAGAAAGACCGCCGCCTCGACGAGCTGCTGGGTGACCAGCTCTTCCACCAGGGCGAGGCGACTGCTGGCCGTGGCGCCGGAGGCGGTGAAGACGACGACGCGGGGTGAGCCGGGGCTGGCGCCGCGGTCCAAGGCCTCGCGCGACAGCGGCAGGACGGACCAACCGTCCTTTCTCAGCCGCGCTGCGAACCCCTCGTCCAGCTCCGGGTCGAGGCACGCCTGTGGCGTGAACGCCTCTCCCCCCGGAGCACTCCCCGGTCCCCACATTCCGAACACCTCGTTCTCTCGACTTCCCTGGACACCATGCGTCCGTGAGGCCAGGCGAAGCCAGGCCCCCGAGTCGGAGCCGTTCAGCATCGGAAGCGCTGCGTGCTCCACGGAGTTGGCGCGGGGCCATGACGGCGGTCCGCAACCGTCGTTTCGTGACCGGTCGCCGAGCAATCAAGGAGCGGTCATTCCACCGGAAGAACGTCCGGTGCCAAGGCCATCACGAGCCCCGGTTTCGATGCACGACCGGACGAGAAACACGGCCCGCCCTCCAGCAGGTGACGTCGGCATGTCGCTGACGTCGCTCGCCCTCGGAGGGCACAGCCATGCTCACGACGTCCCTCGTCCTCGCTCTCTCGCTCGTCCTTCCCGCTCCCGGTCCGCTGTCCACGCCGGCCGCTCTCGAAAGCAGTGCCGACGGCCTGGCTGCGGACTACGCGACGCTCGCCGCCGACATCGATGCCTGTCCCGACGGCAACTGCATGACCGCGACCACCCTGCTGGCCACTCAGGACCAGCTCGACGCTCAGCTCGCTCAGCTCCACGCCGATCGCAACGCGATCCCGAACTGCAACTGCTCCTCGCTCGACACCAAGCTGGGCTCGCTCGACGGGACGTCCACCGTCCTTCGCGGCATCACGGAGCCCTGGGAGGACCAGACGCAGCCGCGGCAGGAGCCCGTCGCCACCGAGGCGTGAGCGCGGCGGTCCGAGCCCGCCCGGTCACGGGCGGGCAACCGTTCTGGGGAGACGGTTGGTAGCTCGGGCATGATGGCCCGCTTCGGAGGTCCCCATGCCCTGCTGCCCGTCTCCGCTCCGCCGTCTCCTCCTTCTCCTCGTGCCGCTCGTCGGCGTCGTCTCCGTCGCCGACGCTCTCGAGGGGCCGAAGGGCTACTACCGAATGCCGGCCCTCTCCGGCGACGACCTCGTCTTCGTGGCCGAGGGGGATCTTTGGCGGACGACCGTGCGCGGAGGCGTCGCCCGTCGCCTGACGAGCCATCCGGGTCGCGAAAGCCATCCGGTGATCTCGCCCGACGGGCAGACCGTCGCCTACGCGGGTCAGCGCGAGGGCACGGTCGACGTCTACACCATGCCCCTCGCCGGTGGCGTGCCCGAGCGCTGGACCCACGACGGTCAGCGCTCGGACCGCCGCACGCGGCCGGTGGCGTGGACCCCCGACGGCGACCTGCTCTACGCGACCCGTTCCTACTCGGGCCTGCCGGACACCCAGCTCGTGCGTCTCCGGCGCTCTCCGGTGCAGCGCACGGTCCTCCCGCTGTCGCAGGCGGCGGACGGGAGCTACGCCGACGACGGACGGCTCGTCTTCACCCGGCTCCCGTTCCAGGGCAGTCACACCCGGCGCTACCGCGGGGGCACCGCCGAGCAGCTCTGGAGCTTCACCGAAGGACAGGGAGAAGCCCGGCCGCTCACCACCGACTTCGCCGGTCGCAGCCGCGACCCCATGATCTGGCGCGACCGTGTCTACTTCGCCTCCGAGCGCGACGGCACCATGAACCTCTGGTCCATGACCCTCGATGGCGGTGACCTGCGTCAGCACACGCACCACGCCGTGTACGAGCTGCGGTCGCCCTCGTTGTCCCGGGGACGCGTCGTCTATCAGCTCGGCGCCGACCTGCGCTTGCACGACCTCACCACGGGAACCGACGTCGAACTCGACATCCGCCTCAGCTCCGACCTCGAGCAGCTCCAGGAGAAGTGGATCGAGGATCCATCGGACTACCTCACTTCGGCCCGACTCGGTCCGAAGGGCGAGAAGGTGGTCCTCACGGCACGTGGAGAGATCTTCGTCGCCCCGGTGGGGTCCGGTCGGCGCGTGCACCTCGACCGCGACCCCGGCGTGCGGCATCGCCGCGCGCGGCTCATGCCCGATGGCGAGACCGTCCTCTCCTTCTCCGATGCGACCGGCGAGGTCGAGCTCGAGCTCCAGCCGGCCGACGGACTCGGGGACCCCGACGCGGTCACCGAGGGGGCCGACGTCCTCATGTGGCGGGCGGCCGTGTCGCCCGACGGCGAGAAGGTGGCCTTCACCGACCGCAACTACCGCCTCTTCGTCGCCGACGTCTCGAGCGGCCGCAAGCGTCTGGTGCTTCAGAGTGAGGTGTGGATCCCGGGTGGCCTGAGCTGGTCACCGGACAGCCGCTATCTCGCGTTCGTCGACTCGGTGGGTCAGTCCTGGCAGGGGCGTCTCCACGTCCACGACACGCGTCAGCGGAAGACGCACGCGGTCACCAGCCCGCGTCACGACAGCTGGTCGCCCCGCTTCTCACGCGACGGGAAGTGGCTCTACTTCCTGTCGAACCGCACCTTCCGCAGCCTCGTCGGCTCGCCCTGGGGCACGCGTCAGCCGGACCCCTTCTACGACCGCTCGGCCTCGCTCTACGCCCTGGCCCTGCGTGATGGGTTGCGCTTCCCGTTCCTTCCGGCGGACGAGCTGCACGACGACGATTCCGGTGACGACGAGGAGGGCTCGGACGACGGTGAGAGCAGCAGTGGGCGCTCGAAGGCCATCGACTTCACCGACATCGAGCAGCGGCTCTACCGACTCCCGGTCGATCGGGGCAACTACGGCGACCTCTTCGTCACCGAGAAGCACCTCTACTTCACCGACGATCCGCTGGGCGGCGACGAGCGCTTGTTGGCGGTGCGCATCGGGGATCACGAGGGGGACACCACCACGGTCGTCACCGGGCACGACCAGCTCGACCTCTCCGGCAACGGCAAGAAGCTCCTCATCGGTCGCAACGGTGCTCTTCACGTGGTGTCGGCGAGTGGTGGCAAGGCCAAGCTGGAGAAGAGCAACCGCGTCGATCTCTCCGGCTGGCGCTTCCCGCTCTCGCCCCGCGAGGAGTGGGAGCAGATGTACGAGGAGTCCTGGCGGCTGCTCCGCGATTACCACTACGACCGGACCATGCACGGCGTGGACTGGCCGGCCATGCGCGAGCGCTACCGGCCACTGGTGGCGAGGGTCACCGACCGGCACGAGCTGGCCGACGTGTTCTCGCAGCTCATCGGCGAGCTCTCGGTGCTGCACTCCTACGTCTACGGTGGCGATCATCGTCAGGGCGAGACTCAGGTGCGACCGGGGCATCTCGGTGCCGTGCTCGTCCGTGACTCCGATGCGGGCGGCTACCGCATCGAGCGCATCCATCGTCACGACCCCGACCGACCCGAGCTGCGGTCGCCGCTGGCCCGGCCCGACCTCGAGGTGCGGGTGGGCGAGGTCATCACGCGCGTCGACGGGGAGGATGCCCTGTCGGCATCGCACCTCAACGCCTTGCTTCGTGACAAGGCGGGCAAGCAAGTGCGGCTGGAGCTGAAGCGGGGAGCGCGACGGCGTGACGTCGTCGTCATTCCTTGGAGCACGCGGCAGGAGTCGGACCTGCGCTATCACGAGTGGCAGCTCCAGCGTGCCGAGCGGGTGACGCAGCGTTCGAACGGACGCATCGGCTACATCCATCTCCGCGCCATGGGCACGCGGGACATGGGGGAGTGGACCCGTCACTACGCCTCGGTGTTCGAGAAGGAAGCGCTCATCGTCGACGTGCGGCACAACGGCGGCGGCAACATCGACTCGTGGTTGCTCTCACGACTCCAGCGTCAGGCCTGGATGTACTGGAAGTCACGGGTCGGTCGGCCGTACTGGAACATGCACCACGCCTTCCGCGGTCACGCCGCCTGTCTCATCGACGAGCGGACGGCGTCGGACGGTGAGGCCTTCGCGGAAGGCTTCCGTCGCATCGGTCTCGGCGAGCTCATCGGCACGCGAACCTGGGGTGGCGAGGTGTGGCTCACCAGCTCGAACTTCCTGGTCGATGGCGGCATCGCGACGGCGGCAGAGTTCGGCGTCTACGGTCCGGAGGGGGCGTGGCTCATCGAGGGGCACGGGGTCGAGCCGGACGTCGTGGTCGACAACCTCCCGCACGCGACCTACCTCGGCTCGGACCTCCAGCTCGACACGGCCGTCGATCGCTTGCTCGAGAAGCTGGAGCGCGAGCCCGTGACCGTCCCGCCGCCGCCGGCGCCGAAGGACCTGTCCCTCCGGTCTCACCAGCGCTGAGACCGGCCTGAGAGGGGCAGGGCGCCCTGGCTTGACGGGGGACCGGTCGAGCCGTATTGTCATATTGAGGCATGACACCGTGACACCTGGTCTTCAGCTCAGCATCGACCCCCGTTCGGCGGAGCCGATCTTCGCCCAGGTGAAGCGGCAGCTGAAGCTGGCGGTGGCCTCGGGTCGTCTCCAGCCGGGGGACGCTCTCTCGTCCGTGCGGGAGCTGGCAGTGACCCTGCGGGTGAACCGGAACACGGTCGCCAAGGCGTATCGGGAGCTCGAGCAGGAGCGGGTCGTCGAGACCCGGAGGGGCCACGGGACGTTCGTCGCGCAACGGACGGCCTGGCTCGCCGAGCCTGCTCGGCTCGAGCTCCTGACGGGCCGTGTCGACGCCTTGGTCGCCGAGGCCTTTCACCTCTCGGTGGAGCCCGAGCAGCTCCTCGCGCTCGTGCGTGAGCGGCTGGGGCGTCTCGGCGAAGAGGGCTGAAATCGGTCATGACCCTGAAACCTGCGCAGCGCCGCTGCGTCTTCATTGACCCATGAGACTAGGACACTGGGACATGAACCAACCCGCCATCGACATCCAGGGCCTGGAGCGACGTTTCGGCACCGTCACGGCGGTGGACGGCCTGGACCTGCGGGTCGAGCCGGGGCAGGTCTACGGCCTGCTCGGCCGCAACGGCGCCGGGAAGACGACCACGCTCAACACGATGCTGGGCTTCCTCGCGCCGAGCGCCGGCAGCGTCCGCCTGCTCGGCCTCGATCCCCTGCAAGACGACCTCGCCCTCAAGCGACGGCTCGGCTACGTGCCCGAGGACCTCGCGGCCTACCCGTGGATGCGCGTCGGCGAGATCACGCGCTTCAGCGCCGCCTTCCACGACCGCTGGGACCACGGCCGAGTGGAGGGATTGATCGACCGCTTCGAGCTTCCTCGGGAGCGGAAGGTGCGCCAGCTCTCCAAGGGCATGCGAGCGCAGCTCCTGCTGGCCCTCGCGCTCGGTCATCACCCGGAGCTCTTGCTTCTCGACGAGGCGGGTGCCGGGCTCGATCCTCTCGTTCGTCAGCAATGGCAGGAAGTCCTCATCGAGGTGGCGCAGGATGACGGCACGACCATCTTCACCTGCTCGCATCTCGTCGACGAGGTCGAGCGCATCGCCGATCGCATCGGCGTGCTGGTGGGAGGGCGGCTCGTCGTCGATGAAGAGCTGGATGGCTTCAAGGCGCGCTGTCGTCAGGTCCGCCTCTGGTACGACGGTCAGGACTCGCCGACCCTGCCCCCGGCTCACGCGACCAAGCGGGACGGGAGGTCCTGGCTGTTGGACGTGCGTGACTTCGGCCCGGACTGGGAGGCCGCCTGTCGGGCGACGGAGCCGGACCGGATGGAGATCGTGGAGCGGAGCCTGCAGGACCTCGTCGTGGACCACCTGGCCTCACCGTCGTCGCTCGAGGTGAGATCGTGATCAAGGCCTTGGTCTGGAAGGAGATTCGGCAAGTCGCTCCCATCGCGGTCATGTTGTTCCTCGCTGCCGGCGTCGTCTTGTTCTGGCCGTGGGTCGTGCAGGACACGCGGGGCATGATGAGCCAGGCAACGAGTCACCAGCTCACGGGCCTCCTGTCGATCGTGAGCACCCTGGGTGCCATCGTCATCGGCACGAGGCAGGTCGTCGGAGAACGAGACGGCGGCGGTCTGGCGTTCCTCCTGACGCGTCCCGTCCCTCACGTGGCGTGGCTCTCGGTCAAGCTGCTCGTCGGCACCGCTGCGAGCTTCTTGCCGGTTCTCCCCGCTGCGGGGGTGATCCTGAGTTGGCACCTACGTTCGGGCGTGATCGTGTCGGACGCGAGCCTTCTCGTCGGTGAGGTGTCGGGCGGAAGTTGGCCGAGATGGCTGTTCCTCACCGGGCTCAGCGTGCTGATGATCCTGCCTTGTTCTCAGCTGGTCGCCACGTTCTTCCGTGGTTGGTTGGTGAGCTTTGGCTTGGCCGTCGTTCTCATGACGGTCCTCACGCTGGTTCTCGCCCTCGTGAGCCAGTTCGTCTTCGAGCTCGAGCCGTCCGTACTCGAGACGGTCTTCCACCTGGGGATCGTCGCGGGGGCGTGCTGGCTCGTTTCCCTGCGCATGCGGCCGCGTCATCTTCTTCTCGAGCAGGAGGCCGCCGATGTGGCGTGAGCTCTGGAGAAAGGAGCTTCGGCAACACCTTCCGTTCGCCCTCACCGGTGCTCTTGCGGTGGGTGGCCTCACGAGTGCCGGCTGGTATCTCGGGGCTCGGGGAGGGGAGCGGCCGCCGGCAGACGTCTTGCGCGAGTCCACCGTGACTGGCTCGATCGTGCTGCTCGCGCTCGTCGCCTTGTTCGGAGGGCAGCTCTTGCTGTCCGAGCGACGAGCGGGCGGCTTGCGCTTTCTCCTCGCACGACCGGTGTCGGCGACCTTCGTCTTCCTGAGCAAGCACCTCGTCGGAGTGCTGGGCTTGGCCTTCATGGCGGCGCCACTGATGGCGCTCGATCTCATCGCGCAGCATCGCTCGGAGCCGAGCATCCCCTCGGCGCTCGGTCCGGTCTTGCTCATCGGCCTCGCGCTGATCGCTGCCTGTCAGCTTCTCTCCGTCATCATGACGAGCGGCAGCTTTCTCATGGGCGCGTGCCTGCTGGCCTGGGCGGTGGCCGTGCTGTTCGGATTCGGTCGCATCGTCAACGGACAGGTCGAGGGAGCCTTGCTGACCTGGTGTCTGCTGACCCAGGTCGTGTCCGTCGGGCTCGGGGCCTGGCTCTTCGGGCTGCCCGCGCTTCGCGGCCGCAGCTGGTTGGGGGGCGACCTCCACTGGTTCGGCCGACGCGCCCGTCGAGGCCCGCAGCTCGCGGCCGTGCTGGCCGCCTTGGTCCTCGCTGGCTTCGGGGTCTGGTCCGTGCAGCGACCGCCCGCGGCCACGGAGTTTGGCTACGTGCAGCGAGTGGAGGCGGCGCCCGACGGCGAGCTGCTCGCGATTCAGGCGAGGGGCGGGCGAGGGTCTGCGCTGCTCGGCATCGACTTGAACGAGCTCGAGACGGTCGCGAACCCTCGACTGGAGGTCGTCGCCGAGGGTGGACGACTCCTGGCCTGGCTCCCGTCGGGTGATGCGGCCGTCCTGCAAGCGTCGCCAGTGGGTGCGAGGCGTGACTGGCATCCAGCAGTGGGTGCGACGATCGAGCGACGCTCGCTGCGCGAGGACACGTCATCGGTGCTCGCCCGACTTCCAGGGCCCAGCGAGGCGGCCGCGCTCGCGTGGAGCAGTCACGGCGTCAGCCTGGATCGGGACGAGCAGCGCTTCGCGTTCATGAAGGGGCGTGGTGAGGACGCACGACTCGTCGTGCAGGAGATCGCCGAGGGAGAGAGCCGCGAGCATCTCGTGGCGGCGCTGGCCGGCGAGGGACGAGGGCCGACGTGGTCGATCGCTGGCTGGGATGCCGACGACCGGGTCATCGCTTGTGAGGCGCATTCGCGAGCCAACGAGGCGGGGCCGGTGCGCATCCATGTCGTGGGGGAGGACGAGTCCACGGTGCTCGAGCCGTTCGGAAAGGAGGACTCGATGTTTTCCGTGCGGCCGTGTGCCTTGGGTGCGGAGGGGCGGGTCGTCGTCGTCGAGCAGGTCCTTCAGCGTCGGCCTCGGCCGGAGAGCCGGCTCTGGGCGGTGCCTCTCGACGGCTCGGCGCCGGTGGAGCTGCGGCACGAGGTCGGCATCGCCGGCTGGCTCGTGCATCCCGAGCGACCGGAGGTGATCGTCAGCGTGGCGGAGGGTGACGAGGTGCGGCTGGAGACGGTGGGCTTCTCGGGACGACGTCAGCCGCTCTGGTGGGGGCCCCGGCGGATGGTCCCTGTCAGCTTCTCGCCGGGTGGGCATCATCTCTACCTGCGGCAGGACACCCACGCGGCCAACGCCGAGCGTCGCGTGCTGTGGACGGGGCCTCCGCGGGCTTCCGACGACGCCGTCTCGTGGGTGCTGGGCGCCACGGGACCGGGACCGTGGAGCTGGTTGGACGACGAGCGGCTCGTGCAGGTCCAGCCGGGCCTCCTCTCGTACACGGTGGAGAACGTGACGACGGGGAGCGTGAAGCAAGGGAGGCTCAGGGAGTGAGCATCATGGCCCTCGATATCAATCGAAGACATCACGTGACTGGAGAGAGCATGAGGAACGAAGTAGGAAGTGGTGGCTGGCGCGCTTGGCTGGTCGGTTTCATGGTGGGCAGCCTCGCCGTGCTCGGAGCGAGCAGGGCGGCGGCCACGGACTGGGACGAGCTCGATCGCGCCTTGCGTTTCGAGGGCGAGCACGAGGACGGCCAGCCGCAGGGGTGGCGTGGCGGCCCGCCGGAGACCGTCTCCGTCGACGGGAACGTCGTGCAGGAGGGGAAGTGGTCGCTGCACCTGGAGCGGGACGAGGCCAGCGCCGGTCAGTTCAGCGTGGTCACCCGCGTGCTGCCCGTCGAATTCGGTGGCGGTCAGGTCGAGCTGCGAGGACAGATCAAGACGGAGGACGTGGAGGGGCGTGTCGGCCTGTGGATGCGCCAGGACGGCTCGTCGGGGATGCTCACGCTGGAGAACATGGCCGGGCAGGTCGTGAGCGGCACCAACGACTGGGCTCCGTACTCGATCACCATGCGGATCGAGGGCGACGCGGACCGGCTGCTCTTTGGTGCGCTCCTGGTCGGAACGGGTCGAGCCTGGGTGGACGACCTGAAGCTGCTGGTCGACGGTCAGCCGATCGCGCAGGCGCCGGAGCGAGTGAAGGTCGAGACGATCCTCGACACCGACACGGAGTTCTTCGAAGGGGCCGGCGTGGAGCTCGGTGACCTCAGCGCCGTGCAGGTCGAGAGCCTCGTGCTGCTCGGCAAGGTCTGGGGCTTCCTCAAGCACCATCATCCGCGCGTGGCTGCCGGTGAGCTGCACTGGGACTACGAGCTCTTCCGCGTGCTGCCCTCGGTGCTCGAGGCGTCGAACGCGACGATGCGCAACGCCGCGCTCCTGAGCTGGCTGAAGAGGCTCGGCCCGGTGACGCCGTGCTCGGTCTGTGCGTTCCCGCCCGAGGGCATGCACCTCCTGCCGGAGATCGACTGGATCCGTGACCGCGAGCTGCTGGGTGACGAGCTGTCCGTAGCGCTCGAGCACGTCCACGCCAACCGACCTGCGAGCAAGCAGTTCTTCGTGGGTCAGGTCTCCGGCGCCGGCAACCCCGACTTCTCGCGGGAGCTCGGTCACGGACAGCTCGACGAGGTGGACGCCGGTCATCGCCTGCTCGCGCTCTACCGGTTCTGGACGATCATCGAGTACTGGTTCCCCTATCGCGACCTCATCGAGGAGGACCGGGACGACGTGATGCGCGAGCTCATCCCCGTCTTCGCGGCGGCGGAGGGTCGCGACGCGTATCGACGAGCCTTGCTCCGTCTCATCGCGCGGGTCCACGACACCCACGCCAATCTCTGGAGTGGTCTCGGTAGCCGGCCGCCGGTGGGCGAGTGCAGCCTCCCCGTGGACCTTCGCTTCGTGGAAGGGAAGCCCGTGGTCGTCCGCTTGGCCCATCTCGAGGACGATGAGCCGAGCGGGCTGCAGGTCGGCGATGCGCTGCTCTCCATGGATGGGCGGAGCGTGAAGGCGCTGGTCAACGAGTGGTCGCCGTACTACGCGGCCTCGAACGAGCCCACGCGTCGCCGCGACCTGGCGCGGGCGATGAATCGCGGGGCTTGCGGTCCCTGCCGGCTGGTCATCGACCGTGACGGCAAGCGACGCGAGCTGAGCGTGACGCGAGTGACTGCGGAGGAACGTCGTGCGCCGAGGCGTTGGCAGGATCGGGAGGGGGAGACCTTCCAGGTGCTGGGCGAGCGGGTCGGCTATCTCAAGCTCTCGGACATCAAGGGGGAGGACATCGAGGGCTACATCAAGAAGATGAAGGGCCTGGAGGGGTTCGTCATCGACATCCGCAACTACCCGAGCGACTTCACCGTCTTCGAGCTGGGTCAGCGTCTCATCAAGGAGCCGACGGAGTTCGTCTGCTTCACGATTGCCGACCTGAGCAATCCCGGTGCCTTCCGCTGGAGGCAGCCACTGTCGCTCACGCCGACCGAGCCGGCGTGGCACGGGAAGGTCGTCGTCCTCGTGGACGAGGTGAGTCAGAGCTCAGCCGAGTACACGGCCATGGCCTTCCGCGCCTCGCCCAACGCGATCGTCATCGGCAGCACGACGGCGGCGGCCGACGGCAACGTCTCGGCCATCGCTCTCCCGGGTGGAGAGCGCACGATGATCAGCGGCATCGGCGTGTTCTACCCGGACAAGACGCCGACGCAGCGCATCGGCATCGTCCCCGACATCACGGTGAGACCGACCCGCGAGGGGATCCGGCAGGGGCGTGACGAGGTGCTCGAGCGTGCCCTGGCGGAGATCCTCGGGAAGCGCGTGAAGAAGAAGGACCTGCGTCGGATGGCGGCGCGTCCCTGAGGCCGTGATGGCCCGGAAGGTGCTGCGGGTGACTCGACCCCTTGTCGACGTCGCTCAGCTCTTCCGGGCCCCGTCGCCGAGGTGGGGACGCCCCTTGGCGAAGCTCACGCGCGTGAGCTGCACGACGCCGAACTTGAGGAGCTCCTTGGCGTCACGCCAGGTCTCGGCGAGGAGGGAGGTCTTCGAGGCTTCGTGCTGCTCGCGGAGGAGGCCGCTCTCATCGACGGCGCTGACGACCCGGAGACCGGCCTCGAGGTAGAGCCGCTGGAGATCGCGGAGGGAGGGCGCGGTCGTGAGCCAGGGCCAGAGCTCGTCGACGGGTGCGAGACGTTCGGGGAGCTCCGACTCGACGGTGGGAGCGAGCAGGGCGATGAGGCCACCGGTTCCCAGCACGCGGGTGAGCTCGGTGGCGGCGGGCTCCGAAGCGAGACCGTGGAGGTCCGGGCTCTCCGACACGATCGCATCGAAGCAGCCGTCGTCGTGGGGGAGGGCGGACAAGTCGGACGCAGGCGTGAAGTGAGTCACCTCGACGTCACGGTCATCTCGGAGGCGCTCGGCGGTGGGGGTGGTGTCCAAGCCGACGTGGAGGACCCGGCTACCCCGCATGAGATGCAGGTCGTCGAGCAGTCGGTCGATGGCGTGGGTCATTAGGGGCTCGGGGCTGCGTCGTGAGGGCCTTCGCTGAGCCTGGAGGGTGGGAGCCAGGGCGGCCGACGTCAATGGGTGCAGGGTTGCCGCGACACCGGAGGACGACTTGGCGACGAGATGTCGGCCACGAGCGGCTCCTGAGCCTGGGCGAATCGGCCGTGATGAGGCTTCTAGGCCGTCGGAGGACGTGGTCGGCGTGCGGAGACGGGGTTCCGGGCTTCCGTGAGGACGGAACAGTGCTATTCTCCGTCCACCACGCGCCTGTAGCTCAGTGGGATAGAGCACTAGACTTCGAATCTAGGGGTCCCAGGTTCGAGTCCTGGTGGGCGCGCCACGCAAGCGCCTGATATCGAAGCGCCTACGCTCGCACCCAAGTCGCTTTCGTGTGACCCGCGCTCCTGCCAAGTCGCCGGTTTGTTGCCACCACTTTGGCACCAGGTGACACCGGTTGAGACTTCTCGTTTCCTGAAGTGGCCACGGGCTGCGGTATCCAGGTTTGGTTTACTGGGTGGTTTGCCTGAGCCTCTGGAGCGGCCTGTGCTCATTGCAGTGACTCAGCCAGGTCGCCAGGGCTCGATGTCGATGGCCTGAGGTCCTGTAGGCGCGTCCGTGTCTGGGAGCCAGTGAGCGTCTGGATGAAGCGCTCGGCCCTGCCATTCGCTCTTGGCGTGTAGGGCCTGATCCGCTTCGGCGTGAGCCAAGGTTGCAGCGGAGCGGCGCCATGCTGCGCTGTGGGCTCGGACCCGACAGGGCGCAATAGTCGCGACCGCACTCGGCCTGCGGCTTACTCCTTGGGAGCTTCGTTCCACCACGCGACAGGAGTCGAACCTGCCGCGATCGGATCGAAGCCTTCGGGCCAACGAGTGAAGGCGTCGTGGCGTGATCCGTCCAACTCAACGCCGCGGAGATTTTCAACGAGGAAGAGGTCAGCGCAGCACAACGTCGTGTCTCGAAGATTGGCGGCGAAGAGGTTGGCCCTTGGGAGAGACGCTCCGGAGCAGTCGGCGCCTTCAAGATTCGCCCCAGAGAGGTTGGCGTTCTGGAGGGCTGCTGTGGTCAGGTCGGCGTTCAGGAACACCGCTCCGGATAGGTTGGCGCCCATGAGCCCCGCCTCCGACAGGTCAGCCTCCCCAAGGTCCGCCCCGGACAGGTCGACGAACGACAGTTCCGCCTTGGACAAGTTGGCCTTCCAGAGCCGAGCTCCGGACAGATCGGCATCTACGAACTCTGCTCTTGGTAGGCGGGTCTCCACCAGCGTCGCCCCAGACAGATTCGCCTCCCAGAAGTGCGTGCCGGACAAGTTGGCGAGCGACAGCGTCGCTCCGGACAGGTTGGGGCGCCACATCCTTGCGCCGGCCAGATCGACACTCATCAGTCGCGGCCTGTCGTTCCCCGCGGACTTCTCCAGCTGCCAGAACGCGACGGCAGCTTCTGCTCGGGCGCGAGCACTGGCCCTGGGCGGACACTTCTCCGGGGTCCAGTCCGCCTTCTCTGACTCAGGCAGTTCATCGGGCCTGCAGTCCCGCCGGTCATAGAGAGTTGCCAGGAGCTCGGCACGACGAGATGCGTTAGTCAGCTCTCGCTCCTGTCGGATTTGATCCGCCTGAAGCCTGAGCTGCTCCTGGAAGTGCGTGTTCTGCTCAATGACAGCGTCACTCTGTCGCTTCGCTTCGACGGCCTGCCGCCGAGCTTCGTCCGCTTGTCGCTCAGTTGCCCTCCAGGTCAGCCCAGCGAATAGCGTGATGAGAAAGCCACCGGTCGCTACGGTGGCCATGACCGGGGAGAAGATCACCCAGAATAGGGCATCCCGGGCGGCCCTTCTTCTCGGGTCTGACTCCTCCCACTGCTTGCGACCCAAGAACGTCTTCAAGGCCGGGATCGTGCGGTGGTCCTGGGCAATGAGCTCTGCCTTCAAGTCGTCGAGCTGGGACTGAAGAGACCGCTCCTCTCCCTCGTAATCGGCTGGCTTGTCGTTTCTCAGCTGCGTCTCTTCGCTCATCTGCCTCTCTCCACCAAGTGCTCAGGCTATCCCGGCGCTCGCTGGGTCGTGGCTTCGAAGGAGGTGTGGTGGTAAGCAATAGAGACCAAAGCCCCGCATCACCGGCCAGCTCTCGGGCGAGCTCACCGACGACGGGATGATGCTGCAGCTCCGATGGCCTCGGCCGCCGTCGCGAGCCCTGGCTCCGGGCGAGGCCTGCTTTCGGGTCGGCGAGGGCTGCTTGCTCTGACCAGGCGCTACCAGGGCGCAAGTTAACTTACCGACGCCATGTCTTGATGGGCGGATAATCAGAGGCATGATCGCAGCGTGGACGGCTTTCTTGAACTCGCCGAGAGTGGGGCTGGCGGCACCAGGCTGGGGCTGGAGAGAACGGGCCAGTAAACCCATCCCGCAGGCGTTGTTCACCGTTCCTCTTGCATTGGCTGCAAGCCTGGCGGAGGGTCACAGCGGTGGGCTCGACCAGTGCGGTGGCCATGTCGACTCGAAGACCGGCAGATATCACGTCCACCGTCACGATTCGGCTGAACGTTGCGCTGGGGGCACCGCCAGCCCGGCCAGTGTGTCGACTTCGTACCAGCCTTCGCGAGGCTTCCGGGGTAGTCGTCGGCCACGCACGCCGGCGCCCTCTCCTCCGCAGGACATCCGCTACACGCGCACGGCCGCAGATCGGCCTGCCTGGGCAGTGCTCCCCACGCGGTTGCCTATTCTGGACGGACGCACTGTTCGACTCTTCTCCTGTGGCAATCCGGTCCTCGGGCGCGAAGCGTGTACATCTGAAGAACACTGGTTGCACATGACCATTCCGGTGTTGGATGCGAAGGTGGCAGGCGGCACTTTCGTCGAGGAAGTAGTGCGACACCTTCTGATCGACGAGGGCGGTGGCGTCGACGTTCAAGTGCTTCGGGAAGTCCAGTCCGACGGGCAGGCTTGGCTGGAGATCAGGTCTGGCCTTCTCACGGGCTGGGTCCCGAAGAAGGACACGCAGCCGCATGTTGAGCCACCACGGCTCGTCGATCCCCCCAAGCTCGCTTACTGGGCCACCGATGGCGTGCAGGTGTGGGGTGGTGAGCGACATGAGTTCATCGTGCTAGGCGAGCTCGAGAGTCCTGGTCGGCGAGGCTATTACCTTCGCTCTGGCGATTGGCTGCTCATGAGCGAGTCGACCGAGGAGCGACAGTACTGGATTCGTCACGAGCAAGTGGAGACGGGCGTCCAGCGGATGACCGTGGCGAGGAGCGGGAACGGCGAGGCGAATCATGAATCGCCAGTGACTGCCGAGCTACCAATCTCGAGTCTGGGCTCGCGGGACCTTGATCAAGGCAATCCGGTCTCGGCACCTCCGTCCGATGCCGAGACGGAAAGGGTCGTGCGGTTCAGTGGCCCCGTAGTGGGTCATGAACGGCCCGATGTCGGGGAGCCAAGCGTACGGCTGCAACCGGGAGATGGGCTCCGGGCACTCCAATTCCGAGGCGACTGGGTTGGTGGATTGCTGATTGGAGAGCCCGATCTGGGAGTTCATTGGGTCAGGCAGTCGGATCCGGCCATCAGGATCCACGAGGAGCCCCTAACAAACGACACCAAGGCACTTCGTGCCATGAGACGCAAGATCGCCGAGAAGTGGAGTCACGGCAGAGAGGAGGCGACGGGCAACGAGCAGCCAGCAGCCTCCTCCCGGGGAGGCTTGAGCGTGTCGGTCATCATCGGCCTGCTAGTCCTTGCCGGTGTCTGCTGCCTACCCATGGCGCTTCTTGCCGTTCACGCATCGCATCGTCGGAGGCGGTTGACTGACAAGTACGGCGATGTCGTTGCAGTCGAGAAGATTCTCGGACGAGTGCTCTGGGTCGGCGAGACGGCGGAGCAAGTTCAGGACTCGTTTGGTCGCCCGGTTGCAGTTGATCAGAAGGTGCTCAAGACCAAGGTCAAGGAGACATGGAAGTACGCACCGACCGGTCGAGGTCGATTCGCCGTCCGAATCACACTCGATGATGGGATCGTGGTCGGGTGGGATGTGAAGCGGTAGCGCCAGTTCTCGCCCTTGGGGCGCCTCCTCAGGCGGCCTGGTCCTAGGAGAGCGCTACTCGCTTCGTCGGTCGAGCGCCTCACTCACCCGAAGCATCAGGCCCGTACACCCGATGTGCGTAGGGAATGACCACCGAGTAGAACAGCTCACGAGTGAGCTTGTCCGCATGGTCCTCTTCCTTCTCGACGTCATCCATGCGCCACCGGCCGCGCGTGCCGTGTTGGGCTGTTCGTTGATGGTGGACGAGCTCGTGAACCAACGTTTCGAGCATCTTGAGCTTCAACGCCAGCTCCGAGATCTCATTCAGCTCCACGGATGGATCCTGCGCGTAGGCGAAGAGCTGGATGTCACAGGTCCGCGGGTGGTAAGTCCCGAGAACGATTGGGGCATGGAGCCCCGGCTCGAGCTCGACGCTCTTCCGTCCGGAGAAGGGATCGAGCTCCCCGTCGTCGATCGACCCTTGGGCGTTGATGTACTCACGCCCGATCAGGAAGCTCACCTGGTGCACCCCGTTGAGGTAGCCAGGCGGCAGCTCGGCCATGACGGCCTTCACGTCCTCCAGCGTCGCTGGATAGAACAGGGGTGGCCGAAGCTCCTCGACTGAGTAGTGGATCGCCTCCGGGTCGAGCGCTGCGAACGTCTCTTCGGGCGAGTCCCTGCTGAGCTTGACGAAGCGCTTGATCTCCCTCTTCTTGATCCGCTCGGCCCAGTCCGAAAACCCGTGCGAGCCGTACTTTCGAGCGTATCGCCGACTCGAGTTCTGATGGATCGATCGCGACATGGTCCCTCCTTGATTGGTCCTGCGATGACAGGCACCAGCAACCAATTGCCCCGGACTCGACATCACGGGTCCGCGTGCTACGCGCGCTGGGAATTGCGGTTTCAGGCAGGGAGAGGAGGGAGCGGGTGCCGGCGTGAAGCGGCTGTCTCGGCGCCCCACGGGTTGCTGCGGCTCGGTCCCCGATCGACCCGGACACCTCCTCTTGATCGGGACGAAGGACGCGATGCCCCTCCAGAGCAACGGGGTCATCCCCGGGCAACCCTGACGGCGGGCCCTGAAGTCCCGGGCGCGGACCCCGGCCCGAGCGCGGTGGTGGCCCACGGCCACTTTCTCGCCCATGCCCCTCCCAGTTCGGACTCGGATTCCGCTTTCACTCCCGAGCACCGACTTTCGGAGGGCACGAGGCCCGCCAGGGTGCAGGAACCGCCCACCATGAACGCCGTCAGCCCGCGCTGGTCTCTCATCTCCCTCCTCGCCCTCCTCCTCATCCCGACCGCCCGGGCCGACGAGCCCGAGTGGTCGCGCTACCTCAGCCTCGACGTCGAGGGCACGACCCACCGCATCGCCGGCTCCGCCGACGTCCAGCTCCCCCTGGCTCAGGGCCCGAACTGGGCCCTCATGGGCGATCTCCGCCTGACCGGCGCCGACGACGACAGCCAGCAGGGCAGCCTCGGCCTGGCCTACCGACGTCTCCTCGGCGGGGAGCGCTTCCTCTTCGGCGTCAACGCCTTCTACGACTTCGCCGAGACCGCCCAGGGCAACGACTTCACCCAGGGCTCGATCGGCCTCGAGGCCGCCTGGCCCCACGTGCGGCTCCACGCCAACGGCTACTTCGCCGGCAACGACCTCGAGAGCCGCGGCCTCCCGACCCTCGAGGAGGTCGAGCTCGTCGGCACCGAGGTCATGCGCGTCGACACCGACTTCTTCGAAGGCGCCATCGACGGCTGGGACGCCGGCGTCGCCGTCCGCGTCCCCTTCGATCGTCATCAGCTCTGGCTGCGCGGCGGCTACCGCGACTTCGACCGTCCGGGCTTCACCGACCTGAGCGGAGCCGAGCTCGGCTTCGAGTGGATCGGCGAGCTCGCCACCGAGGGCCGCTGGTCCGGCTCCCAGCTCGTCGTGGGCGGCCTCTGGCAAGAGAACGGCCGCGGTGACGATCGGGACGAGACGGTCGTCCACGTCGGCGTCCGCATCCCCCTGAACGAGTCCGCCGGCACCGCGCGCCGACATCCGGGGGAGGACTGGGACGTCCACGCCATGCAGTCGCGGATCCGACGGCAGCGCGCCATCCACGTCGGCAACACCTCCGTGAGCGCCAGCTTCGCCCTCGTCGACTCGTTGACCGGTGAGAACGTCAACGTCTTCTTCGTCGACGGCAGCGGCGGCGGCGACGGCAGCCAGGACCAACCGCTGACCCTCGAAGACGCCCTCGCCGCGGCCGGACCGAGCGACGTGCTGTTCGTCCTCGGTGGTCAAGGGGACATCCAGCTCACCGCTCCGTTCACCCTCGAAGCCAACCAGGCCCTCGTCGGCCTCGGCGCGGGCGCTGACACCACCGGCGTGCCCCTGCCCGAGGGCTGGAACCTCACGATCACCGCCGACGGCGGGATGCCGACCCTCGTTCAGACCGGCACGGGTCCGGTCATCGAGCTCGCCGACGGCAACTTCATCTCGGGCCTCGAGCTGGTCGGTGGCGAGAACGGCCTGCACGGTGACGGCATCACCGACCTGACCCTGAGCGACCTCGTCATCCGGGACTCGACCGGCCACGGCGTGCTGCTCGAGAACTTCTCCGGCATCCTCGAGACCACCGGCTCGCTCAGCATCACCGACGTGGGGGGCGACGGCCTCGTCGTCAGCGATCCCGGGAGCACGCTGAACCTCGGCGACCTCACGATCATGGGCACGGCCGGCAATGGACTGACCGTCACCGGTGGCGCGGCCGACACGATCTACCACTTCGACAGCGTGACGATCAGCGACACGGGTGGCCACGGGATCGCGTACTTCGGCGCCGTGTCCAACAGCACCGTCGGTGGTGATTTCTCCATCGAGAACACCGGTGGCGACGGGCTGACGGTTCTGGCCAACAGCACCGTCTCCCTCGACGTCGCCGGGAACGCGTCCATCGACGCGGTGGGGGAGCGCGGCATCGAGGTCATCGGCTCCACTGCCGACTTCTCCTTCGGCAGTCTCACGGTGGAGAACACCGACGGAGCGGACAACGGCGCCAACCGGGCGGCCATCCACTACGAGGACGCAAGCGGAAGCGTCGCGGTGACCGGTGATGCCTCCCTCAGCAACATCGGTGGCGACGGCATCTTCACCGAGGACTCCGTCGTCGACCTGTCCTTCGGCAGCCTGAGCATCGACGACACCACCGACGCCGGCATGTCCTTCGAGGAGGCCACCGACGTCACCCTGACCGTGACGGGCCACGCCGAGATCAGCAACGTCGGCTCGGACGGCATCCAGGTCGAGGACGGTGGCCTCAACGCCGACCTGAGCTTCGGCAGCCTCACCATCGACAACGCGGGCTCCAAGGGCATCGAGCTCGACGAGGGGCAGGGCACGGTCACCGTCGAGGGCCACGCCGAGCTCACCAACCTGGGTTCCCACGCGATTGAGGTGAAGGACGACTCCGACTTCGACCTGAGCTTCGGCAGCCTGACCATCGACGGTGTGATGGGGGATGGCCTCGGCGTCAACTTCGACTCCACCGCCGACATCACGGTCACCGGTGACACCACGATCCGCAACGTGACCGGCCATGGCATCCACGCGTTCCGCGGCGGCGATGCCGACCTCGACTTCCAGGGAGACCTCACCATCGAGGACGCCGGCGGCGACGGCATCCACTTCGGCGACGGAGCCAGCGGTGAGGTCACCGTCGGGGGCGACGCTCTCATCCGCAACGTCGACGGCAGCGGGCTCTACTCCGAGACTTACGGCGGAACCGTGAATCTCGGCTTCGGCAACCTCGTCGTCGACACGACGGGGGGCAGCGGCATCGTGGTCATCGCCACCGGCGGCGCTGTCACCGCCACCGGCGACACGACCCTCCGCAATCTCGGTGGGGCCGGCATCGACGTCATGTCCTCCGACGCGAACCTCTCCTTCGGCAACCTCACCATCGACGGTACCTCCGGCA
>JBCCFW010000098.1:0-27047 GCA_039029535.1 Acidobacteriota bacterium
ACCGTGCTCGAGCCGACCCCAGGCTCCGACGAAGCTCCGGATGGAGAGGTCGTGGTCGACGAGCTCTCGGAGCTGCGCGAAGCGATCGGGCACCGAGTCGGACGCCTCCCGGAGTCGACCGGCGCGGGTCAGCGCGAGCAGGTGCTCGGCGTGGAGGTCGACGCGTCCACCTCGATCGCAGGCAGCCTCGGCCACCGTGACCGCCACCTCGGCAGCTCGCTCCTCCCCGAGCAAGGGCGCGAGCCGACGCGGCACCCGACGGCTCAGGTGAACGAGCTCGCGTTGATGGAGGAGGTCGTCGTGCTCCTCGCCCAGCCGGATGGCCGCGTCGACGAGAGCGACGAGCACTTGGGCCAGGTCGGGCCCGTCGTCGAGCTCGGCCAGCACCCGCACGCAGGCATCGGCGATCCGAGGGTGCCGCAGCCAGAGACGGCCGATGCTCCCGCGGCCACCGAGGGCGACGGCGACTCGCTCGGCCAGCGGCGCCAGGATCTCCTCGTGCAGCCGGTCCGCCTCACGGTCGACCACGGCGGCGACGAGGCGGGGATCGAGGCCGTCGATCTCGAGCGCATCGATGAGGGCGACGGCCGCCAGCGCGCGGAGGAGGTCGGCTCCACCTGCGTGCTCACGCACGCGGGGCACCGCACGACGGAGCGCTTCGTCGAGCGAGTCGTCGTCGTGACGCGCGCTGATCAGGCCTCCGAACAGCGCGCCGCCCGTGCTCTCCCGTGTCTCCCGCACCTGCTCGAGCAGCTCCGCGACCCGCTCACCTTCGGGCAGGTCGGCCAGGCGACCGAGGCCCGCCGGCCCAAGCTCTGACCAGGTCGCGATCAGTCGCTCGGCCGACGTCTCGTCGAGGTCGAGAGCACCGTGCTCGTGGTAGCGGACGCCCAGCGCTTGCCAGCCGTGGTCGCGTCCCTTGACGAAGGCCCAGTCGTCCTCGCGTGAGGCCGCCAGCACGCGCACCGCCGTCGTGCCGGCCCGTCGCAACAAGTGATGGAGACGCGTCACGTGCTCGTGGGCACGGTCGAGGATCAGGACGCCGCTACCGTCCTTCGGGAGCAGCTCGAGCGTCGCGTCCTCGTCGAGACGTGCGCCAGGCGGGAGCCAGAGCACGGTGGCGTCGTCACCACGCGCGAGCCGGGCGGCCACCTGGAAGAGCAGCGTCGTCTTGCCCTCGCCGGTGGGACCGGTGAGCACGTTCAGGGCGTGACGCGGCAGGGCGAGCCGAACCGCGTCGACGTCCTCCTCCTCGACCTCGTCGTCTTCCGGCGCTTCGGGCTCCAGCGCCTGGGCTCGGTGCTCCTCCAGCGCCTGCACGACCTGCTCACCGACAGGCAGCAGGGGCAGCGCGTCACTGACGCCGTGTCGCCAATCCGCCTCGGCCCCCTCGTGATGGGCGAGCAGCTCGTCGGCCGTCAGGGGGGACAGCGCGTCGAGGAAGGCCGCGTCGACCTGCACCCATCCGGACGGGCTCGCGTTCTCGGAGGGGGACATCGGGACGCTTCCACCGGCCACGGCGAGGAGCGCCGGCCGGCGGGCATTCTCTCATCAGATGACGAGGTCGTCGCGGGTCGTCAGCCCTGCTCGCGCTGCTCCCGCCAGAGCGCGATCCGCTTCTCCACGTCGAACGGCGCGAGCGTGGTCGGAGCACCGCTGGTGTTGGTCCGGTTGGCGTGGCGGATCTTGTCGTTGAGCGCTTCGAGACGCTCGCGGACGAGGTCCTCGCAAGACAGGCTCGGGAGCTTCTCGAGCTCGATCTCGACCTCCTTCCGCAGCGAGAGGGCCGGGCTTTCGGCCTTGAGCCCTTCGCGACGGGCGAGGTTCTTGACCCACCAGAGGTCGTCGTGGGGAGCATCGATCCCGGGGATGGGCTTGCCCTTGCCCTCGAGGTTCGCGAAGAGCCCTCCCGCCTGACCCTCTCGGATCTGGTGCTCGGCGAAGGACTCGATGGACTGGCCAGCAGGCTTGCGCTGAGTCATGGCTCACCTCCGACTTGATGGTAGCTTGGCCTCCGCTCGACGAGGATCGACCCCGAGGAAATCGACGTGATTCATGCCACGGAGTGCTCGCTCCCCCGCTGCTCTGCCTGCGGCCAGCCCGCTCGGGTCATCTGGGTCCACGGCCACGGGCAGTGCAGCCACTGCAAGCAGAACGTCGAGCCCTGTTGTCAGCCGGAGCCGGCGCAGGAGAAGGTCGCGCGACGCGTGGACGCCTGAGACCCATGCTCGTCTCGCGTCGTCATCACGCGCTGATCCTCGCCGGCCTCGTGGTCCTGCTCCTCACCACGACCGCCGAGGCGCGTCGGAAGAAGCAGCGTTCGCAGTTCCCGAAGAAGGCCTGGAAGCAGCTCACGTTCCACGAGCTGTCGGTGGAGAGCCCGGTCGCGCTTCACCCGGTCGAGGGCATCGTCGCCGAGCTGTCCGAGACCGTGCGTCAGCGCCTCGTCTCCCACGAGTCTCACATGAGCCGCGACGAGAGGCTCCTCGTGGGCGTCACCCGCGCCGTGTACGTTCCCGGAACGGCACTCAATCTCGAAGGTGCCGTGCGCGGAGCGATCACGAATGCCGCGGCTGCCGTGGGCACCTCGCCACCCGACTACGTCACCGAGCCGGTCGTCGTGGACGGTCTCGCTGGCCTCCGAGTGAGCTGTCGCATCCTGTCTGAGCCGCCGATGTCCAATCAGCTCGTCGTGATTCACCACGGGACGACGCAGTGGATGCTCCATGTCGCGCATTCCGATGCGAAGATGGCATCGGACGCTGAGCGCATCGTCTCAAGCCTCACGATCGACGCTTCGTCCCTCGCACCTGACTGGCCGCGGCGCCGCTTCGACGCGCTGAGCTTCGAGTCACCAGTGGCACTCGACAAGGAGCTGGACCTGCACGACCAGCTCCCGGAGGCGGTGCATGCAACGTTCGAGTCCCTGACCGCCCGCTACGGCGAGCGTAGCGACGGATTCGCAGTCCTCGCACAGCAGGCGACCCTCGTTGAAGGTGCTCCCTTCGACATCGATGCGTCGGTGGAGGGTGCAGTGGCGGGGATGGCCGGTCTCATCGGGGACACCACTCCCAAGCATCGTTCCGAAGAGATCACCCTTGGCGGTGCCTCTGGTCGTCGCTTTCAGTACTTGAGCTCGGACGGCAGCCCGACCTTCCTGCTCGAAGGGTTGAGCCTCCACGAAGGCCGACGGACCTGGCAGGTCACGGTGATGATGCGCTCGAAGGAACAGCTCGCTGACGCCGAAAGGGTGCTCGCGAGCGTCCAGCTCGTCAGGGAGCGTTGACCAACAGCCTCGTCAGGATCCCGTCGTGCCCAGGCCCGCCAGGAACTGGTTGGCCGCACCGAGCGCACTCCCTGGAATCGAGTGACCACCCTCGAAGGGATGCCAGGTCACCGCGCAACCGCCGCCCTCCAGCCGCACGCGGAGAGCCTCCGCTTCACTGAAGGGAACGATGCGGTCGGAGCGCCCGTGCGCGATGAGAACCGGAGCCGGTGACGACGGCAGCGGACGCGGCTCGGCTTCCGTCGACGGCGAGAAGAGGATGGCCCCCTCGAGGTACGGCCAGCCCTCGGCAAGCAGGCTCCCCGCGATCATCCCGCCCTGCGAAAAGCCACCGACGACCACCGTGCCATCGGGGCACTCGCGGTGCACGTGCGCCACGAGATCGACCACGGCGCTGCGCGCCTCGGCGAACCCGCTCCCGTCGCGACGCCGCCAGCAGCGCCCCCCGTTCTCGAGCACGTGCGGTGCGGCCGGCATGACGAAGGCGGCCTCAGGCCCTGCCCTCAGCACGCCAGCGAGACCGACGAGGTCGTCACCGGGGGCACCGAAGCCGTGGAAGAGAACGACCACGCGCTCGGCGTCGGCCAGCGGCACGCCGGCCTGCACGACCTCGAGCCCGCCCCAAGGCAGGGAGGGCGGTGCAGCAGGAGACGTCGCGGCCTGGGTCGACGGAGCCGTCGCCGGGGTCTCGGCGGCCTGGGTCGTCGGACGAGGACCGCAGGCGACGAGGACGAGAGAGAGCACGATCAGGAGACGGGACGCAGACGTGGTCATGTCGGATCTCTCGCTCCGGGGCAGTGAGTTGTCGAGTCGGTGATGCCGGAATCTCAGTGGCGCTCGCACTGGATGGGGACGACCTCACCACCCCGCAGCACTTCGAGCTGGATCTTCCCACCCTTGGGACAGGAGGAGACCGACTGACGAATCCGACGTCGACCGTCCTCGGCGCCGATCGCGATGCCCTGGACGCTGAGAATGATGTCTCCTCCGAGGAGGAGCCTCTCGCCGCCGATGTCGGCCTCGACCGTGCCCGGTCGCAGCCCCGCTCGGTCCGCTGGCGACAAGGTGGCCACGCGCTGCACGAGCACTCCCCGTCGACCGTCGGGCACGTTGAGGAGCCGCGCCATCGTCTCGTCCAGCTCGTAGCCCTCCATCCCGCTCCACGCGGCACCCTCATCGAGCAAGAGCTCCTTCGCGGTGTTCGAGGAGACGGCGAACCCCAGCCCTTCGTAGCCGCCGGACTGGCTGATGACGTGACTGACGATGCCGACGACGCGACCCTTCATGTCGAACATGGGACCGCCCGAGTTGCCGGGGTTGATGGCGGCGTCGGTCTGGAGGAGCTCGGCCAAGGACAGGAGCCCGACCGTGGCGCGGGGCTGACGACGCGCGCTGACGTGACCGACGGTCAGGGTGTGGCTGATCCCCAAGGGGGCTCCCACGACGAAGATCCGATCGCCGACCTCGACGCGATCCGAGTCACCGAGCTCGGCCACCGTCGCCTTGCGAGGCGCGGAGCGGAGCTGGAGCAAGGCGACGTCGGCGGCGGGCTCGGAAGCGACGACGTCGGCTCCGTACTTGTCCCCATTCGGGAAGACCACCTCGATGTCGTCGGCGGTCTGCACGACGTGCGACGCCGTCATGACCCGGCCGTCGTCGGAGATGAGCACGCCCGAGCCGAGCCCACGCACGGCGACCGGCTTGCGCTCGGGCCAACCGACGATGTCGGCGCTCGTCGTGCGGATGACGCAGACCGACTCGCTCACGCTCTTGAAGACGCGGCTCAGCTCCTGAGCTCCGGCACCGACGGGCAGGACGAAGCAGGCGAGGAGGAGGAGGGGACAGCTCGTTCTCATGACGACCTCTTGGATGGAGATGGGTGACTGACCTCGGTCTCGCCAACCGTTGGTGCACTGAGTTCGATGCATGGGCCTTCTTGCACGTCACCGAACGACAGCGAGGCACCGGGGCCTCGTCAAGCGCTCCAGGGGTTGAAGACCTCGACGCCGCAACCCTCGAAGTCAGTCACGTTCCGCGTGGCGACCACCGCGCCCTTGTCGCGTGCGATGGCTGCAACCTGAGCATCGAACTGGGAGATCGGATGACCAGCACGGCGACGAGTCGCAACGATGTCGGCGTAGGCACGCGCGGCGTCTGAGTCGAAAGCGAGGATGCGACCGGCGAAGTCAGCCTCGAACATCGCGCTGGCTGCGGCCGCGAACGCGTCGCGCCGACGGCCCTCGGGCAACAGGTGGATGCCGTAGAGGATCTCGGCCTGCGTGATGCTCGTCGCGTGGAGCTCGTGAGTCGCCCGTGACTTGATCCAGTCCACAACGTCGAAGGAGGGCGCCGGCTTCATGAGCTCGGACAAGACGTTCGTGTCGAGAATGATCATCGCCCGGGCTCAGGCGGCTCCCGCACCGGCTCACGCGACGGCAACTCCAGGTCGAGACCCCCGAACGGCTCGAAGCGCCTGCGGATGGAGTCGGCGAGATCCAGGTCGTCCGATGACTGCGAGGAGAGTGCATCGGACAGGATCGTGCGGGCCTCTTCCTCCATCGACCGCTCGTTGTGGGCGGCCTGAATGCGCAAGCGCCGCTTGATGCTCTCATCGAGGTTTCGAATCGTGATGCTGGCCATGGCTCCCTCGGACGACGACTTCGTGAACAACGAACGACATCAGTGTAATCATTGATTGCGTTGATTGCCAACAATCGACCCCGCCAGCGCGCTCCCCAGCGCATTCGGGAGCCCAAAACACTGAAAAAAGGCAACTTGCTGTGCATGGACCCCACATGGGCAGCTCGCCGGCCCGTTGCTACCATTCGCCGACTCACGACCTCTAGCCCGGACAATTCATGAGTCTCCTGCTGCGTGACCAGATCTGCTGCCTGCGAAGGGCGTACTCGCCTCTCGGTCCTCAACGCACCGTCAAGTGCGCCTCCGGGCCTCGACGCTACGTTCGCCCTTCTCGGCTAGCATCTCCGGCCACTCGCGACGAACACTCATGAACAGTCCGGGCTGAAGGGTGCGCGATGGAGGACCTAAGCGAGGGGGGAAACCGCCCGCATCTCTCGGAGAGGTTGCGGGCGCTCCTCGATCGCGACGCCGCGTCGCGCGCCTGGCTCTATGACAGCTTCGCCGGTCCCCTCTTCCGTCGGCTCCGTCGTCGCTACGGCGCCCACCCCGCCGTCGACGTCGAGGAGGTCTTGCACGATCTCTTCGTGCAGCTCTACGAGCGCGACGACGGTCTTCTCCGTCGCTTCCTCGACCAGACCCCCGCTCACGAGCAAACGCCCGAACGGCTCGAGACCGCGCTCTGGGATGCCGCCTGCGGGATCGCCAGCAACCAACGACGTCGTTTCAAGACCCGACGGCTCGAGGCGCTCGAGGCTCCTGACGAGCTGCGCGACGACCTCGACGCCGAGCAGGTCCTCAGCGACCGCGACCTCCTCGCCAAGCTCGATGCCTGTGCTCGCGAGCACGGCGACACCCTCTACCTCTACCTCAAGCTCCGCTTCGCCGACGGCCATGCTCCCCGTGAGATCGCGACCCTGACCGGGTGGCCGATCGAACAGGTCTATCGGCTGCGCGACGAGCTCCGACCGGTGATCGAAGGATGCGTGCGACGCGTGCTGTCGGACTGACGGCGAGCCTCGCGCTCGTCCTCCTCGCCTGCTCGGGTCCGGACCCGCAGCAGGACGACGCCCCGCGTGACCTGCACGACCTCGTCGACAGCACCACCATCATCCTCCGAGGTCATCACGAGCTGACCACGCGCGCCGACGGCGTAGTCGTCCCCGTCGTGTTCGACGAAGGCGAGCTCGGGCTCTGCTTCGAGGTACCTGCGGCCGTGAACACCAGCCACTGGGACGCCACCCTGTGGCTCGAGTCGCATCCCGACGACCGTCACGTCAGCGAGCCCGTCCGGCTGGGGCGCACGACCTGTTTCGATCGACCGCCCGGTCCGATGACGGAGGCGACCGCGCTCTGCGGCACCCTGCGACACGGCTTCACCGGCGAGGAGGTCACGCTGCCTTGCCTCTCCTTCGAAGCACGACCGCGACCAGCCGAGTACGGCGCTCTGCTTCAGGAGATGGGCGCCACCTTCCGTCAGGCGGCCAGCCTCCCCATCGCTGAGCTGGCGCAGCGTTTCGAAGACCTGGCGTCGCGTGCCGAAGCCGGCGGGCATCTCGTCCTCGCCAGCCGCCTTCGGATGATCGCCATCTACCAGGAACGCCGGTCCGGCGTGCCCGAGGCGCTCGACGCCGCCACCGCCCGAGCCGCGCGAGCGCCCGAGTGGTTCGACGAGCCGGCCGCTCATCGCTGGGCCGCGCTGTGGAGTCACGAGCGATCGCAGCTCGCCCTGGCTCGAGGCTGGGATCTCGAAGACGCCTTGCGTCACTCGCGGGAGGCCGCGCGTCGCTTCCGACTCGTCGCCGACCACTTGTCGGTGAGCTCCGGGATGCTCGAAGCCGACATCCTCGCGCGCGCCGGCGCCGTCGACGAGGCCTGCCACCTTCTCCGCACGCGCCTGGCCGAGTGCGCCACGGCCGCCTGCGATCCCAAGGCGCTGGGAGCAGGCAAGACGACGCTGGCCTGGCTGCTCATCCAATCCCCCGACCCGGAGCCCCGCGACGTCGACGAGGCGTTGCTTCTCCTGCGCGAAGCGCTCGACGTGGCCGTCGGCAACGACCTCGAGCGCGCCAACGTGCTCGTGAACCTCGCCCATGCCTCGGCTCTCGCCGGTGAAGACCCTGACGAGTCGCTCACCGAGGCCGAAGCGCTTTACGGTCCCTCGCTCGAGAGCGGCTCGGAGAAGGCCCGCGGCCTCGCCCGCTGGGCGTTGGCGGCCCGCGCGCTGTTCGCTCACACCGTCGGTGACGAAGCCACGGCTCTCGCGCTCTGCGAGCAGGTCGGCTCGGATCCCGCGCTGCATCGACTCGCCGCCTGGGGTCAAAGCTGCGCGAGTGACGCCCTTCGCCGGCAAGGCCGACTCGACCTCGCCGCCGAGGCGAACGAGCGCGCGTTGCTCCTCCACTCCTACGCGACTCGTCACCCCCTCGCCCACGACGTCGTCGTCGGTCTCACGCGACGGGCCGAGGACCTCTACCGGGGGATCCGCCTCGCTCTCGAACGCGACGACGACGCGCGCCTGCAGTCCTTGCTGGCCGAGGTCGACAGGCTCGACGCGGCGCGTCCCTGCACGACCCCGACCGACCCGGCGCTCACCGCCCGCTGGAAGCAGCTCATCGGCGAGCTCGTCGCGCTCGAGGGTCCAGCGTCCGGCCGATGGCGCGAGCAGCGACGAGCACCCGAGCGCGCGGTCCGACGCGAGCTCCAGGACCTCGCCCGCTCGGTCCGCTGCGAGGACGAAGGCGCGCCGATGGGTGCCGAGAGTGGACCGAGCTTTCGCGCGATCCCGCTCGAAGACGAGGTCCTGCTTCTCCGACGCGACGCCACGGGTCGCACGACGCTGCACCGGCGGACGAGCCTGCCGCGTCGCGAGCTGAGGTCACGCCTCGACCGCATCCACGCCGAGCTCGCGGGCGTGAGCGTCCTCGACGATCGCGGCTGGCGCGAGCTCGTGGCTCCGATCGCGGCAGCGCTCGTGCCGTCGCCCGAGGATCTCGACACGGTCACGAGCTTCGCCCTCCACGGACCCTTGCAGTCGACACCCTTGGCCGCCCTCCCCCTTCCCGGTGACACCACGCGCTTCCTCTGCGACGCGACCGTGCCCGTTCACTGGGTCCCGCGACGGGCAGCCCCGTCGGCGACGTCCTCACGAACGACGAGCCCACCGCTCTTCGTCGTCGATCCCAGCGGCGACCTCCCCGGCGCTCGACGCTCGCTCGCGACCTACCAGCGTCTCGCACCCGACGGCCGCTTCCTCGTCGAGACGGCGGCGGAGCGCGACGAGGTGCTCGGGGCGATCCCGACGGCTCGCTGGCTCCACGTCGACGCGCACGCCCGCTTCGAGCCGGGCTTCCCCGAGCTGTCGTCACTGCTCCTGGCCGACGGGCCGCTGACCGTCCCCGAGCTCACGCGGCAGGTCGCCGGGCTCGAGCTCGCCAACCTCCGCGGCTGCAGCACGGGGCGCTCGCCCGTGAGCGCGGGGACCGGCCGCTACGGCCTGGCGGGGGCGCTCGTGCGCGCCGGCGTGCCGTCGGTGGTGGCGGCAGGCACGGCGCTGTCCGACGAGACGGCGCCGGTCTTCAACGGCCGATTCCACGCGGCGCTCGCCGAGGGTGAGGGGGCCGCCGCCGCCTTCGGCGCGGGCGTGAGAGAAGCCCGGAACCGGCTTCCTGCTGCCCGCTGGGCCCCGCTCATGCTCGTGGGCAGCGGGCGCGGCACTTCACCTCGTTCGGAAAACCAGTCCGTGGTGACTCCCCCCTTGATGAGGAGGGGTGCCGACGCCACCCGACCGCCCGAACGACAAGGAGATCAAGGGTGACCCGGCCATCTTGGAACGAGCTCATGAGACGACTCGCGGCGCACGCCGAGGAGACCGACGGCCGCGATCCGCCGCCGGTCCCGTCGGACGCCGAGCTCACGGCCTACCGCGATGGCCGGCTGGACGACGCCGACCGATCCCGCGTCGAGCACGCGCTTGGAAACAACATCGCGGCGCGCGACCGCCTCGTCAAGCTGGCCGGCCTGGAGGAGCCGCCGGCGGAGTTGCGTGGCCGGATCCTCGACGGGCCTGACGAGGCCACCCGCTTTCGACCGACCGCTCCCTCATGGCTACTACCGGGTCTCGGTCTCGCAGCGGCGGCCGCGGTGATCCTCGTGGTGATGAACCCGTTCCGCGACGACGCAGGTCGTGAGCTTCCGCCGGGTCTCGTCTTCGACGTGCGGGTCGAGGCCGCCGCCGCCGTGCGGTCGACGGACGCTCCCCCGACCTCGACGCCCGTGCTGCCGTCGACGTCCGTGAGCATCTACGTCGAGCCGCCAGATCGGGGAACGCCGGGCCTCGAGTTCGGTCTCTACCGCGTCGACGGCGATCGCTTGCGGCGAGTGACCGAGTCCGACGGTCTTCAGGTGGAGCAAGCCGAGGGAGCCGCCAAGCTCGTCGTGCCGGCACGCGCGATCGGTGGGGACATCGCCGGCAGCCATCCCTTCGTGGTCGCCATCGCAAGGGAGGGTGTCTTGCCCGACGAACGGATCGTGGCGGACGCGAACCGACTCGACGAGAGCCTGCGCGACACCGACCCGCTGCTGGCGTACACCCACTCGATCACCATCGCGCCGACTCCCTGACGCACGAACGCCGGCGCGAGGGCTCGGGAAGCCCTGGCACCGGCGTCGTGCATCGAGTGAGCAGGAAGAGAGCGTTCAGTCCTCCCAGTACCAGGCATCGTCGAAGGCATCACGCAGCTCGACACACTGGTAGTTGTAGGTCCCGAGACGCGAGTTGATGAGGAGACCGGCCTGGATGCCGTTGGTGTACTTCATCACGCAGACGTCCATGCCCGAGTCGTTGTCGATGCCGAGGTCGCCGCCGTGGTTGCGGTAGACGCCGTGAGCGCCATAGCCCCAGGACCAGTCCTGCGGGTTGTTCCAGCCGGTGAACTCGGACTCCATGTAAGCCCGCGCCTCGGCTGACAGCAGGGTCCCGTCCTGCGAGAGGGCACCCAGGAAGCGGGCGAGGTCCACGGCCGAGAGGTACCAGCCACCGCCTCCAGACCAGAGAGTCCAGTTGCCGGGGTGCGTGCCGGCGACGGTGTCGTCGGCGAAGTTGTACTCCAGCGCGGCGTTCGTCGAATCCTGGTCGCAGCTCGCCGAGAAGACGAACGCCGGCTTGAGCACGTACTCGCGAACGTAGACCACGTACAAGACCGCGTGGGCGAGGTCGGCCGGCACCGCGGGAAGCACCTCGGCCGGATCGAAGCCCCAGAGGTACGGGAGGATGATCCTGAACATCGCGTAGTTCGTGTTCTGGTACGCATAGACGGCGCGATCCTCGGGCGTGGAGGCGTTGTTGGCCTCGATGTAGCTCTTGAGGCTGTTGTAGCCATAGGAGTCGTTCGCGTTGTCGTTGAGACCGCTGCGGTGCTTCATGAGGTTCTCGAAGGTCACGTCCTCGATGCTCTCGTCGGGCTCCCAGTCCGTCGGCAACCAGTCGATGATGCTGGAGGTCGGCGAGACGTTCTTCTCGTCGAGGAGCTGCAGCACGGCGGTCGCCGTGATGGTCTTGGAGACGCTGGCGATGTTCATCCGGTACGTCTGGTTCTGCTCGAGGAGACCGTCCGCCGTCTTGCGGGCCAGGCCGATGCCGTCGGCGTGCACCATGACGCCGTCCTCCACGACCGAGAACGCGTAACCGACGGTCTCGTCGTCGAAGGTGTCGCGGATGTTTTGAATGAACGTCGCCCGGTCGAACTTCATGTTGACGTCGTTGGAGACGAGGTCCATCAGCGGGCCGAGGCCGTCGGAGACGGGGCCGCGGCTCATGAGGTCGTCGGAGAGGTCGAGCAGGGCCTGCATGTCGGCCGTGCTGTCTCGGCCGGCTCCGGTGCTCTCGAAGAGATCGAGCGCCTCGACCGCGAGCGAACGGGCGATGTCGGCGACGCGCTGGAGGAACTCGGCACCCGCACGCGGTCCGAGCTGACGAGCGTCGAGCGCGGCCTCGAGATCCTGGGCGGCGAGCTGGAGCCCGGCGAGTGGACGGACACGACCGGCGTCGAGCTCTCGCTGCGACGCGGCGGCCTCCTCGACGCGGAGGATGGCGCGACGCAGGAGCGGCTGGTCACGACGACGACGCTCCTCGACCCTTCGCATGTCGTCGACGAGCGCGTCCATGAGGTCCCACGAGCGCGGTCCGGCGTCGTCGCGGTACTCGGGCGGCGCCTGAAGTCGGGTCATCGCCTCGCGGCTCGGCTCGGGAGCGCTGGCGAGCGTCGCGACGAGAGCGTCGACCTCGGCCCAGTCGATGGGTGGGTGGACGTTGCGCCTGGCACAGGCACGGCTGCGGAGAGGACGGTGACGATGACCGGGACCTTCGAAGCAGTCACGGCCGACGTGCGGGGAGCCACCACGACCGCGGTCGCGGCCACGATCGAGGGAGGGCTGGCTCGCGGCCACCGTGGCGGTGAGCGCGAACACTGCGAGGGTCAGGGAACGGGTCGTGCTGAACATGGGCAGGGACTCCTGGGAGCGAGCGGCCGGGATGGCGCCGCACGGGAGTCACTGAGGCAAGGGGGATGCCAGGGGCCTCAGGCTGCCGGAAGAGCGAGTGGGAAACCCCTCCGTTTCAGCCACTTCCAGGACCCGACCCGTCGGAATGGACGGCTCACCACGACGCCTCGGGCACCCGAACGCTCGTTCGTACCCACGAACGGCGAAGACCACCCGAGACCGCCGAGAACCCGCGTCTCCCGACGGCACGAACGAACGGACGGCCCCCGCCCGTTCGTTCGCGCCACGCGCCGGATCGGGAGAGCTCAGTCCTCCCAGCCCCAAGAGGCATCGAAGGCGTCGCGGAGCTCGATGCACTGGTAGGCGTGACCACCGAGACGCGAGTTGATGAGCAGCGCCGCCTGGATCCCGTTGGTGTACTTCATGACGCAAGCACCCATGCCGGGATCCTCATCGACGCCGAGGTCACCACCGTGATTCCGGTAGACGCCGTGGTTCCCGTAGCCCCAGGACCAGTCCTCCGGGTTGTTCCAGCCCGCGAACTGAGCGTCCATGTAGGCGCGGACACCGGGAGGCAGCAGCGTCCCATCGTTCGAGAGAGCGGCGAGGAACTCACCGAGCTCTTCGGCGGAGAGGTACCAGCCGCCACCACCGGCCAGGAGTCGCCAGTCGCCGGGATGCGTGGAGGCGACGGTGGGGTCGTCGAAGTTGTACTCCAGCGGTGCGCTCGTCGGGTCCTGATCGCAATCCGCGGTGAGCACGCCGGCCGGCCTCAGCACGTACTCGCGAACGTAGACGATGTAGAACGCGGCGTGGGCGACGTCGGCCGAGAACGAGGGCAGGACCTCGGCCGGGTCGTAGCCCCAGAGGTACGGGAGGATGACGCGGAACAACGCAAAGTTCGTGTTCTGGTACTGGTAGACGGCTCGATCTTCGGCGGTCGAGGCGTCGTCGGCTTCGATGTAGCTCTTGAGACGATCGTAGTTGTAGGACCGATTGCGGTTCTGATCGAGGCCGCTCCGGTGATTCATGAGGTTCAGGAAGGTCACCTGCTCGATGCTCTCGTCGGGCTCCCAGCTCGGCGGCAGCCAGTCGATGATGCTCGAGGTCGGTGAGATCCCCTTCTCTTGCAGGAGCTGCAACACGGCCGTCGCGGTGATGGTCTTCGACACGCTGGCGACGTTCATCCGGTAGGACGGGCTCTGGAACTGGAAGGGCGCGTCCTCCGCCTTCCGCGCCAGGCCGACGGCATCGGCATGCACGACCACGCCGTCCTCGACGATGGAGAAGGCGTAGCCGACGGTCTCGTCGTCGAAGGTGTCGCGGATGTTCTGGATGAACTCTTCCCGGTTGAACTTCAGGTTCGCGTAGCTCGAAGCGGCCTCCATCAGGGGCGGAAACCCGTCGGGGATCGGCGCGCTCACCATGAGCTCGTCGGAGAGCTCGACCAAGGCGACGAGCTCCGCCACGCGACCCCGCGGCGCTCCCCGGCTCTCGACGAGCTCGATGACCTCGACGGCGAGCGAACGCCCGATGGCCGCGATGCGTCGCAGGAACACGTCGGCGGCTCGCGCTCGAACCTGGCCTGCTGCCATGGCGGCCTCGAGATCCTGGGCGGCGAGCTGAAGCCGAGCGAGGGGTCGCGTGCGACCGCTGTCGAGCTCACGCTGCGAGGCCGAGGCTTCCTCGACGCGACGGATGGCGCGGCGGAGCAACGGTTGGTCGCGTCGGCTCCGCTCATCGAGGGACCGCATGTCGGCGGCGAGCTCGTCCATGAGATCCCACGAACGCGGCTCGTCGTCGGGTCGCTGCTCGGGCGGTGCCTGGAGCCGAGCCATCGCCTCGCGACTCGGTGTCTCGGCACGTTGGAGAACCTCGGCCAGGGCATCGACCTCGGCCCAGTCCACCGGAGGATCGACGTTGCGCCTCGCGCAGTTGCGCCTCCGGAGAGGGTCGTGGCTGCGTCCACGACCCTCGGAGCAGTCGCGATCCACCTGCGGGATGCGACCACCGCGGTCACGACCGCGGCCGCGATCGGAAGAGGGCTCGCCCACCGCCACGGTAGCGGTGAGCACGAGCAGTGAGAAGGTCAGGGCGGAAAACGTCTTGAACATCGGCAGGGACTCCTGAGCGTGGACGGCCAAGAGGGTGGGCGTCGCACGTCAGCTCCCAAGGCAAGGCGGGTGCCAAGAGGCCTCGCAGCCCCTCCCTCGTGATGTACAAGAAGCTTCCTTTCAGTCACTTGGGAGCCAAGTCGAAGCCCGGTCCCCGACGACACCACGCCGCCCCGTGAGTCCGAAAGATTCTTCGCACCACGAAAGGACCTGCGTGCTCTGGACGCAGGTCACGAGCCGCCGCCGACCACGGGTGCCACCATCCCCTCATGACGACGAACACGACCCACGACCGCAAGACCGCCGCGCTGCTCGGCCTCTTCGTGGCCGACGCGGTGGCCATGCCCGTGCACTGGATGTACGACCTGGGCCAGCTCCGGGCCGACTACGGGACCATCACCGGCTACGTGGCGCCGAAGGACCGCTTCCGCGGATCGATCATGAACCTGTCCAACACCGGAGGCGGTGGTCGCGGCAGCGACGAGGGCAGCGTCATCGGCGACGTCATCAACCACGGCAAGAAGAAGTACTGGGTCCGCGGCGGCGACCACCACTACCACCTCGGGCTCGCGGCGGGAGAGAACACCCTGGAGGCTCAGCTCGTCCGGGTGCTCCTGCGAGGCGTCGCGGCACGCGGGGGTGACGTGACGGTGCCCGAGCTCGTCGAGGACTACGTCGCGTTCATGACCACGCCCGGAAGTCATCGCGACACCTACGCAGCCACGGCACACCGGATGTTCTTCGCCAACTGGTCCCGCGGCGTGGACCCCCTCGCCTGCGCCGACAACGACGGTCACAACACGGACTCCATCGACGCCCTGACCCTCGTCGTGCCGGTCGTCGCCAAGCACGCCGACACGATGGATCGCAGCGAGCTGCACGCGCTCTGCGTCGACGTCGTCCAGGCCATCCGCAAGAGCACCGTGCTCGACGCCTTCACCCGCGCCTTCGTCGACCTCCTGGCGGCTGCGCTGCTGACCGACGACGACCTGCGCGAGGTCATCGAGGACATCGGCCGCACGCGCTTCGGCCTCTCCGTCGAGCGGATGGTCCAGGCCAGCGGCGGCCGTGACCCGATGGTCGCGTGCTACATCGACCAGTCCTTCCCAGCGATGCTGCACTTCGCCTGGAAGCACGCCGACGACTTCGAGGCGGCGGTCCTGGCCAACGCCAACGCCGGGGGCGAGAACGTGGCGCGCGGTTCCCTGCTCGGCGCCCTGCTCGGCGCTCGTCACGGCCTGGCCGGCTTCTCCGACTGGCAGCTCGACGGCCTGCACGAGGGCGACACCATCACGCGTGAAATCAGGGGCTTTCTCACCGCCTGATCACACCCGAGCCCACGCGAAGCGGGTTCCTGCTTGACGGCCCGGCCATTACTGATAACGATTCTCAATATCGTTCTTGCTCGACCGAAGTGCCCAACTGTCGGAAACCGGACCCCACTCGCATGTCGAACCCATCACGTCGTTCTTCGTTCCTCTCATTGCTCCTGGCGACCCTCCTGTTGACGCAGGTCGGATGCAGTCGTGAGGGCGCGAGCTGGCCCACCAACGCGGGGGCCGTGATCGAGCACTACGCCGACCTCGTCCACGCCAACTACGCCGACTGCGCCACCCAGGCTCGCTCGATGCAGCAGGCCATCGAGAGCTTCCTCCGCCGGCCCAGCGTCGCCACCATGCAGGCAGCTCGGCGAGCCTGGCTGAAGGCTCGGGCTCCGTACGGGCAGACGGAGGTCTTCCGGTTCTACAGCGGACCGATCGACGACGACGACGGACCCGAGGGCCTGCTCAATGCCTGGCCCATGGACGAGAGCTACGTCGACGGCGTGGTCGGCAACCCGAACGCCGGCATCGTCAACGACGTCGACAACTACCCGAAGCTCGACGAGGCCCTCATCGTCTCCCTCAACGAACAGGAGGGCGAGGAGAACATCTCCACCGGCTATCACGCGATCGAGTTCCTGCTCTGGGGCCAAGACCTCAGCGAGACCGGCGCGGGCGCTCGTCCCTTCACCGACTACAGCACGGCCCCCAACGCACAGCGTCGTGCGAGCTACCTCCGCATCGTCACCCAGCGTCTCGTGAACGACCTCGATCACCTGGTGAACGAGTGGAAGCCCGACGCCGACAACTACCGGAAGCAGTTCCTCGCCCTGCCCGAGCGCGAGGCGATCACCAACATCATGAACGGCATGGGCATGCTCTCCGGCTTCGAGCTCGCGCGCGAGCGTCTCGACGTCCCCTACCAGACCAAGCTCCAGGAGGACGAGCACTCCTGCTTCAGCGACAACACCCACGACGACGCGTACCGCAACGCGCAGGGCATCCAGAACGTGTTCACCGGCGAGTACGCTGGCTCCGACGGCCAACGCACGAGCGGGCCCGGCGTGGGCGCATTCCTGACCGAGATCGACGCCGACATGTCCACGACTCTCAGCGAGCAGATCGCTGCGTCCGTGGGTCTCGCCCAGGGCCTGCAACCTCCCTTCGACCGACTCATCGTCGAGTCGAACACGACGGGACGTGCGTCGATCCAGGCACTCATCGACGCCCTGACGACCCAGGCCCAGTCACTGTCCGAAGCGGCGACGCGCGCCGGGCTGAAGATCAACATTGAAGAGTGAGCGCGCCCGCCCGGTTACGCTGGCCCTCGCCTCGGCGGTGGCAGGTGGCGTCCTGTCGCTCGCCCTCGCGTGCAGCGACCGCGTCTCCGCGCCATTCTTCGGAGAGGGACCGGCGCAGCGGGCCTTGCTGGGAGGCGACACCACCGTCCACGACCACTCCCGCAAGGCCTTCACGCTCTCGGCGCGCAACCTCGAAGACGAGTCGCGCCGGAGCCAGTTCTTCGTCGGGAACTCGCTGTTCAACAAGAACTGGGTCCAGGCACCGGCCTCCACCGCCGGTCGCGACGGGCTCGGCCCCTTGTTCAACGCCCGCTCTTGCTCGGGCTGTCACGTGCAGGATGGCCGGGGTCGTCCGCCGAAGGAGGGCGAGCGCATCGCCTCCTTGCTGTTCCGCCTGAGCGTGCCCGGTCGCTCGGCCCATGGCGGCCCCCTGCCCGATCCGCACTACGGCGGTCAGTTCCAACCGCGCGCCATCCAGGGAGCGAGCCCGGAGGTCACGGTCGAGATCGACCACGAGACGATTCAGGGCCACTTCGCCGACGGCACGCCCTACGAGCTCGAGGCGCCGACCTACCGCTTCGACGATCACGCCTACGGCGAGCCGCGCTCGGATTGGATGGTGTCACCGCGGGTCGCACCCGCCGTCATCGGCATGGGATTGCTGGAAGCCATCGCCGAGGAGACCCTGCTCGGCTGGGCCGACCCGGACGATCGAGATGGCGACGGCATCTCGGGTCGGGTGAATCGGGTCTGGGATCAGGTCACTGGCGCTCAGGCGATCGGTCGTCTCGGTTGGAAAGCCAACCAGCCGTCCGTGCGCCAGCAGGTGGCGGGAGCCTTCGCGGGCGACATCGGCATCACCTCATCCCTGTTCCCGGACGGCGGGCTCTCCGAGAGCCAGCGCGTGAGCCTGACCGAGCTGCCCGACGGAGGTGAGCCGGAGATCAGCGACGAGCTCCTGGACGACGTCGTGCTCTACACGCAGACGCTGGCCGTCCCGGCACGCCGCAACGTGACGTATGCCACGGTGCTCCACGGAGAAGAGCTCTTCGAGCAGGTCGGCTGCACGAGCTGTCACGTCAGTCGAGTCGAGACCGGCGTCCATCCCGAGCTCTCCGAGCTGAGCAGGCAGGTGATCCGGCCGTACACCGACCTGTTGCTCCACGACATGGGACCGGGGCTCGCCGATGGGCGCCCGGACTTCGAGGCCAATGGACAGGAGTGGCGCACGCCGCCCCTGTGGGGCATCGGCCTGGTGCAGACCGTGAACAAGCACAGCCGCTTCCTCCACGACGGCCGCGCACGCAACCTCGAGGAGGCCGTGCTCTGGCACGGCGGTGAGGCGGCCGACGCGCAGTCCCGTTACGTGTCGCTGGACCTCGAGGATCGTCAGGCGCTGCTCCGCTTCCTCGAGAGTCTCTAGTTGCTGTCGTCCCCCTGGACGTGGTCACGCGACCGGGTGATGATCCGCGGCTCCTCGACGACCGGGTTCCGAACGCACGACGCCGCCGCCCCCGGATGTCCTCCTCCGGATCCCCGGCGTGAACGCTCAGACCCCCGAAGACTCCCTGCATCGCGGCGTCGCCCCTCTCGGTGACGTCGCGCGGACCGCAGGTCGCCACCGATGAAGGGCGTCGTTGCCGCCGGTCATCCGCTCTCGGCCGAAGCAGGAGCGGCGATGCTCCGCGAGGGCGGGAACGCCTTCGACGCGGCCATCGCGTCGGGTCTCGCCGCCATCGTCGTGGAGCCGGTCCTGAGCAGCTTCGGAGGCGGTGGCTTCCTGCTCGGTCGCACGGCGGCGGGTGAGGCCACGCTCTTCGACTTCTTCGTCGACACGCCCGGCCGCGGGCTGGCACCCGGCGAGCGGGAGCCCTGCCTCGAGCCGTTGACCGTGCGCTTTCCCGGCTGCGACCAGGTCTTCAACGCGGGTCTGGGATCGGTGGCGGTGCCCGGCACCCTCCGAGGCTTCCTGCACGTGCACCGCAAGCTCGGTCGCCTGCCCCTGGCCGAGGTCATCGCACCGGCAGTGGAGCTCGCCCGCGAGGGCGGACCGCTGAACGGACCCCAGGCCTACATCCTCGAGCTGGTCGGTCCGATCATGGTGCTCACCGAGGAAGGACGTCGGCTCTACTCGCGCGACGGTCAGCTCCTCCAGGAAGGCGACCGTCTCCCCAACCCGGAGCTGGCGACGTTCTTCGAGTCGCTGCTCGACGACGGCGAGCGCGAGTTCCACGAGGGCGCCATCGCCCGACGTCTCGTCGAGGACATGGAGAACGGCCACGGCCTGGTCACCCTCGAAGACCTGGCGGGCTACCGCGTCATCGAGCGGCGCCCACTGGAGCACGACTACCGGGGTCATCGCGTGCTGACGAATCCGTCACCCTCGCTGGGCGGCTCGTTGCTCGCGCTGTCGCTGGACCTCATGACCGAGAAGGACCTCTCCTCGTCATCCTGGGGTGAAGAGCGTCACCTGCACTGGTTGATGCGGGTCATGAAGGAAGTCGATCGCCTGCGCGACCGCGGCATCATCGGCCCCGGCGACTTGCCGGCTGCGACGCGTGCCGAGGCACTGCAACGCCTGCGCTGCTCGTCGCAAGGCACGACACACGTGAGCACCTGGGACGCGGACGGCAACGCGACCTCGATGACCACGTCCAACGGAGCAGGCTCCGGCACCTTCGTGCCCGGCACCGGCATCATGCTCAACAACATGATGGGCGAGGACGACCTGCATCCCGACGGCTTCCACGCGAGCCCCCCGGGTCAGCGCGTGCCCTCCATGATGACCCCGAGCCTCGTCCTGCGCGACGACCGTCTCCGACTCGTGCTCGGCAGCGGCGGGAGCAAGCGCATCCGCACGGCGGTGCTGCAAGCGCTGTCGTCGGTGGTCGACTTCGACCTGGGCACGCGCGAGGCGATCGACGCCCCCCGGATGCACTGGGACGGCGCGAGCCTCCAGGTCGAGCCGGGCTTCGACGCCGCGGTGCTCGACGCGCTCGAACGCGAGGGCTCGGTCACCCGCTGGTCGAACCGCGACGTCTACTTCGGTGGCGTGCAGGCCGTGGCCCCCGATGGAACGGGGGCCGGTGACCCGCGGAGAGGCGGCTGCTGCGTCGTCGCTTGAGACGCCGGCAGCCACCTCGATCAGGAGCGTTCCCGCGCTATCGCTCAGCCGGCGCGTGGTACACCGGCAGCTTCGGCTCGGGCATCCGCTCGAGCGCCTCGAGGGCCAGGGCCACCGCCTTCTCGAGCTGCGGGTCCCCACCGGCGATGACGTCCTTGGGGTACTCGACGACCTCGTGATCGGGCGCGACACCGACGTTCTCGACGATCCAGTTGCCGTCCGTGTCCATGACGCCGAAGTTCGCGGCGGTGACCGCACCACCGTCCATGAGCGCCGGGTAGCCCGAGATGCCCACGAGGCCACCCCAGGTCCGCGTCCCGACCAGCGGTCCGAGGCCGGCGTTGCTGAAGGCCCAGGGCATCCAGTCACCACCCGAGCCGGCCGACTCGTTGATGATCATGACCTTCGGACCTTCCATCGCGGTCGCTGGCGAGTAGCCGAGCCACTGCTCACGGTTCATCCAGTAGGTCGTGACCTTCCGGGAGAGCACCTCGATGATGTAGTCGGCGACCTGACCACCACCGTTGTAGCGCTCGTCGAGGATGAGCCCCTTCTTGTGGAGCTGGCTGTAGAAGTCGCGGTCGAAATCCTGACGACCGGAGCCGCCGGTGTTGCGCATGTACACGTAAGCGAGACGACCTCCGGAGAGCTGGTCGACCCGACGACGGTTGTCCTCGACCCAGGTCTGGAAGCGCAACGCGCTCTCGCTGCCGACGGGCACGACCGTCGTCGTGCGCTTGCTGCCCCCGAGCGGACGTGACGACAGGGTGAGCTCGACCTGCTTGTTGGCCGTGTTCTGGAACATCCGGTAGAGGTTGTCCTCGCCCCACACCTCCTCACCGTTGACGGCGATGAGGTAGTCGCCCTCTCGCGCCTCCACGCCCGGCTCGGTGAGCGGTGCACGGTCTCCGGGGCGCCAGTTCTGGCCCTTCAGGATCCGTGCGATGCGATGTCGATTTCTCTCCACGGTGAAGTCGGCGCCGAGCAGGCCCACCGAGACACCGGCGGGCGGATCGGGACTCTCCCCGCCCCACACGTACTCGTGACCGCAGGCGAGCTCACCGATGAGCTCACGGATGAGCATCGTCAGGTCGGAGCGGTGCCGCACGTGCGGAAGGAACGGCTCCCAGCGGTCCCACATCGCGTCCCAGTCGACGCCATGCATGTTCGCGTCGTAGAAGTAGTCCCGCTCGATGCGCCAGACCTCGCGGAGGACCTGCGGCCACTCGAGCTGCGGCTCGACCCGCACCTTGACGGAGTTGATCTTGAGCTTCTTGCCGTCCTTGCCCTTGGCGTTGGTGATCTTGTAGCCACCTCCGGTGAAGACGAGCAGCGACTTGCCGTCACCGGACACCACGAAGCCGTTGACGTCGTCGACCAGCATGTCCGACTCGCGCTCGTCGAAGTCGAAAGCCATGAGCTTGTCGTCACCGGAGCTCGGCGACTCGACGTAGAGCAACTTGTCGCCGGCGCACCGGAGCGACCAGAACCGGCCGCTGTCGACGGGGAGAGCGAGGATGCGCTGATCGAGACCCTCGAGATCGATCTTGGGCTTGCGGGAGTCGTCGTCGTCATCCTCCTCCTCTTCGTCCGAGTCGTCCTCCTTCGGCTTGTCGTCCTTCTTGGCCTCGTCGCTCTTGGGCGCCAGGGGGTTCTCTCCATCGGCCTGGAGAACGGCCACGTAGAGGTCCGAGTCCCAGTCCCGGCTCGCCGAGGTGCTCATGTTGAGCCCCATGAGCTTGGGTCCGACGTTCACCGAGGCCGAGAAGAAGAGGTGCTTGCCATCGGGTGAGAAGGCCGGGCTGCTGGACTCGGCGAAGTCGTCGGTGACCTGCGTGACCTTGCGAGAGCGGAGCTCGTACAACGCCACGTGGTCGTAGAGCGTGCGGGGATTGCGGTTGGTGAAGGCAATCCACTTCGAGTCCGGCGACCAGGCCGCGCTGGGGTGCACCACCCCGAGCGACCCCTGGATCCGCGCCACCTCGGTGACCCGCCCGTTCGACAGCGTGACGTAGGCGAGGCGGTTGGTCTTGTCGTAAAACAGGACGTGCTTGCCGTCGGGGCTCCACTGCGGGTTGTAGTAGAAGCCGCCGCCCTTCAGGTCGTAGGACTTCGGCTCATCGCGGCCTCGTCGATCGCCCACCAGCAGCTGATACTCACCGCCTGCGTCGCTGAACCAGGCGATCTTCTTGCCGTCCGGGCTCCACTGCGGACTGCGGTCGTGCACGCCGGAGGACTGCGTGAGGTTGCGCGCGTCACCGTGCTCCTTCGGGACCGTGATGATCTCGCCCCGGGCTTCGAAGACGGCACGCTTGCCGTTGGGTGAGAGCGTTGCCCAGCGCACGTGCCCCTTGACGTCCTGCCAGCGGGGCAAGGAGGTCAGGCCGTCGGTGCGCACGACGATCTTCAGGGTCTTCACGCGACCGGCCGCCGGCTCGTAGACGTGGAGTCGGCCCGCCTGCTCGAAGACGACCGCACCACCGCCACAGTCCATGGCGCGGACGTGGAAGTCGTCGTAGTCGGTGAGCTGCTCCGGCTGTCGCGCGCCCGGCCGGAAGCGGTAGAGGTTCATGACACCGTCGCGATCGGAGGCGAAGTAGACGTCCCCATCGAGCCAGCAGGGGAAGGTGTCGCTGGCGTTGACGTGGGGGATCTCCTCGACCTCGTGCGTGGAGCGGTCGAAAATCCAGACCGGCGTCGTGCGTCCACCGCGGTAGCGCTTCCAGGTCCCGAAGGCGTCGCCCAGCGGCGTGTAGGCGAAGTGCGTGGCGGCATCGTTGAGGGAGGCATGAGCGACCTTGGGGAGCTCGAGCTTCGTCGGCATGGACTCGTCGAGGCCGACCTGGAAGAGCTCGCCGGGCCACGTGCGCACGTGCCGATTGCTTCCGAAGAGGACCGCGCGGCCGTCCGGATGCCAGTCGCGCACGGTGTCGGAGCCGGGATGCCAGGTCAGACGCTGCGGCGCACCGCCGCTGACAGGCATGACGTACACGTCGCGGTTGCCCTCGTACTGACCGGTGAAGGCGACCCGCTCTCCGTCCGGGCTGAGCCGCGGCGAGTACTCACTGCCGGAGCTGCTGGTCAGCCGGCGCGCTTCGCCTCCCCTGCGAGACGCGACCCAGAGGTCGTCGGCATGGCGGAAGACGACGTGGTCACGCGAAATCGTCGGGTCTTGAAGGAGCAGGGTCTCGTCGTCGGCCGTGGCGGACGGGGCCAGGCCGAGGACGAGCGAGAGAGCGAGAGAGAGCGCGAACGAGCGGGCAAGCGACATGACGGTCCCCTTGTCGAGAGGCACCAGCATGGCACGTCCAGACCCGGGTTCGAGCCAGTGAGATTGGGACTCGGCTCGGCGCTCACGACCCGTGATCGATCGCGCAGCGGAGACTGGAACTCCCTGCGCGTGAGCTTCGTTTCGACACGCCGAGGTCGAAGAACCCTGCTCGAGGCAGCGTCAGCCCTCGACCGTCCCCGCCTCCAGCTTCGCCAGGGCCTGCTTCAAGTCGGTGTCGCCCTCCGGAAGGAGCGCGTGCGCCGCTTCGAGCTCCCGAGCGAAGGCCTCCTCGTCTCCGTCCGCACGTTGGAGTCGGGCGAGTAGGTAGTGGTCGACGCTCTCGAGCTGACCCTGACGCGCGGCCGCGACGAACTGCATGAGCTCCCAGGCCCGCGACGTGCCGTCATCGGCGTCGAGGTGCAGGGAGGTCAGCAAGCGAAGGGACGGCAGGTGGAGGGGCGGCTTGGCGCAGCTCCCGCTCGCGCAGCTCGGAGCCACGGCGCGCTCGAGCACCTCGATGGCGTGACCGGTCTCGCCGGCCGTTCGGAGCAAGCTGGCGTGGAGGTGCGAGAAGGCGGGCTCGCTCGGGAAGACGACGCAGCAAGCGCCCAAGTGCTCGTTGGCCTCGTCGAGCTGCTCGAGCTCGATGCGGGCCACGGCCAGCCGCATCGAGAGCGCGGGGTTCCCGTTGCGGGGATCCGCCAGGTCCTGGAGTCGATCGACCACGGCCTGATGCTCCCGCAGCTCGAGCATCGCGTCGGCCCACAGGAGCGGCACGCTCAGCGAACCGCTGACGTCCAGGCTCTCGTCACCGAAGAGCTCCCAGGCTGCCTCGAGATCCGGCCGGGCCTCCTCGGGCTTGCCGAGGGCGAGGAGGCAATGACCCCGCTCGAAGCGCGAGACCGCGTCGTCGGGCGCGTCCTCGACGAGACGGTCGAAGACCTCGAGCGCCTCTTCGGTCCGGCCTTCGTTGAAGTCCACGTAGGCCTTCCGGAAGTCCGACGAGCGATCGGCGTAACGCTCGGCGACGTCCTCGCGGAGCATGGCCACGAGCACCGAGTAGCTCTCGTCCGCGTTGAGACCGGAGTCACCACCAGCCGTGTTGCCACTGGCGGCGCTCTCGGCTTCGATCGCCTCCTGAAGCTGACGTGCTTTCTCGGTGAGACGCTCCCGAGCGGCCTCGTCACGACAGTGCTCGATGGCCAGGTCGAGCTCCTCGGCCGCCCGGTCGAGCCAGCCCTCGGACTCATAGGCCTCGGAGCTCTCGACCGCCGCACGAGACAGGTGGTCGTGCGCACTCCCTTCGAGATCCTTCGCGCGACCGGCGAGGCCCCCGTCCAGGTCGTCGGGCAGGTCGGCCAGGATCGACAGGGCCTGCACGGCCTCGCCACGTTCGACCGCCTGGGTCGCCTTGTCGAGGAGAGTCTCGGGGTCCTTCGAGAAGAACCGCTTCAGGAAGCCCACGATCGTCTCCTGTCATCGGGACGCGAACATGAGGTCGGGGAAGAGAGCGACGCCGATCATGGCCTGCCCCGCTGCCGCCGTCCACGAGACACCGGCTGCAACGGCCTCTGTCCCCCCAACGGTGTCTTATCCTTCTTCATGCAACTCGGACTCAGCAACACCTTCGCCGAGCAGCTCGAAGGCCTGTACGTGCCGTGGCAGCCCGAGGGCTTCCCGTCCCCGCGGCTGCTCCAGCTCAACCGCCCCCTGTTGGAGGAGCTGGGCCTCGACGACCCGGCCGTCGAGGAGCACGCGGCCGAGCTGTTCTCGGGGACGCTGGTCCCGTCCGACTCCGTGCCCCTCGCCCAGGCCTATGCGGGTCATCAGTTCGGGGGGTTCTCGCCCCAACTCGGTGACGGCCGGGCCGTGCTCCTCGGGGAGGTCGTCGATCGCCTCGGCCGACGCCGGGACCTTCAGCTCAAGGGCTCGGGACCGACCCCCTTCTCTCGCGGTGGTGACGGGAAGGCCGCCCTGGGTCCGATCCTGCGGGAGTACCTCCTCGGCGAGGCCATGCACCACCTCGACGTGCCCACCACGCGGGTGCTCGCTGCCGTCTCGACGGGAGAGACCGTCCGGCGCAGTCGACCTCTCCCCGGCGCCGTGCTCACTCGGGTCGCCGCCAGCCACCTTCGGGTCGGCACCCTTCAGTTCTTCACCGCCCGAGGCGACCTGGAGAAGCTCGAGCGGCTCGTGAGCTACACCCTCGAACGGCACCATCCCGAGCGGAGCGACGCGGAGAACCCGGCGCAGGCACTCCTCGAGGCGGTGGCCGAGTCTCAGGCGGTGTTGATCGCACGCTGGATGGGCCTGGGCTTCATCCACGGTGTCATGAACACCGACAACTTCAGCCTGTCGGGCGAGACCATCGACTACGGCCCGTGCTCGTTCATGGACGCCCACGACCCGGCGACGGTGCACAGCTCCATCGATCACGGCGGACGCTACGCCTTCGACAACCAGCCGAAGATCGGTCGGTGGAACATGGCTCGGATGGGAGAGGCCCTGCTGCCGCTCCTCGACCCGAAGGAAGCCAAGGCCATCGCGATCGTCGAGCGAACACTCGACCTCTTCACCGACACCCACGACCGACTCTGGCTCGACGGCATGCGGGACAAGCTCGGCCTCGACGGCACCCAGGCCGACGACCACCGCCTGGTCTCCGACCTGCTCGACTGGATGACCGACGAGGAGAAGGACCACACGTCCACCTTCCGACGGCTCGGCGACGAGGCCGCGAGCTCGGACCCGAGCTTCGAGGGCGAGCGCTTCGCGTCCTGGCACGCCGCCTGGCAAGAGCGCCTGGGCTCTCAGGACCGGCAGGACGTGGCCGCACGGATGAACCGCATCAATCCGGTGGTCATCGCTCGCAACCACCTGGTGGAGGAAGCGCTCGACGCGGCGCACGAGAGAGACCTCGCCCCCTTCGAGACCCTGCACGACGCGCTCACCAACCCCTTCGAGCTGCGCCCGGGTCAGGAGCGCTTCGCCGAGCCCGCACCTCCCGACTTCGGTCCGTACCAGACTTTCTGTGGGACTTGAGACACGGACTCTCGAGTTGACCGCAGGCTAGAATGTGCAACCCCGTCGACCTTCACGTCTCGTGAGTGCCCATGCTCGTCCTCCTCTCCCCGGCCAAGTCGCTCGACTTCGTCACCCCCATCGACAGCTCGCGCGCCACGCAGCCCGCCCTGCTCCAACAGTCCGAGGTGCTCGTCAAGCGAGCGCGTCGGATGTCGGCCAAGCAGCTCCGCAGCCTGATGAGCATCAGCGAGTCGCTGGCCGAGGAGAACGTCGAGCGCTTCAAGACCTGGTCGCGTCCCTTCACCGACGACAACGCCCGACCGGCGGTCCACGCCTTCATCGGTGACGTCTATCAAGGCCTGAACGCCAGCACGCTCGGCGACGACGACCTCGCCTGGGCGCAGGACCACGTCCGCATCCTCTCGGGTCTCCACGGGCTGCTGCGCCCGATGGATCTCATCCAGCCC
>JBCCFW010000099.1:0-26800 GCA_039029535.1 Acidobacteriota bacterium
CTCGGGAGCAACGGCGACATCGACGACCTCGACCCGACGCGCTGTGAAGACGTCGACGGCGATGGCTGCGACGACTGCTCCGTCGGCGACGACGGCCTCGGTCCCAACCCCGACAACATGCCCGCCAACGACGGGACCGACACCGACGCCGACGGTATCTGCGACTCCGGCGACAACTGCCTGAACGACCCGAACCCGAGTCAGGTCGACACCGACTCCGACGGTGCGGGCGACGCCTGTGATGCCGACGCCGACAACGACGGCGTCGACGGCGGCAGCGACGTGGACGACGCCGACCCGACCCGCTGTCGCGACCTCGACGGCGACGGCTGCGACGACTGCTCCGTCGGCACCGACGGCTTCGGTCCGATGCCCGACTTCGACCCGACCGACGACGGCACCGACACCGACGCCGACGGCACCTGCGACGCCGGCGACAACTGCGTGAACGTGGCCAACCCGGGCCAGGAGAACCTCGACGGCGACGCCGATGGTGATGCCTGCGACGTCGACGCCGACAACGACGGAGTCCAGGGCCCCGTCGGCAGCAACGTCGACGCTGACGACCAAGACCCGAGCAGCTGTCAGGACGCAGATTCCGACGGCTGTGACGACTGCTCCGTCGGTACCGACGGGCTCGGTCCGCTGCCCGACTTCGATCCCTCGAACGACGGTGCCGACTTCGACTCGGACGGCATCTGTGACGCCACCGACAACTGTCCCGGCGCGGTCAACGCAGACCAGGCCGACCTCGACGGTGACGGTGACGGCGATGCCTGTGACACCGACGCCGACAACGACGGAGTGACGACGGCCAGCGACTCCGACGATCTCGATCCCACCAAGTGTCAGGACATCGACTCCGACGGCTGCGACGACTGCTCGATCGGCATCGACGGACTCGGTCCGCTGCCGGACGCCATCCCCGGGATGGATGGTCCCGACGACGACTTCGACGGCATCTGCAACAGCGGCGACCCCTGCCCGACCGACCCCAACAACGATGCCGACGTGGACGGCGTCTGTGGTGACGTCGACAACTGTCCGACGACGGCCAACCCCGACCAGACCGACACCGACGGTGACGGACCCGGCGACGCCTGCGACGACGACGCGGACAACGACGGCGTGGACGGCCCCGCCGGTAGCAACCTCGATCCCGACGACACCGACCCGAGCCGCTGCGGCGACTCCGACAGCGACGGCTGCGACGACTGCGTGAACGGCACCGATGGCCTCGGACCCGCGTCGGACCAGCTCCCGAACAATGACGGCCTCGACACCGACTCGGACGGACGCTGCGACCTCGGCGACAGCGACGACGACAACGACGGTGTCCTCGACGCGGCCGACGGAGCGCCGCTGAACCCCGATGCGTGTCGTGACACCGATGGTGACGGCTGCGACGACTGCTCCGTCGGCAACGACGACTTCGGCCCGCTGCCCGACCACGATCCAGTCGATGACGGCACCGACACCGACTCCGACGGCCAGTGCGACGCCGGCGACCTCGACGACGACAACGACGGCGTGGCCGACGCCACCGACATCGGGCAGCTCGATCCCAGCGCATGCCAGGACGCCGACGGCGACGGCTGCGACGACTGCTCGGTCGGCGTGGACGGCTTCGGCCCCTTCTCGGACGCCGACCCTGCCAACGACGGCACCGACACCGACGGTGACGGCACCTGCGATGCCGGCGATGCCGACGATGACAACGACGGTGTCCTCGATGTCTCCGACGTCGACGCGCTCGATCCCGACAGGTGCGAGGACAGCGACGGCGACACCTGCGACGACTGTGCGGTCGGCGTCGACGACTTCGGTTCGCTCTCCGACTCCGACCCCGCCAACGACGGCCTGGACACCGACGGCGACGGCACCTGCGACCTCGGTGAGACCGACACCGACAACGACGGCGTCCCCGACCTCGACGACCCGCAGCCCTCCGATCCGAACCTCTGCGGCGACACCGACGGCGACTCCTGCGACGACTGCGCGGTGGGCACCGACGACTTCGGTCCGCTCTCCGACTCCGACCCCGCCAACGACGGGCTCGACACCGACGGCGACGGCACCTGCGACGCCGGCGACACCGACGCCGACAACGACGGTCGCACCAGCGACGTCGACCCGCTCGACACCGACCCGAACCTCTGCGGCGACCTCGACGGTGACTCCTGCGACGACTGCGCGGTGGGCACCGACGACTTCGGCCCGCTCTCCGACGCGGACGTGGCCGACGACGGGCTCGACACCGACTCGGACGGGCTCTGCGACCTCGGCGACACCGACGACGACAACGACGGGCTCACCGACGCCGCCGACCCGATGCCCACCGACCCGTCGAAGTGCGACGACTCGGACGGTGACTCCTGTGACGACTGTGCCGTCGGCAGCGATGGCTTCGGCCCGCTCTCCGACGTCAAGCCCAACGACGACGGGCTCGACACCGACCTCGACGGCTCTTGCGACCTCGGCGATCCCGACGACGACAACGACGGTCGCGACGACGGCCAGGACCCCGCCAGCCTCGACCCGGACGTCTGCGGTGACACCGACGGCGACCTGTGTGACGACTGCGCGGTTGGCAGCGACGACTTCGGTCCGCTCTCCGACGTGGCGCCGGCGGCCGACGGCGACGACACCGACGCCGACGGCTCCTGCGACCTCGGTGACGCCGACGACGACAACGACGGCGTGGACGACGGCGGCGACGTCGCCAGCCTCGACCCGGCACGTTGCACGGACGTCGATGGCGACGGCTGTGATGACTGCTCCGTCGGCAGCGACGGCTTCGGCCCGCTGTCCGATCAGCGACCGGCCTTCGACGGTCCCGACCTCGACTCGGACGGTGCCTGCGACCTCGGTGATGGCGACGACGACAACGACGGCGTGGACGACGCCAGCGACGTCGACCCACGCGACCCGCAGGCCTGTCGTGACGAAGACGGCGACGGCTGCGACGACTGCTCGATCGGCACCGACGGCCTCGGCCCGATCCCCGACGCGGCCCCTCTCGTCGACGGCATCGACACGGACTCCGACGGTACCTGCGACCTCGGCGATCCCGATGACGACAATGACGGCGTCGGCGACGCGACCGACGTGGACCCGCTCGATCCTCAGGCCTGCGAGGACAGCGACGGCGACGGCTGCGACGACTGCGGCATCGGCATCGACGGCTTCGGTCCGGCGCCGGACTCGCGTCCGGAGCTCGACGGTCTCGACAGCGACGTCGACGGTCTCTGTGACAGCGACGACAACTGCCCTGACATCGCCAACGACGACCAGCTCGACACCGACGGCGACGGTCACGGCGACGCGTGCGACAACTGCCCGACGATCGCCAACCCCGAGCAGCTCGACCGCAACGACGACGACAGCGGCGACGCCTGCGAGCCGACCCTGGTCGACTCGAGCGTCGACCCCGACCCGGTGAGCGGCTCGACCACCCAGCTCTTCGTCGAGGCGAGCTCACCCGGCGACGTCATCAGCGAGATCCGCTACTGGATCGACGAGGCCCTCGATCTCCCCGACGGCACGCTGCCGCTCACGCCGGGCCAGGTGGTCACGGCGGTCGGCAACGTCGACGTCAGCGGTCTCGCCCCCGGCGACCACTCACTCATCGTGGAGGCCGTGGACTCGCGCGGTGCCGCCTCGCTGCGACGGACGATCCCCTTCGTCGTCTCGCCGCTCCCGATCCCGGTCATCCTGGGCACCGGCTACCACCTCTCGCAGGCCGGCCCCCACGTCGATCAGGTCCAGTACTGGGCCGATCGCATCGAGGCCGACCTCGGCCGCCCCGCTATCATCGCGGGTGATCAGGATGCCTGGGCGACGCCGACCACCAACGCCGTGGGCTTCCGCGCGGCCGTCGACGCCGGTCTCGCCACGGGCGCGCCACTGGTCGACATCCTCGTGTACGACGCGGGCGCCTTCACCGCCCGCGAGGTGCTCGATCGCTTGGCCGAAGAAGTCAGCCCGCTGCCGGTGCGTCGCGTGATCTTCGTGGCGTCGCCGCACCTGGGCTGGGACCTCGCCGACGACCTCTTCCTCGAGCTCGACGCCCTGGCCCGGGCCGACGTGCCCGAAGCCATCCAGCGTCTCGAGGAGGACCGCGCGCTGCGCACCCTCACCACCAACGGCGCCACGACCTTCAACCTCTCGCATCGCTCGCTCGAGTCCCATGCCGAGGTCGAGTTCCACCTCATCGCGGCCGTGCGTCCGCCCGGTCGTGACGACGACGCCCTGCTCCAGGACAGTGCCCTCGGCCTGGTGGGCGCCAACGTGCGGCATCACGTGCTCGCGACGGTGACCCTGGACGCTCCCATGCACTGGAACCTCACCGGCGATCCCGAGCTCTACGACACGCTCATCGCCCCCATCCTCCGCGGCACTGACGCGGGTCTCGCCAGCTCGTCCGGCATTGGACGCAGCGGGGTCACGCTCGCTCAGGCGACGCCGAGCCGCTACGTCCTGCTGGAAGGCACCGGCGCGACCGGCAAGATCACGCAGGTCATGGTCGACGACGCCTCCGAGGTGACGGTCGCGCAGTACTCCACCGGCGGTCAGCTCACCGGCAAGTTCACCACGCCGTCCGGTGAGGAGGTCGACGGCGTGAGCGCCACGCTCGAGGAAGACGTCTCCGCCCAAGAAGGCAGCGCCGAAGGCGGCGGCCTGGCCGTGTCGAAGTTCACGGTCACCAGCCCCGAGGAGGGCACCTACACCCTCGAGACCGAGAACACGGAAGAAGACGTGGTGACCTTCGGCAAGTTCACCACCGTCTCCGACCTGCAGCTCGAGCTCGCCTCGACCAGCCCCAGCTACCCGCGTGGTGACGCGGTGCCGGTGAGCGTGTCGCTGGTCGGACCGGACGTCGCCGCCTGGACCATCGACTCGGTCATCGCCCTCTACCGCTCGCCGCTCGGCCTCGAGCTGCCCGCTGTTCTCCGCGACGACGGTCTCGGCTTCGACACGGTCGCGGGCGACTTCATCTACAACGGCAGCCTCACGCCGCCGGCCGCCCACGTGGGCCTGTGGACGATCGAGATCCAGGTCAGCGGTAGCAACCCGGCCGGCACGCTCATCACGCGCACGGCGACCAGCTTCTTCGAGCTCGCCAGCCAGCCCATCACGGCCACTGGCAAGTTCGACACCGCCTTGGCCGACGACGACGGTGACGACCTCGCCGACGGCGTCGCCATCGAGGTCGAGGTGCGCGTGACCAGCCCGGGCGAGTACCTCGTGTCCGGCACGCTGAGCGATCCTCTCGGCAACGACGTGGCCGAGTCGAGCACCTTGCTCCAGGCAACGGAGAACGGTCTCCACGACGTCGTGTTGCTGTTCTCCGCCGAGCAGGCAGCGGCAGCGGGCGTCTCCGGCAAGTTCGGCCTGAGCACCCTGGTGCTCACCGACGTGACCGAGGAAGCCCAGCTCGTCTCGACGACTCAAGACGCCTACGAGACCGACACCATCGCGGTCGAGGATCTCGTCGTCAACGAGTCGCCGCAGCTCGGCTTCACCAGTCCCACGGCGGACAGCGGTCTCGTCAGTGACGCCATCACCGTCGCCTGGACCGCCAGCGATCCCGACGACGACGCGCTCGTCTCCCTCTTCCTCGATGACGACGCCTTCGGTGGTGACGGCACCCCAATCGCGGGCGCCGCGCTGCTCTCGGAAGACGCCGGCATCGACAGCTTCGAGCTCGACGTGAGCGCGCTGCCCTCGGGCGAGTACTGGGTGCACGCGATCATCAGCGACGACGAGGAGGCGATCGTCGTCTACGCCACCGCACCGATCCGGGTGGGTCGCGACAGCGACGGCGACGGCCTGCTCGATGCCTACGAGCTCGCCAACGGCCTCGACCCGAGCACGCCCGACACCGAGTCCGACCTCGACGGCGACGGCTGGACCAACGGCTTCGAGGCCTTCCTCGGCACCCGCCCCGATCGGAGCGACACCGACGGCGGCGGCATCGACGATCGCCTCGAGTCCCTCCACGGCTTCGACCCGCTGGTCGCTGGCGACGACCCGACACCGCTCCCGCTGGCCGACCTCACCCACGAGCCGGGCACCTCGGTCGCGGACCTGGTCGCCCTCGTCGACAACCGGCTCGGCGGCGGCGACGGCGCCCAGCGGCTCGCCGGCGACCTCGCGCCGGCGGCTCCCTCGACGGCCGATGGGGCCGGCCCGGAGCTCATCCGGATCGGCGACGGCGTGCTCGCGGACGACGACATCGACCTGGCGGTCGGGATGGCCCTCGGACGAGCCCAGGTGGTCGAGAACGGGGGCTGAGTCCCAGTTTGGGTCGTTTTGGGTCACCGCCACGGGAGGCCCCGGACACCTATTGAAGGTGGGCGTGGTATCGTCCGACCACGGTTCTTGCCTGCCGGACCCTCGAAACCACGCCGCGGGGGAGCTGCGTCCGTCGCCCCCCTCTCGGTTCTCGGACCGGCAGCACTCGTCCCTCCCTGGAGCCAGGCATGAGCTGCTCGGTCCGTTTCGCCCTCGCCTCCCTTCTCGTGTTGCTCGGCCCGGTCACCGCCCTCGCCGGCGGTGCCGCTCCGGTCACCGCGCCGACCATGCCCTTCGACACGGGCACCGACATCCGCGGGGCCATCCAGGCCACGCAGGGCGCCGTCGCCACGGCCGACATCGACGGGGACGGTGACCTGGACGTCCTCGGTGACGTCACCGTCGCCGGAAACGGCTCGCTGCGCTGGCAGGAGAACACGGGCGGCGGCTGGACCGAGCACGTCGTCGTCGGCCCGACGAACACGATCCGCAGCGTCGCCGTGGCCGACATCGACGCCGACGGCGATCAAGACGTCGCGGCAGCCGACGGGCTCACGGTGACCTGGTACGCCCAGGCGGGCGCGATCTGGACCCCCAACCTCGTGCAGGACGCGACCAGCGGCGCCAACGACCCTCGCGCCGTGATCATCGCGGACATCAACGGCGACGGCCTCCTCGACATCGCGTCGGGACACAACGGCTCCATCTACTGGCACGACGGCCTCGACGCCACGCCCATGAACCTGCTCGTCGACACGGGCGCCGTCGGCACCGAGAGCCTCCACGCCACCGACCTCGAGAACGACGGCGACCAAGACCTCGTCTACGAGCTGGCTGCCGGCATCGAGTCGTTGAAGCTCGCCTACAACGACGGCGCCGATCCCCCGGTCTGGTCTCCGTTCACCGCCGCCTCGGGTCCATTCAGCGTCCACTTCAGCGACCTCGGCGACATCGACCTCGACGGCGATCTCGACGCCGTGTCCGGCAGTCAGTTCGCGGCCGCCCTGCCCACGGGTGACGTCGTTTGGTTCCCGCAACCGGCAGGCATGTCCGCCTGGACCCGCACTCCGATCACGGCGGTCGCCGACCTCTGCCACGTGCAGGTCGTCGACCTGAATCGCGACGGCGCGCTGGACGTCGCCGTCGGCACCGATGGCTCGGGTCGCCTGTCCTGGCTCCATCAGGGCGGCACTCCCTTCGAGTGGACCGAGGAGATCCTCCTCGACGCTGGCGTCGGTCAGGCCGCCCCCAACGCGGCTGCCGACGTGGACGGCGACGGTGACACCGACGTGGTCACGCGGCGCGATGACGCGCTCGTCCTGTTCGACAACCTGCTCATCCACTCGACGACCTTCGCAGCCGGTCCACAGGCCGACATCGACTCCGGCACGCCGCTCGACAACGGCGTGAAGGCGCTCACCACCACCGACCTCAACGCCGACGGCAAGCTCGACATCGTCTCGAGCATGAGCGATGGCTCCAGCCCCCTCCACTGGCACCAAGGTCCCCTCTGGACCCAGCACGCCATCACCAGCTCACGCGCCGAGATCAAGGCGGCGGCCACCGGCGATCTCGAGGGCGACGGTGACGTCGACATCGTGGTCGCCTCGGGCACCGATGCGAGCGTGGCCGCTTACCTCAGCAACGGCGCCGCGACGCCCGGGTTCACCGAGTCGGTCATCGACGCCACGCTGACTGCCGCAGCCGACGTGCAGCTCGCCGACATCGACGCCGATGGTGACCTCGACATGGCGGCAGTGTCCGAGGGCACGCTCCACCTGGTCCGCTTCTACTTCAACGACGGCAACCCGACGCCCGGCTTCAACACGGCCGACGTCCCCCGAGTCGTCGCTGCGGGCAGTCTCGGTCCGAGCGGCCTGGGGATGGCCGACATCGATGGTGATGGTGACCTCGACGCCGCCGCCGCCGGCCTCGAACACCTGGAGAGCAACTGGCTCGCCAACGACGGGATGCCCACCCCGATCTTCTCGGTGAACACGGTCGGCACCCACGGAGCCGCCCCGGTCGACATCGGCGCGACCGACATCGACGCCGACGGCGACCAGGACCTCCTCGTCCTCGCCGACGCGGTCTACCTCGCCGAGAACGACGGCGGTGCCGCGAGCTGGACGATCACCGACATCGGCAGCTACGTGAGCCACGACCACGACTTCAGCGACGTCGACCTCGATGGTGACCAGGACGTCTACACCAACGTGCTGGCCAGCAACCTCGCTCGATTGACCTTCAACGAGGGACCGTTCACGCCGCCCCTCGCCGTCTTCGATCCCATCCAGGGCTTCGACGCCATCTCGGTCGCAGCAGCCGACATCGACCACGACGGCGACCCCGACTACCTCGCCGGCAGCCTCTCGGAAGAGCGCATCGTCGAGCTCGAGAACGACCTCGTCCAGGTCGACCTCATCACCACCGACCTGCTGGGGGCCGACCCGACGGACGTCGAGAGCGGCACCCTGGCGGGCATCCTCGCCATCGACGTCGTTCACCTCGGTCGCGCCGGCGACCGCACCATCGAGCTCGACCTCCTGGCGCTGAACCTCTACTCCGCCCCGGGAACCCCGCTGACCACCGGCGAGGCCAACGACCTCTTCGCCAGCATCGACGTCTACGTCGACGACGACGGCACGCCGGGGCTCGACACGATGGCCGACACGCAGGTCGCCTCCCAAACCGACCTGACCCTCGGCTCGGGCGGTGAGCTCGACATCTTCCTCGCTGGCCTGCCCGCCAACCCGCAGGTCGCGGCGACCACCACCGAGACCTTGTTCGTCGTGGCAAACATCGACGTCGAGGCCCCGACCCAGGCGATGAACACCTTCGCCATCGAGCACGCGACCACGGCCGACACCGCGCAGGACCCGACGCCCGTCGGTCTCGTCATCGCGCCGCGCCCCGACTTCCTGTCGTTCTTCGCCACCGTGGTCTGCGACCTCGTCGACACCGACGCCGACGGCTACGGCGACGCTTGCGACAACTGCCCGGGCATCGCCAACGTCAACGCGGTCGACACCGACTGCAACGGCGACCTGATGACCGAGTCCGAGTTCGGCGAGCTGGCCGGCCAGCAGTGCGACATCGACACCGATGGCGTCGGCGACGACTGCGACAACTGCCCGATGGTCCCCAACTCCGACCAGGAGAACTACGACGGCGACGCCGACGGTGACGCCTGTGACGTGGACGCCGACAACGACGGCGTCGAGGGCCCGTTCGGCGACAACGAGGACCCCGACGACCTCGACGAGACCACCTGCGGCAGCCCGACCTTCGACGACAACTGCGACGACTGCTCGGTCCAGGTCGACGGCACCGGCCCCTTGCCCGACAACGACCCGTTCGACGACGGTCCGGACCTCGACGGGGATGGAGAATGCGATGCAGCCGACGGCGATGCCGACGGCGACGGCGTCAACGGTCCGGTCGGAGAGGGCCCCGACACCAACGACTTCGACCCCCTGATCTGCACCGACCTCGACTTCGACGGCTGTGACGACTGCAGCCAGGGCGGCGGTCAAGACACGGCTGACGACGGGCCCGACTTCGACGGCGACGGCCAGTGCGACGACAGCGACATGGACGACGACAACGATGGCGTCGAAGACATCAGTGATCCCGACGATGCCGACGCCTCGGTCTGTGGCGACAGCGACGGCGACGGTTGCGACGACTGCACCTTCGGCGTCGACGGCACCGGCCCGCTGCCCGACAACGACCCGCTCAACGACGGGCTCGACGCCGACAGCGACGGCATCTGCAACATCGGCGACAACTGCGTCACGCTCTCCAACGCCGACCAGGCGAACTTCGACGGCGACGCCAACGGCGACGTCTGCGACAACGACGACGACAACGACGGCGTCAACGACCTGGACGACCCCAACGACGCCAACCCCGACGAGTGCGGCGACCTCGTGGACGGCGACGGCTGCGACGACTGCACCGGTGGTGACGACGACCTCGGGCCCAACCCGGACAACATCGGCAGCACGGACGGACCGGACTTCGACGGCGACGGCACCTGTGATGTCGGTGACCTCGACATCGACAACGACGGCGTGTTCGGCAATGACGACGTCAACGAGTTCGACGCGATGGCCTGCGAGGACAGCGACTCGGACGGTTGCGACGACTGCTCCATCGGCGTCGACGGCACCGGCCCGCTGCCCGACAACACGCCTGGCAACGACGGCACCGACACCGACGGCGACGGCTTCTGCGACGTCGGTGACCCGGACGACGACAACGACGGGGTCCCCGACGGCGCCGATGACGACCCGCTCGACCCGAACGTCTGCCAGGACTCCGACGGCGACGGCTGCGACGACTGCACGGTCGGCGTGGACGGCTTCGGACCGCTGTCCGACGTCGACACCGAAAATGACGGCGTCGACACCGACGGCGACCTGCAGTGCGACGGCACCGACCTCGACGACGACAACGACGGCGTCGCCGATGGCGTCGACGACGACCCGCTCGACCCGAACGTCTGCAGCGACACGGACGCCGACGGCTGCGACGACTGCGGCGGCCCGCTCGGTGACGACTTCGGCATGTTCCCCGACTTCTTCCCGGCCGACGACGGCACCGACACCGACTCCGACGGCATCTGCGACCTCGGCGACACCGACGACGACAACGACGGCGTCCTCGACGGCGTCGATGGCGCCCCGCTCGATCCCGACCTCTGCGAGGACACGGACGGAGACGGCTGCGACGACTGCGCGGTCGGCACGGACGACTTCGGCGCGAACGCCGACAACGACCCGTCGATGGATGGCGACGACAACGACTTCGACGGCACCTGCGACCTCGGCGACACCGACGACGACAACGACGGCGTGGTGGACGGCCTCGACTTCGTGAATCCGCCATTCGGTGGTCCCATCGACACCTCGTTCGATCCGGACCTCTGCGGCGACTCCGATCTCGACCTCTGCGACGACTGCTCGATCGGCAGCGACGACCTCCTCCCGCTGCCCGACGTCATGCCGGGCAACGACGGCCCCGACTTCGACGGCGACGGCCTCTGCGACTTCGGCGACCCCGACGCCGACGGTGACGGCGTGGACTTCGTCATCGAAGGCCCCGGCGGCGACATCGACGACTCGGACCCCTTCGTCTGTCTCGATGCCGACGGAGACGGCTGTGACGACTGCAGCCAGGGCGTGGGCGTCGACCCGAACAACGACGGCCTCGACACCGACTCCGACGGCACCTGCGACCTCACCGATCCCGACGACGACAACGACGGCGTGATGGACGGAGTCGACTCGAACAGCACCGACCCGAGCGCCTGCGAGGACGTGGACGGCGACGGCTGCGACGACTGCAGCGTCGGTGACGACGGCTTCGGCCCGAACCCGGACAACGACCCCACCATGGATGGTGCGGACAACGACGGTGACGGCACCTGCGACCTGACCGACCCCGACGACGACAACGACACCATCGGCGACGGCAGCGACACCGACCCGTTCGACCCGCAGCGCTGCACGGACGCCGACGGGGACGGCTGCGATGACTGCACCAACGGACCCAACGACTTCAGCGACGCCGACGTGAACCCCGACCCCAGCAACGACGGGCTCGACACCGACTCCGACGGTAGCTGCAACGTCGGCGACACCGACGACGACAACGATGGCGCGGCCGACGTTGCCGACTCCGCGCCGCTGAACCCCGACCTGTGCAGCGATCTCGACCTCGACGGTTGCGACGACTGCGCGGTGGGCAGCGACGACTTCGGACCTCTCCCTGACCAGCTCGTGAACGACGACGGTCTCGACACGGACATGGACGGGGCCTGCGACCTGGCCGACGACGATCGAGACAACGACGGTGTCCTCGACCTCGCAGACGCCGACCCGCTCGACCCGAACGTCTGCCAGGACCTCGACGGCGACGGCTGCGACGACTGCGCCATCGGCACCGACGGCTTCGGCCCGCTGCCCGACGCCGCTCCGCTGGTCGACGGCATCGACACCGACGGCGACACCGTCTGCGACGTGGGCGACACCGATGACGACAACGACGGCGTCCTGGATGGTGACGACGTCGACGCGCTCGACCCGACTCTCTGTGAAGACGTCGACGCAGACGGTTGCGACGACTGCTCCGTGGGCTTCGATGGCTTCGGTCCCATGGCCGACGCCCGCCCCGACGAGGATGGTCCCGATCGCGACTTCGACGGCATCTGCGACGGCAACGACAACTGTCTCGACGACGCCAACCCGGCTCAGGAAGACGACGACGAGGACGGCGCCGGCGATCTCTGCGACAACTGCCGGGCGGTCGGCAACCCGGACCAGGCCGATCGCAACGCCGACGGTCTCGGCGACGCCTGCGACCCGCGGCTGCTCGGACTGACGGTCAGCCCGGACGTCGTGCTCGGCTTCACCACCAACGTCGACATCGAGTTCGAGGACTCCGACGGCACGGTGACCGAGGTCGCGAACTGGATCGACGAGGTCGTGCCCGGAGCCGAAACGGTTCGCCCGGTCAGCGGTGGCGGCACGAGCTTCGCGCTCGACGTCCGCTCTCTCGACCCGGGCGAGCACGTGCTCATCGCCGAGGCCCGCGACGACAGCGGCGCTCCCTCGCTACGACGCGAGGCGTCTTTCATCGTCTCGCCCGTGCCGGTCCCGGTGGTCTGGGTCGCGGGCTACCACTTGCCCAACCCGACTCCGCCGGCGCTCACTCCCGGCTCCCGCACCGAGTCGGTCCAGCAGTGGGCCGCCTGGCACGAGGAAGAGGGTGGCGTCTCGATCATCGCCGAGCAGGCCGACGCCTGGGCTCCGCCGCACGAGAACGCCGGCGGCATCGGCGACGCGGTCGATGAAGGTCTCGCCACCGGCGCCTCGGTGGTCGACATCGTGGCCTACGACGCCGGCGCGCTGACGGTGCGGGCCTGGCTCGACATGGAGCGCACTCGCCGGGCCGCGGCGGGTCTCCCGCCCATCCCGGTGCGTCGCGTGGTGTTCGTGGCCTCGCCGCACCTCGGCTGGGACTTGGCTGACGACTTCGTGCTGGAGCTCCTCGCGCTCGAGCGGGACGGCGACGCGGCGGCCGCCGCCCGCCTGGCCAACGACCGGCTGCTGCGCAACCTCACGACCACCGGCGCCGAGACCTTCGACCGTACGCACGTCACCCTCGAGACGCACGCGCCGATCGAGTTCGTCCTGGTGGCGGCCATCCGTCCGCCGAAGCGTGACGACGATCTGCTCGACCGCGACTCGGCCCTCGGCCTGGTCGGCAGCAACGTGACGCACCACGTCTACGAGAGCCTGCTGCCGCGGGCCCCGCTCCACTACCTGCTCACGGGCGACCGGATCTTCTTCGACCGCTTGCAGCTCCTCATCGAGGGACCGGACGGAGCCGGCCCGCTGTCGGCGCGTCCGGCGCGGGGCACCACCGTGCCGCGCAGCTCGGCCACGCGCTACGTGCTGCTCGAAGGCACGCCGGGCGGCAAGATCACCACGGCCATGGTCGACGAAGCGTCCGAGCTCACCGTCGAGCAGGTGTCGACCGGTGGCGAGCTCACGGGCAAGTTCACCACGCCCAGCGGCGAGGAGATCGACGCGGCCGAGGCGACGCTCAACGAGAACGTGTCCGCCCAGGAGGGCGACGCGGAGGGGGCCGGCGCGGTGTCGAAGTTCACCGTGACGAACCCGGAGTCTGGCGAGTACGAGCTCGAGACGGAGAACAGTGACCCCAACGCGCTGACCTTCGGCAAGTTCACGACGGTCTCCGACCTGCAGGTCGCGGCCGAGACGCCGGAGCCTTCGTTCTTGCGCGGCGCGACGGTGCCCATCACGGCCTCGCTCATCGGCGAGGACCTCACGGGCTGGACCATCGACTCGGTCATCGCCATCGCGACGGCGCCGGACGGTGACGAGACTCTCGTCATCCTCACCGACGACGGCCTGGGCACCGACGAGACGGCGGCGGACCTGATCTACTCGGGCGCGTTCACGCCGTCCTTCCTCGACGTCGGCACCTGGACCGTCGAGGTCGTGGTGTCGGGCAGCAACCCCGAGTCCACGCCCATCACGCGCACGTCGACCATCCTCTTCGACCTGGCCGCCCAGACCATCGTGTCGACTGGCAAGTTCGAGACGGTGTTCGAGGACGACGACGACGACGAGGTCGTCGACGGTGTCGTCATCGAGGTCGAGGTCCGCGTGACCTCACCGGGCAGCTACCTCGTGTCGGCCTCTCTGGTCGACCCGGAAGGCACGCCGGTGGGCGAGTCGAGCTCCTTGCTCGCCGCTCCGCTGTCGGGTCTCTACGACGTCGAGCTGCAGTTCTCGCCCGAGGACGCGGCGGCAGCCGGCGTCTCGGGCAAGTTCAACCTCGAGACGCTCACCTTGGCGAACGTGACGAGCGCGCCGGTCATCGTCACGAGCATGGACGACGCCTACGAGACGGAGAAGTTCGAGCTCGACGACTTCCCCATGAACGAGTCACCGGAGCTCGGCTTCGTCAGCCCGTCGGCGGAGAGCCCGCTGGCGACGACCGACTTCACCATCACCTGGATGGACTCGGATCCCGACGACGACGCGAGCATCGCGCTGTTCCTGGACACCGACGACACGGGCGCTGACGGCACGCCCATCGCCGGAGCTGAGGCCCTGTCGGAGGACGACGAGGTCGACACCTTCCTGCTCGACGTGACCGGCCTGCCGGAGGGTGAGCGCTGGGTCTACGCGGTCATCTCCGACGACGACAGCGAAGTGATCGTGTACTCGACCTCACCCGTGCGGGTCGGTCGCGACAGCGACGGTGACGGCCTGCTCGACTCCTACGAGACGGCGTTCGGCCTGGAGGTCATGAGCCCCGACTCGGAGGCGGACCTCGACGGCGACGGCCTGACCAACGGCTTCGAGGCGGCGTTCGGCACCTTCCCGAACGACGCGGACAGTGACGACGGCGGTCTCAACGATCGTCAGGAGTGGCTGTACGGCTTCAGCCCGTTCAACGGCTTCGACGATCCGAACCTCGCAGGCTTCGAGCTGGGCGACCTCACTCACACGCCGGGAACGAGCGTCGCGGACCTCGTGGCGTTGGTGGACAACCAGCTCGCCGACGTGACGCAGTTCCCGCTGTTCGCCTCGGACTTCGTGCCGGCCACGCCCAGCGACGACCTGACCGACCCGCCGACCTGGCTCCGCATCGGAGACGGTCTCATCGACGACGGTGACATCGACTTCCTGATCGAGCTGTGGCGTGGTGACGCTCAGGTCGTGGACCCGGCGCTGGAGGAGTAGGGCTCGGCCGGCAAGCCCGGCCTTCCTCATCGGAGGCACCCTTGGCCTCCCGCACGGTCGATGCGTCGAGGCCGAGCACGCCCTCCGTCACGTGACGGGGGCGTGCTGCCTTGACGTCATCCATCTACCTGCTAGTCTGACTTCAGTCATGTCAAGGAGGGAGATGACCGGAGGGAAGAGCCTCTTCGTGAGGCATCCAGAGGGTGACGAAGACGCCGACGGCCTCTTCGTCAGGTCAGCTGTCTGCTCAGCTGCATCAGTCCCTCACGTCGGCCTGAGGATCTCGTCGCGAAGGCTGGTTTCCTCTCAGCCCTGCGTGTCGTTCAGCTCTTGCATCCCCAGAGGTCAAGAGCCGTCGCCGCAGGGGCTCTCCCGCGCACCTGCATGACGCAGGCGACGTGCCGCCCTTTTCCACTCTCCCATCGGGCGCGGCCGTCTCCTCTCGAGAGCAAGCGGCGAGCACCACGCCGCCGCAAGACCCAAGGACCCAGACCATGAACTTGATCACTCCACTCCTCGCGATCGCCCTCCTCACCGGTGGCGACGCGCCTGCCCCTTCTCCCGAGCTCTTCGGCTGCGAGGCTTCCTCAGTCTCGAGCCAGGCCGCTTCGATCAGCGCGATCGCCCAGGCCATCGAGCCCAGCGTCGTTGCCTGTGGCGGGACCTGCTCGAACGCCGCGAGCCTCAAGTCGCAGGTGACCGGCATGGTCGCTGACGTCGCAGCGCTCGAGGTCGACTTCGCCGGCCTGACCGGTTGCGACCAGGCCACGATGGACGCGCTCCGCAGCCAGCTCGACAGCCTGGCGAGCCTGATCGACGACCTCTATCTCAACGTCTCGTCCTGGGACGAGACTCCGTAGCCAGTGCCCTTGCAGCCCCGGCCCACGCCGACTCGGCGGCGTGGAACGGAAGACGCGGCACCGAGAACCGCCGCGTGACCCATCGACAACCAGCCTCGAGGAGAGGGACCGTCGCACGTGACGGTTCCTGATGAGTCTCGACGTTTCGCGACTCGCTCGGCTCCTGCGCCCGCGCACGAGCTGAAGACTCAGCTCGCGGCCTCCTGGCCAAGATGAAAAGAGGGGACAGAATCTCTGCTCCGCTCGTATCATCCCTCCATGAAGCGCTCCTGGCTCGGCTCACTGAAGGTCTACTTCGACCGGCGGATCCTCTCCGTCCTCCTCCTCGGCTTCTCGAGCGGTCTCCCACTGGCGCTCGTGTACTGGACGCTCTCCGCCTGGCTGTCGGAGGAGGGTGTCTCCAAGACCGCGATCGGCCTCTTCTCCTGGGCGAGCACGGCCTACTCGATCAAGTTCCTGTGGTCGCCAGTCGTCGATCACCTGTCGCTGGGACCGTTGACTCACTGGCTCGGACGACGGCGGAGCTGGCTCCTGCTCTCGCAGATCGCCGTCGCTGCCTGCATCTTCGGACTGAGCCGCACGGATCCTTCGGAGCAGCTCTCGACCGTCGCGATGTGGTGCGTCGCCCTGGCCTTTGCCTCGGCCACCCAGGACATCGTCATCGATGCCTACCGCATCGAGATCCTCGAAGAGCATCGGATGGGCGCCGGCGCCTCCATGGCCATCACCGGCTATCGCGTGGCCATGCTCGCGTCGGGCGGCGGCGCGCTCATCCTCGCCGACAAGTACGGCTGGAACGTCGCCTACCTCGCGATGGCCGCGCTCATGATCGTCGGCGTGCTGGCGACCCTGACCAGCCTCGAGCCCGACGTCCCGAAGCGACCGGCGCCGGACGGCGTCGTCTCGCACCTGCAAGAGGCGCTCGTCGCTCCCTTCATGAGCTTCTTCCGCAGCAGCGGGGTCAAGGGCGCCATCGTCATCCTGGCCTTCATCGCCTTCTACAAGTACGGCGACGCATTGCTCGGCGCGATGGCCAACCCGTTCTATCTCGAGATCGGCTTCACCAAGACCCAGGTCGGTGTCATCACCAAGGGCTGGGGCCTCGTCATGACGCTGCTCGGCACCTTCGCCGGCGGCGCGATGGTCGCCAAGCTCGGGCTCCACCGGGCTCTGCTCATCGCCGGGATTCTCCAAGCCCTGTCCAACCTCGTCTTCGCGTGGCAGGCGATGGTCGGCGCGTCCGTCCCGGCGCTGACCGTCACGATCGTGGTGGAGAACTTCACGGGCGGTCTCGGCACCGCCGCCTTCGTCGCCTACCTCTCCAGCCTCTGCGACGTCGCGTTCAGCGCGACGCAGTACGCCCTCCTCTCCAGCCTCATGGGAACGAGCCGCACCTTCTTCGCTTCCGGTGGCGGCTGGCTGGCCGATCAGGTCGACTGGGTGAGCTACTTCCTCATCACGACCGCCGCCGCCATCCCCGGTCTCGTGCTGCTCCTCGTGCTCATGAAGATGTTCCCACCGAAGGAGCCCGTGCCAGCGGCCGGGCCACCACCGGAAGCCGACTCGTGAGGGTCTCCGTCATGCTCGCGCTGATGCTCATCACCTGGCCCCTGTCGGTGTTCGGTGCCGGTCGCAACGCCGATCACCTCGAGCGCATTGCCGAGGTCCTCGACGACTTCCACGCCGCGGCGTCGGAGTCCGACCTCGATCGCTACATCGGTCACTTCGCCGACGAGGGCGTGTTCCTCGGCACCGACGCCAGCGAGCGCTGGACCCGCGACGAGTTCCTGGCCTTCTGCAAGCCCTACTTCAACGAGGGTCGGGGCTGGAGCTACCAGCCCAAGGAACGTCGCATCACCGTGCTGCGCGGCGGACGTCACGCCTTCTTCGATGAGCTCCTCTGGAACGAGAGCTACGGGACCTGTCGCAGCACCGGCAGCCTCGTGCGTCGGGGCGGACGCTGGCTCCTGGTCCAGTACAGCCTGAGCTTCCCGGTGCCCAACGAGGTCGCCAAGGACGTCATCGGCACGATCCGAAAGCACGAGGGGAACTGACCCCCTCCCTGCTTCAGGGGCAGGTCCGCCAGCACGTCCTGGCCGAGCGTGAGCTTCAGCTCGGGCCGCTCCCCCGCACGTAGCCCGACGGTCCGTCCTCGGCCATCGGAACACCCAGGTCGATCAGGGCAGCCTGGAGCGCCTTCGTCATCTTCGCGTGGGCCTGCTCTCCCTGGCAGTTGGGAGGCAAGACTTCGCGGGGATGCAGCGGCGGACCGAACGCGACCCGACACTTCTTGGGCCGTGGCAGGGTCTGACCCCGCGGCCAGGCCTCGTAGGCACCCTCGATCCGCACCGGCACGATGGGGATGTCGAGCTCGGTCGCGAGCACCGCCGAGCCGAAGCGCAGCTCTTGCAAGCAACCGTTCACGCTCCGCGTGCCTTCCGGGAAGATGAGCAGCACGCGTCCCTGCTTGAGCCCCGCAGCCGCCTGACGCAGCGACTTGCGCAGGTAGCGGTTGGGGTCCGTCGGCAAGAGCCCGACGAAGCTCGAGAACCACCCGGCCAGACCGCCCTCGACGTACTCGGCCTCACCCAGCACGAAGCTGTGCGCCACGACACGCTTCGGGAACAGCGTCGAGACCAGGAAGCCGTCGAGGAACGACACGTGATTCGGACAGACGAGGTACGGACCCTCCTGCGGGAGGTGGTGACGTCCCTTGGCGGTCAGGCGGAAGAGCAGGAAGAAGGTCCAACGACCGATCCACCGGATGAGGATCTGAAGCGCGACGAGCGAGATCCCCTTGCGTCGTTCACGCAGGTGCTCGGGGAGGTCCTCGGCCGTGGCCGACGCCACGATGGCCCCCCAGCCCGACTCGCGTGCGCCCTCGGTCGATCCCCCTCGCGCCTCGACCTTCTGCTCGCAGAGCTGGACCAGCTCGTCGACGACCTGGAGCTCGGCCACCTCGTCGTCGTCGAACTGGATCGACAGCGCGTTCTCGATGGAGAGCAAGGCTTCCATCCGGTTGAGCGAGTCGAGACCGAGATCCAGCTCGAAGCTCGATCGCCCCTGGACCTTGGCGTCACCGTCCATCCGGGCCTGCAGCATCTCGGCCACGACCTGCCCGGCGCTGCCGGCGAGCCGCGCGGCCACTTCGGGCTCATCGGGTGGCAGCTCGGCGGGGGCAGCGTCCTCACCCACGCCCGTCTCGACCTTGTAGCGCTGGAGCTTGCGGGTCGGCGTGCGCGGGAGCGGGTCGCGTCGCAGCTCGAACGACAGCACGCGCTGGTAGCTCGGCAGGTCGAAGGAGAGCTGCTCGAGCTCGAAGAAGATCTTCTCCCGTACCGAGGTCACGCCCTCGCGACGCATCGCCGACCAGTCGGGTACCACGACCGCGTGGAGCTTCTCGCCCGAGGCGCCGCCGCTGTCACGACCGAGCACGCAGAGCTCCTCGACCCAGGGCGAGTGGGCGTAGTGCGCTTCGAGCTCTTCCGGATAGATGTTCTTGCCGCTGCCGAGAACGATGACGTCCTTGCTCCGGCCCGTGACCTGCACGTTGCCCTGGGGCGTGATGCGACCGAGATCGCCGGTGTGCAGCCAGCCGTCTTGCAGCAGGGCGGCCGTCGCTTCCGGACGACCGTGATAACCCGGGGTCAGGATCTCGCCTCCGATGCAGATCTCGCCGATGCCTTCAGCGTCGGGCTTGTCGATGCGCACGGACACGCCCTGGCCCGGCTGACCGCAGGTCGCCACCTCCACGTCGGCCAGGGGCGTGAACGTCGCGCCGCCCGTCGTCTCGGTGAGCCCGTAGACCTGACACAGCGGCAGACCCATTTCGAGGAAGTCACTCTGCACCTTCGGATCCAGCGGCGAGCCGCCCGACACCATGAGCCGGAGCTGCGGGCCGAAGAGCGCGTGCACCTTGCCGAAGATCAGCGGGCCGAAGTCGAGGTCGAAGCGCCGACGCAGGCGTCCGTTGAAGCGACGCAGTCGTTGCAGCACCGCTCGGACGGGGAACGGCAGGGCCGCCAGCGCGCTCTCCACCCTCTGGTGCATGAGGTGATAGAGCATCGGCACGGCAACGAGGATGGTGATCTCTTCCTCGCGGACGACCTCGAGCAGCTCCTCGCCGTTGGTGATCCGGGCGTGGACGCAGCGCAGGCCGAGGGCTCCCGGCAAGAGGTAGCCACCGATCTGCGAGAGCACGTGCTGCAGGGGCAAGAACATGAGCAGCACGTCGCTCGGCGCGATGTTGAGGAAGCCCTGGATGCCGAGCAGCTCCGCCTGCAGGTTGCGATGCGTGAGGATGACGCCCTTGGGATCACCGGTCGTCCCCGAGGTGTAGACCAGCACCGCGGTGTTGTCGCCACCGGCCACCGTCGGCAGGGACACGTCGTCACGACCAGCCGACAGCTCCGACCAGGTCCGGCCGAGCTCGTGCTCGTCGAGACCGAGCATGGTGCCGGACCAGCCGCGCTCTTCGAGCTCCGCCGCTCGCTCGGCCAGCTCGTCGCTGAAGAACAGGCCCTTCGCGTCGCAGTCGGAGAGGATGGCCGCGAGGCCCGCCGCCGGAGTCTGCGCGTCGATGGGCACGATGACCGCCCCGGCCAGCAGGGCCGCAGCGTGTGCCACGCACCAACGCGGACGGTTCTCGGCGATGAGCCCGATGCGCGCGCCGTCGGTCAGGCCGAGCTCGACCAGGCAGGTCGCGACCCGACGTGCCTCGTCGTGGAACTCGCCGAAGGTCCGACTCTCCTCGGGCAGGGCGAGCGAGTGCAGGAACACGCGGTCGGGGTGGCTGCGCGCCATCCGCTCGAAGTGCCAGCCCAGGGGGCGCTGCCGCAGCATCTCGCCGTGGAGCGGGGGCCCGACCAAGTCGGGGGTCAGGTCGCGATCGGACACGGCGGGACCTCGGTCACGGGAGGTCCCGGGGACCTCGGCTCAGGGTTGGGCCTCGCCGCGATGGGCCAGGCGCAGCAAGCCTACCAAGTTGACCCCGGCATGCATCGCGACAGGCGCGGCGACCGCGCCGGTGACCAGGAAGACCTTGCCGAAGAGGAGCCCGAGGGCCGCCGCGAGGATGGGCCAGAGCACGAGCTCGCGTCGCAGCGGGAGGTGAACGATCCCGAAGAGCAGGCTGCTCGGCCACAGCCCCAGCCAGGGCAGGAGGGCCCCACGAAAGAGCAGCTCCTCGCCCACTCCCGACCAGGCCGCGAGCCCCGCGCAGTCCCTGGCGCGCAGGGGCCCGAGCGCCGAGCCGAGGACCTCGTCGAGCCGGGCGGCCACCGGCCACGCTCGGGAGAGCCCGGCCCAGATCCCGGCCAGGGTGGCGCCGGCCAGGAGACCGAGGCTCAGGTCTCGGAAAGGGTGCGCGCCGAAGAGACGTCCCGGCAAGGCGGAGACGCCTTCCCGGAAGATCATGATCGCCAGGCCGACCACGGCCATGGGCAGGTAGACCTGACGGCCGACCCGCGCGAGACGAGAGCTGCGGCGACGTCGTACGGACGCGGTCTTGGACGCAGCACCGGGATCGGACACGGCCGAGACCGACGGAGAGGGCGGGTCCTCACCGTCGGTCTCGGCCTTGCCCGAGCCCTGGCCGGAGCGGGACGTCCCAGCGTCCTGAGACGTCCCGTCCTCCCCCCCAGCCTGCGGAAGCCCCTCTCCCTCCAGAGGACCTTCCGGCTCTCGGGTCATTCGCTGCTGCTCGTCGAGACGACCGGCTGAGCACCCCGGTCGCTGCAGAGCACCACGAGCAGGTTCGCCACCATGTCCGCCTTGCGTCGTTCGTCCATGTTCACTCGGTCGTTGTCCTCGAGCTTCTCGAGCGCCAGGTCGACCATGCCCACCGCGCCCTCGACGATCTTGGTCCGGGCGGCGACGACCGCATTGGCCTGCTGACGCTGGAGCATCGCTCCGGCGATCTCGGGAGCGTACGCCAGGTGGCTCAGGCGAGCTTCGAGAACTTCCACGCCGGCCTTGTCGAGCCGGTCCTGGATCTGGGTCTTGAGCTGACTGGTCACCTGTTCGGCGCTGCCACGCAGGGAGACCTGCTCTTCACCCGCGTCGTCATGAGCATCGTAGGGCCAGCGCTGCGCGAGGGTGCGGACGGCCGCCTCGCTCTGCACGCGGACGTAGTGCTCGTAATCGTCGACCTCGAACAGGGCTTCGGCGCTGTCGGTCACCTTCCACACGACCACCGCGGCGATCTCGATCGGGTTGCCGTCGGCGTCGTTGACCTTGAGCGTGCCGCTCTCGAAGTTGCGCACGCGCAGCGAGACACGGCGCTTCGAGAAGAAGGGGTTGGCCCAACGCAAGCCGGGCTCGCGCACGCTGCCGACGTAGCTCCCGAAGAGCTGGAGCACCCGCGCCTCGTTCGGGTTCACCATGAAGAGGCCGCAGAGGAAGAAGATCGACAGCACGACCCCAGCGAGCCCGCACAGGACGAGCAGCCCGGTCTCCGTGGCGGCTCCCCGGATGATCCCCACGACGCTGCCGATGAGCGTCAGCAACAGCACGCAGAGCATGAGCAGGCCGGAGCGGGGTTCGATGAGCCGTTCGCGGATCACGGTCGTTTCTCCATCGTCATGAGCGAGTCGCCTCGCTGCTGGTTTGAGGAGACTACGCGAGGAAGGACCGCAGGTTGCAGGTCGTCGCCCGACTCAGGCGTGGACGCCGCAATCCGGGACGATCACCCCCGGATGCAGTCCCATCACGCGGTAGGCCATGGGCCACACGGACTCGGGCGGCTGACCGAGGAAGACCCCGCGCTCGACCGGCATGACGAGCCAATCCCCCCGAAGCACCTCGCCGTCGAGCTGCTGCGCGCCCCAGCCCGCGTAGCCCAGGAGCAGGCGAAAGTCGGGGCCCGGCGCGTCGGCCAGGGCGCGGAGCGCGTCGAGGGAGGACGACAGGTGCAGCCCGGGAACGAGCTCCTCGGCGCCCAGCAGCTCGGCCTCCTCGGCGTCGCCGCCGAACAGCACCCAGCCTGACTGCGGCGTCACCGGACCGCCGTTCCAGACCGGCGTGTCGGGATCGCCCTGCCAGTGGATCCCGAGCCCCTCGAGGACCTGATGCACGGAGGCGTCGAGGGTCCGATTGACGATGAATCCGAGGGAGCCGTCGTCACCGTGGGAGGTGAGGAGAATGACGGTCCGGCTGAAGTTGGGGTCCTGCAGGCTGGGCATCGCCACGAGCAAGCAGGGGGCTTCGAGCCGAATTTCGCAGGACATGACAGCCCGAGTCTACACCGCCCCCACGAGCGGCGCCCGGAGGGCGGCCCGTGGACCGAGAGCGGCGGACCCGCCCACGATCAGTCGCGACTCAGCTTGCGACGGGCGCCGCCCTTGGCTGCGGCCGCCGTGGCGGTCTCGCCGCGGGACTCCTTCCAGGCTTCGTAGTCGGCGTAGTTGCCTTCCATGAACTCCCACCTCCCGTCACCGGCGTCGGCGAGCACGTGCGTGGCGATGCGGTCGAGGAAGAAGCGGTCGTGAGAGACGACCACGGCGGAGCCGGCGAAGCGCTGGATGGCCTCCTCGAGCACGCGCAAGGTCATGAGGTCGAGGTCGTTGGTCGGCTCGTCGAGCAGCATGAGGTTGCCGCCCTCACGGATCTTCTTGGCGAGCTGCACGCGGTTGCGCTGACCACCGGAGAGCTTGCCGACCTTCTGCTCCTGGTCGGGACCACGGAAGTTGAAGCGACCGACGTAGGCGCGCGACGCCATCTTCACTCCGCCGAGCTGAACTTCGTCGAGCCCGTCGGTGATCTCCTGGAAGACGGTCTTGTTCGGGTCGAGCCCCTCGCGCCCCTGGTCGACGTGGCAGAGCCGGACCGTGTCGCCGAGCTCGATGGTGCCCGAGTCGGGCTTCTCGTCGCCGGTGATCATCTTGAGGAAGGTCGACTTGCCGGCGCCGTTGGGTCCGATGACACCGAGGATGCCGCCCGGCGGAAGGATGAGGTCGAGCCCGTCGATGAGGGTGCGGTCACCGAAGCTCTTCTCGAGGTCGTTGGTGACGAGCACCTTGTCCCCGAGCCGCTCGCCGGTGGGGATGACGAGGTCGACGTTGCCGTCGCGGTTCTTGCCCTCCTCCGCCTGAAGCTCGGCGAAGCGGCTGAGCCGCGCCTTGCTGACCTGCGAGCGTCCCTTGCGCCCCTGACGGACCCAGTCGAGCTCGCGCTCGAGGACCTTCGACCGCGCCTTGGCTTGCTTCTCCTCCTTCTCGATGCGCTTGGCCTTCTGCTCGAGGTAGAGGGAGTAGTTGCCTTCGTACGGGATGCCCTTGCCACCCTCGAGCTCGAGCATCCAGCCGACGACCTCGTCGAGGAAGTAGCGGTCGTGGGTGACGAGGATGACGGTGCCGGGGTACTCAGCGAGGTGACCCTGGAGCCAGGCGGTGGTGTCGGCGTCGAGGTGGTTGGTCGGCTCGTCGAGGAGGAGGAAGTCGGGCTGCTCGAGGAGGAGACGCGTGAGGGCGACGCGACGTCGCTCGCCACCGGAGAGGTGGTCGACCTCGGAATCGCCGGGAGGGCAGCGCAGGGCGCCCATGGCCTGCTCGAGTCGACTGTCGAGGTTCCAGCCGCCGACCCGCTCGATCTCCTCCCCGACCGTGGCCATGCGGTCGAGAGCCTTCTGCATCTCGTCGTCGTCCATGGGCTCGGCGAGCTTGGCGCCGAGGGCGTCGTGCTCGTCGAGCAAGGCGCGGATGCCGGACAGAGCGACTTCGACGTTCTCCTTGACCGTCTTGCCCGCGTCGAGGGTCGGCTCCTGCGGCAGGTAGCCGATGGTCAGGCCCTGCCTCGGCAGGACCTCACCGGAGGTCGGCTCGTCGACCTGGGCGAGGAGGCGCAGCAGCGTCGACTTGCCGCTGCCGTTGGCACCGATGACGCCGATCTTCACGCCGAGGTAGAAGCCGAGCGTGATCCCCTCGAGCACGTCCCGGTTGGCGTGGCGCTTCTTGAGGTCGACGACGGAGTAGCAAATGTCCTTTTCGTTGGCCATGCCGCGCATTCTGCCTGGAAGAGGACGGAAAGTCAGTCCGAGAGTGGCGGGATCGGCTCGTTCTCCGCCTGCTCGGGCACGGCGGGCTACTCGACGTCCCGCAGCTCGACTTCCCCCTCCTCCACCACCATCCGGATCTTCCCCGCCCGCAGCGCGAGCAGGACGTCTCCGACGACCTCGCGACGCCAGCCCTCGAGCGCGCGCGAGCGCGACCGGTCACCGTCGCGGGCGATCGACTCCAGCTCGGCCCGGTTCGTCAGCAGCCCGGGAGCCAGGCGGTGCTCCTCCGCCTGGAGCTTGACGAGCGCCGACATCAGGTCGGCCATCGCTTGATGCTGGACCCCCAGGCGACGGGGAGGAGACGGGTCCTCGTCGTCCGGTGCCTTCAGCGCCTCCTTCGCCACCTGCGCGACCGCCTTCCGGTCCCGGGACGACAGCCGGCCCTCGACACCGCGCAAGGCCTCGAGGTCGGCCAGGCTCCGTGGACGTCGCTTCGCGATCGCGACGAGCAGCTCGTCGCTGATCACGCGACGCCGAGGACGGTTCCGCTCCTGCGCGGCCTGCTCCCGCCACTGGGCGAGAGCCCGTCCCACCTTCCTCTCGCCCGCCCGGAGTCGGCCCAGGCCCTTGACCGACTTCCAGGCCCGCGCCGGATCGACGCGGAGCTTGTCGTCGCCGAAGAGCGTCTTCTGTTCCTGCTCGAGCCAGCCACGACGTCCGAGCTCCTCCAGCTTCTCCTCGAGCATCCCCGCCATGGTCCCCAGGTGCTCGACGTCGGCCGCGGCATACGCGAGCTGCTCGCGACGGAGCGGACGACGGCTCCAGTCGGTGCGGGCCTCGCTGCGAGGGAGCTGCACGTCGAGCAAGGTGCGGGTCAGCGCTTCGAGCCCGAGCCCCTCACCGACACCGACCAGGCCGGCGGCGACCTGCGTGTCGAAGAGCGGTCGCGGAACGGCGTCCCAAAGGTGGAGGAAGAGCTCCAGGTCCTGCCGAGCCGCATGGAAGATCTTGAGCCGCTCGGGATCTAGAAGGAGATCGCGCAACGGGTCGAGATCGATCCCAGAGAGTGGATCGATCACCCAGGCGTCACCGTCACCCCGGAGCTGAATCAGGCAGAGCTTCGGGTAGTAGGTGGTCTCGCGCAGGAACTCGGTGTCGACCGCGATGCGAGACGACGTCGCCAGCTCATCGCAGGCGGCGTCCAGGTCGGTCGAGCTGTCCACGAAACGCAGGGCCGTCTTCACCGGCTCAGCATGCCCGAAAAGTCCCTAGCCCGGATCACTCACCAGTCTTCTGCTGCGTGACCAGATCCGCTGCCTGCGCAGCGCGTACTCGCTTCTCGGTCCTCAACGGGCCGCCAAAGC
>JBCCFW010000100.1:0-26440 GCA_039029535.1 Acidobacteriota bacterium
AGTCCTTGTAGTGATGGTAACTGGGACTACCACCAGGGGATCCAGATGGAGACCTTGGAGACTTACCCTTGTAATGCTTTAAAGACTTAGATGCAATGGTGGATCCATCATGATGTCCTCCCCTCTTTGAAGAATTCCAAAGCAATGAGGAACTAGAGTGGGCATCAGAGATGTCAACGACGACGACGACAACTGCCCGGACATCCCCAACCCCGATCAGGCCGACCTGGACACCGACGGCAACGGCAACGCTTGCGACAACTGCATGACCGTCCCCAACCCCGACCAGACTGACTCCGACGATGATGGTCGCGGCGACGACTGCGAGGTCCTCGAGGGCATCGAGATGCTCGAGGCCAAGCTCGACAGCGGTCTCGACACGCCGCTTTCCTCCCTCGCCACCCAGGACAGCGTCGACGCCCTCGAGGTCAAGCTCGACAGCCTCGATGTCGACTTCATGCCCGTCCTGGACGCCGTCGACGCGGTCGAGGCCAAGCTCGACGACGAGACCGCCTTCACCAGCGACGGCGAGCTCGATGCTCATGCCGCTGTCCTGCAGGTCGCCATCGACTCGCGGGCTTCCCAGGTGAGCGTGGACGCCCTCGAGGTCAAGCTCGACAGCCTCGATGTCGACTTCATGCCCGTCCTGGATGCCGTCGACGCCATCGAAGCCAAGCTCGACGACGAGGCCGCCTTCACCTCCGACGACGAGCTCGACGCTCAGACCACGACCCTCCAGACGAGCATCGACTCGCGGGCTTCCCAGTCGAGCGTGGATGCTCTCGAGGCCAAGCTGGACGACGGCTCCGCCTTCACCTCCGACGACGAGCTCGGCGCCCAGACGACGAGCCTGCAGGACGCGATCGACTCACGTGCCACGCAGGGCAGCGTCGACGCGATCGAGGCCAAGCTCGATGCTCTCGAAATGGACTTCACCCCCATCGAGAACGGCATCGACGCCCTCGAGGCCAAGCTCGACGACGGCTCTGCCTTCACCAGCGACGACGAGCTGGCCGCCGCAGTCGACGTGTTGGCGACCGAGATCGACATCCGCGCCACGCAGGAGAGCGTCGACGCCCTCGAGGCCAAGCTCGATGCCTTCGGCGTGGACCTCTCCCCCATCGAGGAGGGCATCGACGCCGTCGAGGCCAAGCTCGATGACGAGTCCGCCTTCACCTCCGACGACGAGCTGGCCACGGCCGTCGACACCCTCGCCCTGGAGGTCGACACCCGAGCGACCCAGGACAGCGTCGACGCCCTCGAAGCCAAGCTCGACGTGCTCGAGCTTCGTGTCGACGATCTCCCCTGCCAGTTCTTCGACCTGGTCTTCCCCCAGCTCCCGGGCTACCCGGTGCTGCCGATCGACCATCCCTGTGCCGGTCCGTCTTGCGATGGCCTCGGCTTCGAGGGCCTCACTACCGGCGAGATCGTCACGACCCAGTTCTCGGGCCTGACCATCTCCGGAAGCTCCGACGTCGTGATCTTCGACGCCGCCTCCCCCGACTGCCTCGACGAGGACTTGCGAGCCCCGACCGAAGGCCACGTGCTCGTCCTGGCCGAGGCCGACGACGGCGGTTGCCAGCCCAATGACGAGGACGATGGCGGCACGTTCACCTTCGTCTTCGACGACCCGAGCCACGTGCTCTGGGTCGGTCTCCTCGACATCGAAGAGGAGGGCGGCCTGGTCACCTGCCTCGACGCAGCCGGTGAGGTGATGCTCGAGGTGGCGATCCCACGGGCCTCGGACAACGAGTGGCAGCCGCTGGTCCTCGACCTGCCCGGCATCGCCGTCGTCACCGTCCGACTCGAGGGTAGTGGCGCGGTGACCAACCTCACCTGCCGTTAGTGGTGGGTCGTCCCACCAGCGGCCTCGCCTCTCCGAACCAGAGCCGGTCATGCCCATGGTGGCTGGCTCTGGTCGCGGGGGGCCCAGACCCTCAGGTCAGAGGCGGGTCCTCTCGCGTGAGCTCGCGGCGCAACCAGGCCCGACCGATGGTCCAGTCGTTCTTGACCGTCCAGTCGCTCACCCCCAGCTCCTCGGCCGCTTCTTCCAGCGAGAGGCCTCCGAACCAACGGAGCTCGATGACCCGCGCCTGGCGCTGGTGGAGTCTCTCGAGCCGCTCGAGCGCCTGGTGCAGGGCGAGGACGTCGACGTCGGTGGCTGAGCTGGCCACGTCCGCGTCGGAGGACTCGAGACTCACGCGCCGCCAGCCGGCCCCCCGCTTCACTGCACCGCGCTCCCGCGCGTGGTCGACGAGAACGTTGCGCATGACGGAGGCCGCCACGGCGAGGAAGTGACGTCGGTTCTCCCAGTCCGGTGCATCGGAGCCGACGAGGCGGAGCCAGGCCTCGTTGACCAGGGCCGTCGGCTGCAGGCTGTGCTCGTGTCGCTCGGCCTTCATGAGGGCGCCGGCGATCTGGCGGAGCGCCCGATGCACGAGGGGCGCGAGGCGATGCTCGGCCTCCTTCTTGCCCTCGCTGAGCTCGTTCAGGAGCCGCGTGACCTCGCCGGCCTCACCCTGGCTCGACATGGCACCTCGATTCGTGCCCTCCCCCGTCACGAACACTAGCACGAGCCAGATCGTGCGTTCAGCGCTGCTCGTGACAGGATCTCGCGATGGGAAGCAGCGACGATCCGAAGAGACATGCCCGCGCCAGCGAGCTCCTGGAGCGTGCCCTCGAGCTGTCGCTCCCCGAGCGCGACGTCTTCCTCACCAAGGCCTGCGCCGACGATCCCGAGCTCCGTGAGGAGGTCGACTCGCTGCTCCTCTGCATCGACGGTACCGACGACTTCCTCGAGGGTCCCTCACCTGGCGCGGCCTTGCGGGGCGCTCACGAGGAGGTGTTGGCAGGGAAGACCGAAACGCTGGTTCTCGGCCCGAACCCGGGCCGTGAAGCGGATCCCCTGAAAGCCTGTCCGGGTGACCGCATCGGCCCCTACCGGCTCGAGGAGCATCTGGGCAGAGGCGGCATGGGCGTGGTCTGGCGGGGATGGGACGAACGGCTCGACCGACCGGTCGCCCTCAAGACCATCGACACGACGCTCGCCCTCGGTACCGACATGCGAGACGCCTTCGTCCGGGAGGCCCGTCTCCTCGCTCGCCTGCAGCACCCTCACGTCGCCACCGTCTACGACCTTCCCCGCGTCGGCGGAACCCCCGTCATGGTCATGGAGCTCCTCGACGGTGAGGACCTGTCCCAACGGCTGACCCGCGGAGCGCTCGACATCGACACGACCCTCCGCCTCGGTCGGCAGGTCGCGTCGGCCCTGGAGCTGGCGCATCGCCACCGCATCGTCCACCGGGATCTCAAGCCGGCGAACGTGCGAGTCCTGAGCAGCGGTGACATCAAGGTGCTCGACTTCGGGCTCGCCCGTCTCGTCGACGTGAGCGCTGCGGACGAGATCGGCCGGGAGGGCAGCATCCTGGGCACGCCCGGCTACATGAGTCCCGAGCAGGTCCGCGGTGAGAGCCCGGACGGCCGTGGCGACCTCTTCTCGCTCGGCGTGGTGCTGCATGAATGCCTGAGTGGTCAGCCCTGCTTCTCCGGCGATCTCGTCGAGCGCTTGCGACAGACGGTGCACGAGACGCCCGACGCGTCGGCCCTGCCCGAAGAGACACCCGAGGGGCTACACGACCTGCTCGGCCACTGTCTCACCAAGTCGGTCACCCACCGCATCGAGTCCGCCCGCCGGGTCCGGGAACGAATCGACGACCTCCTGCGGTCCCGCGGTGTCGCTGCGCTCGTCGGGTCGGATCCCGGCCGGTCGTTCCCCAGCGGACCGGTGCTGGTCGTCCCGGCAGAGGCCGATGAGTTCGTCGGACGCGAGCGGGAGCTCGACACCCTCCAGCAACGCTTCGACCAGGGCGCCCGCTTGATCTCGGTGCTCGGGCCCGGTGGCATCGGCAAGACCCGGCTCGCCCGAAGGCACGCCCATCGCGAGCACGAGCGTCACCCGAGAGGCACTTGGTTCTGCGATCTCTCAGAGGCGACGTCACGCGAGGACATCGTGCAAGTGGTCGCCACCACGCTGGGCGTACGCCTCCAGGGCGACTCTCCCATCGAACAGCTCGGCCACGCCATCGCCGGACGAGGAGCGTGCCTGCTCCTTCTCGACAACTTCGAGCAGGTGGTCGAACACGCCGAGTCCACGCTGGGACGCTGGCTCACCCGGGCACCGGAGGCGCGCTTCCTGGCCACCAGCCGGGAACGGCTCCAGGTCGGTGGTGAAGAGTTGATGGTCCTCGAGCCGCTGACTCCCGAGCGCGAGGGTGTCGAGCTGTTCGTGCTGAGAGCTCGCTCGCATGGTCGAACGATCGACCTCACCGGAGACCAGCGTGACGAGGTCGAGGAGATCGTCCGCGTGCTCGAGGGCCTGCCCCTCGCCATCGAGTTGGCCGCCGCGCGCTCGCGCGTGCTCACGCCGTCGCAGTTGAGGTCGCGACTGACCGATCGCTTCGCCGTCCTCGTGGGTTCCCGTCGAGCCACCGGCCGACAGGCGACCCTGCGCGCGACCATCGAGTGGTCGTGGAAGCTGCTCGAGCCCTGGGAGCGGGTCGCGCTCGCCCAGTGCTCGGTCTTCGAGGGTGGCTTCACCCTCGAAGCCGTCGAGGCCGTGCTCGATCTCTCGGCCCTTCCAGGAGCTCCATGGCCCATGGACGTCGTCCAGATCCTCATCGACAAGAGCCTCCTTCACGGCTGGACTCCTGCACGCGTGAAGGGGCGACCACCGGTCGACGAGACGTTCTTCGGCCTCTACGCCAGCATCCGCGAGCACGCGGCCGAGATGCTGAGCACGCCGGGTTCCCTGCCGGAGGAGGCGTGCGGCCCGAACGCCGAGACGGCTGCCCGACAGCGACATGGCCGGTACTACGCGAGCTTTGGCACGCAGGAGAAGCTGAAGCGACTCGACACCCGGCCGGGCGAGCAGCAGATGCGCACGCTCGAGCTTCAGCTCGCCGAGCTGTCGACCGCTTGCCGCCGTGCGGTGGAATGCGGGGACGCGACGGTCGCTGTCGATGCACTCGCCGTGACCGCTCAGGTCCTGAGCCGAACCGGCCCCCTGACGACGGTGGTCGAGCTCGGACACGAGGTGCTCGAGATCGTCGCGCCGTCGTCGCCGGAGTGCGGCCGGGCTCACCTGATCGTGAGCACGGCGCTCGAGGACCTCAGCCGACTGGACGAAGCTCGAGAGCATCACGACTCGGCTCTTCGCCTGGCCCGAGCGGCCGACGATCGCGGCTTGGAGGCTCGCGTGCTCACGCGACTCGGCAACCTCCATCGTCGTCAGGGCCGCACAGTGGAAGCCGAACGGCACTACGACGCCGCGCTGTCGGCTCTCGAAGGTCTCGACGAGCCGAGACTCGAATCACGGGTGCATCTCGGACGTGGGAACTTGCTGGCGGCTCGTGGAGAGCTCACCGAGGCCGATCTCGCCTACGGTGAGGCGCTCGCCGCCGCTCGCGTCGACGACGATCGACGTCAGGAGGGGCTCGCCCTCACCAACCAGGCGAGCTTGTACTCCGAGCTCGGTCGCCTCGAACAAGGCATCGAGACGGGACGGGAGGCGCTTCGGGCTCTTCGACGGCTCGGCGAGCGTCGCGTCGAAGCCTACTGCCACGCCTCGCTGGGTCACCTGCTCACCAACCTCGGTCGTCTGGACGAGGGCCGGAACGAGCACGAGGCGACCCTCACCATCACCCGGGAGCTCGGTGACCGCGCGCTCGAAGGCAGCACCCTGGCCGCCCTCGGCTGGGTCTCGGCCAAGCAGGACCGCGCTGCGGAGGCGAGCCGCTTCTACGAGGAGGCCCTGGCCATCCATCGCGAGGTCGGCAACCGGCGCTCCGAGTGCGTGGTGCTGGGTCAGCTGGGTGATCTCGACTTCGACCGCGATCGACTCGATGAAGCGAGCGACCATTACGAGGCCGCTCGGGTCATCGCGCACGAGGTCGGTGATGCCCGACACGAAGGCGTCGCCCTCGGGCACCTCGGGCTGGTCTTGCTCTCGCGAGGTCATGGTGAGGAAGGACGCAACACCTTCGCCCGCGGAGAGGAACTGATCCGCAGTGCCGGAGGGGCTGTCGCCCTCGTGCAACTGCTATTGCGTCGTGTTCGCCAGGCGGCAGAGCGTGGCGAGACGGCGATCGCTGCCGAGTGCCACGCGAAGGCTGAGACTCTGGCAACGGAGATGGGACTTCACTCCGACTCCGTCGTCATGCGAGAGCTCGCCGAGCTCGGCGGCCAGTCGGGCTCTGGTGCCGAACCTGAAGCTTGACAGTGCGTGCTCGACGGGTCACCGGGACTCGACAAGCGGTCAGGTCGCTGCCGTGGCACCGCCGAAGCGGTCCGCATGGATGCCCAGCAGCATCGCCCGAGGATCACCCTTCGCCTGGTAGGTGGCCCAGAGGATGTAGGGGAAGCCGAACATCCCGCCCATGACGATGCTGAGGAAGCCGAACACGACTCCCTTGACACCATGACCCTCGCGCCAGGAGACCCAGGTCGCCAGCAGGACGAGGTGGATGAGGAAATCCGCGTTGAACTGCGAGCGCCAGTTCATCGCGACCAGGTCACCGAAGAACACGGCCGGCCAGTTCACCCCCATCTCCATGACGACCAGGATCGTGATGGCGAAGATGAGAACGGTCGCGAGCATCAGGAAGCTGCGGAGAGCGCTCATGTCGATGACCTCGATCAGCGCCGCGAATCACCGCGGCGGACGAGGCCGGAGTCTACGTCAAGGGTGGTGGCCGACAGCGTGGCGAACACCACGTGCCCTGCACCAAGCCGGCCTCAACCCACCCCGACCGGCTCCTCGACCGGCTCGCGACAGGCCGCCTCGAGATCCTCGAGCCGGACCGGCTTGGTGAGGAAGCCGTTCATTCCCGCCTCCAGGCAGGCCGCACGATCCGTCTCGAAGGCGCCGGCAGTCAAGGCGAGGATCCTCACGCCAGTGGCATCCGAGCCAGCTTCCCCACGACGAATCCGACGCGTGGCCTCCAGGCCGTCCATCTCGGGCATCTGCATGTCCATGAAGACGAGGTCGTGGCCGATGCCTCGAAGCTGTCGGAGCGCCTCGCGACCACTCGAGACGCTCTGGGCTCGATGACCGAGCCGTTCGAGCAGGCGCACCGCCACCTTGCAGTTGACGGCGTTGTCGTCGACGACCAGCACGCGGAGCGACTTCGTCTCTTCGTCGTTCTCCATGGCAGCCTGGGATCCCGCGTTGGCGGCACCGGGCGCGTTCGTGCCTCCCTCCAGCAGGCCGACGATCGAGCGGATGAGATGGTCGGGCTTGACCGGCTTGGTGAGGAAGAGCTGGAAACCCGCCGCCAGCGCTTGCGTCGGTCGTTCGCCGAGAGAGCTCAGGGCGATCATCGGGACCTCGCCCAAGCACGCGTCGGCTCGCACGGCTCGGGCGAGGTCGAGCCCACCCATCCCTGGCATCATGAGATCGGAGAGGATCAAGCCGTAGGGGCGTCCGCTGGCTTCGGCCTCTCGCATCATGCGGAGGGCCTCCTGGCCACCCGCCGCTTCGTCGATGCGCTCCGCCAGGCCTCCGAGCTGATGCTGCACGACCCAGCGATTCACCGCGTGGTCGTCGACCGAGAGGATGCGTAGCCCACCGAGCAGCCGACCGGCTTCGGTGCGATCGGGCAAGGGCCCGACCTCGGGGAGCGAGGCGGTGAAGAAGAAGCGCGAGCCCTTGCTTTCCCGACTCTCGACTGCGATCGCACCGCCCATCATGGTCACGAGCTGCTGCGAGATGGCGAGACCGAGACCGGTGCCGCCGTAGCGTCGGGTGATCGAGGCGTCGACCTGCGAGAACGAGTGGAAGAGCTGCTTCCGCCGATCCTCCGGGATGCCGATGCCCGTGTCGCGCACCTCGAAGCGCAGGAGCTCGGGGTTCTCGGTGTCGTGACCGACCTCGAGCACCACCGAGCCGTCCTCGGTGAACTTGATCGCGTTGCTCAACAGGTTGAGCAGGACTTGACGCAAGCGCGCGGGGTCGCCTCGAACGACCCGCGGCACGGACGGGTCGACCGCACCGACCAGCTCCAGGCTGCCGCCGCGCGCGGCGATGGCGACCAGATCGAGCACGTCGCCGATGGTGTCGGTGAGCGAGAAGTCGATGACCTCGAGCTCCATCTTCCCCGCCTCGATCTTGGAGAAGTCGAGGATGTCGTTGATGAGCGTGAGGAGCACCTCGGCGCTGCTACGCACGATCTCGGCGCACTCCCGCTGCTCTTCGTCGAGTCGGGTGTCGAGCAGGACGCCGGTCATGCCGATGATGCCGTTCATCGGCGTGCGGATTTCGTGGCTCATGTTGGCGAGGAACTCGCTCTTGGCGCGAGTCGCCCCCTCGGCAGCCTCGCGAGCGAGCAGGAGGTCCTCATTGGACTTCCGGAGCTCTTGAGTCCGCTGTGCGACCTCCCAGGCGAGCCGCAACGCGTGGTGACGTGCCTGACGCGTGCGCCAGAAGATCAAGCCAACCAGGCCGGCGATGACGACACCCGCGACGAGGATCCGGAACCACCAGGTAGCCCACCACGGAGGATGAACGAGCAGGTGAACGGAGGTCGCCCCCCGTGACGGCACGCCGTCCGCACTCTCGGCTCGCACGCTGAAGACACGCTCACCCGGCGGCAGGTGGCTGTAGGAGACGAAGCGATGGTCACCCGCCTCGATCCAATCGGGATCCACGTCTTCCATCCGATACCAGAGACGCACGCCCTCCGGCCACTTCGAGTGAACCGCGGAGAAGTTGAACCCGATGATGGGGTCGTGATGCGTGAGCGTCACCCGAGCACCGTCTTCGAGAGGGCCGCTCAACGGCACGCGGCCGTCGACCTCGGCCCCTGGCCGCAAGGGCTCGCCCATGCGGCTCATTCCCGTGATCAAGACGGTGGGTGGCTGAGACATCGAGTGAAGCCGCGTCGGATCGATGAAGGCGAGACCAGCGCCGCCTCCCAGGACGACCTGACCATCGGCCAACACGCCCGTCACCCCGACGTAGTAAGTCGCCTCCGCGAGACCTTCGTGCTCGGAGTAGCTGCGGACGTCGAGCGTGAGTTCGTCGCCTCCTTGCCGCACCCGGAACACGCCTCGGGCGCTCCCGACCCAGAGATCGCCCTGTCGATCTTCCACCATCGAGATCGGCTGACGTGAGGGCAGGCCGGCCGACCGGCCAAAGCGAGCGGCCTCACGCACCTGCCCACGGAAGTCGGTCGAGAGACGATGCAACGAGCCATCGGTGACGACCCAGAGACTCCCGTCGCGCGTCTCCACCAGGTCGAGAATGAGCGAGCTGCGATCGAGCTCACCGACGTCCACCGGCTCGAAGGCCGAACCGTCGCAACGCTGCACGAACAGACCCGCATCGTCCGATCCCACCCAGATGTGACCATGACGATCGCGCAGGACGACGCGAACGGAGGGCTCCGGATCGAAGAGCGAGAGTTGCTCGAAGCGACCGGGTTCCGCCCGTCGGAAGAGCCCCGTCATGCTCCCGACCCACAACTCGGCGTCGTCTCGGTGGACGTGGAACACGTAGCCGTGCTCGTCGGCCGGATAGCCCGGCGCGCTCACGAAGCCGCCGGTCTCGTCATCGAGGTAGTGGAGACCGGCACCCTGACCCGAGCCGGCCCAGATGCGACCGTCGGCATCTTCAGCCAAGGCCCAAACACCGGCGGGCGCCAGGCGCGACGGGTCGCCGACGTCGGCCGTGAAGTGAACGACCGAGCCGTCGGGCGCGACGCGGTCGACTCCGTCTTCGCTGCCCAGCCAGAGATGACCGTCGCTGCCCTCGACGAAGGCCAACACCTGATCGGACTGCAAGGTGTCGTCCGCGCCCGGGCGCCGCGTCAACATGCCGAAGGGCTTGCGCTGGGTGTCGAGCTGGTGGACTCCCTGACTCGTCCCTACCCAGAGCACGCCGAAGCGATCGAGCGCCAGCGCACGAGCGTCGTCGGTCGGCAATGGTGAGTGGGCGGGCGAGCTCTGCCGATGGATCTCGATCTCACCGGTCATCTTCGTGACCTGCAGCAGGCCGTGGAGGTCGGTTCCCACCCACACCGTGCCGCTGGAGTCGGGCAGGACGCTCAAGACGGTGAGCGGACGCTGCGGCGTGGAGGCCGGCAACGTTGCCACCACGCGTGCCGTGAGCTTGGAAAGGCCCACGCGAACGAGCTCCCGTCGCGTTGCCAGCCAGAGCTCGTCACCACGCTCCGACAACGTCGCGTACAAGAGCTCGGAGGACGCATCGGGCTCGTCACGCCCCAGGAGCTGGTCGATCGAGTGGACTTGGAAGCTCGCGCCCTTCTCGGACCAGCTCGCCAGGCCGAGACTTCCGACCAACCACGCGCGACCGTGCCGGTCGGCACCCAGCAAGGTGTACCACTGAGCGTCCTCACCACCGAGGCCCTCCGGGAGCGGGTGATGGATCGACGTGGTCAGGTCCAGGGAGCCGAAGGGCACTCCCACGGCGGAGATCCAGAGGCGACGTCGATCCTGACTCGGGACCACTCCCCAGACCGGAGTCGGACCGAGGCCTGGCGCCAGGAGGTGCGTGAGCGAGCTGAAGCACTCGGTCTCGTGGTCGTAGCGGAACAGGCCCCCGGCGGTGCCGACCCAGATCCGACCCAACCAGTCTTCAGCGAGGGCGAGAATGAAGTCGTTGCCCAACGCTCGCGGGTCCTCGACGTTGGCCCGGAACGATCGGAGTCCCTGACCGTCGTGGCGGTCGAGCCCGCCCTGAGTGCCGATCCAGGTGTACCCGCGTGAGTCCTCGAGCAGGGCTCCGACGACTTCGTTGGACAGGGTGTTCGGCCGAAGAGGCCGGAAGACCGCCTGATCCACGAGATCCTGCGGCGGCACGGCAGCCGTCGCGTCGGAGACCACGATGAAGAGCAACGCCAGCCCGAGGCCGGCCCGCGAGGACTTGTGGAGAAACAGCACGCCCGTGCCCACCTGAGGTGAGCCACCTTCCGGACGGCCATCGGCACCAGGAGCGGCGGACCTGAGCGCTTTCCTGCTCGGACCCGCGGACGTCGACGCTCTACCCGGCCACGGGCGATCGCCGGAGCACGACGACGGCGGCCGTCAGTACCAACAGCGCGGTCAGGGCGAGCCCTGCCGGCGGCAGGGCCGGCACGACGATCGACTCGGAACCGTAGGCAGCGACGTCGTCGAAGGAGTGCTGAGCGTCTCCCGCCCCTGCCGCGATGGTCAGCGTCGTGAAGTCGTTCGAGAAGAGGATGCCGCGGAACTCCACCGTGTCGGCACTGTCCGGCAGGGTGAAGGTCGCCATCCCACCGGTCTCGGTCATCAGGTCGACCTCCACCCCGGGCGCCGTGCGCGTGAGCAGCTCGAAGGCCACGGCGACAACCGGCTGATCGAAGGTGATCGTGATGATCTCGGGCTCGCCGACCTCGTCGATGCGGGCGCGGACGAAGCTCGTGCCGTTCACGTCGTCCTCCACCCCGCCCCCGATGATCGCGGAGCCAGGGTTTCCATCCTCGAAGGCCTGGATGGTGAGCTGCGGGAGGACCACCGGGTCGCGCAGGGACCGTTGCGGGCCGATCGAATTGAACGTCTCGAAGATCACCGGAGCATCACCCACGACCGCCTCGAAGGCCGCCCGGTCGTCGAAGACCTGAGCCCGGACCGTCGCCGACGAACCGAGCGCAGCCATCGCGAGCAAGACGAGGCGACGGACCGAGTCCGTGCGGAACCGAGCGGGGAACACCACGTGAGAGTGACGGTGATTCATGGCCTCTCCTCGACGAATTCGCTGGTCAATTGAACAGCGAATTCAGCCAGCGTACGGGTTTGACTCCGGCTCGTCAACGACGGGACACTGCGACGTGGAGACCCGCCGGAACCGACAGCGCGAGGCCACGCGTCGGCGCCTCGTCCGCGCGGCCATCCAGGTCTTCTCCGAGCTCGGCTTCGGCGGTGCGAGCACCCGCGAGGTCGCCCGACGCGCCCGAGCGAGCCAGAGCCTGCTCACCTACCACTTCCCCTCGAAGGAGCTGCTCTGGCAGGCGGCCGCCGACGACCTGTTCGGACGGCTTCGCGTCGAGTTCGACCGAGCGCGAGAGATGGGCAGCGACATCCCGCCGCGAGCCCGCGAGCGCGAGATGGCTCGGCAACTCGTGCGTTTCTCGGCGAGGAACCCGGAGTTCTTCCGCTTCCTGCTCGAGGTCGGCCGCAGTCAGAACGAGCGCATGGAGTGGCTCGTCGACACCCACCTCACCCCGATCTACCGCGAGTTCACCGCCTCACGGGACGAGCCGCCCGAGCTCCTCGCCCACGTCTTCTACGCCATCGCCGGCGCGAGCTCGACCCTCTTCTCCGTCGCCGCCGAGTGCGAGCGCCTGACCGGTCTCGACCCGACGACCGAGGAGGCCATCGAGACCCACGCGGAGCTCATCGCGCGGCTCTTCGAGCGCTGAGGGCCACGGGCCCCGACCCATCGCAGGCGGCTCCAGCTCGCTTGACAGGACCTCCGCGACGCCGAATATTCTGATGACTCACCCGAGTCCTCATGATGAAGCGCATCGCCCTCCTCTCTTGCAGCCTGCTGCTCGCCGTCCTCGGCGTGCGCGCTGACCCCCTCCCCGGCCAGGTCGTCATCCATCCGGACAACGACCAGCTCCTCGCCCGTCACGAGGGCGACGCGCTCCTGTTGGTCGGTCCGGGTGACCCCGAGCTCTACTTCTACCAGGGCACTCGCAACTCCGACGGCACCCGCACTGGTGGAGATCAGGACGCGATCCTCGACACGATGATCGCCAACGGCGGGAACACGCTCTACACGACTCTCCTCCATCCGGGACTGCTCAACCCTTACGTCGACGGCAGGCCCAGCACGCTCGAGGTCGAGCCGGCGGTCCTCGACCAGTGGAACGGCTGGATCGATCGGATGGAAGCCAACGACATCATCCTGTTCGCCTGTCTCTATGACGACGACTTCTCGTTCGTCGGCGATCGCGGCGACGCCGCCAGCACCCTCGAGACGGTGACCTTCCCCGTGATCGTCGATGCCCTCGAGCATCACTCCAACATCACCTGGGGGGTTTGCGAGGAGTCCTCCGGTCGCATGTCGGCCGCGCGCGTCGACGCCATCGCCGACCTCATCCTCGAGGCCGACGACCACGATCACTTCATCTACGACCACCACTGGAACTGGGGCTTTCCCTACGACTGGGACGAGTTCATCTCGCAGGACTCCGACAGCGTCCACGGTTGGGCGATCGAGCTCCGTCGCGACCACTTGAACAACGATGAGCCTGCCGGGCTCCACGACCTCCTCCTCGACATGCGCGTCCGGGCGAAGACCCACGGCTACGCCTTGAATCTCTCCGAGATCTTCTCGCCGCTGGATGAAGACGAGGAGCGAGTCGGCGGTCCGCACGGCAGCGGCTATCTCATGCGCTGGACCAATTGGACCGCCGCGATGTCCGGAATCCAGGGCGTCATGGTCCTGTGGATGTTCGACGACCGCGGCAACCGCTCGGACGCCTTGCTCGAGGAGGATCTCCGCCACTGCCGCGTCCAGCAGGAGTTCTTCGAGTCGACCGACTTCGACACGATGGAGCCTCACGACGAGCTCGGCCTGGCCAGCACGAACTTCGTCCTGGCGAACCCTGGCACGAGCTACATCGGCTATCGCCACACCGGCTCGGGCCAGGTGGGCATCAGCGACCTCGTCGACGGCATCTACGACCTCGACTGGCTGAACCCAGCGACCGGTGAACGCATCGAGGAGGTCGCTCTCCCGATGTCGGGTGACGCCACCTGGGATCCCCCCGCGGGTTTCGGTGACGAGGTTGCCTTCTGGCTGAGGGCCAGCGCCGACCAGGATGGCGACGGCATCGTCGACCCGGCGGACAACTGCCTGGACACGCCCAACTCCGATCAGGCCGACGAAGACGCCGACGGCAGTGGTGATGCTTGCGATCCCTGTCCGCGGGACCCCCTCGACGATGCGGACCTCGACGGTGCCTGTGCCGACGTGGACAACTGCCCCGAGCTCGCCAACGCCGACCAGGACGACGGTGACGTCGACGGTCTCGGCGATGCCTGTGACGACTGTCCGGTCGACCCGGACAACGACGCGGATGGCGATTCGTTCTGCGGCGACGTGGACAACTGCCCCGACGACGCCAACGCCGACCAGGACGATGTCGACGTCGACGGCACGGGCGACGCCTGCGACCCCTGTCCCCGTGATCCTCTCGACGACGCGGACAGCGACGGTCTCTGCGCCAACTTCGACAACTGTCCGGAGACCGCGAATCCCCTGCAGGTCGACCTCGATGCCGACGGCAGCGGCGACGAGTGTGACGACTGCCCGCTCGATCCCCTCGACGATGCCGACGTGGACGGCCATTGTGCCGACGTCGACAACTGCCCCGAGCTCGCCAACGCCGATCAAGCCGACCTCGACGGCGACGCGCTGGGCGACGCCTGCGATCTCGACCTCGACGGGGACGGAGCCGACAACGACGTCGACTGCGCGCCGGCGGACTTCGGTGACCCCGAGCTCGCGCCGTCCCTCGACGGATTGCGCGTGGCCTGGGACGACGTCGGCGGTCGCGCCCTGCTGCGCTGGGTCCCGGCAGCCTCGGGCATGACCGATCCGGAAGCGGTCCACGAGGTCGTGCTCGGTGAGCTGGCGCGTCTCCACGCCGATCGCGGCTTCGACGCCGCCTGCGCTCGCACCGGTGATGCGACCACCGAGCTCGCTCATGACGCGGCGTCCGACGAGTCCTGGTACTACCTCGTGCGAGCGGTCAACGACTGCGGCATCGGCCCACTCGCCGCCGTCACGTCGCTCCGCACCGAGCTCGACCTGAGAGTCCTGCCTGCTTGTCCCTGAGGGGCGCTTGGCCCGGACCATTCATGGGTGTTCGTCGCGAGTGGCCAGAGATGCTAGCCGAGAAGGGCTGCTCGGGCCTTGGCCCGCTAGGTGACCCGGAGGGACACCGCCCACGTAGCCACGAGGCCCGGAGGCGCACTTGACGGTGCGTTGAGGACCGAGGGGCGGAAGCACGCCCTTCGCAGGCAGCAGATCTGGTCACGCAGCAGGAGACCCATGAATTGTCCGGGCTAGTTGCGACAGCCGTCCGGACACGGACGCACGAGCTGAGGCGAGCAGGCCATGGGGCTGGACGCTCGCTCGCGGCCCGCGCTGTCGTGGCCGTAGGACCCTTCGGCCGTGGCCGAGCTGGGAACGACGAGGTAGTACCGCGAGCCGTCGCCCGGAGTCACCAGGGTCGAGGTCGCCCCGGCCGTCGTGCAGGTGAGCGGACGATGATCGAGGAAGCCCGCGACGAGCTCGCCCTCGTGAACGGCGAAGTCGACGTCTTCACTCGAGCAGGACGGCCCCCAGCTCAGGGCGAGCTGGCCTCCTGGCGCCTGCTCCAAGCGCAGGGGCGCGTCGCCGGGCAGGGTGCCGTCGGGCACCGCACCCGACCCCATGACGAGCGCGTCGAGATGGTCACGCAGCTCCGCCAGGTGCAGGGCGGCAACGGGTTCCAGGGGCGGCACCACGCAGGTCTCGCCCATGGGGCACTCGGAGTCGAGGTGACAGTCGGTCGCGCTGGTCGAACAACTCCCGAGGAGCAGGTCGACGTCTTCGAAGGGGTCGGCGGCCGTCGCTGGAGGATCTCCCGCCAGGTCGTAGAGAAGCTCGATGCCGTTGTCGCGGATGAGCTTGAAGCGACGATCGCGCACGGTGCGCCCCGTGAGGTTCTGCGCATGCACGCGTTCGGTCCACTCGGCGTCGGGATCGGAGAGCAGCGGCACGAGGCTGACTCCGTCGATGACGCGGTCCTCCGGAGGGCAGGCGCCCATGAGCTCGAGAAGCGTGGAGAAGAGATCGACGACGTGGACCAGCGCCTCCGTCTCGAGACCCGCCCCCAGCCCTTCCGCGTGCCGGATGATGAAGGGCACGTTCACGCCACCCTCGAAGAGCGAGTTCTTGGCCCGCGCTGAGTCGAACGGCTCACGCACGGCTCGACCGGGCGTGCCGTTGTCGCCGATCAAGATGACGTGCGTGGGCTCGGTGAGCGTCATGAGCAGGCGGTCGAGCTCGCGATCGGTCGCCTCGAGCATGGCGAGGTAGCAGTCGTCCGTGAAGCGACCCATGCACTCAGTGCCTTCCGGCGCCGGCATGCCGGGCATCGCGGCGTCTTCCGGCATGCGCGCCAAGGTCTCCGGGCTGAGTAGGTCGTGTGGCGGCACCTGGAAGGGATCGTGGGGAGCGATGAGCGCGAGGTAGAGGAACCAGGGATCCGCACGACCGCTCAACCAGGCCAGGGCGTCATCGATCATGACCGTGGTCGCGTAGCTCTCGAGCGGGCAAGCCACGCTCCCCGGCGAGCAGTCCTCGGTCATTCCGTCAACCGTGCGTGACCAGGCGAAGTAGTCGGCCACGCCGCCTTGCAGGATCCCGGCGTGATGATCGAAACCCTGGTCACGCGGCGCGCGCATGCCGCCGGCCAGGTGCCACTTGCCGATGTCGGCGGAGAGCCGCGTCCGCGTGGTCAGGCCCGGGTCGAGGAGGACCTCGGCGACCGTGAGCTCGTCGTCCTGAAGACGGTTGTCCGGGGCTTCCGGCGCGAGCACTCCCGTGCGGAAGCCGTGTCGACCGGTGAGGAACGACGCCCGCGTCGGGCTGCACACGGGGTTCGCCCAGGCGTTGCGAAAGAGCATCCCTTCCTGGGCAAGACGGTCCAAGGCGGGCGTGATCGGGTAATCGCCGTCACAAGTAGCCGGGGCCGTGCAGTCGGCGTCACCCTGGCAGCCGACGTTCGTGCCGGTGCAGCGACGCGACTCGTCATAGGCCCCGAACCAGTCCACGCCCCAGTCATCGAGAACGACGAGGACGACGTTGGCGTCGGTCTCACCGGCTCTGGCCACGAATGAGGATCCCACCAACAGGAGGCAGGAGGCGAGCACGACGACGCGGAAGAGAGCCATGGGGGGTCAGACACCGAGGTCAGCAGGAAGGTTGAACACGCCGGCAGGCCAGGAGGGCGTGAGCTTAACCACTTGCCCGCCTCGCGCCGAGTTCCCTAGCATCCGTTCAGGTTCTCCGTCATGAAGCCGTGAGGACCGCCACGCCGGCCCGGGACGCAACTTCGTCTTCCTCCATGGTCCCCGGACTTCCGGTGCAGGACCGCGCGCCGTAGCTCGACGGCCGCCCGCTTCTCCAGTCCCGGTCACGTGCGACCCCATCGAGCTCTCATCGTGTTCCTCTGCGGTTCACCGTCCACGCGGACGTCTCCCCGTGCCTGCTGGTGCCCTTGGCGCGCCTCAGGCGTGTCGCTCCTGGCGATGGCGCTCCTCGCGAGTCCCGTGGCGTCTTCGCCCATCACGGACTTGCGTGAGCTGCGCAAGCTGAGCAACGAAGACGCCGCCGCACGCCCCTCCGTCTCCATTGAGGTCGACGTGACTTTCGTCGACCCCGTCTTCAACTGGATGTTCGTGGCTGCAGGAGATGAACGGCTCTTCGTCTTCGGCATCCGCCATGGCCTCCTCGATCAAGGGCAGCGGGTTCTCGTGCGCGGAGAAGCTTCCCCCGGCGAAGTCTTGCCGATCGTGATCGCCGACGAGGTCAGCATCCTGGATGAGGACGTTCCCCTTCCCCACCCCCAGCGACTCGACGACCTGGCCGCCTTGCTCATCGGTGCCCACGACTGCGACTGGGTCGAGATCGAGGCCACTCTCGTCATGGCGGTCGTCAAGGCCGACCGGACGCTCTTCGTCGCCGAGAACCGCGGTCATCGCTTTCTCATCAGCGTCGCCGACCGGCTGACGTCCGACGAGGTTCACGAGTGGATCGGAAAGCGCGTGATGAGCCGCGGAGTCCTCGGCTACCGCATGGACAACCAGCCCTTCCACGAGCCGAATCCCGAGATCGGTCGCGTGGTGGTCCACGAGCTCTTCGTTCAAGACCTCCGACAGCTCGCGGTGATGGAGCCTGGCCCGCGCAACTCGCTGCCACGGGAGACCGATCGCATCGCCACCATCGGGACCCTCGGCGAGCGCAGCTTCCGCCTGCACGGACACGTGACCTACCTCGACGCCGAGGGTCTCGTGCTCGAGGACGAGACCGGAGGCCTGCGCGTGACCGCTCCGGCCTTGCGTGAGATCGCGCTGGGCCAGGTTCTCGAGCTGCATGGACGCAAGACGACCGAGGGCTCGGTGGCCGAGGTCATTCGTCCCATCACGACCGCCACGCTCTCACGCCCACCGCCTCTCAGCATCCGCGAGGCCTGTCAGGAGTCTCACCACCATCGTCGGGTCGGCCTCCACGGGCGCCTGCATCATCACGACGACGGCGCCCTGGAGCTTCGGGACGGTAGCGGTCGGTCCATCTCTCTCGTCTTCGCTCCCGGGCTCGATGCTCGAGGCCTCGAGCTCGAGCTCGCCAGTGAGCTGGAAGTGTTCGGCGTGGTGACCCCCGGTGCGACGGCGAGCGCCGAGCCCGTGCTCCTGCTCGCCAGCGTCGGCGATGTCCAGGTCCTCGACCGCTGGTCTCCCTTCCAGCTTCAACGAGTGGCTCTCGCCCTCGCCGGGCTGCTGGCGCTCGTCGGCATGGCCCTGCTCTGGGTTCGGATGCTGAGACTCCGCGTGGCCGAGAAGACACGTCACCTCTCCGACACGACGGCTCAGCTCCGCACGTCCTACGACTCCGTGACGGATGGGTTGGTCGCCGTCGACGCGCACGGCCGCACCCTCGCCGCCAACCAGGCCGCGCATCAGCTCTTCGGCGTGACGCTGCTGCCCGGCGATCTCGCGCATCCGCTCTGGAAGGCCATCGAGGCCTGCTCACCCCAGAACACGACGCTGGACCAGGAACGGCAGCGTGCCTCGCAGGAGCCCGAGCACCGCTGTGAGCTCGACCTGGTGCTGTCTCACCCCGAAGCCCGCGAGCTCGTCGTCGCCTCGTCGCCGATCATGGATCCCACGCGTCCCGGCTCTCCGATCGGGCGACTCTGGGTGTTCCGTGACGTCACCGGCAGCCGTCGGCTCCAGCGTCGCCTTCTTCAGGTGCAGAAGATGGAGTCCCTCGGCAACCTGGCCGGCGGGGTGGCTCACGACTTCAACAACCTCCTCACCGTCATCCTCGGCAACCTGAGCCTCATGCGTGATGCGCCGCTCGATCCCGACTCGGACGAGCTGCTCGAGTCGGCCGAGAACGCCGCTGAGAGCGCGAGTCACGTCGTCGCCAAGCTCCTGCGCTTTTCGCGCCGGACGGACCTCGCGCTGGCGCCGCGCGACGTCAACGATCTGGTGGACTCGGCGCATCGCCTGGCACGGCACTCCATCGGCCCGTCCATGGGGCTCGAGCTCGACCTCGCCCCGAGCTTGCCCGCCGTCCTGGCCGACCGCGTTCAGCTCGAGCAAGTCTTGCTCAACCTCTGCGTGAACGCTCGTGACGCCATGCCGGATGGCGGCACGCTGACGATCACCACCCGGCTCGAAGCTCCGACGAGCGACACGGACGAGCGGGTCGTCATCTCCGTCCGTGACACGGGAACGGGCATCGACGAGAGTCTCCGGCAGTCCATCTTCGAGCCCTTCTTCACCACCAAGCCCGAGGGCATGGGGACCGGCCTGGGCCTGAGCGTGTCCTATGGCACCGTTCAGCAGCACGGCGGTCAGCTCGAAGTGGAGTCCGAGCTGGGTCGAGGCACCGAGTTCCGCATCGTCTTGCCGGCTCGCCGAGACCTCGGGCTCGACTCTCGCGAAACACCGCGGAACACGAGCACGCATCACGCCACGGTGCTCGTCGTCGACGACGACGCCTTCGTGCGCAACGTCGCCACCCGAGTCCTCTCCAGCCGAGGTCATCGGGTCCTGACGGCTGCCGATGGACGCGAGGCCCTCGAGCTGCTCGACGCGCAGGAGGTGGATCTCGTCGTCTTGGACCTTGCCATGCCCGGCCTGTCGGGTCAGGAGGTTCTCGACCGGATCCGCTCAGGTGATCACGCCCACCTGCCGGTGATCCCGTGCAGCGCTCAGGACCTCTCGACCGAGCTCGACTTGCTCGCCCGTACCGAGGGCCACGTGCAGAAGCCTTTCTCGGCCGCCGAGTTCTCCCAGATCGTGGAGGACGCGCTCGACCAGGACGCCACCTCGATCAGCGCGAGTTGAGCGCGTCGGCGACCGCGAGAACGTCGCCGACGTCATGGAAGTCGACGGTCAAGAAATTGGGGAGACGACCCGACTCCGCCTCGCAGGCCAGGACGCGATCGGTGAAGAGCGGATCGAAGTTGACCTGCTCGGCCAAGGACCGACGTGCGGTGGGCGCGGTGAGGAAGTGGTTGAGGATGAAGAGCGCGTTGTCGCTGCTGCCACGGTTGCGTGCGCAGGTGAAGTCTTCCGGGCGTTCGACCGAGAACGACGTCTCCCAGGCGTGCTGCCAGACGTCGTGATGCCACGGACGGGCACCACCGTCGCGATCGCTGAGGATGACGACTCGACGGCCCGACTCGATCATCGCACCGAGCGTCGGCCAGGGCTCTCCCAGGACCTGCTCGTGACAGAGTGGAAGGAGCCCCGCCGCGTCGAACTCGGACTCGACGTCTCCGATGGCCGAGTACGACTCGAGGATGAGGGTGACGACCTCACGCGGATTCGCGTCGAGGAAGCCCCGTATCTCGGAGAGGCCTTCATCGAGCGGCTGAAGCCCGCCGAGGCAGGTGCCGTGACACAGGTGCGGTGAGCCGAACCAGTCGTGGATGTCGAGCATGAGCGCTCGGACTCCGCTCTCGAGCTGCGAGGGCACGTCGACCGTTTGATTGGGGAGGATCCAGCCGTCCTCCTCGCTGGACATGGCGTTGTGCGTGGTCGCGTGGACCACCTCGTCGTAGCGCTTGCTACACAGGGCCGAACTGCCATTACAGGGAGCGACCGTCGGGCCGTCCTCGACGAACCAGTAGTGCGAGCCCGCCGACGACGCGTCGACGTGGCTCAGCTCGGTGAGCCCGGCCGCAACGGGGGAATCATCGCGAGCACCGCCGGCGAGGGAGAGGAGAGAGCCACGGTGCACGGTCCAGCTCCCGCCCGGCGCGAGCTCGCCCTCCCAGGTGAGTCGGATGTCGGCGCCGGCTCGCGTGACGCGCAGGGAGCCCTCACCGACGCTCGCGCTCGCGAGCACCGGCAAGAGCAGGGAGACGACCAGCGCTCCCAGGACGGCACGACCTCGATCCATGGCCGTCAGCATGTCACCCCGACGCCTGCGACTCCGATCGTCCGCTTGGCGCCACGGCGAGCAAGGCATCGACGAGCTCAAGCAAGTCGTGAGGCGTGAACCGATCGGGTCGCACCTGACCACCCCAGCGCCAGGTGACCAACACGGGCTCCACGAGCTCTCGCGGAACCGCACCCTCGGCCGCTGCGACCAGCCCTCCGACGATGCAGGCGTTGGTGTCCGTGTCACCGCCTCCACGCAAGGTCTCACGCAGCGCTTCGAGGTACGTCGAGCCGAGGCGAAGATGGCGGAAGGCGTGCTCGAAGGCGATGCGCGCGTAGCCTGCCTGAGGGTGGAAGGGGTAGACCTCCCCGCTGGCGGCGTGCGCGAACCACTCCCGCACCTCGGGTTCGCCATCGCGTTCGATCCAATCTTGGGCGGCTGCCAGCGCCTTGTCGCGATCCCCACCGCGCAAGAGCGTTGCCATGGCGATCAAGTAGGCCGCAACCGCGTCCGTGCACGACGGGTTGACGTGGGACAGGCTCGAGTCGAGACGACCGACACGGGCCAGCTCGTCATCGTCGAGGTCGTGACCCCAGACCGCCAGCGGCATGCAGCGCATGAGGCTTCCGTTGGCCTTCGAGTCGCTTCCCCGACGCCGCGCTTGCTCCTGCATCGCCGCGGCGAGCCCGTCACCGTCTTCGGAGTCGTTGCTCGCGCCGAAAGCCGACCCGATGGTCATCCCGACGTCGAAGGGCTCGGAGCGCAACCAGTCGGAGTAGCGTGCAGCAATCGCGTCGAGGTCGAAGTCGCCGCCTCCTTGAACGAGACCGCGGGCGAGGGAGATCAGCAGCTCACCATCGTCCGTGACCTGCCCCGGTCCGACCTCCCAGCAGCCACCACCCGGCAAGCCAAGCGCGTGCTCGACATCGTCCTCCGTGGGCCGACGACCCAGGAACTCCAGCGTCGCACCAGCGGCGTCACCCACCAGCGCTCCGCAAAGAGCGGCCTCGCTCCGACGCCGCAGCTCTGCGCACGGCCTCTCACTCATCTCCGTCTCCCTCGTTCCTGGCGACGGCCCGCGCCAAGGCATCGACGAAGGAGTCGGCGACGAGCCGGTTCTTCTCCTTCACCGACAATGAATGCCAGGTGAGGCCGTGATGCCGGACCACGTGCCGTGCCCAGCCGAGGCTCTCGGCGTCGTCGGGGCTGCCCACCACGAGCCGCCGCCGACTCGGCTCACGCAGCCAGCGCTGGAAGAGGAAGCCGAACTCCCAGCGGGTCGTCGGTCCAATGTTGGCGGGGAAGCTCCCGGCCTTCTCATCGCTCCAGTAGGTGGGCAACCAGAACGCGGTCACGTCGCAGAGCTCCAGGTACTGAAGCTCCCATGCGATCTGGTCGTCGTCGGTGCGCGCGAAGCGAGCGCCCCGCTTGGAGAGGATCGAGCGCCATCTCCCGTCCTCGGGCTCCGGCACGACCACCGTGACGTCGTCGGAGAGCCCGTGCCGAGCGTCGAGTCGCTCGAGCAGCTCCCGACGCCAGCCTTCCGGCATGGCGCCGTCGGGCGGCGTCGGGCCCGCGAGGAAGATGCCCTTCCCCGGGTAGATCGTGGCGTGCTGACGGGCGAAAAGGACTCTCACGGCTCCTCCCAGATACACGACGATGATAGCCCGCCCTCCAACGCGCCTCCCACCATGGCTGGACTTCTTCCCAGCGCTCGGCGCCGAATCGGCGCTCAGGCCCCGTTTCCGACCTGGCACGTGCCCTGCTACTTCAGCGGACGTGCCTCCGGACTCGCAGGAATCCACCGGAGAGAAAGTGACGACGATGGACAAGGACGACCTCATCCGGCACTGCGAACGCAAGCTCAAGCTCCGAGCCCTTCAGGAGTTCGACGACGACGGCGAGGACATCGAAGGACTCGAGCGCGAGTTCGCTCTCGCCGCTCTCGATCTCGTGCGGCGTCAGCCCGCCATGGAAGACCTCGCCCGCGCGAACCGCCGCTGAGCGGGCACGCTTGCTGGCTCTCCAGGCGCCGACCGCCCGAGCTCAGGCCTCCGACGAGTCGGGAGCCGTGTCGGCACGTCGGCCTCTCTGGCGGAACGCGGTGAAGTTGAGCCACGCCAGACCGAGGCCGACCACGCCGATCACGAGCTGCACGGGCAAGAGGCCGTGACCCAGCACCAGACGCTCGAGACTCCGTAGCAGCGCCACGGCACCCAGGCCTCCGAAGAACACGACCAACAACAGGTTGAGCACCCTCATCTGATTCCTCCCAAGTGACGATGAGCGGGGTCGCTCACCCCATTAGCACTCCAGGTCGATCTCGCCCTCCGACGCCACGGCGTGCGCCGACGCCAGGCAAAAGACACCGGTGAACTCGGAGACGGGCACGTCGGCGCCGTCGCCCGTGAGCCCCGGGTTCACGCAGGCCTGACGACCGTCCTCTCCTGCCCGCTCGACCGCGAGCGGGATGAGGCCACGCGACGCCAGCCCGAGCACGAGGTCGCCGAAGCGAACGGACTCCTCGCCACAGCTCTTCGGAACCAGCTTGACGATCGACTGTCCCGACGCCCGGAGCAGCTCGGCGTACACCTGCGAGATGCCGGGCACGACGACGACCTGACCGAGCAGGTAGTGCCGAAGCTTCTCGGTCGAGACGATCGCGCAGCGCTCGCCCTGGCCCATCGGAGCCGCCTCGGCCCGACGCAGCTCGCGCAGCCGATTCTCGAGCAGCTCGCCCTTGCCGGCTTGCTGAAGCTCACCCACCGCGCGGAAGCCCGAGCGGAAGGTCTCCGGCGCATCCCGCAAGCGACCGAACAGCTTCAGCACGCCCAGGGACGACTTGGCGTCCGGGTCGAGCCCCCACGACGGATCGGCCACGAACAGCACGGCGTCGGTCTCGGCGAGCTCGTGATCCGACTCGCCGATGGACACCAGGTCGCGGTCGCTGCCGGGGTCCCCCACGAGCAGGCGGAGTCGCACGAGGACCTGCTCGTCGGTGGCGAACTCGAGATCGACGTCCGACACCTCGCGGAAGCGACCGCCCGCCGGGTGGGGGTGCAGCCTCAAGATTTCGTGCCGCACTCGCTCGACGTGCCCCGGCGCCACCATGAGATGGACGGACAGGCCCGGCACGAACTGACCGAGCTCCTGGATCAGCGCCCCGATCTCTTCGCGGAAGCCGCACACCAGCAAGCGCTGGAGTCCTGCGAGCTCCCGCGAGGTCTCGAGCTGAAGCTGGACTCGATGCTCTGCCCCCGAGTCGTCTTCTTCGTGCTCGTCGGCCGCCGCTTCGAGGAAGCGCTCCGCGACCTCCTCGCTTCGCGCGAGGACGAGCAGGCCCTCGACGTCGTCGTGGCACTCACCACGCACGGGGTTGAGGTCGTAGGTGGCTTCACCGTCGGCCGCGCTGCGCTGCAGTCCGAGGGGCAAGACGCCGGCTCGTCGCAGGCCCCGCCGCAGCAACGCTTCCGGGTCCTCGATTCTTCCCTCCTCGCAGGACCAGGGCACGAGGTAGAACTCCTGACCCTGCGAGGTGAGCAGCTCGCGATAGACCGCGTCGAGACCGGGGAACACGAGCTCGCTGGCCAGGAACAGGCCGACGAACTGACGGGTGAGGACGACTTCGGTGTTGGGACCACCGGCCTCGCGCACGGAGCGGCGGTTCTGCGGACGCGCGACGTCGGCGACGATGCGACAGGTCGGGTTGAGCTGCCGCACCGCGAGGACGCGCGAGACGACCATGGCATCCCCAGCCTTTTCGTCACCGAGCACGATGACCAGCGCCGCGCGATCGACGTCGGCCCGCTCGAGCTCGGCCGGGCTGGCGGGGTCGCCGCTGCGGTAGTGGATGTCGCGCAGGGCGGGCCCCCAGGTCTCCTGCGGACGCTCGTCCTCGGTACCGAACAAGACGATGCGTCGACGCAAGACGCGCTTGGCCTGAAAGCCGGCGAGCTCTTCCAACAAGAAGTGCGCGTGCGGCCCGCCTCCGATCACCACGAGGTGTCCCCGCAAGCCCATCCGCCGCTGACGTCCGACGACGACGAGCTCTTCCACCACCGTCGTGCCGACACCGATGATGAACGAGATGAGCAACAAGCCGGCGACGGTCAAGAACAGCGAGACGATGAGCAGCGTGAGGTCATCGGTGCTCTCGACGAGGTTGCCGGGATCCTGGAGCTGCCGGAACACCCACCACAGCCGAGCACTGAAGCGATCGTCTTGCTCACTGATGGCGCCGTCGCCGTCGAAATCGTGTGCTTGCGAGCGGACGAGGGCCTGGATCGCCGCTCCGCCCGCGACGGTGGCGAAGACGACCACCGCCGTCACGAAGGCGAGTTGGAAGCGACGCTCGCGTCGCCAGGTGATGGTCCAGAGATCGCTGAGGTACGGACGCCAGTACCCGATGAGCAGCAGCAGTCGAGTCAGGCGGAAGAGTCGGAGGATCTCGGTGTCCTGGACCTTCCAGTCGAGGAACGACAGCGTCGCCACGAGGTCGAGCAGGAGGAAGCCCAGCTCGTTGACGTGTCGACGATGAAAGCCGTCGCGTCGGACGGTGATGCAGAAGAGGATCGCCCGCAGCGTGAGCTCGGTGGCGAAGATCGCCAGGAAGATCTGGCGAAAGTCCTCGGTCGGGAGCAGCAGCGACAACAGGATGAGCACGGAGAGGACGACACGCGTCGCCCCCTTCGCGAGGAAGTCCTCGAGTCGTTCCCAGGCACTGCTGCTCACGAGATGACTACCGCCGCGCCGTCGTCTTCTTGGCCGTCTTCTTCCGGGCGGCCTTGGTCTTCGCCGCCTTCTTCTTGGCGACTCTCTTGCGAGCCGCGCTGGCCTGTGCGGACTTCTTCTTCGCCGACCGCTTCGCGATCCGATCCGCGAGGGCCTGACGATGAGCGCGTGTCTTGTCGATGTAGGGCGCGGCGTCCGGGGTCTTGCACGAGGTCTGACCGTGGTCGACGACGACCGGCCCGATCCTCTTGGCCACCGCCTTGGCCTTCTTCGCGAGACCCGCGCTGCGACAGCCGATGCTGATGAGCGCCTGGTTCATCGAGTGCCGTGTTCGGTTCGGGCTCGACTGGAGCGTCGCCTCGATGATCGCCAGCCAGGGCTCGAAGTGACGGTCGGGAAGCGAGTCGTCGGCGGCGCGGTACGAGAGGGTGATCCACCCCGCCCACCACACCCACACCTCCATAGCCATGGTGCCCATTGTGATATTTGGGTCGG
>JBCCFW010000101.1:0-26412 GCA_039029535.1 Acidobacteriota bacterium
ACCGGGCGCAGCTCGCGGCGGCACAGGCGGCCGTGGAGCAAGGCGATCGCTTCGCCGCGGCGCGGCTCCTCGACGGAGCACCCGAGAACCTGCGGGGATGGGAGTGGCAGCAGCTCCAGTCCGAGCTCGACGAGAGCCTCGCGCACTGGCGTGCGAAGTCGGGAGCACCCGTCGGCATCGCCTTCGATCGAGAGGATGCGTCGGTCCTCGTCGCGACGCAGGGAGGGATCGCGCGTTGCTCGTCGTTCGATGAGGAGCCGAGCTGGACATGGCGAGCCGGGGATGACGAGGCCGTGCTCGCGATGTCGGCTGATGGTGAGCGTGTCGTGCTCCGACGTGGGGGGACGAGCCGCCTGCTCACGCCCGCCACGGGTGAGTCCGTGCTGCTCGATGCCGAGTTGCCGGAGCATGCGGAGTTCACCCGGGACGGTCGGAGGGTCTGGGTGCTCTCCCGAGACGAGACCGGGACGGGCGTGGTGATCATCGCGGACTCTCGTCACGGCGACGTGGTGGGCCGGGAGAGGCTTTGGGCCGGTGCTGGACGGGCCAGCGTCGTGGGATCCGTCCTGGCGAACCCGGCCATCGGCCGGAAGGGGATCACGATCCGAGACCTCTCGGGTGGGAGCAGGGAACGGACCCATGAAGGGCCCGTGTTGGTCGGCACGTTCGCGGGACCTCGTGGTGGACGGCTGATCGGAATGACGGGGGGACCGGCGGGGCGGACGGTGGCCTTCGACCTGCGTGACGGGAGCCTGCTGCCCTGGGACGACCAGGGAGCGTCGTTGCCCGACATCACCAAGGCCGCGTTCAGCGCCGACGAGAGCCTGTTGGCCATCGTTCACGTCGACGGGACGACGCGGCTCCTCGACGGTGAGAGCGGTCGCGACATCGCGGTGGTCGCGCAGGCCGACTCGGTCGCGACGTTCGCTGGCCCGGCCGTTCATGGAGAGGCCGGGCTCGTCGCCGCCGTGGGTGGACAGCAGGCGATCGTCGTCGCCGACGCCTCGGGCGTGAGGCGGCAGAGCTTGCGGGGACACGCTCATCCGATCGCTCACCTGCGTTTCAGTGACGACGCCTCGCTCCTGGCCTCGGTCGACCTGGCCGGTCACGTCAGGCTCTGGGACCTGGCTGGTACTGAAGACACGACTCTCTTGAGCGGCCACGAGAGCTACGTGTACGACGTGGCGATCGACCCGACCGGCCGACGACTGGCGACGGGCGCCTGGGATGGCACGACGCGGCTCTGGGATCTCGGGACGGGGCGGCCGATCGCGACGCTCCGTGCCCCTGGGTCGTTGCCCTTTTACGGCAAGCTCGGCTGGAGCCCGGAGGGCCGGTGGTTGGTCACCGTGCATGGTCACGAGATCTCCCTGTGGGATGCGTGGACCGGCGAGCTTCGGGAGACTCGGCTCTTCGAGGACTCGGTGGGAGCGGTCTCGTCGGAGAGTGAGCCCGTCGGCGTGGACTGGCATCCAGCGTGCGACGTCGTCGTCGTGAGCGCGGTCTGGCGTCCGATCCATGCCTACCGGGTGACTCCCGACGGTGCGCTGATGGAGCCGGAGACGTGGCCCATGCTCGGCGAGGCCGTGGACTTCAGCCCGAACGGAGAGCTGCTGGCGGTCTCGATGAGAGGGAAGGTCCGCCTGTGGGACGTGGCTTCGGGAACGCGTCTCGTCGAGCACGACTGCTCGCCGGCACCGAAGACGCGCAAGCTGGCGTTCTCGCCCGACGGCCGACGGCTCGCCGCGGTCAGCGACGACGGCTTCCTTCGCACGTGGTCGGTCGACGAGGGTCAGGAGCTGCTGAAGCTGCAGGCGCACGCGGTGCAGGCTCACGGCCTGGCCTGGAGTCCCGACGGCTCGCGGATCGCCACCGGCGGCAGCGATCGCGTCCTTCGGATCTGGGACGCCGTCACCGGTGACGAGCTCGCCATGTTGAGTGGTCACGAGCTCTATGCCTACACGCTCGACTGGAGCCCCGACGGCCAGGTGCTCGTCTCCGGGTCCGGGGACGCCACGGTCCGAGTCTGGGACGCACGGGCCCGATCGGAGCGTCTCCAGGCGCGACGCGAGCGAGAGCGGCTGCGCGCGACCCTTCTCCCGATGGTGAAGACGGCGTTCGAGACGAGGGATCACGTCAGCAAGGTGATGGAAGGGCTCTGGAGCCGGACCGACTGGACCGAGACCGAGCGTCAGCTCGCGCTCGACCTGGTCCTGGAGCTGGCGACGACGTCGAGCCCCTGACCGGTCCCGGTGGGGGTGCCTGAGTGGTCCGAGACCAGGTGGTAGATTTCCGGACGGGAGGGGAGAGATCGGAGACGGGTCGGTGAGCGACGAGTCGGAAGGCACCCAGCGAGACATCACGCAGGTCCTGCGCGCCGCGGCGTCCGGTGACTCGGACGCGCGCGACCAGCTCTGGGCGCTCGTCGAGCGAGAGCTCCGCTCGATGGCTGGCCGGCTCATGAAGAGGGAGAAGGTCGGCCACACCCTCCAGCCGACGGCGGTCGTCCACGAGGCCTTCCTCCAGCTCGGCGGCGATCTCCCTGAGCTCAACGACCGACGGCACTTTCTCGCCATCGCTGCCCGGGTCATGCGTCGGGTCCTCGTCGATCACGCCCGTCGTCGCGACGCCGCCAAGCGGGGTGGGAGCTGGGACAGGGTGAGCCTCTCTGGCTTGCCTGGTCAGGAGGGTGTCCTCGGCGACGAGCAGCTCCTCGCTCTTCACCAGGCGCTCGAGGACCTGGCCAAGCTCTCCGAGCGTCGTGCCGCCGTCGTCGAGCAGCACTGGTTCGGCGGGATGACCTTCGACGAGATCGGTGCGCTGCACGACATTCCCGGATGGCGCGCCAAGGAAGACTGGGCCGACGCCCGCGCCTGGCTGCGCACGCGGATGGGCTGATCGAGGCGCACGAAGGCCCGGCGCCCGCTCGGGCACCGGGCCGACCGGCTCTGCGCGCTCCTACTGGCAGGTCACGTTGGTGATGGCGCCGCTGCCCTCGAGCCGGACGTCGATGACGGCGATGCCGGGGAGGTCGAGGACGATCGCCTGCCACTCGTTGTCGGCTCCACGTGGGATGTCGACCTCGAGGAGCACCGCACCGGTGTCGTCGTGGCAGGTGATCGAGCCACCGTCTTCCTCGACATCGAGGACCCCGACCCAGACGACGTGGCTGGGGTCGTCGAAGGCGAAGGTCACGATGCCGCCGTCGTCCTCGTCGTTGGGCTGGCAGCCGCCGTCGTCACCCTCCGCGAGGATGAGGACCATCCCCTCGGCGGGGGCGTGCAGGTCCTCGTCGAGGCAGGTGGGGTCGGCGGCGTCGAAGGCCAGGACGTCGGCCGTTCCGGAGATCGACAGTCCGGAGAACTGGTTGTTCACGACCTCGCCGGCGGTCAGGCCCTCGAAGCCGAGACCGTCACAGGACGGACCCGCGCAAGGGTGACCGGCGGGGAGAATCGGGTAGCTCGGGAGCTGCGGGAAGATCAAGTCGAAGAACTGGCAGGGCAGCTCCGCCTCGAGCATGTCGAGCTTGACCTCCAGGGCGTCGACGCTCTCCTGAGTGGAGCGAGACGAGACCGACGCATCGAGGCTGGTGTCGAGCTTGGCCTCGATGGCTTCCACGTCGGTGTCGACGTCGACTTCGAGCGCGTCGAGCTTGGCCTCGATGGCGTCGACGGAGTCCTGGGTGGCGCGGGTGTCGACGGCGGCGGTCACGATGTCGACGGCGACGGAGAGCTCGGCGTCAGAGGTGAAACCGGTGGGGTCGTCGAGCTTGGCCTCGATGGCGTCCACGCTGGCCTGGTCGGCGCGCGAGGACACCGTGGTGTCGAGGTTGGTGTCGAGCTCGGCCTCGATGCCGTCGACCTCGACCTGGAGCACGTCGAGCTTGGCTTCGAGCGCGTCGACCGAGTCCTGCGTGGCGCGAGTGGAGACGGCGACGTCGAGGCTGGCGTCGAGCTTGGCCTCTATGGCCTCGACGTCGGTGTCGACGTCGACTTCCAGGGCGTCGAGCTTGGCTTCGATGGCGTCGACGGACGCCTGAGTCGCACGGGTGTCGATGCTGGCCTCGAGAGCCGTGGTCTGGGCGGCGAGCTCGTCGTCGTCGGTGTAGCTGGTCTCCTCGTCGAGCTTCACTTCCAGGACGTCGAGCTTCACCTCGAGGGCATCGACGGAGGCTTGGTCGGCTCGGGTGCCGATGCTGGCTTCGATGGCCGCGGTCTGGGCGTCGAGCTCGGCGTCGTCGGTGAAGCTGGGCTCGGTGTCGAGCTTGACCTCGAGGACGTCGAGCTTGGCTTCGAGGGCATCGACGCTGGCTTGGTCGGCACGGGTGTCGATGGAGGACTGGAGCACCGCGGTCTGGGCGTTGAGCTCGACGTCGCTGGTGAAGGCCGAGGAGTCGTCGAGCTTGGCTTCGAGGGCGTCGACGCCGGCGAGGACGGGGGTGAAGTCGACGTCGAGAGTGTCGAGCTTGACCTCGAGAGCGTCGACGGAGGCTTGGCTAGCGCGGGAGGAGACGTTGGCGTCGAGGTTCGCGTCGAGCTTGGCCTCCACGGCGTCGGTCGCATCGAGGGCGGGCTGGAGGTCGCAGTCGCCGGAGCCGGAGCTGCCCGAGCCTGGGGCCGTGTTGGAGGTGTAGAGCTCGGCGACCTCGTCGGCGCTGAGCGCGTCGCCGAAGATCCTCACCTCATCCAGGCCGCCGTTCCAGAAGCCGTCGCTCGCTCCGCCGATCCGCGTCTGGGGCACGGAGCCCAGCGTGCCGGTGATGGGCAGCGTGAACTCGAGGACACCGTCGAGGTAGAGCTGAATCTCGCTTCCCGTGTACACGCCCACGACATGGTGCCACTCGTTGGCGGGAGGAAGCGCCGTTCCCTGGCCGTTGGCGTCACCGAAGAGACCATCCGAGGTCGCGACCCAAAACTCGAGCTGGGACGATGGCGTGTCGCGCGAGTCGTAGCGCAGGCCGAAGCCGGGGAGCGCGAACTGGGTCACGATCGGGTTGCAGCAGCCGACGCCGTTGCCCTGACGGTAGAACCAGGCGCTGGCGGTGAAGGCGGACAACCCCGACATGTCGAGCGAGGGTTGGTTCGTGACGAGCACCTCGTCTCCATTGCCGTCCATGAAGAGGGCGTGGCTCCCGAAGGCCGAGTTGGTCGAGAAGACCGTGTTGCCCTGGAGCGTTCCGGCATTGCCGTTGCCGGTCCCGTCCGCCACCGTCGGGCCGCTGCCCTCGTCGAAGCTCCAGTAGGCGAGCTGCGTGGCGGATCGTGCGGGGAGCGTGGCCAGGAGCAGCAGGGCCAGGCCGAGGAGGCCGGAGCTCGCGTGAAGGCGACTGGGGCGGGAGGCCGTGGATGTCGGCGGGAGGAGCTGGCGGGAGTCGGACTGGGTCATGGCACGTTCCTTCGTCGGGATGCGGCCACGTCCGGCCAGGCCGGGCTCGGCCGTGTCGCATGGGTTGCTGAACACCAATGCGCAAGACGAAGGAATGGCGTCGAAAAAAACGCCGATCGCGAAGAAATGTCCGCGAGAAGGCTCTCCCTGCACGAGCGACCCGGGTCAGTCCACGATGACCAGGTAGTAGTAGCTCGGCTCGGGGGCGACGTCCGGATCGACCAGCTCGGCGTCGTCGAGGGGTCCGAAGACGTCGACGAAGCCTCCATCCGGGCGCTCGCTCCGGAAGGCGCGATAGGAGCACTCGACGGTCATTGCCGGCATCCAGCGCGCCCGAACGTCCGCGCGACTCTCGAGCTCGAGGCGGAGGTCGAAGACCCCGGGCCGCTCCCTGATGCCTTGGTGGGGATCCTGATCGACCGAGCCGACGATCAGCTCCGGGGCGGGGGGAACCGAGCCCCACCAGCAGCTCTCCGCCGGCACGGTCATCGGGTTCTCGTTCCGGACGTGGAGCAGGTTGCAGGAGAAGACGTTCTCTCCCTCGTTGTCCGGAGTCGCGTCAGCGCGATTGCCGAGGTCGGGCAGGGAGCTGTCGTCGACGTGGACGCCCGTCTCCAGGTCGTGGAAGAGGCTCCGGACGACCACGCCCGTGGAGCCGCCCTGCCAGACGTGGCCCTGGAGGGAGTGGACGAAGCGGCTGTCCTCGACCCGCGCCGTCGCCCCGTCGAAGGTCACTGCGTCAGTGGCGTGACGGAGCTCGACGTGACTCAGCAGGTGGTCGGACGTCGTCCGCAGGAGAAGACCTCCCCAGTCGCCGGCTGCCGGGCTCGTCGCGTCTCCGTCACCCGTGGAGTCGCCGCCAACGGAGTCGTCCCAGAAGGAGGTGAAGACGACGGGTCGCTCGGCGGTGCCGAGGGCCTGGAACCCGTCGAACCGGTGTTGGAGGGTGGGCTCGGGCTCGGTCTTGAGAACGACACCGGGCAAGAGAGTCAGGGTGTTGCCGGAGTTGAAGTCGATCGCTCCGCCCGTCGTGTAGGCGAGGCCCGGCTCGGTGAGCGTCGTGTCGTTGCTCCAGCTTCCGGCCGCGAGGAAGATGGCGTCGAAGCGGTTGCCGCTGGCGGTGAGGTTGGTGAGCGTCGCCTCGGAGTTCGCGTCCAGGAACACGGGCACGGTGCTGCCGGTGAAGTCGCAGTCGTCGACGGAAGTGAGGGTCGTGTCGGCGCGCACGAGGAGTCCCTGGTCGCCGTTGTCGGTGAAGCTCGTGCCCGCGACCTCGAGCGAGCTGCCCGTTCCAGCGATGAGCCCCTGCAAGATGCGCTCGAACCGACAGTCGTCGATCGTGACGTCGCCCTCGACCTGGACGCTGCGGCCGTGGCGCACGGTGACCTCGTCCAGGTCGGCCATGCCGGTCAGGGTGAGGGCCAGCCAGTCGAGCGCGTCGGCCGTGGTCGCTCCACCGTCGCCGTTGGTGTCGCCGCCGACGGTGTCGTCGAGGAGAGAGGTGATGACGATGGGCTCGAGGGCCGTGCCGACGGCGATCAGCCCATCGAGCTCGAGGCTCGCGGTGCTTCCATCGATGAGCTTGACGACGACGCCGGGCTGGAGCGTGAGCGTCGTGCCGGGGATGAAGCGAATGCTGTTGGGCAGGACGTAGGGCAGTCCGGCCTCGGTCCAGGTGGGGCTGATGCTCCAGTCGGTGAGGTTGTCGACGACGATTCCGTTCCAGAAGTGCCCGCTGGCCGTGAGGTTGGAGAGCGTGGCCTGGGCGTCGACCTCGAGAATGACCGGGACGCCGTTGTCGGAGAAGTCGCAGGAGTCGACGGTGGTGAGGACCGTCGAGTCGAAGACGCGGAGGCCCTGGTTGACGTTGTCGGCGAACGTGGAGCCGGTCACCTGGAGAGAGCTTGCCGACTCGGCGGTGATCCCCTGGAGCGTGTTCTCGAGGCGACAGTCGGTGAAGGTGACGCTGCCCTGGATGCTGAGGTCCTCGGCATGGCGGACGGTCACGTTCTCGAGCTGACCGGTTCCGGTGAGGACCAAGCGGTTCCAGTCGCCGACATCCGGTGTCGTGCTCGCTCCATCGCCGTTGGTGTCGCCGCCGGTGTCGTCGCGGAGAGAGGTGAGCACGATGGGTTCGACAGGCGTGCCGACGGCGACGAGGCCATCGAGCTCGAAGCTCGCGACGCTGCCGTCGAGGACCTTGACGACGACGCCGGGCTGAAGCGTGAGCATCGTGCCTGGGACGAAGCGCAGGCTGCTGGGTAGCACGTAGGGGAGGCCGGCCTCGGTCCAGGTGGGGCTGATGCTCCAGTCGGTGAGGTTGTCGACGACGACGCCGTTCCAGAAGTTGCCGGTGGCGGTGAGATTGGAGAGCGTGGCCTGACCGTCGACCTCGAGGATGACGGGGGCGCCGCTGCCGGTGAAGTCGCAGCCGTCGATGGTGGTGAGGACCGTCGAGTCGAAGACGCGAAGTCCCTGGTTGGCGTTGTCGGCGAAAGTGGAGCCCGTCACCTGGAGGGTGCTGCCCGACTCGGCCGTGATGCCCTGAAGGGTGTTCTCGATGCGGCAGTCGGTGACGGTGACGCTGCCCTGGACGCCGAGGTCCTCGCCATGGCGGACGGTGACGTTTTCGAGCTGGCCGGTGCCGGTGAGAAGCAGACGATTCCAATCGCCGATGTCGGGCGTCGTGCTCGCTCCGTCAGCGTTGGTGTCGCCCCCAGCGGTGTCGTCGAGGAGGGAGGTGATGACGATGGGCTCGAGGTCCGTGCCGACGGCGACGAGCTCGTCGAGCTCGAACGTCGCGATGCCGCCGTCGATGATCTTCACGATGACCCCGGGCTCGAGGGTCAACGTGGTGCCGGGGACGAAGCGGAGGCTGTTGGGGAGGATGTAGGGCAGTCCGGCCTCGGTCCAGGTGGGGCTGATGCTCCAGTCGGTGAGGTTGTCGATGACGACGCCGTTCCAGAAGTGCCCGCTGGCCGTGAGGTTGGAGAGCGTGGCCTGGGCATCGACCTCGAGGACGATGGGGATGCTGCCGCCGGAGAAGTCGCAGGCGTCGACGGTGGTGAGCGTCGTCGCGTCGAAGACACGGAGGCCCTGATTGACGTTATCGGCGAAGACCGAGTCGGCCAGGTCGACGGAGCTGCCAGAGAGCGCGGTGACACCCTGGAAGCCTTGCTCGATGCGGGCGTCGCGGGCGTCGAGCGTGCCGGTGACGCTCACGTCCTCGGCGTGGCGAATCACGGCGTGGCGCAGGGTCGCGGTGCCCTGGACGTCGAGCCCGACCCAGTCCGAGGGAGCGGGTGCGCCGGCATCGGACTCGAAGACGACTGGGGAGCCCAGCGCGCCGTTCAGGTTCAGGCTGCCCTGCACGGTCATCGTGGTGCCGGCCGTGAAGCGCAGGGTGACACCCGCCTCCACGTCGAGCGTCTCTCCTGGGGGCACGCGGAGGTCGCAGGTCGCCAGGTGGGGGCTTCCGGCGAGGGGGAGCGTCCCCGTGAGATCGCCGCAGAAGGGGTCGGCGAGGACGGAGCCGGCAAGGGCCAGCAAGGGGAGTGCGAGCGTGACGCTTCGGTGCAGGTGTCTCATGAGCCTCCCTCCACCACGCGGAAAGCGTCCGCGCGACGGATCACCGGGAGGATTCTAGTTCGGTCTCGTGTCAGGCACGGGGCTGGCTCCTCGCGGGTCGGCATCGAGTTGGACACCGTGGCGCTCGAGCTTCCTCTTGAATCGCCAGTACTCGAAGCACGTGCCGAGGCCCGTCACGAGCAGGAGCACGGGATACCACCAACCGAGTCGCGAGTTGAACAGGAGCTTGAAGAAGGACAGGTTGTCCACGTAGTAGTGGGTGCAGTAGGCCATCGAAGCGAAGAGGAAGAGCGACAGGAGCGCGGTCGCGTTCGGTCGCGTGTTCTTCGCGCGGTGAGCCAGCCACGCCGCGAAGGCAGCAGCGAGCAGGTTGGAGAACGAGAAGATCCGCAGGTCTCGGATCAGTTGTCCGAGCACCGCGTCGAAGTGCTCGCGCACGGCGGGCTTCCACCGGGAGGCCTTGGTGAGCAGCGACTCGGACGCTTCGTCGAGCGGAGGTGGCGCTTGGCCGACCAACTCACCGATGTATCCCTGCGGATCGTCTCGGTAGTCGGCCAACTCACGCTCCGAGGCGGTGACCTGGGCGGCAGGCAGGAGCTTGCGGACCAGGGGACTCTTCAAGGCCTCCTCGGCGAGACCGACGGTGAACTCGGCGAGCTCCTGAGTCTTCTCGGCAGCGAAGTCACGGGCCATGCGCTCGACGTGTCGGTGGCCGACGAAGGTGTAGGCCAGGAAGGCGGCGAAGAACACCACGGCCAGCGTGTTGATGATGATTGCCCCTGTCCGCATCGCGCTCCTCGGTTCTTCTCGCCGGCCATCAGCTCCCGGCTTGGCCTCGCCACGGTCGGGCGATTCCTGGGGCCATGGCTCAGACGCGGAATCGGAGGCCATTGCGGATCACGGGAGGGCGCATGAGCTGGGCAGTGGTTCGGACGCGTGGCGGAGTGACTCGACGCTTCACCAAGCTGCGAGGGCACGGGAAGAAGCGGCCGCACTGACGCGAGCTTGCTACCCTGATCGCGACTCACGTAGGGGGGACGAGAGATGAACGAAGAAGCAGCACTCCAGGCGATCCGCTCCGTGGCGAGCCGGCGTGGCTCCGAGCTCGACCTGTCGGGCCGGAACCTGACGGAGCTCCCCCCGGAGATCGGATACTGCACGAAACTCCAGGAGCTCGACCTCGACGGCAACCAGCTCGTGAGGCTCCCGGCGGAGCTCGGTCGTCTGACCAACCTGCGGGTCCTGCACGTCGGCCGCAACCGTCTCTCCGAGCTCCCGCCGGAGATCGGAGGCCTCGCGAGCCTCGAGGACCTGTTGCTCTTCGACAACCGACTCCGTGCCTTGCCACCGGAGATCGGACGGCTCACGAGCCTCCGAGAGCTCTACCTCGAAGACAACGAGCTCTCGGTGCTTCCCAGGGAGATTGGACACCTCGCGAGCCTCGAGCTGCTTCGGCTCAACGGGAACCAGCTCGCAGAGCTACCCCCGACGATCGGAAGGCTCGCGAGCCTCATCGAGCTCTGCCTCGAGAACAACGGGCTCTCGAGCCTGCCGAGAGAGATCGGCAAGCTGGGCAGCCTCGAGGGACTCGAGCTCGAGGGCAACGAGCTCTCGGAGCTTCCGGAGGAGATGGAGACGCTCACCGGTCTCGAGGACCTGTTCCTCGATGGCAACCGATTCGAGGTGCTGCCAGCGGTCGTGGGCCAGCTCACGGGCCTGACGTGGCTGAGCCTCGGGAACAACTCGCTCGTGAGGCTACCGGCCGAGGTCGGGCAGCTCGACGAGCTGGAGCACCTGGACCTCCGCGACAATCGCCTCGAAGAGGTTCCGGCGGAGATCGGAGGGCTCTCCAGCCTCGAAGAGCTCGACCTCGGCGGCAATCGGCTTGCGTGGCTCCCGTCGGAGCTCGGGCGGCTCACGAGCCTCGAGATGCTCTTCCTGAAGGACAACCGGCTCCGGGAGCTCCCGCCGACGATCGGGCAGCTCACGCAATTGAGGTGGCTTCACCTCGATGAGAATCGGCTGTCGGCATTGCCACCCGAGCTCGGCAGGCTCGAGGAGCTCGAGTGGCTCCGCCTCGGCGGGAACCGACTCACGAGGCTGCCGGGGGAGATCGGGAGCCTGGCGAGTCTCGAATCGCTCCGACTCGACGGGAACCGGCTCATCGAGCTTCCTGCCGAGATCGGGAGCCTCGGCAAGCTCGAAGAGCTCCGCCTCGATGGCAACCAGCTCGCGCAGCTTCCCCCGGAGCTCGGCGCCCTCGCTTCGCTCCTCGAGCTGCACGTTCGCAAGAACAGGCTCACGGAGGGGCCCGAGGAGCTGTGTCAGCTCACGTCGCTGTACGCGCTGCACCTCGAGGGCAACCCTCTCACGCAGCTTCCGGAGGGACTGAAGTCCCTGCCCAAGCTCGAGACGCTCGACATCGACGGCACGCCGCTGTCCCTCGAGATGCTCTACGACGACTTCAGTCCACCAGCTTGAACTGGTCTCGCAGGATGGCCGTGATCTCCTCCTTGGGGTTCTCGGAGAGCTGCACGGGACGGCCGGTGATCTTCTCGGCGATGTCCAGGTAGGTCTTCGACGTCGCCATGAGGATGTCTTGAGGCAGGGGCTCGGCGGCCAGCGCCGGCCGCTCGCCCTGCCTGGCCTTGTTGGTGAGGATGTCCGGGTCCGGGAAGTGGCTCAGCAGGGACTGGCGGAAGCCCTCCTTGGAGTTCTCCACCACTCGGCCCTCGCGATGGGCAGGCCCGTCCCAGATCCGTGACGAGTCCGGCGTGCCCACCTCGTCCATGTAGATGAGCTTCTCGTTGCCGTCCTGGTCGGTGACGTAGCCGAACTCGAACTTGGTGTCGACGAAGATCTGGTCCAGCTCGGCGAGAGCCTTGCCGATGAGCTCGAAGCCCTCGGTGAGCAAGGTCTCGTAGCGGTCGATGTCGGCGAGGCTCTTGAACTTGAAGGCCTCGAAGTTCTTCTCGAGATCGGTGCGCGACACGTTCACGTCGTCGATGGCCGGCACGCCGGGGATGCCCTCCAGGACGCCCTTGGTCGACGGCGTGATGAGCAGCTCGGGGAGACGCTGGTCGCGCTGCAGGCCGTCGGCGATGCGGATGCCGCAGAACTCGCGCTCACCCTTGTCATAGGCGCGCCACATCGAGCCGGTGATGTACTGCCGTGCGATCGCCTCGACCATGACCGGGCGCGCCTTCTGGACGATCCACACGAAGGGGTGGGGGACCTCCAGGATGTGGCTGTCGGCCAGCCCGTTCTCCCGGAACAGGTCGAACCAGTGGCTCGAGATCGCGTTGAGCGCGGCGCCCTTGCCGGGCACGCCGTCCATGCCGTCTTCGCCGTGCCAGATGCACTCGTAGGCGGAGATGCGGTCGGAGATGACCATGATGGCCAGCTCGGCGTCGGCGGCCACCGGATAGCCGCGGTCGGCGATGAGCCGGGCGCTGTCGGCGGCGTTGAGCCAGTAGACCGAGCGCACCTTGCCGGAGTGCACCGGCGCGTCGGTGCGGATGGGAAGGTCGTCATTGACCGCCAGGACGGTGTCGGCGAGGTTCATCGGGCTGCCCCCTTGGGAACGAACAGAGCTACGGGTCGACGGGTTCCACTCGCGAGCCGGGGATCCTACACGGGGGGACCGCCCGGATCTGCTCTGATCGACCTCCCGGGCTGGGGAGGGCCCGGACGGGCGCGAGGACGGCCCGCCGAGCGCCGGATGGCAGGCTCGGCGGGCCGCTGCGACCCATCGCTCTCGAGGGCCGCGGCCCGCTGGCTACGGACAGGAGACGGGCAGGATGGGAGTGTCCTCGAGCACGTCGTTGAGGACGTCGAGCAGCTCCGACGAGAGGCTGCCGCCCAGCGCCGAGTTGAGGAGCTCGTTCAGCTCGTCGATGCCGTCCTCGATGTAACTCATCCCGTAGATGTCGGGGATCCAGCTGTCGTCGATCCACTCGACGTCGTAGAGGGAGAAGCTGGTGAGCTGAGCGTAGATGGCATCGCGCTCGCAGTCGGCTTGAAGCACTAGCTGTCCGGCTCCACTGGCCTCGCCGACCGTGTAGGACAGGGTGTCCTCGAGCACGATCGCCCCGTCGTAGACCCGGTAGTGGAACGTGGTCTTCACCTTGGTCGCCTTGGCGTCAGCCTTCATGGTCAGGATGGTGGAGGACCAGTCGTTCAGGTTGCCGCCCACGGCCAGGTCGGTGACGTCGGTGACGGTGAGGTCGCCCAGGCCCTTCACCGAGCGAATCTCGATGGAGTAGCCGGCCTCGGCAAACGACACGCAACCGTCGTAGCAATCGTCGCGGACCTCGCTGCACTTGCAGGTGCTGCTGCACGAGCAGGTCTTGCCCCAGATGCAGCCGTAGCAACAGGCGACCTTGCAGCTCTCGCAGACCGCGTCGCAGCTCACCTTCGCGGCATCACAGGTTCCCGTGCAGATGTCGTCCCAGGTCGCGTTGTCCGTGTCGTCGTAGGTGTCGGAGACCTTGGCGGCGTCGCAGAGCTCGATGTCGTTCAGGGTGCTGTCCTCGCAGTCCGAGGTCACCTTGAAGGTGGCGTCCTGGACGGCGTCGGACTGAATGACCTGATTGAGCACGGCGATGGCATCGTCGCTGAGCTCGTCGACGCTGTATCCCCAGAACTGGTCCATGGGGACGGTGTCGCCCACCGTGACGTTGTCGACGATCTCGGCCACGGGCAGGGCCGTCCCGTTCAACTCGAAGAAGAAGCGGTACTTGTCGGTGGCCGTCCCCGAGGCCGTCAGCCTCTGGTCCATCTTCCCGTTCCGGTTCAACGAGACGGAGGCAACGTCGACCCAGAAACTCCCGAACTTGCCCTGGAGCTTGGCCACCGACCCTTCGGGTACCTTGTCCGGGTCGTCGCCGCCGAAGTCCAGGACCACGACGGTCTTGGGCTCGTCGAGCTCGAGCTTGAGCCTGCTGCTGTCGTCACCATCGACTCGCAGGCCCACGCCGTCGGAGGCCTCGCCGAAGTCACCGACCATGAGCTCATCTCCCGACGTGTCGTAGAAGTGGATGCCCACGGCCATCATGCTCGTGAAGGGCTCCGCGACCGGGCCGGTCGCGTCGGCGGAGAAGTCCGTCGACCATCCATCGGCTTCGGCAGTGCCGGTGAGGAGCAAGACGAGGCCTGCGAGCAAGAGCGAGCCGTGGGGGCGGCGGTGGGCGTGGCTGGTGTCGTTCGTCATGTCGGCACTCCTTCCTGTTGCTTGCGCTCTCCACGAAAGGTGGTTTCAGCAACAGTAGGGCGCGGCCGAGATTCAGCCGTGACAGCCGATGACAGAGGGGAGGAGGTTCGAGAGGGGAGTGACGGTCAGCGTTCGTGACGGGTGTCACCGGCAGCCGAGACGAAGGTGCTCGACGCAGGTCTCGCCGGAGCGTGGTCGCTCGCGTCCGAGGGAGTCGACCCCGGCGCTGCCCTCGCGCTCGTGGGTGACCGGCACGACGAGGAAGTAGCGCGCGCCCGCCGCGGGGACGAGGCTGGCCGTCAGTGAGAGGTCGTCATTCGCGCACGCGACGACATCGTGGGAGTACCAGAGCCCGATGGCGCCTTCATGGACCGAGTAACCGGTGACGGTGGGGCTGCAGCTCGGCGACCAGTCGAGCGCAACTTCATCGTCCGTGCCTCGCCGGACCCGCAGTGGTGCGCCCGGGCGGTCGGACGTGCCGTTGGGCACGACTCCGGGCAGGGCGAACTCGCAGTCGATCGTGCTGCACTCGGTCCCGGCACCCGCGAAGACTCCGTCTGAGGTGAAGCACCCCCACCAGTCCAGGCTCTCGCAGCCCCCGAAGACCGGGAAGCAGCAGGCCCCCCGTTCGCAGGCAGCCGTGGCGCAATCGTCCTCGTCGAGTGGCGTGCCTCCGAGAGCGATGCAGTCCGTCGGTGTCGAGAGAGCACAGCTCTGGTCAGGAAGACAGCAGACCCGTCCCCAGGCCGTGTCGCAATCGGCGGTCGCGCAGCTCGTGCCAGGCCCCTGCGGCAGCCCTGCGCTCACGGTGCAGGTCGCGGCGGTCGTGTCTTCGCAGGTCGTGGCTCCGTCCTGGTGGAAGCAGCACGCTTCGACCGCACAACTCGTGGTTGCGCAAGTGGTTCCCATGGGCTGGACCTGGCCGCCGGAGGCTCGACACTCGGATCGTCCGAGGTCGGAGCAGCTGCCATCGGGGAGGCAGCAAGCGCTGCGTGAGCAATCCACCTCCGAGCAGGTCGCATCGAGCGAGAAGCCGTCGACCTCCGCACAGGCTCTCGGTTCGAGGTCCAGGCACAGGGCGATGCCGATGACCACGCAGCAGGCCCTGAGCGGCTGGCAGCCGGCCAACTCGCAGCCGATGCCAGCTCCCCACCACCGACCACGGGCCCCCGAGCACTCGATGGAGGTGAGCTGCAGGCAGGTCCCGTCGGCGAGGCAGCAGGCGCCGGGAGCCGTGCAGTCACTCGTCTGGCAGAGGGTCTCGTCGCCGAGGTAGCTCCCGCCGCTGGCCAGGCAGTCGAGCTCGCTGAGCTGCTCGCAGTCGCCTGCGCCGAGCGAGGCGCAGCAGGCTCCGGTGATCTCGCAAGCGCGGGCCTCACAAGTCGTCGCGAGAGTGACCTCGCCGACCGAGTTGCAGGCCCGGAAGTCGAGCTCTTCACAACTGCCGTCCGGCCGACAACACGCGCCGACCGCACACTCTTCGAGCTCGCAGCGACTGCCTTCGCCTGCGCTGACTCCACCCATCGCCCGACAGGCGGCCGGAGTCAGGTCGAGGCAGCTCAGAGGCGCGAGGCAGCAGGCCTGGAGAGGTGAGCAGTCGGTCGTTGCACAGCTCTCTCCCGGGACCGTGCGGCCGGTGAAGGCGAGACAGTCCTCGGGCTCGAGCTCCGCACAGCTCGCGTCGGGCAGACAGCAGGGCATGGCCTGCGCCCGAACCGGAAGAATCGTCAACCAGGCGAGACAAGCAATCCATGACCAGCGCGTGACGAGCCTCATCGACGTTCCTCCCAGGCGAAGCGCGCTCGAGTACCGCTAGGAATGAAGGTCGCCGGGCAGTTGCAGTCAAGGGAGAGGGCCCCGCTCGGCTCGAGCGACGACGTCCTCTCTCACGAGAACGCAGGCGTCGGCTCACTGCGCATCGGTCTCGGCGACCGGCTCGGAGGAGCCAGTCCGCGACGGTCGACTCGTCGCTGGCGTCGCCGGGCTCAGAACAGCGTGTAGATGAACGGCGCCGAGACCTGGGCGCCCACGATCACCAGTCCGATGAGCAGCAGCACCAGGGTCAACAGCGAGATCCCGTAGGAGCCGTTGATCGGTCCCAGCAGGAGGACGTCGCGGAGGAGCTTCAGGGCCCAGCGGATCTGCGTCACGGTGTCTCCGGCGACTCAGTCGAGACCGTACTCGTCACGCCACTCGCCATCCTCCGTCCAGGCAGGTTGGCGGCGCTTGTCGAGCAGGCAGTCCTCGAGGACCAGGTAATCGATGCCGGTGCGCATGAAGCAGCGGTAGGCGTCCTCCGGCGTGCAGACGATGGGCTCGCCCCGGACGTTGAAGCTCGTGTTGACCAGGATGCCGTAGCCCGTGCGCTCCTTGAAGGCGCGGAGGACCGAGTGCAGCGGACCGTAGCGCTCCGCATCGACCGTCTGGATGCGGGCGGACCAGTCGACGTGGGTGATGGCCGGGACGTCGGAGCGCGGCGCGTTCACCCACTCGGTCAGGGGGCGATCCGGATCGCGAGGCTCGTCCTGGCCGAGGCAGCGTTCCTCGCGAAGCTGGTCGACCAGGAGCATGTAGGGGCTGTCGTGAACTTCCTCGAAGTACTCGTGAGCATCCTCGCGCAAGACGATGGGCGCGAAGGGGCGGAAGCTCTCGCGGAACTTGGTCGCGAGGTTCAGGTGCGACTGCATCCGCGTGCTGCGGGCGTCGGCGATGATGGAGCGGTTGCCGAGGGCGCGCGGACCGAACTCCATGCGCCCCTGGAACATGCCGATGACCTTCTCGTCGTCCAGCAGCTCCGCGATCCGGCGCGGTCGGTCCTCGGTGCCGAGCTGCTCGTGCGGGATGCCGTTGTCGTCGAGGAAGGAGCGGATCTCCGAGGACGCGTAGGACGGGCCGAGGAGCGCGCCCTGCATGCCGTCGGCTGCTGAGCTCAGCTCCCGCGGGTTGTCGTCCAGGTGATGCCAGGCCTGGAGGGCCGCACCGAGCGCGCCGCCTGCGTCGCCGGCCGCCGGCTGGATGAACAGGCCGTCGTAGAGGTCGCTTCGGTAGAGGACTCCGTTGGCCACGCAGTTGAGCGCGACACCGCCGGCGAGGCAGAGGTTGCGCTTGCCGGTCACGCTGGCCGCGTGACGGGCCATCTTGAACATGACCTCCTCGGTGACCGCCTGGATCGAGCGGGCGAGGTCCATCTCCCGAGGGCCGATGTCCGTCTCGGGCGTCCGCGCCGGGCCGCCGAACAGGTCGGCGAAGCGCTCGCTGGTCATGGTGAAGCCACCGAGGTAGTCGAAGTAGTCCATGTCGAGCCGGAAGGAGCCGTCCTCCCGGATCGTGATCAGGTGCTCCTTGATGAGGTCGACGTGCCGCGGCTCACCGTAGGGGGCCAAGCCCATGAGCTTGTACTCACCCGAGTTGACCTTGAAGCCGGTGAAGTACGTGAAGGCGCTGTAGAGCAGGCCGAGCGAGTGGGGGAAGCGCTGCTCGTAGAGCATGCGGCACTGGTTACCCTCGCCGACGTGGAGACCCGAGCAGGCCCATTCGCCCACGCCATCGATGGTGAGCACTGCCGCTTCCTCGAAGGGCGACGGATGGAAGGCGCTGGCCGCATGGGACTGATGATGATCGATCATCAGGAAGCGCTCGGGCCGGCGGTAGCCGCTCTGCTCGAGGAAGCGCTCGATCTGGAGCGGGATCCAACCCTTGTCCTGGAGCCAGGCGGGCATGGCGTCGAGGAAGGCGCGGAGCCCCTTCGGAGCGACCTCCGAGTAGGTGGAGAGGAGCCGCGTGAGCTTGGTCAGCGGCTTGTCGTGCAGCGCGACCGCGTCGATGTCGTCTCGCTCGAGGCCCGCTTCCTTCAGGCACCAGGCCATCGCGTGCCGAGGCAGCCGGGGATCGTGCTTGCGACGGGAGAAGCGCTCCTCCTGCGCCGCCGCGACGATCTTTCCGTCGCGGAGGAGACAGGCCGCGCTGTCGTGGTAGCCGCAGCTCACGCCGAGGATGTTCACGAGTCGCCCCGTCCCTTCCGCGGCACGTCCACGAGCAGCCGCGCGATGTCGGAGCGTCGACTCAGCCGCGAGAACAGGTACTCGGCGTAGACCTCGTGACCGAGCGTGTCGAGATGCCAGGGGTCGTGGAAGAGCTCGTCGGGATCACCCTTGTCGGCGAAGTGGCCGCCGGGGAAGCCGACGCTCACGCCCTCGGCCGCGAAGGTCGCGCGAAGCTCGTCGAGCCAGAGCGTCTCGCTCGCTGCGTCGAGACCGGCACCACGGCCGGGGAAGAGCTCAGCGGCGACCTGACAGCCGTCGGCCTTCAGTCGTCGGGCGAGCTCGCCGTAGGCAGCGACGCCACGCTGCGCCTGCAGCTCGACGGCGTCGACCCGTCCCACCCGTCCCACGCGATACCGCCACGCGAGGACGTAGGCGACCTCGGTCAGCGCCAGGCGAGGGGGATGGTGGATCGACCGGAAGGGGACCTGCTCGAGCCCGTAACGTGCCCGGAGGACGTCGGCGGGTGGGCCGCAGATCAGCGCGAGGTCGGCTCCGAACACGCCGTTCTTCTCGACCCAGCCCAGCTCGTGGAAGGGGCCCCAGCCGTTCGCGGAGACGTTGAGCACCTCGAAGCGGACGTCGGGCTTCGCCGCCTCGTTGAGAGCGCGCTCGAGCCGGTTGGAGTAGAGATCCGGCTGGTCGATGTAGCTCCCGCCCCAGAGGGTGGAGTCACCGAGCATGAGGATGCGGTACGTGCCCGCCGGCTTCTCGGCCTCGATGGGACCCGAGCGCATGCCGAAGGCGTTGGTGATGACGCGCCCTCCGCTGCGTCGCACGTCCTGGTCCGGCGCCGGGTAGTAGCCGACCTGCATGTCGGGCACGTAGAGGATGGGCTTGCCGTAACCGAAGACACGCAGGCCCAGCTCGCAGCCGAGGAGGACGACGAAGGCGAGGACGCCCAGGCCGAGGATCGACAGGCCGCCGCGACCGGCGCGCGGCTCGGTCACGAAGAGGGAGCCGGCATGGCGACGCTTTCGGGCGTCGGAGTCGACGGCCTTCCACCAGGTCACGGCGTCGGCGGAGCGCAGGTCCAGGGGGTCGGCTCCGGTGAGTCGGTTCCAGGCGCGCCAGGCGGGGAAGACGACGATGAACAGCGGCGCGAGCAGGAGCCAGGACAGGGCTCGGCCGAGAAGCTGGCCGAGCTTGGCGAAGAAGCTCTCCAGGCCGCTGCGTGCTCGGCTCGAGGCGATGGAGGCGACACCGGCGAGGCCCGCCAGCACCCACGCGACGATCGCCAGGGTCCGCCAGCCGAGGGCGAAGAACAGGCCGCCGATGAGCAGTCCGATGAGCAGCTTCACCACCGCTCCGCCCAGGCCTCCTCTCGCCGACTCTTCGAAGGTCGGGAACCAGTCCCGGCCACGCAGGGTGCCGGGCGAGAGGGAGTGCTGAGGGTCGGGTGCGTCGCTCATGGGGCGGGATCTGGTGACGGCGGCCATCGGGCCCTGCGGACACCGGCCGCATCATACGTGGGGCGGGCGTCGAGCGAGCCCCGAATCGCTCAGGACGCCGAGTGGGCGTCGGTCCTGGGCCTGTTCGCGCCCGCCCTTTCCGCGTGCGGAGCGCGAAGCCCGCGGCTCCCTCCGGCAGGCGGTCGTGGAGATCAGTCACCGCGGAGGACGAAGATCCCCGAGTTGCCCACCTGGGACCAGCGGCCGGAAGAGCTCCCGGAGGCACCTCCGCCGGCTCCGAAGCTGCCGGTCATCACGGTCGCCGTGCTCGCGCTGCTGCTGGAGCGTGATCGCAGGGAGGCGTAGCTGTTGCTGCTGGAGCTGGCGGCCACGGCTGCCGCGGTGGCCGAGGGCGGAGCGGGGGCGCTCAGCGCCGCGGCAGGCGCCGGCTGGGGCGCCGGACCCGCCGGAGGACTCGGCATGGGCGTGTTGGCCGCGTCGGCGGCCCGCTTCGTGACGTTGTCGACCGCCATCTGCCAGCGCTGAGTCGTCCAGGCTCGTTGCTGCGAGACGCTGGCGAGGGCCGTCAGGTACAGGGAGCCGTCGTTGGGACCTGCCTGCGCGCGGGCCACCTTGTCGATGCTGCCCTGCTGCCTTTCGAGACGTCTCTGTTCCTTGAACCTGGCGAACTCACGACGCGCGTCGAGCCGCGCTTCGTGGAACTTGCGCCGCTCGCCGGCCTGCACGCCGCGGAAGTCCTTGACGCGTTGCTGGCGCTGGGCTTTCGTGAGCTGCTGCTGCGCCTTGAGATTGCTCTGCACCTGCTTCAAGCGCTGCTCCTGGTTCTTCTTGAACTGCTTCGCGCTCTGCCTGCTGAGCACGTTCAGCCCATGCTTGGTCATGGGTGGAGCTCCGGCGGTCGACGCCGTGAAGAGGGCTGTCGAGAGGCAGACGACGCCGACGAGTGACGCGAGACCCGACCGGGACGAGTCGTGGGAGTTGAGGCTCGGGTCTCGATTCATCGTCTCGTCTCCGGGATGAGAGGGATGGGCCCCAGGACCTGGCCGTCCTGCGTGTCCATGAGCGCCCAGCCCGCGCCACGGTGCACGATGATCAGGGCGTCACCGTGGTTCATCAGGGCATCCACTCCATCCTCCCAGAAGCCCCACCCGAGTCGCTCGAGTGGCAGGGGACCTTGCGCCGTCGGTGGGTCCTCGCCGCTGGCCAGCGTGTAGACGAAGAACTCGTCACCTCGCACCAGGAGCAATCGGCGCGCGTCCAGGACCGTGGCGGCCGACACGTGCTCCCAGGTCTTCGGAAGTCCCAGGTCCTGGAGGGCTCCCCAGGTGCCCGGCTTCGGGAGGTCGTCCACGTCGCCGACCAGGAACCCTCGGCCGCTGAAGAGGGCCAGCTCAGTCTGGCTCCAGCGCAGGGCCGCACTGATCGGCAGGCCGACACGGAAGTCGCCCAGGATCTCGGCGGTGTCGGCGGCGTAAATCAGGACGTGGTCACGTTGGAAGATTAGGCATCCCGTGCCGGGCACGCAGACGCCGGCGGTGAACCCATCCCGATAGTCGCCAGGTAGGTTCTCGAAGTCGGGCTCGAAGCGCCGAACGGTCATCGTCGGGCGTGGCAGTTGCTCGAGATCCTCACTGGCTCCGACCGGTCCCGCCTTGCCGACGAGCAGCGGGACGTGGTCGACGGCGAGCTCGATGGCGCGCCCCTTGCGGAAGAGCGTCAGCAGGCCGGTGGACGTGCGGACGGCGGCATCGATGTCTCGCCAGCTCTCGGAGAGCCCGAGTCGAGTGAGCGGGTAGGGGCCCTCGCGCTCACCGGTCTCGACGTCGAACAGCATGTAGGCGTTGCCGGAGAACCAGATGCGACGCGACTCGTCGTGCCAGGCGGCGGCGTCGAGGTAACGCCAGCCTTCCGGCAAGTCGTACGCGAGGAGCGCTTGCTCCTCGAGACAGGTCCCGGCTTCGAGGTTGCAGAGGAAGACCAGGTCATTGCTGAAGAGCAGGACCTCGTCCACGTCCCAGGCCTGGGCGGCGTGGACGTCGAAGTCGAACTCGAGGGGTTCCTCGACGAGATCGCCGGCTTCGGGCTGGTAGTACCAGCCACGCTTGCCGGAGAACAGCATGACGTTGCCGCTGGGCAAGCCGAGTGCCGCCGTCGCGCCGGCAGCGAATTCGGCCGGCGCCTGGCTCCAGTCCGGGGGCATCGGGGTCGGCTCGCGAGCGAGAACGGGCCCGACGCCCAGGAGGGCGAGCACGACCAACTTCGGGAAGAGCGCGGCCCACCAGTCGGGCTCGGTTGCTCTTCGCGGGTCCTCAGCCAGTGCTCTGGAGTTCACGTCAGGCTCCTCTCTGGTGCTTTCGAGTGCCATCGTAGCCTGGTGAGACCATGCCGTCGCCGTCGACGCTGCTCACCAGGTGTCCCAGGGCCGCAGGACGAAGGTGTGGCTCAGGTCTCCTTCGGGGATCGCCCGGCGCCTCACGAGATCGAGCTTCCCGTCCCCGCGGGCGCGAACGAGACGTCCATCGCTGGCCTGAAGGGTCCAGTACCCCTCCGAGTCTCGCGAGAGCAGGAAGCGATCGGCTTCTCCGAGGGTCTTCTTGCAGAGCTCGAGCCGGCCCTCTTTCACGGCGACCCAGCCATGGCCGAACCAGTTGCCGATGCGGTGGAAGAGGGCGATCTCGTGAGGACCGTCCTCGTCGGGCTCGGACCAGCCCCACTTCTCGTTGAGGTAGACGAGGCTGAACTCACCGATGGCGAAGGCGCCGTTCTTCTTGGTCGGCTCCTCCGCGTCACAACGCAGCTCGAAGCTCACGCCACGTCTTCGAGCCTCGCGGCTTCCCAGCCGCTGACAGCTCAGGTAGGTCGAGCGATTGGTCTGGATCGTGGTGCGAAGTGAGCCTGGCTTGACGACGCCGGAGTAGCCGAAGCGGCAATCGCCGTCGGCCGAGGCGTCGCCCGCCACGCAGGCTCTCTTCGAGTCGGCGAAGTGGAGCGCGTCCGAATGCCGTGTCTGGGAGTGGCCGCCCCCGGCACTGACCAGCACGTGCCTGCCCGCATCGGTGATGCCGAGCCCCAGCCACTTGGCGCAGGGAGCTGGGCCGATGACCTCTTGCCCCCGCTCGTCGCGCCCGGATAGCCGTCCGCAGACCCGCTCGGCACCGCCGCGTCCGAGCCAGAACGACGTCACCTCGGTGGCGGGTCGGTAACCGTCGGGGAAGATCTTCCAGGTGATCGTCTCGCCCGTGGCCGGGATCCGGCAGTTGCCGTGGTGCGAATCGGCGTCGAGATGGAGAAACGAGGAGCCCATGCCCCACTCGTGATCGCCCCTGACCGTCTTTCCCAGTGATTGGCTGCAGACCATCGTGTCGGGGCTGGGCTTCGCCTCGGCGGTGTAGACCTCGGGAGGCGTGGGCTCGACGTGCAGGGGGATGTCCCGCGGCACGAACCACTGCTTCCTGTAGAGCGCCTCCTTGCCCCAGAGGACCCTCCTCTCCAGGTACTGCTCGAGCCCGTGGCGGACGACGGAGATCGTCTCGGCGTCGGTGAAGTGAGGCGGAGCCAGGAGATGCGAGACCAGCTCGAGATCGACGAAGACCGGCACGACGGAGTTGTCGTCGACCGACCAGCTTTCCCAACTGCTCCCTCCTTGTCCGCCGTAGGACTGCCACTTCATGTTCTCCGAGACGAAGCTCGTCAACTGCTCGACGTCTTCAGCGCGGTAGCTGTCGCCGGAGGCGCCGAACTTCAGCTCCGTGGACACGCTCGCGAGCTGGCCCGGGGTCGAGACCGTGGTGTTGAGGCTGCTCTCGACGGAGAAGCCGACGCCGCGGGCGGCCGAGGTCATGAGGCTGTACGTGTCGGCGTCGACCCGCGACTCCATCACTGCTCTCCCGCCGTAGGTCACGACGTTCGCGAAGTGAGTGCCCACCTCGTCGACGAAGGTCTTCAGCGCCGGCTCGCAGAGTCCCTCGAAACGCTGGGGACAGGGAGCCAGCGCGTCTCGACGGAGGCGCTCGACGGCCCGTCGGAAGGCGTCGGTCAGTGGCGAGCGAGCCGGCTCGAGGTAGAGGCTGTAGCGTTCGCAGCGAGCCTCGGCTCGTGTCACGGCCGACTTCTCGCTGCGTGAGCTCTTGCGAACGCTGTTGAACTTCTCGTTGACCGTGAAGTTCGCGATGGTTGCGCTCACGTTGCGTTCGAGCGACTGGGCGTAGGCGTGGTCGCTGATCACCTCCTCGTAGACCTTCCCGCCACCGCATCTCGGAGCAACTTCCATTCCAAGACCCCAGGGCAGTGCGCCCCGATGGCGGTCGTTGCGTCGCCAGGCTCGCCCGACGTCGCCGGAGGTGAGAGCGAAGATCCAGGGGACTGGATGCCGATCCGTCCCGGGTGTCAGGCCCACGAGGTCCATGGTCCTCAGGTCCCAGGAACGTGAGTTGAAGTGCATGTTGGGCAGGCCGCCGCCGCCCCCCCAGGCCTCCTCATAGGTCGCGGGCTGCAGGTCGGCCCGCGGGCGAGAGTGGTGCCTCCCGTCGATCGAGAGGCTCCCGTCCTCGTGGAGCTTCATGACGCTGCGGCCATCGAGTGACTGGAAGGCCCTCTCGCTCGTTCGCCGGTAGAGACGAACGGTGGTCGGCTCACCGAGCGTCGAGCGGATGACGGCCAGGACCGTCTCGGCACAGGTGGGGTCGCCTGGTAGATCGCTCATCGCCGTGGCCGGAGAGCTCGTCGCCATCGTGTCGAGCCCCGCCAGCTCGAGAGCCTGCGCGGGAGTGGCCATGTTCTTCCTCAGCCAGGCGAGAGGAAGTCTCGCCCGCAAGAAGAGGGCCTCGAGCTCGCGGTGCAGCCTCCGGGCCAGGGTCTGGCGATCGCCGCCGGCCTCGAGCTGCGAGCGAGTCCGGGCGACGACGCGGTCGAACCTCTCACGCTGCGGACCCTCGAGGAAGTCCAGCGGGTCGAGCTGGTGCCTGGTGACGAAGGCCAGCAGGGCCTTCATGTCTCCCTCGAGGAGGTGGTGCATGTCGGCGGGCAAGACCGCCGCCGCGCGCGAGAGAGTCCGCATGAGCATTCGCGGCGGTGCATTGGCGAGATGATGGAGCCGCACCAACTTGACGATCTTCTTCCAGGCGGGTTGGTGGTGCGGCGCGATCCGCCTCACGGCCTCCGCGACCTCCGGGAACCAGATGGGAGGGTCGGTTGGCTGCCAGTCGACGAGGGCCGCCAGCTCGGAGCACCTTGTCGTCCACTCCAGCGTGAGGACCGGCTTGGCCTGCATGGCGAAGCTCGTGCCGTCACCCACGCGATCTTGAGCGACCTTCCAGGTGTCCTCGAGCATCCACGTGCCGGTGACGTCGGTGCTGGCCTCGCGGAGGGTGAAGCTCATGCCCGAGTCGGCTGTCCCGCTCAGGTAGCCGACCAGCTTCTCGCCGTGACGTTCCTTCAGGAAGGCTGAAACCGGCTGGTCCTTGAGGGACTCGAGGACGTCGACATCGACCAGTCCTTCCCAGACGCGCAGAGCCGCGATCGTGCCCAGGAAGCGGCCCTCTCCCGTGGCGTTGCTCCCGATGAACAGCGGCACGCGTTTCACGTCCTCGTAGGACACCGGTGCCACGGCGACCTCCCGGCCGTCCACGAAGACCGTGGTGCCGTCCGCGCTCGTGTGCAGCACGAAGTGATGGGCTTGGCCGTCTTCGAGGTCGCTGGTGAGCCAGGCCGAGACCGGGACACCGCCCGACTCGAGGAGGATCTTCTTCCTGTCGCAGCTCAGTGCGACCTGGAAGCGCGAGAGGGGAACGCTCGCATTGGAGTAGACGTACTTTTCGATCGGCCATGAGGGGCCAAACTTCTCTCGGAGCTCCTCACAGTGGGTGTCATCCCACTCCGGACGCGCCCAAAAGGAGAGGGTGCCCTGCTCGCCGACGGCGAGGTGATCTGCTCCGTCGGAGAAGACGAGCGGCCGTTCGTCCTCGTCCTTCAGGGTGAGGCTGGCAACTCGCCCGCCGGCGATGAGGGGAAGCTCGATCCCGTCGTTCCCAATCGGATCGATGGGGCTGGGCGGTGGGTCGTCGGGCTTCGTGAAGTCGAAGGGGTCGCCGCCCTGCGCCAACACCGATCCGGTTCCAGTGACCGACCAGGCGAAGGCGAGGGGCAGCAGTGACGACCGAAAAGCGATCGCTCGAGTCCAGGGCATGGAGCCTCCAGGGGGGACTCATCCTAGCCGACTCGTCACTCGGTCTCAGCGCTCCGGATGTTCAGGACGCGTAGGCCGAGGAGGGTCTGGCATCCGCCTTGAAACCGAGCTCCGCCCTCACGGGCAGCCGAGGAGGCGGCGTCCGCGGCAGCTCGTTTCAGGAGCCGGGCGCTCCTCACCGTCGGAGCGAAGTCCCCAGCTGCCCTCGTCCGTGGCCGTGACCGAGACGACGAGGAAGTAGCGGGCGCCGGGCTCGGGCACGACCGTCGCCTCCGGTCGGCCGTCGGTCGTGCAGAGCACCGCCTCGTGGCCGTACCAGTCGCCGACCTCTCCCTCGTAGACCGCGAAGTCTGGCCCGTCCGGGCTGCAGCTCGTCGACCAGGCGAGGAGGAGCTCGTCATCATCCCCACGCCGCAGCGTCAACGGTGAGCCACGTCGCGCCCGCGTCCCGTTCGCCATCGAGCCGGGTCGGAGCGCAGTGCAACTGACGTCGTCGCAGGTGCTGTCCAGACATCTTGGTGAAGACAAATTTATTTCAAGGACGCAGATTCGAGTTGGCGATACAGCGTGCTGCAACAGATTTTGATTCTA
>JBCCFW010000102.1:0-26005 GCA_039029535.1 Acidobacteriota bacterium
GCCGCCCGGATCGAGCCCTCGGGAGCCCAGCGGGTCGCGGCCGCCGTGCTGGCGACGCAACCTGGAGGGGCCCCGCGCCCGTAGCTCGGAGCATGACCCTCCTAACGCGCAGCCCCTCCCGACGTCCTTCTCACGAGCGGGGAAACCGCGTCCCATCCGGGACCAGCCAAGTCTCTTCCTCCCCGTCACCGGAGACACCGACGTGCCCGCCATCGCCCTCGCCAGCCACGACGGCGCCGGTGCCGTGCCGATGACCTCGGCCGACGCCAGCACCCGGCTGGAGGAGCTCTTCCGTGAGGCCTCGGCCCTGGTCTACCGCACCGCCATGCGCGTGACCGGCAGCACCGCCGACGCCGAAGACGTCCTCCAGTCCGTCTTCCTCCATCTCATGCGGAGCTGTCCGCCATCGCCCTGGCCCGACAAGCCGATCGGTTACGTCCACCGGGCAGCCGTGAACGCCTCGCTCGACCTGCTCCGGCGGCGCAAGCGCTGGACCGAGAGCGGCGACGAGACCGAGCTGCCCAGTCGCAGCGACCGCGGCGAGGAGGAGGCCCTCCTCTCCCACCTTCAGAGCGAGCGGGACGCCGGCCGCCTGCGCCAGGCGATGACCGCGCTCTCCGCCCTCGAGGCCGAGGTGTTCACCCTCCGCTTCTTCGAGGAGAAGCAACCCGCCGAGATCGCCGAGATCCTCGGCAAGACCAGCAACCACGTCCGCGTGACCCTGCATGCGGCCCGCAAGAAAGTGAAGAGCCAGCTTCTCGACAGCAACGAGACGGCCTGCGAGGAGATCTCCTGATGAGCGACGACGTGATGCGAAACCAAGACGACGCCCTCGATCGACGCGTGGACGACGCCGCGCGGCGCATCCGCGAAGCCGGTCCCTCCGACGCCGAGGTCCAGGCCGCGACCGACCGGGTCTGGCAGGGACTCCTCGCCGCCCAGGCCGGCAACGACGACAGCACCGACGGCTGCGACGACTTTCGTGATCGCCTGGCCGAGCACCGAACTGGAACGCTCTCGGAGCTGGAGACCGCAATGGTCGAGCAGCACGCCCGCGAGTGCATCCCGTGCCGCCGCGCGCTCAAGGGCCCGGCCACGGACACCACCACCACCCCGAGCGCTGCGCCGGCCACGGTGAGCCGTCCTCTCTTCCCGCGCCAGTGGCTGGTCGCCGCCGGCTTCCTCCTTCCCGCCCTGCTGGTCGGCGCCCTCTTCATGCTGAAGGGCGGCGGCGACGCCGCGAAGCTCGCCCAGGTCGAGGGTCAGGTCTACGTCCTCGAGGACGGCCAGCCTCGCGCCCTGAAGGCCGGCGAGGTCATCGAGAGCGGTCAGCGCCTGCGCTCCGGCAGCGGCACCTGGGCGGTGCTCGAGCTCTCCGACGGCAGCCGCGTGGAGCTCAACGAACGTTCCTCCGTGCAGCTCACGCAGACCGGCTCGGCCACCGACCTCCGCCTCGAGCGGGGTGACGTCATCGTGCAGGCCGCCAAGCGCAAGACCCGCGACCTCACCGTGACCACCGACGAGATGACCGTCGCCGTCAAGGGCACCGTCTTCACCGTGGGCCACGGCATCGCCGGCTCGCGCGTGGGCGTGCTCGAAGGCTCGGTCGCCGTCGACCACGGCAGCACCGACGACCATCTCCTCGAGCCGGGTCAGCAGTACGCCACCCGTCGTGGGCTCGACCGCAAGGAGCTCCGCGAGCAGGTCGGCTGGAGCCACTTCCTCGACCAGCACGTCGCCCTCCTCGAAGAGCTCGACGCCGTGCAGGCCGAGCTCGAGGCCGAGCCGCTGAAGCGTCACCTCCGCCACGACTCGCGGCTGCTCCCGGCCATGCCGGAGAACACCGTCCTCTACGCGGCGGCGCCCAACAGCCTCGACAACGTCCATCGTCTCGCCGAGCTGGTGCTCGACCGCGTGGTCGACCACCCGGCCTTCGCCGAGCTCTGGAACGACGTCCGTGACCAGGAAGACCTCCCCGACATCCGCGAGATGCTCGACGAGCTCGATCGCCTCTCGTCCGCCCTCGGTGAGGAAGTCGTGTTCGGCCTCGTGCTCCAGGAGAGCCCGGCCGGCGAGATGCGGCCCACCCCGGTGGTGGTCGCCGAGATCGCCGACGAGACCGCGTTCCTCTCCTTCATCCGTGAGACCGACGAGGACCTCGCCGGTGAGCTCGACGACGGCCTTCTCGTCCGCGACCTGGCCTCCCTCCAGGCCAAGAGCGTTGCCTCCCGGCAGTCCGGCAAGGACCGGCCCGTGTTCGCCTCCCTCGGGAACCACGCGCTGTTCTCGCCCGAGCCCGCCCTCGCGGCCGAGCTCGCGGGCAACCTCCACCAGGGTCGCTCCTCCTTCGTGGGCAGCGAGTTCCATCGCACGCTCGAGGCCGCCTACGACGACGGCACCGAGTTCCTCATCGGCATCGACACCCGTCGCGTGGTCGACCTCTCCAGCGACGACGACAACGAGGACGCCATCGAGCAGCTCGCGGCCCTCGGTCTCACCGGGATGTCGCACGCGGTGTTCAAGGGCACCATCGACGGTGACGGCTCGGCCCAGCTGAGCTTCGCCGAGGGTCGCTCCGGGCTCGCCTCCTGGATCGCCGAGCCCTCGCCCATGGGCGCGCTCGACTTCATCTCCGAAGACTCCATCTTCGTCGGCTCGGCCGTGACCAAGGACGCCGCGGCTCTCCTGGCCGACATCACCGCGGTCGCCGAGGACGACGACTATGGTCAGTTCCTCGTCGAGTTCCGCGAGGCCACCGGCCTGGCGTTCGAGAACGACCTCGCCGACACGCTCGGTGGTGAGGTGGCCATCGGCCTCTCCGGTCTCGGCCTCTCCATCCCCGACATCCAGCTCATCGTGGAGACCGTCGACCCGACGCGGCTCGAGACGAGCATCGCGACGCTGGTCGACGTCCTCAACCGCAACCTCGTCGACGAGGGTCTCGAGACCCTGAGCTTCGAGAGCACGGACGGCCCCAACGGCACGACCTGGCGGATGACGCATCCGCAGTGGCCGGTGGAGCTGCACCACGCCTTCCAGGACGGTTACCTCGTGCTCGCGACGGCGCAGCCCACGTTGGAAGAGGCTCTCGAGGCTCAGCGCTACGGCCGGTCGTTCGCCGACTCGCAGACCTTCCGTGACCTCCTCCCCGAGGACGGCGACGAGGACTTCTCGCTGCTGGTCTACCAGGACCTGCTCGGTGCCCTCGGCGGACTCATGGAGCAGCTCGGCAGCGTGTCCGGCATCCCGGCCGAAGCCCAAGACGAGCTCCGTGAGAGGCTCGGCGGTGCGACGCTCGTGCACGCCCGTGCCGACGACCGCTCCATCGAGTTCGCGGTGAGCTCCAGCGGTGCCGGTCCCGGTGCCCAGGTGGCTGCGCTGCTGCGTCAGTCGCTCGTGCAGGCGCTCGAGCACGCTGCCGAAGAGGGCTGGACCGAGAGCATCAACCTCCAGGTCGGCCCCGCTGGCGTGCAACTCGACCCGCCCGACGACGATCGTCGCTCTCGGTCGGAACCCATCCGCTCCCGTCGCACGTACTGAGCCACGTCGTGGACAGCGGAGCCACCGGTAGCACCCCCAGCCGCAATTCGGCGGCCGGGGGTGCCCAGTCCTGGCAGGATGGCCGGCGTCACCGTTTCGCTCTCGTCCCCGCGGGAGCAGGTGAGCACGACGGAGGACGTGACGTGGCACCGGTCATCCAGCTGCAGGATCTCGTCGTTCATCTCGGCTCGGCCCCCATCCTCAAGGGACTGAGCTGCGAGCTGGCAGGACCGACCATCGGCCTGCTCGGACCCAACGGTGCCGGCAAGAGCACGTTGATCCGCAGCCTGCTCGGCTTCCACGACGCGGCGGGCGGCACCGCTCGAGTGCTCGGCCTCGACCCTCAGGGCGAGGCTCGCGACATCCGCAGCCAGGTCGGCTACATGCCCGAGCACGACTCGTTCATCTCGGGCCAGACCGCCATCCGCTTCGTCCGCTACATGGCCGAGCTGCACGGCCTCCCCACCCCGGAGGCCATGGAGCGCGCCCACGAGGCGTTGTTCTGGGTCGGCCTGGGAGAAGCCCGCTACCGTGAGGTCGACGGCTTCTCCACCGGCATGAAGCAGCGGGTGAAGCTGGCCCAGGCCATCGTCCACTCGCCGTCGCTGGTCATCCTCGACGAGCCGACCAACGGGCTCGACCCACCGGGTCGGGCACGGATGCTCGAGCTCGTGAAAGAGCTCGCCGCCACCGACGGTCTCACCCTGCTCGTGTCGTCTCACGTCATGGGCGACATCGAGACTTGTGCAGACGAGGTCCTCATCTTGAAGGAAGGACGCGTGGCCCGCGTGCATCAGCTCCGAGCCGAGCGCGAGGGTGACCATCGCTTCCTCGAGATCGAGCTCGTCGGTGACGAGGCGCCCTTCCTGCACGCCCTGAACGATCTCGGGCTCGCCCACTCCCGCGGCACCCGTCAACGGCTGCGGGTCGCGACCCAGCGTGACTTCCCCGTCGCCAAGATCTTCCAGGCCGCGCTGGACGCCGGCGTGACCGTGCGCAGCCTCGTGCAGCGGGAGGACACCCTGCGCGAGGTCTTCCTCGACGCGATGGAGGTCGACGTCTCGGCCAACGGAGGAGCTGCCTGATGGCCGTCATGGATCGGAGCTACAAGCGCTGGGACGGCGATCCCATGCCGCACTGGCAGCGACTGCTCGTCATCCCCGAGCACGGCCTGCGCGAGGTCTTCAAGCGCAAGCTCGTGCGCTTCCTCTACATCCTCAGCCTCCTGCCGTCACTGATGCTTCTCATCGCCGCCTTCGTGACGACGCACCTCGACGACCTGCTGGCGCTCTTCCCCTTCCTCTCGGAGCTCGAGCTGGACATCGGGGCGACCGCCTACCACGTGTTCTTCCGCTTTCAGTCGTTCATCCTCTTCCTGCTGACGCTGGCAGGAGGTCCGTCGCTCATCTCTCGCGATCTCACCAACCAGGCCTTGCCGCTCTACCTCTCGAAGTCGCTGTCGCGCACCGACTACGTGCTGGGCAAGGGCCTCGTGCTCCTGGTGCTGCTCGCCGGCGCCTCGCTGCTGCCGCTCTGCACCGTCTACTGCCTCCACTGGTTCTGGGCCGACTCCGATTGGCGCAGTGAATACGGCTGGCTCTTGTCGAGCCTGCTCACCAGCGGTGGCGCGAAGATCCTGTTCCTGACGATCTTCGTGCTCGCCATCTCCGCCTACGTGCGGCGAGCACGGCTGGCCTGGGTCGGGCTCATCGGCCTGTTCTTGCTGCCGTGGATGTGCTCCAGGGGCTTCGAGGAAGCCGCGCGGACGCGGGTCGCCGAAGTGGCGGCTCCGAAAGTGCTCCTCAGTAGCATCGAGACCTGGGCTTTCATCGACCGCCAGGCGGCACGGGCCATCAGCAACAAGAACCCGGTCGAGAAGGCCATCGCGGAAACGCATGACCTCGTCGAGAGCCGCCGGCCGGCCCCACTGACCATGCCGGTGGTGTTCGCCGCCCTGCTCGGGTGGCTCAGCGCCGGCCTCTTCGCCATCTACCGCAAGCTGAGACCGGTGGAGGTGATCGGATGAGCAAGATGCCGGTCTTCGATCCCGTCATCGTCCTCGACGACGTCTCCAAGTGGTACGGCGAGGTCCTGGGCATCAACCGAGTGAGCCTCGAGCTCCCGCGGGGCATCACGAGCGTCGTCGGACCCAACGGTTGCGGCAAGAGCACGATGCTCAACATCATCGCCGGTCTCATCCGACCCTCCCGTGGTCGGGTGTCGATCGCCGGGGTGTCGCCGCGGGACAGTGAGGCGCTCGGCCGGGTGCTCGGCTACTGTCCGTCGACTGAGGCCATCCACGACACGCTCACCGCCGACGAGCACCTGCTCGGCCTGCTGCGCATCCACGGCTGGCCGGAGGACGAGCTCCACGAGCGCGTGAACCTCGCGCTGCAACGAGTCGGTCTCGAGCACGCGCGGCACAAGAAGGCCGGCGCCTACAGCAAGGGCATGCGTCAGCGGCTCAAGCTGGCCCTGTCCATCGCGCACGAGCCCCAGGTGCTCCTGCTCGACGAGCCACTCAACGGGCTCGACCCCCTCGGACGCGAGGAGTTCATCTCGCTGCTCCAGTCCTGGGCCGACGAGGGCGGCACCATCCTCATCTCCAGCCACGTGTTGCACGAGGTCGACCTCGTCGCCAACGCGGTGGTCATGCTCCACCATGGCTACGTCGTGGCCGAAGGCGGCATCGCCACGGTACGAGGCGAGATCGAGGACCACCCATTGCAGGTCACCGTCACCTGCACCGACCCGGCCCGACTGGCTGAACGCGCCTTCGCGGAAGGCGTCATCCGCAGCGCCAAGGTCGAGGGCTCTCAACTGCGAGTGGAGACCCTCGACGACGCGGGCTTCAGCAGGCTGGTCGCCACCCTGGCCGCGTCGGGTGAGCTGCACGTCGAGGGGATGGAGCTCGTCGACGAGAGCGTCGAGGCGGTCTACCAGTACCTCATCGGCTCGGAGGCGACGACATGAGCACGGTCTCCCCCTCGTTCGATCCGGCGATGGCCGTCCGTCAGGTCCTGGCCACCGCGCGCTTCGAGTTCCTCCGGCTCCGTCGGAGCCGCTTCTCGTGGACGCGTGGCTTGCTGTTCTCCCTTCCGGTGTTCTTCACCGCTCTCGTCGCGGTGGTGATCACCTGGGAGACCGACTTCGCCTTCGACGACGTGCTCCGGCTGGGCCACAGTACCGAGAGCACCGCCCGGCGCTTCCACGACTTCATCCAAGGCGCATCGTGGGGGATGTGGGGCGTCGTGCTCTACCTCGGATGCTTCGCCCTCTGCGGCGGCTCCATTCGCAGCGAGGTCGAGGAGCGCACCTTGCACCACCTCTTCCTCCGCCCTGTCCGGCGAGAGCTCGCTGCGGCGGGGAAGTTCCTCGCAGCAGCCGCCCTCCTGGCTCTCCAGGCGGTCGGCTGCTGGTGGTTGAGCATCGTCTTGTTCCTGGCGCCGCATGGTCCGGCCGCGATGGCCTCGACCCTGCTGTCGGCGGACGGGCTCAAGAGCATGCTCGGCTCGGCCTTCGTCCTGGTCATGGCGGCCCTGTCCTACGGTGCCTTCCTGTTCATGGCGGGGATCGTCACCCGCTGGCCGGCGGTGGTCGGCGTGCTCTTCGCCCTGTTCGAGATCGTGCTGCTGTGGATGGGTCGCTTCCAGTGGCTCACGCCGGCGCACCACCTCCGCTCGCTCTCCCCGGTGCGGCTCGACCCGGACCTGCCCATGGCGGAGATGCTCCCGCGGACCGCGGCCCCCGTGTCCGTGCTGGCCCTGCTCGTCTTCACCGCCGCCTGCCTGGCGGTGGCGGGCTGGCAGGTCCGGAACCTCCAGCTCGACTACGGCGAGGCACCGGGCGAGTAGGTCGCGGGCCAGCGCAACGCTGCGCGCAGCCAGGCCCGGGCGCCCTCGACGGCACCCGGGCCTTCGTTTTTCGGCGAGGCTCAACCCCCTGCGGGGGTCACGGGGTCCTATCTTCGAGACGCGATAGGATCTCAACTGGGAAACCACCCCGCGCCAGGAGCCGGCCATCTCTTCTCCCCTGCCCAGCGACCGTGCCCGGACCCGGACCAGCCTCCTGCTGGTCCTCCTCGGGCTCGTGGTCACCGCCGGCGCCACCCAGCACCTACGCGCGTGGTCGCGCTCGCCGCCGCCAGCGCGGGTGAACTACTGCGGGTTCGGGCCGAGCTGTGCCGACATCGGCTGCCACCCGTTGCTCTCGGCGTCTCCCACGCTCGAGGTCGAGCTCACGATGGAGGACGGGAGCGACCGGCCCTCGGTGTGGATTCCGGGCGAGAGCTACGACCTCCGCATCACGGCCACCGATCCGGACGCCTTCCACCTCGGCTTCCAGGTCTTCCCGTCGATGAACTGCCCCTTCCTCGAGCCGGCAGGCGAGCTGGTCGTGACCGACACCGCCCGCACCGAGATCAGCACCGCGCTCAACGGCTACCAGTACCTCGCCCACCTCTGCACCTGCGAGGTCACCCGCACGCCGGACTGCTGTGGCATCGCCCTTCCCAGCTTCGATCCGCCGATGAACTCCTGGCCCTTCCGCTGGATCGCGCCGGCGCGAGGGTCGGGCACGATCGACTTCTTCATGGGCTTCAACTCCGCCAACGGCGACTCGGAGAACACCGACGACTTCATCTCGCATCGGTGGTTCGTCTGGGACGAGGAACCCTGCCCTCCCCGCGTGGACGACCTCCGGCTTCGGCTGACCGAGTGCGGGATGCCTGGCGAGCAGCGCCTGGAGCTGAGCTGGACCCCTCAGGGGCCCGACGCGACGGTGCTCCGCGAAGCCACCGGCCTCACCCAGCTTGCCGACCCGAAGCCGAGCTGGGACCTGCTCACCGACGGCGCGTGTCGACCGCTGGACGCTCGTCCGCTGGTCTATTACTCGGTCACCGACACCTGCGCGATGGGCGGCGAGGGCTTCCACTAGCTCGCCACGCACGAGTGGCTCGGCCGGCCCTACCCTCCGCGAAAGAAAGTCAGCGGGCAGGGTAGCGGAGCACGAGCTCGACGCTGGCGCCGGCCTGGACCTCGACCTCGCCGCTGAGCTCGCCCAGGGTGCCGTGCCAGACCGCGATCCGGCGCATGCCGGAGGGGACGTTCTCGAGACGGAAGGTCCCGTCTTCACCGGTCACCGCGAAGCAGGGGTGGTCGACCACGCCGAGGTGCGCCTCCATCCAGGGATGGACGTCGCAGCGCGTGGCCACCATGACCTCCGGCTTCTTGAACTTCTTCTCGATGCGCTGCCCCTTCATGGGCATGGAGAAGTTCATCGAGCGGTTGTTCTCAGCGTAGGTGTGGACGTTGTGCAGGATGGGGTCGCTGTTGATGAACACCACCGGCTGGTTCACCCGCACGCCCACGACCCGCGGCACGTAGAGACAGCCCGCCTGGTCCACCTCGACCTTGCCCTCCGGAGGCGGGAAGCCGAGCTCGTCGAGCCCGGTGACGTGGACGAACGCGTCCCGCAAACCGCCGTCGGCGCTGACCTGCACGCGTCGCTCGGTGATCGCGGTGGAGTGGAGCGCCGAGCAGGAGCTCTCCATCCGGACCTTCTTGGCTTCGGAGCTCTCCCCGTCGTGGAGGATGCGTCCGATGACGACGCCGGTGGTGGCCAGGTCCACCGGCGTCTTGGGCGTCGCGGGCGCCGATGTCGAACCGTCGGGTCGGTCTCCCCCACCGCCGCCCGAGCAGGCGACGGCGAGGGTGACGAGGGCGACGAGCAGCGTCCGCGACATCACGTCGACCTCCCGACTCAGAACTTCGTCGGGGCGGCGGAGGTGGCCTTCTTGTAGATGAAGAAGGTCACCGTCCAACCCACGGCAACGAAGCCGAGTAGGAAGAGCCAGGCGTCCTGCCGTCCGTAGATCTGGTGGTAGTGGTTGGAGATCATCGTGAAGATGAGAGGCACGGACATGTAGGTGTTGTGCTTCGAGCGCAGGCCGGCGAGGGCGACCAGCGAGCCGTCGGGCGCGTTGCCGCCCTGGATGGCCGCGATGATCTTCCGCTGGGCCGGCCAGATCCGCATCCAGACGTTCATGAACATCGCCGTGCCGAACATGGCACCGACGTGGATGTAGAGCGCGCGACCACCGAGCTGGCCGGTGTGCGCGAGCACCCAGATGAGCGCCGCGAGAAGGACGAAGCTGACACCGAGGGCCGCGTGCCCCTTGAGGAACTTCCAGACCTGGTCGTAGACGATGGCGCCGACGAACATCGACACGAGCCCGAACGCCAGGGCCTTCGTGCTGGCATCCTCGACCGAGGTCATGAGGTTGCCGTGGTAGTACATGAGCGCCAGGAGGAGGAAGCCCGTCACCCAGGTGAACATGGCGCCCCAGCGGAAGAAGTAGAGCGCGCGGGGCATGAGCTGCGGCACGACCTTCGGCTTGGTGTCACCGTCGAGCGTCGCGGCGAAGGGACCGTTCACCCAGTTGAAGAAATAGAGCAAGCCGATCCAGAGGACGCCGGCGACCACGTGGGCCCACCGGAAGAGAAGTTCGAGCATCCAGTTCCAGTCCATCGTCTTGCCTCGAGGGTGCCGGGTGGCCGGAGCCAGCCGGAAAGGGTCGTCTTCCGCGGAGTTGCGCGGCGATGGTGCGGGGGCTGACGCGCCAGTGTCAAGAGACGGAAGCCCCGCTGCCGGCGGCTCCTCTACCCCGCTGGCCTGAACGAGAAAAGGACCGACTCCGCGAGGAGCCGGTCCTTTCTCCACCACCCCTCTCGGGATGGCCTGCCCCGGTCGAAGCCTAGGCGATGATGCCCAGCGGATCGTGCGAGAAGCCCGGGAAGATCTCGGAGCTCTCGTTGCCGAGGTGGTTGCCGATGACGTCCATCAGCAGGTCCCGGTAGTCCACCGAGTACTTGAGGTCGCGGTTGTTGCGGAGGTCGTTGAGACCGTGCCAACCACCGACGCCACGTGAGCCGTGGAAGACCCGACGACCGTTGATGGTCTCGGGACGGCCGACCACGAAGCTGGTCATCGCCGAGCCGTGATCGGTGCCGATGCTGCCGTTCTCACGGCTGGTGCGACCGAACTCGGTGATGGCCACGGTGACCACGTTGCGACCGTAGGTCGCGCCCAGGTCCTCGTAGAAGGCGCGGAGGCCTGCCATGAGGGTCCAGGAGAGCAGCGGGTGGTTGTTGCCGATCGTGTCCTGGTCGCGGTGGGTGTCCCAGCCACCGAGCTCGACCTGAGCGATCTCGATGTTGAACGCGTTGGACTTGATCAGCCGCGCCGTGTCCCGCAGCCGCACGGCGAAGCCGTTGTTGGTGGCGTACGGGTAGATGGCCTCGGCCGCCGGATCGGGATCCGGGAGGATGCCGGTGTCCTCGGCCTCACGGATGGCGCGGAGCGCATCGATGAGAGCTCCGCCGGTGTAGCCGACCGGACCGTCGTAGAACTTCGGGCCGGTGGCGACCTGACCGAAGGCCAACTCCTGCGAGGTGAGGTAAGCCTCGTTTCGCGTGTCGTTGCCGGTGACGCTCAGGTTGCCGAGGGTCGAGAACGAGAGGGTCGGGAAGTCGCCCCGCATGGTGAGCGGCGTGACCGAGTTCAGCGCGATGCCCCGGAGCTCGGCGGCTTCCGCCGAGCTGCCGTTGGACTCGAGGTGGCGATTCATCCAGCCGTTGGGCGTGAACTTCTCGCCGGGCGTGCCGTTCTCGTAGAACTGCTGACCGTCGAAGTGCGAGCGCGAGGCAGCGTCGTAGTGAACGTCCGGGCTGAACGCCATGGCGCCCTGCTCCCAGAGCGGCATGAAGTGCTCGACCATCTGCGGGTGCACGGCCCAGCCGGTGTCGGCGCCCATGCCATCGAGCAGGCGGCCACCCGCCATGTCGACGTCCATCTGCGTCGCGTACGGCGAGAGGTTCGGCCGGAACATGTTGTACTGGAGGAAGTCCTCCGAGTTGGTCGGGATGGTCTGGTTCAGACCGTCCGCACCACCGCGGAGGAAGATCAGCACGAGCGTCGGAGTGTCGAGCTGTTCCGTCGGCGTGTCACCGAGGAAACGACGGCCCGGGGTCCGCTCGCCCCGACCCGCGTTGAAGCGGTCGCGGGCGACGGAGGAGTCGGCCAAGGTCATGGCCAGGCTCATGCCTCCCAGCTGGAGGAAGGCACGACGATTCAGGAAACGATCGCGATCCATGACGACCTCCTTTACTGCTGGATGAACTCGGGGCTGCCGAGGAGGTGGGACACCATCTCGCGCAGTCCGGGCTCGTTGGGGGCGGCCGGGTCCCAGACGCCGGAACCGCCAGTGAGCGTGTCGATGAGAGCGGCCTTGCGCTCGGAGGAGACCGCGCCGCCGGTCAGGAGAGCCGCGAAGTGGGCCACGACGTTGTCGGCGCTGTTGAGACCGAGCCTCTGAGCCTGGCCCAGGGGATCGGTCCAGTAGGTCTGGGTGTCGCTCGGGTAGCGCCAGGCCAGGCCGTAGGCGTCACGCCAGCGGAGGAGGAAGCCGTTGGCGCCCACCCACTCGCCGCCGGTCTCGTCGAAGCCGGTCGGGATGGCGAAGTCGAAGAGACCCATGCCCATCGTGTTGACGCGGTACCAGAGATCGCGGAAACCGCGGTACTCGCCACGGTCTTCGTCCCAGATGATGCGCATCTGACCATCGAGGGCGCGGAGGGTGGCGATCTCGGCTTCGAACGGGGTCTTGACCTTGGAGCGGAAGTTCCGGGGGTCGCGGAACTCGGGGCTAGCGAAGATCTCCTGGAGGACCTTGCGGATGTTGCCGCCGGTGCCCAGGAAGGTCCCGGCGATGCGATCGACGTACGCGTCGGTCGGAGCGTCGGTGACGAACTTCTCGATGAGCTTCAAGCTGATGAAGCGCGCCGTGCAGGGATGCTCGGAGACGATGTCGATGACCTGCAGGCCCTCGCTGAGACCGCCGCCAGCCGGGAAGTCGTAGCCGAGCGTGGTCTTGGCCCGCTGGTCGTGAGCACCGCCGTTGAAGTAGAAGGTGCCTTCGACGTAATCGAGCGGCTGGCAGTCCGGCGGAGCCTCACCGGGCTCGTCGCAGGGGTCCGGCAGGCGACGCGCGAGGTCGACGCCGCTCCAGCCGGTGAAGATCTGCGAGACGACCTCGACGTCGGTCTGGTCGTAGCCGCAGTCCACGCCGAGGGAGTGGAGCTCCAGGATCTCCCGGCCGTAGTTCTCGTTGAGCTCGAACACGGTGCTCCGGAAGTTGTCCAGGAAGTACATCATCGCCTGGCTCTTCGCGGAGTGCTCAAGGAGGTCGCGGAAGTTCCCGAAGGCCTCCTGGCGGAACGCGAGATTCTCGCCACGCTCCATCAGCGTCCAGGTGTGGCGGTCCTCGTCACTGTTGCCGCGCACGACGACGGTGTCGAAGTGGTTCTCCCAGAACTGGAGCATCACTTCCTGGAGCTGGCGGTTGGAGTAGCGCGCTCGGTGGAAGTGCTCGTAGAAGAAGTCGTCCCACTCGTAGAAGAGGTCGTCCGGCGGATCGATCTCCGTGCTGAGGGTCGCCTCCATCTCCGAGTCGTCCACGTTCTCGGGGAAGAGCTGCTGCTGAATCCAGGTCTCGACCCCCATCTCGCGCATCTCGGCGATGAGCTCAGGGGTCGGGCCGTAGGTCAGGCGGCTCGCGACGTGGTAGAGGAAGGCCTCGTCTTCGGCCACCGGAGAGCGGGGCAAGTCGCCACCACCGCCACCGCGACCACCTGACCCTCCGAATCCAGAACCACCCGATCGAACCTGGGCCGAGGCGGTCGTCACCAGGCTGAGAGCCAGGGCACCGACCCCGATCAGGCGCGCACAGCGGGCCAGGGAAGCTTTCTTGCTCACGGAGCACCCCCTTCTTGGGAGCTTTGGGGTCCCTCGTAGACCCCACTTTCGCTAATCCATCGGTTCAGAATGTACTTCTAGTCGCAACTCATTCTCAAGGTGACCCCCCTCTCGGGGAGCCGCCTTCACGGCCCGCAGGCCAGATTCGGGTCCATGGCCGAATCGTCGGGAACGGAACTTCCCGACGGACAACCATCGGTCTCGAAGACGGCCAGCCAGAGCACGTTGCCATCGGTCGGCGCATCGAGCTGCACCATGCGCACGACCTCGGCCTCGGTCCCCACGAGCTGCTGGAGCACGGGGGCCTCCTCCTCGAAACAGGCACCGTCGCTCAGGGGCCGACGGGCCATCACGTGGAGGTTGTAGGACGCACCGATCGGCATGCCGAGGTCGGTCCATCGGAGCTCGGTCAGCGTCGGATCGGCGGGCACCTTGGCCAGCCGGAGCGACGAGCCGTCGAGCTCGCTGACGGTGCTCGGCACGCACGGGTCCTCGATCGCCAGCTGCCGGAGCAGCAGGACGGTCGACGGGTTGGAGTCCGACGGAGCGACCGGCGTGCAAGCCGGCCCACCACCGCAGACCCCACCCGGGTCGTCGAAGGCGCCGTCGGCCTCACGGCCGTCGGCACAGCAGTCGTCGTTGGTGTCGTGGAACTCCTCCACGACCACGCACATGTCGCCGGACATCCCCGGCACGAAGTCGAGCAGCCCCTCCTCGCTCAGGAGCTGCGCACCCACGACGTCCTGTCCGTCGAAGTCACCGACCACTCGCGTGGCGCTGGAAACCATGGCGGTCGGAGCCGAGCACGTCCCGCTCCACGCGGAGGTCCGCAGGAGGAGACGCGAGGTGCCGAGGTGCTGGTTCCACCAGTCGACCCCGACGGTGACCGTCTCCCCCACCGTGAAGGTCGGGAGACGCGACTCGTCTGCGGCCAGGTTCACCGTGCAGCTCGCCGGCCCCGTGGGGCAGGTCGCACAGTCGAGCCGCAGGGTCTGCAGCCGAGCTTCGTTCTCGAAGAGCAGTGAGCGGTCGGTGAGCTCTTCGATCTCGAGCTGCACGGCCGGATTGCCGCGGTTGCTGCAGCCAGCCCCTGCCGTCGGTGCCGCGAAGCTCACGCCGTCGCTGGAGACCAGCAGGGCATCCGACTGCAGGGAGTCGTCGGAGACGTCGAGGGGGAGACCCGCGTCGCCCCCCTCCGGGAGCTGCACGACCGCGAAGACGTCGGGGCGACGCTCGACCACGAAGTTGTCGAAAACCTCGCCCGAGGACGCCGGGTTGCTGGCCACCACCCCCGCCTGCGAAGACGCGAAGAGGAAGGTGGTGTCCACGACCGGTCCGAAGCCGACCGGGTTGCCGTCGTAGGTGATGTCGAAGGTGACCTGCGGGCTGACGCCCGAGACCGTCACCTCGAGCCGCGCGGTCGGGTTGGCGGGCACGGCGGTGCGGCCGAGCTCCATGGCGCCACCGGGGGTCACGGCGGTGGTGACGATGTCCCCGGCGTCGTACTCGACTCGGTAGTAGGAGTCGGTCGCGATGGTGCGCAGCGCCAGGCCAGCGGCACCGGCGGTCGGGTTGGAGAGGTCGAGATCGACGCCAACGCGGAGGTCGAACTCGCCCGGGATCCGCACGTCGGCGACGTCGACCGCCGCGAACTTCACGCCGAGAGTCGAGCTCCCGCCCACCGGCCGGGTGATCTGACCGCCCACGAGAGTGAGCTGCGCCGGTAGGCCGAAGCAAAGGTCGTCCTGGCACTCGACCCAGTCGGAGCCGACGCCCTCGAGGGGACCGTCGGCTCGCTCGAAGTCGTCGTCGAAGGCGCCGTCGCTGAGCCAGGCCGTGTCGGGCACGTCCAGGGCGGGGACGCCGACGGCCACCCGCTGGAAGGCCGAGGGAAGCGAGGCGCCGGTCGGAGCCACGGGCACGCCGGCGGCGACCGCGTCGAAGTCGGCGAGCATGGTGGACGTGCCGACCCGCGGCGTCAGGGGCTGGCTGGCGTCCTCGATCCAGAGCTCGATGGACGGAAAGGTGACGGCCCCGTTGAGGTCGTCGAGACCGAGGATGACGTCGTTGACCCGCAGGGGCAGGCCGGCCGCCAGGTCGCGCACGGGCACGCGCACGGCGAGGAAGTCGCTGGGGCCAGCGGTGCCGCCGCTGACGTCGATGCGCGTCTCGTAGTCGAGGCCGGGCGCAGGCGTCCAGCCGTCGTCCATGGAGTGGATGAGCCGGTCGCCGAGGGCGTGCCGACGCGTGGGCGTCGGGAGCTCGAAGCCCCGGCTCGGGTCGGACTGCGAGGCCGAAGCCTCTCGGATCACGCCGGACACGAGACCGCTCAGGCGGCGCTCGAGGAGGAAGGCCGGCTCCGAGCCAGGAGCCCAGGTCGCCGCCCTCGAGGGGCCTGCCGCGAGTCGGCCGAGCCCACCGGACGCGAGGTCACCGGCCAGGGGCGAGGCGCCCGTGCCCGGGTGGCGGAGCCCGCCCGTGGCGAGGACGGACGAGGCGACGGCCACCAGGGCCAGGGAGAAGAAGGGGCGCAGCAGCTGGGAGCGAGGGACGACGCTCACGATTACCTCCGGTCGAGGATGAGACGCAAGAGACGGCCGAGGGGTTGAACGGATGCTCCCCCTCGGTCACGTCGGGGCCCGGCGAGGCCGGGAATGGGCGTGTTCAGGGACGCACCTCACCGCTACAGGGGCTGCGGCCAAACACGCGGTAGGCCTGGAGCCGCACGCCGTCGCGCGCGGCGTGACGGTCGCGGAAGGTGTAGCCGTCGGCCGAGCCGACCCGCTGACTCCCCGGCGGCAGCTCGGAGGCCAGGTCGGTGAAGGCCTGGGCCCGAGCGTCCGGGTCGTCGGTCGGGATCGCGGCACCGTAGATGGCGAAGGTCGGCGGCGAGCGGGTGCCGTCGTACGCGAGCACGACGTCGTCACCCGAGCGCTGCACCCGCAGCGAGTCCGCGGTGACTGCCCCGCCTTGAGAGTCGTCCCAGGTGCCGACCGTGAGGCTCACGGACTGGCCGCAGGACGTGTTGTCGACGCAGCGCGCCGTGACGGCCCAGGCCGCCCCACTCCCCGCCGGCGCCACCATGGTCGGCGAGGCTTGATAGCCAGAATTGAAGCCACCGGGCCCGGTGAAGCGGTACTCGAGCACGCCACCGGGGCAGTTCCACGCCTGACTGTTGGTCGCGTCGAGCAAGATCTCGTCGCCGGGGCACTGGAGCCCCTGATCGGGCGTGACGATGAGCTGCGTCCGCACGAAGCAGGTCGGAGGATCCGAGCAGACAGTGGCGGGATCCTGGGGCACGCGGCGAACGGCCTCGTACTCGAGGACGACGTCGTCGAGGTGGTAGCCCCGCGCGACGTAATCGGGATCACCCTCGCGACAACCACCGTTGTTGATGGGGTTGTAGACGTCGGTGAAGAAGCCCCAGACCAGCCGCACCTCGTCGATGTCCATGCCGACGATGTCGCTGGAGTTGATGGTCTGCTGCGGCGTGGCGTCGACCCAACCACCGGTGTTGCGATCGTTGCCGAGGCCCGTCCACTGGACCCAGTACTGCACCGAGCCTCCCCGGTCGTTGCGCGGGTCCTCGTAGTCGGGTCGGTCGAGATCGTCGGTGAGGTAGAGCGTGACCATCTCGGAGTCGCAGTAGCGAGCGAACTCGTCGCGCGCGAGGTCGACGTCGTTGCGCCAGCGGATGGCCCGCGGCTCGACGGCGATCCAGCTCGGATCGAAGACCGGCGGTGACACGAGGATGGCCGAGGCCAACGGATCGTCGGAGTAGTCCGTGCATCCGGGACCGGCATAAGACATCGAGCGACCACCGCCCTCACCGCAATCCTGGAGCCCCCACTGATCGGCCGTGCGTCCGTTCATCGGCTGGTGGGTCCAGCCGGCCACCGACGGCGAGTCCGTCTCGAAGGTCTCCATGCCGCCCCAGGCCTCGGCCGCGGTGGCCTCCTCGTAGTCGGCGGCCAGCGGCACCGTCACTCGAAGCGACCCTTCTTGACCACGCGCCGTGACGCGGAAGTCGAAGTTGACGACTTCGCCGTAAGTGACCGTGTCCTCCGCGTAGACCCGGAGCCGCGGCACGAACGGGTAGCCGGTCCCGATCTTGGCGGGGACGGTCCCCCATTGGATGGGCGAGTGCGGCAGGAGGTGGACGTTCGGATGATCGTCGGTGACCTCGATCCACACGTCTTCCAGCTCGTAGTCCTTGACGTTGAGCAGGGTGACGTTGAGGTTCGCGAACTCGCCGGCATCGAGATGCGGAAGCAGTCGGAAGAGGTTGTTGACGTCGGCGTCGCAGGTCTCGTTGGTGAGGTCGTAGAAGACCGAGGCGATCTCGAGATCACGCTGGATGTCGGCGCGTCCCTCCGGCGCCCCGGGGCAGTCCGGACAGGTCGCGACGAGCTCGTCTCCATCGACCACCTGCAAGATGCCGTCGCCCGCGCTCGGAGCGCCCGGCCGGATGGCCAGCACCGCACGTCGCGAGAAGCTGCCCCCCGGAATCACGAGCTGCTCCTCGTCGCCGGACGGCTCGGCCCGCACGGTGATGGTGCGGTCCACCGTCGGCGCGACGGCGTCGCTGTAGATGAGCTCCGCGTCGGCGTCGTCGCCGTACTCGTCGCGAGCGAAGACCAAGCCGGAGGTGCCGATGCACTCGGGCGTCACGTCGAAGCCGGCGAACGGATACTGGTCCGCCGGCCCGCTGGTGATGGTCGAGCGACCGACACCACGGCCGGCGAACGCACCCCAGATCGTGCAGCGATCGACGCCGCCATTGAGCACCACGTCGGCCATGAGGATGCCGTCGCGGGCGTCGACGAAGGTCGGCGGACAGGCGGTGTAGCGCAGGCCTTCGACGATGAGCCGATCGGCGCGCTCCGCACCAGCTTCGGGGCCGTGGACCGCGATGAGGGCCTGACGCAGGTCCCACAGCATGGCGGAGAAGATCTCGCCGTTGTCGTTGCGTCGGCAGGTCGTCGTCGAGATGTTGCAGAGGTTGGTGAGGGTGTACGGCGCCTCGCCGATGGGGCGCGTGCGGATGCCGTTGACCGGATCGTCGCTGACCCAGCCGCCGAGGATGCGCTCCCCGGTGAACGACCGCGAGAAGTAGTCGGCCCAGCCCTCGTGGAGCGCCTCGGCCTGCACGCCGTCGTCACAGGCGTTGCTCGCTCCGAGCATCCGCAGGGTCACGATGTGGGCGTACTCGTGGAAGATGATGCCGGTGTCGAGGGCCGAGTCGCGGAGCTCGTCCGACGGTGTCTCCCAGAGCCCGAGGAGGAGTTGGTTGTAGGCGCCGTCGCCCAGGCTCACCGACACGTTGGTGGTGAAGGGCACGGTCAGGTCGCCCATCGCGTCCTGGGAGCGGAACTGGACGCTGACGCGGGTGTTGTCGCGACCCCGGCCGCCCCGCCCGAAGTTCTGGTCCTGGCAAGCACCGGACGCCTCGTCGAAGCCGAGCGCGTGGAAGCGGTCGTGGGCGTAGTTGGTGGCCCAGAAGGCGTTGGTGAGCGCGGCGTTGAGGTCCTCCTCGTTGGCCGGGTCACCGGTGGGCGTGAAGTCGAAGATGAGACCACCCTCGCCGTCATCGGACGGGTAGGCGTACTGACCCCAGGTGCCCGCGCTATCGCCGGGGCGATCGTCCCAGACGTAGACGTTGTTGCCCTCGGAGCGGATGAGCCCCTCGGGGTTGTCGTCGGGGTACTCCCAGCCGGAGTCGACGTGGACCCAGCCCTCGGGCGAGGCCATCGACTGCACGATGCGACCGTCGACGAAGTCGACCACCTCGGGCGGATGCAGGTAGCCGCGGGGCCACACCTTGCCGCGAAGGGAGGCGTGCTGAGTGGCCAAGTGCATCCAATAAACGTCACCGACCACCGCGTCGACGAGGAGGTACCAGAGCTGGTCCGGACGCTCGCGCTCGGCCAGGTGAACTTGCCAGGCAGCGCGCGGTCCGCGGGGATCGATGACGGGTCGGGCCCAGCCGGGCTGAGTGAGACCCGGCCAGCTCACCTCGATCCACTCACCCTGTCGCTGGCCACGCCGGGCTTGCTCGAGACGGTGTCCTGGCCGAAACGCGTCGGGATCGAGCTGGCTCAGCTCGCCGTTGAGGCGGGCGCAGGCCAGGGCCACCGCCTGCTCCGGGGTGAGGACGAAGAGACCCGGCTCACCCGGGTCGGCCACGGCGCCCCGACGCAGGGCCAGGAGCTCCCCCGACTCGTCGAAGAAGACCGCGTGCTCCCCACGAAAGACCGGCACGCCGGCCACCTCGGTCTTCAGCGAGACCTGGGTCGGTCCGCTGGGGAGGACGCGCTCCCCCGTCACCCGCAGGCTGGTGCCGAGAGGGAGCGGGTACACCTGCTCGCTGAGGTGCTCCTCCAGGATGCGCTGAGCCCGCTCGGAGGTGCTCAGCTCGGAGGGCACCTCCACGACACGCTCGCCGGCCATGAGACCGGGAGAGAGGGCTCCCTCGGCCAGGGCCGGCCCGGCGCTGACCAGGAGGGTCGCTAGGAGGGCCGAGAAGAACGTTCGAAACCGACGCGGCCTCGCAACTGCCATCGGAAACTGCCTTCGTGTGCGCACGGGAGAATGTCGTACGAAACGTCGGCAATCATGCCCGCGTGGATGATCTTTCTCCATCGCGGGGGGTGGGCGACCGGGGTCACGGTGCCCCGATTCGCCACCATTCAGCGGACTGTCGGGGTTTTCGTCAGGACGGCTCGGCCAAGTCGGCCAGGCCGACCGATGCCCGGAGCGCCGTCACGACGTCGTCGATCCGGATGGCCCCGTCGGGCACCGGCGTGAGCAGGGGGACCGCTCCACCGTCGTCGACCTCGTTGGGAGCCACGTCTCCTCGATTCAGCTCCTCGGCGGTCGGGACGATCAGCCCCACGGCCACGCGGAGCAGGTAGACGACGTCGTTGATGTTCACGATGCCGTCGACGGGAGGAGCGACGTCACCCCAGTCGACGGCGCAGGCGTCCCCCACCCCGTCCATGTCCGCGTCGGCCTGGTCGGCGTTGGCGAAGACCCGGCAGTTGTCGCAGGCATCGCCCAGCTCGTCACCGTCCCTGTTCGCCTGGTCGGCGTCGGCCAGGCCCGGACAGGTGTCGCAGGCCTCGCCCGTGCCGTCGCCGTCGTCGTCGGCCTGATCCGCGTTGCCCAGGGCCGGGCAGTTGTCGACGTCGTCGTGCTGCCCGTCCCCGTCGGTGTCCTCGAGCAGCGGGTCGGTCAGGAAGCGCGTGGTCGGAGCCTGGAACGCCGTGTCGGCCAGCTCCGCGCAGAGCGCGCCGGTGTCGGTGCCGCGCAGCACGCCGTCGCCGTCCGGGTCGGCCACCGGCTCGGTGATGCCGAGCTCCTGACCGTCGGTGAGGTTGTCCGAGTCGGTGTCACAGGAGAAAGGATCGAGGCCCAGGTCGGCCTCCTCACCGTCGGCCACGCCGTCGTCGTCGTGATCGGCGTCGAGGGGGTCGAGCGGCGCACCGACCGGCGTGATCCAGCTCCCGTCGTTCTCGGGGCCATCATCGAGCCCGTCCCCGTCGGTGTCGGCCACGGTGGGATCCGTGCCGAGGGGGAGCTCCTCGTCGTCGTCGAGACCGTCGTCGTCGGTGTCGGCGAGCAGGGGGTTGGTGCCGAGACCGAGCTCGACCCCGTCATCGAGGTTGTCGTCGTCGCTGTCGGCATCCCGGGTGTCGGTGCCGGCCTCGATTTCCTCGGAGTCGTCGAGCCCGTCCATGTCGACGTCAGCCTCGGTGGGATCGGTGCCGAGCGCGAGCTCCGCGCCATCGCCGAGACCATCGCCGTCGCTGTCGAAGAGACGCGGGTCGGTGCCGACGTCGGCCTCGGCACCGTCGTCGATGTCGTCGTCGTCGCTGTCGGCGTCGTTGGGGTTCGTGCCGAGGGCGACCTCGTCTCCATCGTTCAGGCCGTCATCGTCACTGTCGGCGTCGGCCGGGTCCGTGCCGAGGGCGAGCTCCTCGCTGTCGAGCAGGCCGTCCATGTCGGTGTCGATATCGGGATTGACCACTTCTTCGGTGAGGAGGAAGGTGTCGCACTCGATGAAGTCGCCCGTGCGACCCGAGCCGTTGGCCGCGTTGCCGCACACGTAGAAGGTCACCGTCCCGGTGCCTTCGGCCGGCGTCGACCAGGTGAAGTCCCAGTCGCCGCCGACCGTGCTCGTCTGCGCCGGCGAGTGCGTGAGGTACTGACGGTCTCCGGAGAACAGCACGCGGTTGCCGGCGCCGGCGGTCAGGGTGCCGGCCTGGGTGATCCCGGCGAGGGGGATGAGCTCGAAGCCCCAGCGGTTGCGACCGGTCTCCGTCGACCGGATGCGGATGCTCAGGTCGAGCTGGCTCCCGGGCGTGTACTCGTTGACGGCCACGCCGTCTGCCAGCAACGACAGGGTCACGTTGCCGATGTTGAGGGTGCCGACGTGACAGCTCCCGCTGGAGCAGCTCCCCTGGCCTCCCGGCTCGTTGGCGCGCTGCGCCGGAGCGGCACCGCTGCGGGCTGCCGCCGACGAGGCCAGGGCGAGGCTCAGGACTGCCGCGGCGACGAGTTGGAAGTGACGGCGGGAACGGAAAGCGAGGCTCGGGTTCATCATGAGGATCTCGAGGTGGTCGTCACGCGTGAGTGCCGCAACGAGACGCCGGGGTTCAATCGAAAGACGCCGGGCGCCCCCTGCCCAGGACCTTCGCGTCGGCGAGGTCTCACGTCACGGCGGGCCGACGTCGCGAGACGCCGGCACGCTCCGTCCTTCGAGCCTTCGACCCGCGGAGCCCTCAGGGCAGACGCGGGACGTCCGTGCAGCGATCGCGACCGAGGACCTTGAGGTACTCGATGGTCACGCCGGGCGGGCGCTCGAGCGACATCATCGCCATGCCCTCGCCGCCGGGGCCTTCCTCGTCGACGCGGAGCAGGACCTCCCAGGTCTCGGGGCCGGCGACGAGCTCCTCACGCGAGGTCGCGCGGAAGACGCCGTAGCTCGGGGGCACGGCCAGGCCGAGCCAGTCGAGCCGCGCGTCGTCACCCTGCTTGGCGATGCGGAGGGTCTCGGGAATCGTGGTGCCGAAACCGTCGCCGCCGGGGCTCTGGATCGAGACGCCCCTGGAGGCAGCGCAGGCGGTGTCGGTCTGGCACTGGATGTAGATGCCCCACTCCTCGCCGTCGGCAGCGACGCCGGTGGTCGAGGTCTCCAGCGTCCAGCCAGCTTCGTCCGGCACGCCGGGCCCGCTGAAGGCGTAGCGCACCTCACCCTCGCAGTCGGAGAGCTCCGTCACCGCGGTGAGCGTGACCTCGGTGCCCGGACAGTGGGGACCCGGCGGATCGACGACGAGGTTCACGAGGGCGAGACAGTCCTGCGAGCAGGGGGTCGTCTCGGGCACCTCGGTCACGAGGTCGTAGTCCCAGCGGACGTCGTCGAGGAAGTAGTGACCGGTGTTGGTCGTCTCGAGGTCGCAGTCGAAGACGTGGCTCCAGAAGATCCAGGCCAGGCGAAGCTGGTCCCAACCAGCGCCCGGGTCGAGGAAGCGCGGGCCCGTGTCCACGTAGTACGGGCCGGAGCTGAAGTGCGCGCCGTTGTCGTTGAAGACGTACTGACGCTGGGCCCCCGGAAGCGTGGGGTTGTCGACCGGGAAGGTCCCGGGATCACCGACCGCGTACACGGACACGACATCGGCTTCGCAGTACGGGTTGCCCGGATCGGTGTAGAGGTCGATGTCGTTGTGCCAGCTCAGGTTGTTGATCCGGAACGCGACGTCGTCGGCGGTCAGCGGCAGGAAGATCCGCGGTGAGATCAACGCCGAGCCGAACTGGCCATCCGCGTAGGACGAGCAGTCTGCCGCCGCGTTGGCGAAGCCGGAGCCGCCACCGACACCCGCGCAGTCGACGCGTCGCCACTCGTTCAACCCGGCCGGATCGTCCTGGGTCAGCCAGAGGTCCCGAGTGCGGGAGCCGGCCTCGAAGTCCTCGACGCCACCGTTGAACGGGCTCAGCGACGCGGAGACCAGGTAGTCGGCGTTGAGCGTCAGGTCGAGGTCGACGGTGCCGCTGCGGCCTTGACTCTCGACGTGGAGCCTGACCGCGGCCGGCTCGCGTCCCGGCAGGCCCGGCTCGGCGTTGGCGACGAAGGCGATCTCGACGACCCGTCCCGTTCCATTGGCCGCCGCGGGGACGGTGCCGATCTCCATGGGCGTGCTGGGCAGCACCGTCAGGCCGGGGTGCAGGCTCTCGACCTGCACGGTGGCACCGATGAGCGGCGCTGAGGTGAAGTTGGCCAGGTCGACGTAGTAGGTGCCGGCTTCTCCTGCATCGAGGAAGCCAGGAAGGATCCACCAGCCGGGCGTGTCGTCGTGGTCGTCGTCGGCCCAGCCCGGCGTGTCTCGACAGTCGCCCCAGAAGGCGTGGTCGCTGATGCGGACGTCCATGGTGCCGGTCGCGGTGGCTTGAGCCTCCGGTCCACCGACGCCATAGACGGCGGTCAGCACGTCGCCGTCGGTGACTTGAAGGATGCCGTCGCCGGGGGTCGGAGCGTCGGCGGTGAGGACGATGCTGGCCAGCTTGGCCACGCCCGTCTCCACGACGACGTCGACGTCCTCGGAGTCACCGCTGACGGTGGTGATGGTGACGACGCCCGTGGCCGGTCCGCCCGGCTCGACCACGCGGATGGTCGCGGTGGCGGCGAGGTCGTAATCGAGACGGTCGAAGCTGACGTCGGCGCCGCCGGTGCAGCCTTCCGGCATCGCGAAGCCCGCGATCGGGAACTGATCGTCGGGGCCGGTGGTCATGATGTTGACGCCGATGCCCCGTCCCTGAGCCGCCGCCCAGATCGTGCAGTAGTTCGTGCCACCGGTGAGGGCGAGGTCGGCCAGGATCAGCGCGTCGCGTGCGTCGGCGAAGGTCGGTCGGCAGGGCACGTAGCGCAGCGACTCGACGACGAGCCGCTCGACCATCTCGGCGCCCTCGGGACCATGCTCGGTGAGGTAGCCGTTGCGCAGGTCCCAGAGCACGGCCGACCAGATCTCGCCGTTGCGCTCGACGTCGCAGTCCGGAATGCAGAACTGCGTGATGGTGAACGCGATGCGATCGAGCGGCGCCGAGCGGTGTCCGTTGTTGGGGTCGCCGCTGGTCCAGGCGCCGATCACTGGGTCGTTGGTGAAGGAGGCGGCGAAGAAGTCGGACCAGCCCTCGCTGATCGCCCGCGACTGCTGGGCGTTGAGGCAGGCCGCGTCGTTGCCGACCATTCTCGTGGTGACGCCGTGGGTGTACTCGTGGATGAGGAGATCGGTCTCGAAGGCCGCGTCGCGGATCTCGCCCTCGACGTCGAAGAGACCGATGGCGATCCAGCCCGCATCACCGTCGGGGCCGAAGCCGCTGAACACGTCTCCCGTGGCCTGAGTGCCGTCGACCGACTCGTACTGAACGAGCGCCCAGGTGAGGTCGTCACCCACGCCGCCGCGTCCGAAGGAGTCCTCCTGAAGCGCACCGGACGCCTCGTCGAAGCCCAGCAGGCGGAAGCGATCGTGTGCGTCGTTGAGCACCCAGAACGCGTTGGTGAGCGCGGCGTTGCCGTCGGCCAGCGTGTCCCCCGTGTAGGGGAAGTCGAGCATCGGCGGCTCGCCCACCGCGTCCGCGACCGTGCCGCCGTAGGTGAAGTCCTCGCCCCAGTTCAGGTAGGCGTGGACGTTGTTGCCGATGGTCTGCCGCGCGGCGGTCCAGCCGCGGGGCGAGGCATGAGTGGGGCTCTCGGCGGTGGGGAAGCTCACCATCACCGAGGGCGCCGTCGGATCCGTGGGCCAGGTGCGAGCACCGGCCACCGCGTTGAACACGCGAGGCTCGCGTCGCAGCAGGCCGCCACTCTCGGCGTCGAGGTAGTAGTCGGCCTGCTGACGCCGGTCGTGGCTCACGACATCGGCGCGCCAGGCGGCGCGCACGCCGTCGTTCGTGGCGATCCACACGCGCTCGACCGTCGGCACGTCCATCGCCCGCAGGTCGGCAGGCGCCTGCTCGAGAAGATCTTCGAGGGCCCCTCGGGCACCGGCGCCCGTGGAGAAGCGCTCGAGACGCGGGGTGACTTCGGGTCGCTCGCGCGGCCCACGCGGAGCGAGCTCGCCCACCCGGAGCGCCCGCACGGCGCCGGTCGCATCGACGGCGACCGTGATCCGGCCGAGCACCACCCGATGACCGTCGAAGCGCTGCTCGAAGGTCACGAAGGAGACGTCGCCGGCTCCCTGCACTCGGGAGAGCAAGACGATGTCGCCCGGGGGAGCCAGGAGCGCGTCGATCGCCTCGCGGGCGGTCTCGACCACGCTGCCGGATCCGTGGAACAGCGCCGCGCCTCCCGGGGAGGCCAGGAGCCGCGTGGGCGGCGCGACGTGCTCGACCGCCCGCCAGGAGACGGGATGCTCCGGGTCGACGGTCAGGGCGTCGAGAGGCGCGTGGACCCGAAGATCCGCCCGATTCCAAGAATAAGCAAATGTTTGGAGCATGGAAATACTGGTTCATCTTAATCGCTTTTTGCCTGTATGTATTGAAATGGTTGGTAAATGGCTTTGAAAGCTGCTCAGAACTTCATGGTGGATGGATTTTTTTAATGTGGCTTTCTTATATTCTTATGCTTGGTATACTCGGCACAAAGAGCTCTAGGTCTGCA
>JBCCFW010000103.1:0-25725 GCA_039029535.1 Acidobacteriota bacterium
AACAGGACGACCGAGTGCGGATGATCCTCGCGGATCCCGTCGGCTCCGTTTACAAGCAGTTCCACGAGACCGAGAGCATCGGCTCGGGTGGGGTGTACAAGGTCGAGGGCATCGGCGGCGACAAGATCCCCGACACGATGGACTTCCAGTACATCGACGAGGTCCGGCAGGTCACCGACCGCGACTCCTTCACGATGACCCGTCGGCTCGCACGTGAAGAGGGCCTGCTCGTCGGCGGTTCCTCCGGCACCTTGGCCTCGGTGGCCTTGCAGGTGGCGAAGGAGATCGACGACCCGGAAGCCTGCGTCGTCTTCATCCTCTGCGACACCGGTGAGCGCTACCTTTCGAAGTGTCACAGCGACGAGTGGATGCGTGAGAACCGGATGCTCGACGTCGACAAGATGTCGCTGTCGCACCTGATCGACGCCAAGGGCGGCAAGCTGCCGCCGGTGGTGTCGGTCGAGCCCACCGCCAGCGCGCGCAAGGCCCTGGAGCTCATGCGCGAGCACGGCATCTCTCAGGTGCCGGTGGTCGCGGGAGGCGAGTCGATGGGCGCCGTGAGCGAGACGACCATGATGCAGCGTCTGCTCGGCGACGTCGGTCTCATGGAGGCGCCGGTCTCCGAGCTCATGGACGGCCCGTTTCCGGTGCTCTCGGTACGCGACTCCTTCGAGAGCCTCAAGGCCCTGCTCGGACGTGGCAACCGCGCGTTGCTCATCCGCGACGCCGGAGAGCTGGCGGGCATCCTCACCCTGTCCGACGTGCTGGAGCTGCTCTCGGCTCCGTGACGCTCACGCGGAGGGGCGGCAGCTCAGTCCGCGTCGTCTCCGCACCAACGCAGCGTGACGACCGTGGCGTCGTCGCGCAGCTCGACGTCGCCGATGAAGCGCTCGAGCGCGGCGAAGACCGCCTCGTTGCTCGATTGAGCGTCGCCCTCCGACTCCTGGGCCGCGGTGATCATCCGCTCGGTGTCGAAAGGGTTCTCCCGGTCACCGGCGCTCGCCTCGGTCACGCCGTCGGTGTGCAACAGGAGACGATCGCCGCGCTCCAGCTTCGTGCGCTGCGAGCCGTAGTCGGCGCCGCCGATGAGACCCAACGGCACGCCGGCCTCTTCGAGACTCTCGACCTGGCCGTCGGCACGGAGCACGAGCGGACGAGGGTGCCCCGCGGTCGCGACGTCGAGCTCGCCCGTGCCGAGGTCGAGCTCGGCGTAGACGGCGGTGATGTACTGGTCGGGAGGAGAGTGCTCGAACACGAAGGTGTTGAGCCAGGACATCCGCTCAGCGACCGAGACCTCGGAGCGGCTCGCGCCCGACAGCGCCGCCTGAGCGGTGGCGGCCAGCAGGGCGCCGCCGATCCCCTTGCCGCAAACGTCGGCGATGACCAGGCCCAGCCGGTCGGGGCCGACGCAGAAGTGGTCGTAGAAGTCGCCGCCGATCTCGGCACAGGCCCGACAAATCCCGTGGAGGTCGACCTCGGGCGGGGGCTCGCGATCGCCGGGGAGAAGGCTGCGTTGGATGCGGCCCGCGACCGCCATCTCCTGCTCGAGCCGCCGACGTTCCATGGCCTGCTCGAGCAAGCGCGCGTTCTCGAGCTTGACCGCCACGACGTTGGCGAGCATCGACAGGACCTTGAGGTCGTCCTCGTCGTAGTGGGGGCGACCGATGCTCCGGTCGACGAGGAACAGGCCCCGCACGGTCTTGCCGTCCCAGAGGGGGGCGCACATCAGCGACTTCACCCCGGAGACCTGGATGCTCTCGGAGCTGGCCAGGCTCGGGTCCGCCGCGACGTCGACGATGCACACCGCCTTGCGATCCGAGAGCACCGAATCGGCCAGGGTGCGCGAGACGTGGAACTCGCCGGTCGGTCCGCGGAAGCACCGTGACGCCGCGACCTCAGGCGGGCCGCCGCCCTCGGGGATGAGGGCGATGGCGACGCGCTCGGCCTCGAAGGCGGAGATGGACAGCTCGAGCAGCGCGTCGAGGGTCTCCCGCACGGAGGCGTGGGCGATGAGGAGAGTGCCCGCCCGGGAGAGGAGGGAAAGGGCCCGGTTCTCCTCACGGAGGTCGTCGAAGAGCTCGCGGCGGCCGGGGATGATGCCGGTCGCGTCGACGACCGCGGTGGCTTCGGAGACCGACTGGCCGTCGGTGTGCACGTTGGCCTTGCGGTGGAGGATGATCTCGCAGGCCCCGAGGCGGATGCGGTCGCCGGGCTCGAGCGCGAGAGGGCCGGTCACCCGACTTCCGTTGACCTCGCTGCCGTTGCGAGAGCCCATGTCCTCGAAGAGAACCCGTCTGCCGTCGACCCGAATTCGGGCGTGGTGTCGGGAGAGGGACTCGTCGGGGAGCTGGAGCTCGTTGTCCGTGCTTCGGCCGATGCGAATCTCGGGCCCGAGCTCGACCTCGCGGTGGGTGCCGCGAGGGGCCCGGACCTCCAGGTAGAGGCCGGCAGGTTGGGCGGAATCACTCACGCCGGCCATCATGGCGGTGGGTGCCCGGGAGCCGCAAGAGCGTCCGCGAGCGCCGTCTTGCGGCCGACCGCCCACGCTGACATGATGCGCGGCTCGTGCCGGCAGACCGTCTCGGTCCTCTCGTCCTCGACCCGGCCCGAAGCCCCTGGAGCCATCGATGTCGGACAAGCTCGGCCTCAGCACCGCTGAGGTCGTCGTCAAGGACAACAACCTCGAGAAGGCGCTCAAGCGCCTGAAGCGCAAGCTCGAACGGGCTGGCCTCTTCAAGGAGATGAAGCGGCGCCGCCACTTCGAGAAGCCCTCCGAGCGCAATCGGCGCAAGCGGCAGGAAGCCGAGCGTCGGCGTCGCAAGAAGATGCGCAAGGAGGCTCAGCGTCTCAGCTGAGCGCACCGTGATCGGTGAGCGGACCGTGACCGGTCCCTTCTTCTCTTCGTGCCGGCCGCTCCCATGAGCGGGCCGGCGCCCAGCCGCGAGGAGATCCTCGCGGCCATCGACGCGGACCTCATCCACGATCGTCCTGAGGACGCCCTCGCGGCCTGCGACGCCTTCCTCACCCGCGAGCCCCACGACGCCGAGGTCTTCCACGCCCGTGGGCTCTGCCTCCGCGAGCTGGACCGTCCCGAGGAGTCCCTCGAGGCCCAGGAGCGAGCCATCGAGCTCGACCCCGGCCTGGCCGAGGCCTACCTCGAAGCCGCCGAGCTCTGGCTCGAAGACCTCGGCGACGAGGTCAAGGCCCTCGAGGTCGCGCGCCGCGGCGGCCGCCGGCTCGAGGAGCCGAGCCATCGCGCGGAGCTCCTCCTTCTCAAGGCCGCGGCGCTCTCCGGCCTGGAGGACTACCACGGTGCCCTGCGCGTGCTGGAGGAGGCCGAGAAGCTCCAGCCAGACCACGCGGATCTCCGCATCGAACGGGCCCAGGTCCTCGTCGAGCTCTCCCGGATGGAGGATGCCGAGGTCGCGCTGCGGGCCTGTCTCGACCGGGAGGACATCGGTGCCCGGGCCCATCAGCTCCTCGCCTTCGTGCTCGACTACACCGGCCGACGCGCTGAGGCGACCGGGCACTTCCAGGCGGCGGCCGAGGCCGACCCGGAGCTGGCGCCGCTCCCGCCGCGCCTGGGCGAGGACGAGTTCGAGGCCGTCGTCGACGCGGCCCTGAAGGCCATTCCCGAGCGCTTTGCCGGCAACCTCTCCAACGTCGAGATCAGCGTCGAGGACTACCCCGATCGGGAGTTCTGCCGCCGGCACGACTGCGGGCCCATGACCCTGGGGCTCTTCATCGGTCGCAGCCCCACCGACCCGCGAGAGGGCGAGCTGCCCGACCGCATCGTCCTGTTCCAGCGCTGTCTCGAGAACGTCGTCGGCCACCCCGACGAGCTCGTCGAGGAGATCGGCGTGACCGTGCGGCACGAGGTCGGCCACGCCCTCGGCCTCGACGAGCACGATCTCATCGACGCCGGTCATGGTTGAATCTCACCCGGGCGCACGGCGTCCCATTTACCTCACCGGAGGTTCGTGATGAAGCGGATGGCGATCGTGATCGGGCTGGCTCTCGTGACTGCCGGCGTCTTGGCAATCGGCTGTCGAGCCCAGGGCGGCTCTGCCTTCAAGAACGTGCAGGTCCTCACTCACGTGAAGGACAAGCGCGAGATGCGCGCCATCATGAAGGAGCAGGCCAAGGCCCTCGGCGTGAAGTGCACCTACTGCCACGTGCAGGGCAAGTTCGACCTCGACGACAAGCCGGAGAAGGTCGAGGCCCGCGAGATGATGAGAATGGTGGTCGACCTCAACGAGCGCTACTTCGCCGACGAGGAGCAGGGCGTCACCTGCTGGACCTGCCACCGCGGCGCGTCGCACCCCGAGAACCTCCGACCGGCCGACGCCCCTGACTCCGGCGGTGGCTTCCAGGGGCCCTGAGGCTCGCTCCGACCACGACTGGCGGGCAGCTCAGCCGGTCGTTGCCTGACGTTCGCGGAAGTCACCGACCAGCCGGCGCAGTCCCTCCTCCAGCGTCACCGCGGCGGTGAAGCCCAGGGCTTCCGTCGCGGTCAGCACCGACGCCCGCGAGTGTCGCAGGTCGCCCGGTCGTTGCCCCTCGTAGCGGGCACCCGGCGCCTGCTCGCAGAGGTCGCCGAGCACCGAGAGCAGGCGGTTGATGCTGATGGACTCGCCGCGACCGACGTTGAAGGCGCGGCCCCACGCGGCCGGCGCGGCCTCCAGGGCGAGCAGGCAGGCTCGCGCGACGTCGCCCACGTGGACGAAGTCCCGCGTCTGTCGGCCGTCCCCGTAGACGGTGGGGGCCTCGCCCGCGACCATGGCCTGGGTGAAGCGGGCGATGACCGCGGCGTACTCCGATCCCGGGTCCTGACGCTCGCCGTAGACGTTGAAGAAGCGGAGGGCGATGGCTCCCATGCCGTCCGCGGCGGCGGCGGCGACATGCCGCTCTCCAGCCAGCTTGGTCACGGCGTAGGGTGAGGTCGGTGCGGGGACCTGAGCCTCTTCCTGCTCTTCGCGATCGTTGTCTCCATACACGGCGCAGCTACTGGCGAGGACGAAGCGTCGGACGCCGGCGTCTTGGCTCGCGGTGAGCAGCTCACGGGTGGCCTGGTCGTTCACGCGCTGCGTCTGCTCGGGCTGCTCGACCGAGCGCGTCACCGACACCTCGGCGGCCAGGTGCACGACGGCCTCGCAGCCGGTGAGGGCTCCGCGGACGGCGCCCTCGTCGCAGATGTCGCCGACCACGAGGCGGGCCGGGAGCTCGGCGAGGTTCTCGCGGCAGCCCGAGGAGAGATCGTCGAGCACGACGACCTCGTCACCGCGGGCGAGCAGGGCGGTCACCACGTGGGAACCGATGAAGCCGGCGCCGCCGGTGATCAGGACTCGCATGAGCCTCGCGGGGAGGAGAGAGAAGGAAGTGGAGCTCAGCCCGGGAGCTGGAACTCGGACAGGACCTTCCGGAGGTGCTTCGCCTCCTTGGACTTCGGTCCGAAGTACTCCTCGACCTCACCGACGCCCTTCATCAGGCTGTTGCGAGCTTCCTGGAGCGAGGCGTCGGCCTTGCTGACGTCGAGGTTGGCCGAGAGGATGAGGCTCTCTGCGGCCATCTGTTCCTCGCTGCCGGCCTTGTCGAGCTTGCCCTGGAGCGCCCGCGCCGCGTCGAGCGCGGAGTGGGCCAGCTTCCACGAGCCGAGCGCCTCCTTGAGAAGGTCCGCACGCTCCTCGGCGCTCATGTGCTCGTACTTGCCACGGAGGCTGTGCTCGCTCTTCTTGCGCGTGCTGTCGGCCTCGCGCGCGACGACCTGGCATTGCTCCTGGAGCTCGTCGAAGGGCGACTTCTTCCTGCCGAATAGACCCATGACTCATCCCGCGGTCGTCGCCGTGTCCACCCCGGTCGGGAAGCCGTGATTTCAGGGCCAGCAAGGCTTCTCCGGCGCGTTTCCCGCACGGTGACGACCTCTCGATCATGCGTTGAGCCGCGGGCCGACGCAAACGCTGGAAGGTCCTCCAAGTTCCCCTTGGCCTCGTCGGTCGAGCCCGGTAACGTGCCTCGGAATGGTTCACGGAACACCGAGCCCGGCGTCCTTCGCGCCCCTCTCGCCGGGGGACGCGGTGGCCGTCGTGGCGCCCGCGAGCCCCATCCGCGCCGAGATGCTGCTCACCGGGCTCGCCGAGCTGGTCGACCTCGGCCTGGAGCCGCGCCTGTCCGTCGCGAGCGCCGAGACCCTCGCGAGGCGGCGCCATCGCTTCAGCGCCGGCACCGACGCCGAGCGTCTCGAGGAGCTGCGCTGGGCGTTCGAGCTCCCGGAGCACCGGGCCGTCTGGCTGGCCCGTGGTGGTTACGGAGTCACGCCCCTGCTCCCGTCCCTGACCGACGAGTGGCTGGGCGACCGGTCGTGCCTCGTGCTCGGAGAATCGGACGCGACTGCTCTCGGATGCTGGGCGCTGACGCAGGGCCGAGGCTGGATCCACGGACCGATGGTCGCCGGCTCCCTTCGGCTGGGTGATGCCGGGCGCGATCGGGCGAGCCTCGAGGCAGCGATCTTCGGTCGGGCTCAGTCGCTCACTCCGGCTGGCGTCGTGCCGCTGCGTGCCGGGAGTGGTGAGGGCGTCCTGTTCGGAGGCTGCGTGACCCTGCTGGCGTCGCTCTGCGGCACGCCCTTCCTCCCGCGCATCCGCGGCGGCATCGCCGTGCTCGAGGACGTCGGCGTGAAGCCCTATCAGTTGCACAGGATGCTCGTGCAGCTCCGCGACGCCGGTGTCTTCGAGGACCTGGCCGGGGTCGTCCTCGGGGACTTCTCGGACTGTCGTCAACATCCCGAGCAGGGCTACGAGATCGACGAGGTCCTCGGCGACTTCTTCGACGAGCTGGCTCCCGGCGTCCCGGTCAGTCTCGGCTGGCCCATCGGTCACGCCGACGCGCCGCATCTCTCGCTCCCCCTGGGACAGTCGGCCACCCTCACGGTCGAGAGCGACGGCGTCAGCCGTCTCGAGCACCCCGCCATGGAGACTGCCTGACGTGTTGAAGCCCGGAGACTCGATCCACCTGCTCGGCGTTTGCGGCACGGCGATGGGGACCTTCGCCGCCATGCTGGCGGAGAAGGGCTATCGCGTGACCGGTTCCGATCAGGGCGTGTATCCGCCCATGTCGGACCTGCTCGCGGCCAAGGGCATCGACATCGCGAGCCCGTACTCGCCCGACAATCTCGAGCCACGTCCCGACGTGGTCGTCGTCGGCAACGCGATCCCCCGCGGGAACCCGGAGCTCGAGGCCGTGCTCGACGGTGGCTTGCGCTACCGGTCCTTCCCCGAGCTGTTGCGCGAGCTCTTCCTCGACGACGCGCATCCGGTGGTCATCACCGGAACCCACGGCAAGACGACCACCACCGCCATGACGGGCGTGGCGTTGATGGCAGCGGGGGAGGACCCGTCGGTGCTCGTGGGCGGTCACGTGCACGACCTCGATGGCTCGCACCGCCTGGGCTCGGGCGAGGCGTTCGTGCTGGAGGGCGACGAGTACGACACCGCCTACTTCGACAAGAGCCCGAAGTTTCTCCACTACTTCCCCAAGACCTTGGTCATCAACAACCTGGAGTTCGACCACGCCGACATCTTCGACAGCCTCGAGGCTCTCGAGCTCCAGTTCCGCCGGCTCGTGCGCGTGGTTCCCCGCAGCGGTCGCATCCTGCTCGGTGACGCCTCGGAGGCTGCCGCACGAGTCGTCGCCGAGGCTCCGGCGCCCATCGAGCGTTTCGGTCTCGCGGACGACTCCGACTGGCAAGCCGTCGACCTGCGCGATGGCGACGACGGACCGAGCTTCGAGCTCCGTCATCGCGGCGAGACGCTGGGGCGGATCCAGATCCCGCTCTCGGGCGAGCACAACATCCGGAACGCGGTGGCTGCGGCCGCCATCGCCATCGGTCGAGGCGGCGACTTCGACGCGGTCGCGAAGGGGCTGGGCGCCATGCGTGGCGTCAAGCGACGGCTCGAGGTGCGAGGCGAGGCCGGCGGCGTCCTCGTCTACGACGACTTCGCCCATCACCCCACCGCCATCGAGGCGACCTTGAAGGCGCTGCGCACCAAGCACGAGGGGCGACGCATCTGGGGGCTCTTCGAGCCGCGCTCGTGGACGAGCCGGCGGAAGGTCCACCAGGCCGCGCTGCAAGACGCGCTGGCGGCGGCGGACCTGTCGGTGATCGCGCCGGTCTATCAACCCGAGCGCCTTCCCGCCGAGATCCGGCTGGAGCCGACCGAGGTAGCCGAGGGCCTGCGCGGAGCGGGGCGTCAGTCCTGGGCACCCGACGGCGTGGACGCCATCGTCGACATCGTCGGCGAGCACGCGAAGGAAGGCGACGTCGTGGCGGTCATGTCGAACGGCTCGTTCGACGGCATCCACGGACGCTTGCTCGAGCGGCTCGGCGGCTGAGCGCGCGCTGCGGAGAGCCCTCAGCGCTGCTCGTGAGCCGACGAGACCGCGACGGAGGGCACGTGCTCGTGGGCTCGCGTGTCTCCGGGCAGGGAGAACGTCACGAGCAGCGCGAGCGAGGGCCTGGCGAGGTCTCGAAGGAGGGGTGACACTCGGAGAGCCTACCCCTCGGCCCGGGCGGTTCGGAAACCGCGAGCGCGCTTGGAGTCTCGCCACGCTCTCGGATAAGGTTCGCCGCTCCACCCCCCGACCATCCCACGGCCTCGAGACCGTCTCGCCGCCCTTGCTGGCGAAGACGCGGGAGACCGCCCCCATGCGACTCAGCCTGTCCCTGCTGGCCTGCCTGCTCACCCTGCCCGCCTCTGCCGCGACCCTCGTCGTGCTCGACAAGGCCGACGATCGCGCGCTGCTCATGGACCCCGAGACCGGGCGCGTCATCGCCACGCTGCCGACCGGAGTCGGGCCCCACGAGGTCGCGATCAGCCCCGACGGCGAGCGCGCCGTCGTCTCCAACTACGGCCGTCGATCGCCCGGCAGCAGCCTCACCATCCTTCACGTGGGAGAGGCGAGGGTCATCCGTCAGGTCGACCTCGGTCACGACCGTCCGCATGGTCTCGTCTTCCTCGAGGACGGTCGGCACGCGCTGTCCACTGCCGAGGGCAGCGAGATGCTGCTGAAGGTCGACACCCTCACGGGTGACGTCGTCGAGGCCCTCGACACCGGTGGTCAGGTCTCGCACCAGGTGGCGTGGAACGCGCGGCGCTCCCGGGCGCACGTCGCCAACATCGGCACCGGCGACGTGAGCGTCGTCGACCCCCACGTCGGTGCTCTCCTTCAGGTGCTCGCGACGGGAGCCGGTGCCGAGGGCATCGCGGTCACTCCGGACGGCGAGCAGGTCTGGGTGTCGAACCGCAGCGCGGACACGGTCTCGGTCGTCGACACCGGCACTCTCGACGAGCTCGCGGAGCTGCCTTCCGGTGACTTCCCGATCCGCGTCGCCATCACCCCCGACGGCCGCCACGCGCTGGTCACGGCCGCGCGCTCCGGCGACCTCTGGGTCCACGACGTGACGCGGCGGCAGGTGCTGCGCCGCATCGACCTGAGCGCAGGCGATCGCAGCCAACCGGGTCAGTCGCCCACGCCCATCGGCGTGACCTGTTCTTCCGACGGCAAGCGCGCCTTCGTGTCCCTGTCGCGAGCCGGCGAGCTGGTCGAGGTCGACCTCCGCACCTTCCGGGTCGTGGCGCGGCACGCTGCCGGCCGCGAGCCCGATGGCGTGGCTTGGACCGACGTCGACGCGCATCCCGACCTTCGCAGCGACCCGCTCATGGGCCTCAGCTTCGGGCGGCGCGACCTCATCTCGATGTGGCCTCCCGAGCCGGCGATCTCGGCCCCCACGCCCACGCGCGAGGCGCCGCTGCCCCGCGTGCCGTGAGCAGCGCGCCGACGACTCGTCTCGGCCTGGAGCGCTTCCTCGACACCGAGACGGAGCGCTTCCGCGGTCGACGGCTGGCGCTGCTCGCGCATCCGCCCTCGGTCGACTCGGAGCTGACCCACGCCATCGATCGAGTGGTCGGTCATCCGGACCTCGACGTCGTCGGCCTGTTCGGGCCACAGCACGGCATCCTCGGCGAGAAGCAGGACAACATGATCGAGAGCGCGTCGGGCGTCCACGAGGGCACCGGCCTGCCGCTCCACTCGCTCTACGGCGAGGTCCGTCAGCCGACGCCCGAGATGCTCGCGGGGCTCGACACGCTCCTGGTCGACATGCAGGACGTCGGCGTCCGCATCTACACCTTCGCCCAGACGCTGAGCCTGGTCATGGAGGCCTGCGGGCGGGCGGGCGTGTCGGTCTGCGTTCTCGATCGACCGAACCCCGTCGGCAGCGCGGTCGAGGGGCCCTGCCTCGAGGAGGGTTTCGAGTCCTTCGTCGGGCTGCACCCGAACCCCCTGCGTCACGGGATGACCATGGGCGAGATCGCGCATTGGTACCGCGACGGTCGGGGCATCGACTGCGAGCTCGAGGTCGTGACGATGGAGGGCTGGGACGCCGCCAGCCATTGGGACGAGACCGGCCTGCCGTGGGTGCTGCCGAGCCCGAACCTCCCCACCCTGGACTCCTGCGTCGTCTATCCCGGGATGGTGCTGCTCGAGGGCACGGAGCTCTCCGAGGGGCGGGGGACCACGCGCCCCTTCGAGCTGGTGGGGGCGCCGGGTGTCGATCCGCAGGCGCTCGCCGCCGCGCTCACCGACGCCGAGCTCCCGGGGACCTTCTTCCGACCCTGCCACTTCGAGCCGACTTTCCAGAAGCACGCCGGGGCGCTCTGCGGCGGCGTGCAGGTCCACGTGACCGACCGGAGGGCCTTCTTGCCGGTGGCGACGACGGTGGCGCTGCTGGCGGCGCTCCGGCGGCTGGCTCCCGAGGCGTTGCGCTGGCGGGACCCGCCCTTCGAGTACGAGGAGGTCCAGCTCCCCATCGACATCCTCTGGGGCAGCTCGAAGCTGCGGGAGGCCATCGACGCGGGGGCCGGCCACCGGGAAATCCTGGCCGACGATGCGGCCGAGGCGGCCGAGTTCACCGCCAGCGTGGCCGAGCACCTGCTCTACCCCCGGTCCTGAGCGTCCTGCCGGCCGCCTGAGACTTCCTCCCACCGACCGGCAGTTCTTCCCGTCGACGCCGGGGCGCGGGGGCTCTCTCGGGCGGCAGGAGGCCGAGCTGGCCCTCGTGAGGCCCTGGCATCGGGCTTGCTCTTTCGGGCGGTGGCCCCGGGATCCCGTGTCGTCCGAGGACGCGGGACGCGTGGGGGCCATCACTCGAGAGCCACCAATGATTCGCATCGCCATCCTGGATGGAGGGGGAGAGCTGCGTTCGTACCTGCTCGACAAGCAGGTCGTTCGCATCGGTCGCAGCGAGGCCAACGACATCGTGCTGCGCAACGGCTACATCTCGTCGCGGCACGCGGAGATCCGTCGGGACAGCTCGGCCGGGCTCCTCCTCGAAGACTTCGTCACGACCAACGGCTCGATGATCCGACGAGACGGGGAGCTTCTCCCACTCGAAGACAAGAACGACTACACGCTCCGGGTGAGCGACGGGGACGAGCTGCTCCTCGGGGATCCGGCCCAGCCCGTGTGCCTCAAGGCCGAGCTGGTCGGTCGGGTGGAGAGCTCGCCGGAGAGCGAGGGGCCGGCCCTGGACCTGTCCGAGGACGCCATGGACGTCACTCGGGCCGGCACGGTCGACCAGCTCTCCGCACGCTTCGATCGCGACGCCCTCCTGGCCCTGCACGAGCTGTCCAGTCGGCTCGTGGCCGTGCTCGATCTCGACACCCTGCTCGGCGCCTTCGCCGACTCGGTGCTCGGGCTCTTCCGCACCGCCAACCACGTCGCCATCCACCTTCACGACGCGGAGTCACGGGAGTACCGTCCCATGGTCGTGCGCACGCGTCACGGAAGTGACGAGCTGCAGCCGCTGTCGCGGGCGGTGCGCGATCGCGTGCTCACTCGGGGCGAGGCCCTGTGCTTCTCCGACGCGGACGCCGACTTCTCCATGTCGGAGAGCCTGGTCGACTGCAGCATCCGGGCGGGTCTCTGTGCGCCGCTGTGGAACGGCGAAGAGCTCATGGGCATGGTCCAGGTCGACCGCCGAGGGACGCTCACGGGCGCGTTCACGCGACGCGACCTCGAGGTCCTGGTGGTCTTCGCGCACCAGGCGGCCCTGGCCATCGGCAACGCGCGTCTCCACGACAACCTCCGCTCCACGGTCGAGACCACCATCCGTGGACTGGTGCGAGCGCTCGAGGCCAAGGACGAGTACACGTCCGGTCACTCGGAGGCGGTGCGCGACATCAGCCGGGTCATCGCCCGGGAGATGGGGCTCACCGAGGCTCAGGTGCGCGACGTCGGTCGCGCGGCCTTGCTCCACGACATCGGCAAGATCGGGATCCCGTACGACGTCCTCAACAAGAAGGGGCGGCTCGAGCCGGAGGAGTTCCAGCTCCTGAAGTCGCACGTGGAGGTCGGGGCGAGGATCCTCGACCCCTTCGACTTCCTCGCGCCCTTGCTGCCGATGGTCCGGCACCACCACGAGCGCTGGGACGGCCGCGGCTATCCGGACGGGCTCAAGGGCACGGCGATCCCGCTCGGCGCTCGGATCCTGGCGGTGGCCGACACGTACCACGCGCTCGTGTCCCACCGGGCGTATCGCGACGGTGTCGGGACGGCCACGGCGCTCGACGAGATCCGCCGGCACGCGGGGACGCAGTTCGACCAGCAGGTCGTCGACGTGCTGGTCCGAGCCCTCGATCGAGAGGACGTCGCCGCCCAGCTCGCGCCCACGACGGGCTGACGACCGACCGTCTCCGCGTCGATCGCGCGCAACGACGGCGAATCGGCCGGCGGCTCGTGCATGATGCGGCGCCATGGAGACGGTGGTCATCGACGGAAGAGCTGGGGCGCGTCTGCGGGCGGGCCATCCCTGGGTGTTCTCGAACCAGGTGCGCGAGGTGTCAGGGAGCCCGGAGCCCGGTGACCTCGTCTCGGTGGTGCAGGCGGGCGCGCGTCGACGCGAGCTCGGCACGGCGTTCTTCAACCCGCACTCGCTCATCGCCTTGCGCCTGTTCTCGTCCGAGGGGCTGCTGCCCGAGCGTGAGGTCGTTCAGGCACGGCTGAGCTCGGCCTTGAAGCTGCGTCAGCGCATCCTGCCGGGCCGAGACTCCTATCGGCTCTGCCACGGCGAGGCCGACGGTCTCCCGGGCCTGATCGTCGACCGCCATGGCCCCGTCGACGTCGTGCAGTGCTTCTCGGCCGGGATGGACCGGCTGCGCGACCTGGTGGCCGCGATCCTCGTCGACGAGCTCGGGACGAGCTGCGTCGTGGAGCGCAACGACGTCCATCTCCGCGGTCTCGAGGGCCTACCCGAGCGCAAGGGGGTGTTGAAGGGCGAGGAGCCGGGTCGGGTCGAGGTGACCCTGCCGAAGATGGTGGCGCTGGTCGTTCCCATGTCGGGTCAGAAGACCGGGGCCTACCTGGACCAGCGCCTGAACCAGGAGCGGGCAGCGGCCTGGTGCGACGGGCAGGAGGTCCTCGACCTGCACTGTCACCAGGGCGGCTTCGGCCTGCATGCGGCGCAGGCAGGGGCGGCGAAGGTCGTCTTCGTGGACCAGTCGGAGGAGGCCTTGGCCGTCGCGAAGGCGACGGCGGAGCGCAACGGCTGGAGCGAGCGCTGTGTCTTCGAGCAGGCGGACGCGACCGACTACTTGCTCGACGTGAGACGTCGCAAGCAGCGCTTCGATGTCGTGTTCGTCGACCCACCGAGCTTCACGCGGAGCAAGAAGCAGGTGCCGCAAGCGCGTCGTGCGCTGCGGATCCTGAACCGCCACGCCGCCTGTGTCGTCGCGCCCGGCGGCCTGCTGGTGAGCTCTTGCTGCTCCCACCACGTGCGTGAGGAGACCTTCGAGGAGCAACTCCGCCGAGCCGTGGCCGAGGCCGATCGCCCGGCGCGCTGGCTCGATCGCTGGTCCCAGGGCCCGGACCATCCGGCGTTGCCGGCCTTGCCCGAAGCGAGGTACCTGCACGGGTTCGCGTTGGCTCTGGACTGAGACTCGCCGCGTGCCCACCGCCGAGAGCTCGTCTTCCGTGACGGAGGTGACGGGGCTCTCAGGCACGACTTTCGGAGGCCGATAGGCCGCCAGGGAGTTGGCGGTGGACTGAGATGCGGAAGAGGGCGTGCGATCGAGGGCGCTGGGTGACGCGAGCGGCTCCGTGCCTGCTGGCGATGCTGCTCTCCTGCGTGCGACAGGTCGACGGACCGACACCTGCGAGTGCCGAGCTCGGGGTCCGTCGCGTGCTGCGCCTGGGGCACTCGTCGTCCGTGACGAGCGCCGTTCATCAGGCGGCGCTGCGTCTGGGTCGGGACATCGAGCGAGCGACCGGGGGAGAGCTGCGTCTCTCGGTTCATCCGGCCCGGGAGCTCGGCGGCGACCAGGAGATGATCGAGATGGCGCGCCGAGGTCAGTTGGACCTCCTGGTGGCCTCGGCGGCGAGCCTCTCCGTCGCGAGCAGCTCGATGCAACTGCTCGAGCTGCCCTTCTTCTTTCCCAGCCGTGCCGATCAGCACCGCCTCCTCGATGGTCGGGTCGGTCGGCGCTTGCTGGACGACCTTCGCGGGCAGGGGTTGATGGGGCTCGCCTTCTGGGATGGTGGTGGCAAGCACCTGACCTGCAATCGGGCGTTGCTCTCGCTGGACGACTTTCGAGGTCGGACCTTCCATGTCGTCGGGAGCGAGGTGGCGCGGGATCAGTTCGAGTGCCTGGGAGGACGCGCGCTCCCCGTCGACATCGGGCGGGCCCATGATGCGTTGCGGGACGGAGCAGCCGATGGGCGGGAGAGCACGCTCTGCTCCATCGTCGAGCACGGGCTCCACGAGGTGCAGTCGCACCTGGTCCTGACCGGTCACGGCCACCGTGCGCTGGTCGTGGCCCTCTCCGTCGACGAGGCAGACCGGCTCGGGCCCCGACATCAGGAGCTGGTGGCCCGCCTGGCTCGAGAGCTGGTCGTGGCGCAACGCGAGGACGTGCGTCGCCAGGAGACGCTGGCGTTGGAAGCGCTGAGGGACGAGCCCGGCTTCGAGATCGTCGAGGTCGACGATCGGCTGCGCTCTGAGCTGAGCGGACGGTTGCTGCCGATCGCCGAGGTGAATCGACTGACCATCGGAACCGGGCTGGTCGAGATGGCCCTTCAAGAGCTCGACGACGGTCGAGTGCTCGACCGCGATGCCATCGTCATCGGTCTCGACGCCGACCTGCAGGGCAACTCGGCGCGATCGGGACTGGCCATACGCCGAGGCATGGAGCTGGCCATCGAGGAGATCAACGCCGACGGAGGAGTGCTCGGGCGCAGGCTGGAGATGGTTGCGCGAGACAATTCGATGATCGCAGCGCGCGGGCTGGCGAACCTGGAGTACCTGCGCAACATCGAGCAACTCGTGGCGGTGGTCGGTGGCATCAGCAGCCCGGTTGCCCTCGCCCAGCTCGACACCATCCACGAGCATCGGCTCATCTACCTCGATCCCTGGGCGGCTGCGACCGGCATCGTGGCCAACGGTCGCGATCCCAACTACGTCTTCCGGGTCTCCGTCCGAGACGAGCACGCGGCCGGCTATCTCATTCCCCGAGCCCTGGAGATCTCGCCCCAGGTGGCGTTGTTGCTGGTGAACAACGGCTGGGGGCGCAGCAATCATCGGGCGATGATGACCTCGCTCGAGGAGCGTGGTCTGAGCCCCGTCGGGGTCGAGTGGTTCGACTGGGGCGAGAAGAACTGGCCGGAGAAGGTCGAGCGTCTCCGTCGCTTGGGGGCCGGCGTCATCGTCTACGTCGGGAACGGCGTGGAGGGGGCACGCTTCGTCGAGCTGCTGTCGAGGCTGGAGACCCCGATGCCCGTCGTCTCGCACTGGGGCATCACCGGTGCCGACTTCGCCGACCTGGCCGGCGACTCCCTGGACCGAGTGGACCTGCGGGTGTTGCAGTCCTTCAGCTTCATCGGAAACGAGAGGGCCGAGAGCCTGGTCGAGCGCTACTCGCAGCGCTACGGAGTCGTCGACGCACGAGGGATCGTGGCACCGGTCGGCACGGCTCACGCGTACGACCTCGTCCACCTCCTGGCCCGAGCCATCCGACGAGCCGGCACGACCGAGAGACCGATGGTGCGCGAGGCTCTCGAACGAGTGGAGCAGCACGAGGGGGTGGTCAAGCGCTATGCGCCCCCCTTCACTCCGGACCGGCACGATGCCCTCGACTCGTCGAGCTTCTTGATGGCTCGCTACGAGGAGGGAGTGCTGGTGCCCCTGGGAGCCACTCGGCGGTGACCGACGGGAGAGCCGGTGCTGGCTCGGCTGGCCAGAGCATCGAGACCCGGCTCGTCGTCGGGATGGTGATCCTCATGGTGGGGCAGCTCGCCCTGCTGGCGGGGATCGGGGTCTTCGTGGAGGTGGTCCGGTTGATGGCGAGGGCGCAGGCTCAACTCGAGCAGGCTGCGGTGCACGCTCTCGAGACCGTCGAGCTGCGGCTCGGGTTCGTGGTCGACAACGTGCAGGCCTTCGCGGGCTCCTCCTTCGTCGTCAACTCGGTCGTCGATGCGACGGGTCGCTCGCACTACCTGCCCGAGGCGGTCAGGGAGATGACCGAGAACGACTACATCGCGTCGGTCACGGTCGTCGACTTTGCGGGTCACCCCATCCAGACCAGTCGGAACGCGTCTTCGGAGTGGCTGAAGAGGGTGGACCTGTCGGCGACGCTCGGTGCCGGTCGGGCTGGGCTCTTCGTCACCGAGGACGGACGAGTCGTCACCGTGGCACCCATCGAGTACTACGACACCCCTCAAGGAGCCGTCGTCGTCGAGCTGCACGCGACGACTCTCTTCCAGGACGGTCTCTCCAGCCCCGAGCGCCCCTGCTCGATGGAGCTCGATGGCAAGCCAGTCTGGGCGCAGGGGGCGGAGGGCGAGGAGTTGGTCACCTTCACGCTCACTGCCGGTGCCGAACAGCCGCACTTGCACGAGCTCTCGGCACGACTCTCCGTGCACGAGCCCCGCGAGCACGCACGGGCTCTGGTGCTGGAGTTTCTCCTGCAGGTCGTGATCGCGGGCTTCTTCGCGCTGGTGGCTTCGGTGTTCCTGGCCCGCCAGCTCGGGAGACGGCTGTCGAGACCCATCCGCCTGTTGGCTGAGCGGGTTCGACGCGGCGTGCATCCCTGTGGCCCGGTCGGCACCAGGGACGAGCTGGAGACTCTCGCGTCTGCGATCGACCACCAAACGAGCGCCCTGGTCGAGGTGCATCAGGAGCTGGAGGCCAAGGTCGCTGAGCGCACGGCCGAGCTCGCCGAGAGGACACGCAAGCTCGAGCGCTCCAACGCCGATCTCGAGAGCTTCGCTTACGCCACCTCTCATGACCTCCGCAGCCCGCTGCGACACGTCGATGGTCTCGTCACGCTCTTGATCGAGGAGGGTGAGCTCGAGTCGAACGAGAGATTCGCCGACCATGCCCGACTGCTTCGCGAGCGGGTGAGCCGAATGGAGGCTCTCATCGAGGGGATCCTCGCCTACTCGCGTGCCGAATCGGTGGGCGAGCTCACCGAGGACGTCGATGTCGGCTCCCTGCTCGAAGAGATGCTCGAACAAGACGTCACGGTGCCGAACGGCTTCCGGGTCGAGGTGCAGGACGGACTGCCCACGATTCGTGGCAACGCGACCTTCGTGCGGCAGGTGTTCTTCAACTTGATCTCCAACGCCGTGAAGCATCACGACCGCGAGGACGGCTTGGTCGCGGTCGGCTGGCGGAGACGGGAGGACTTTCACGAGTTCTCCGTCGTCGATGACGGGCCGGGCATCGAGGCTCGTCATCACGAGAAGATCTTCGGCCTCTTCCAGACCCTGGGCCGAGAGCGCAACGCCGAGAGCAGTGGCATCGGTCTCGCCTTGGTGAAGCGCATTCTCGACGAGGTCGGCGGTGAGCTGTCGCTCGTGTCCGAGCCTGGCTCTGGTGCGCGCTTCGTGTTCACGTGGCCGTCGGCTCGGGTCGTGACTCGGGACCTGGCGGCCGTGGGGTCCGAGCTGCCGTGAGAGCGGTCGGCATGCAGGAGAGATGACGTGAACGAGCTGGTGAGCATCCTGTTGGTCGAGGACGACGAGGTCGACGTGCTCCTGTTCCGGAGGGCCTTGTCACGGTTGAAGCTCGAGAACCCGCTCTTCGTCGCGAGCAATGGCGAGGAGGCTCTCGGCCAGCTACGCGGCCAGGAGAACGAGCCAGCCTTGCCTCGGCCCTACGTGGTGATGCTCGATCTCAACATGCCGCGGATGGGTGGTCTCGAGTTCCTCGAGGTGATTCGTGAGGACCCGGAGCTCAGCGACACGGTGGTCTTCGTGCTGACGACCTCGGCCGCCGACGAGGACCTGCTGAGGACGGAGAGCCGGAATGTCGCGGGCTATCTCCTGAAGAAGAACCTGATCGACGAGTTGGCGAAGGTCGCCGATCGGCTCGCTGACCGCCGTCTCGTCGCTTCGCGGTCCGGTGAGCCCTGAGCGGGCCCAGGCCCCTCGCAGCCGGAAACGAACAGCTCGGTGCGCCGCCTGATGGCGGACTCTCCTCGAGGACGACGTACCCAGTAGAGAGAACGGTCAGTCACGAGGAATCGCCCGGATCGGTCGGGTGATGGCGCGCTCGCCCTCGCGAGCCGGCTGACGGCCGTCTCCTGATTGGGGGCACGAGGTGCGTCAGCCGATGACGTGCGAGCGAGGAGCTCGCCTAGCCTGGAGAACGGTGTCGCGCTGGCTCTTGCTGACGAGCCTGCTCACGTCGACGTCGTTCGTCGCGGCCGCCCGGGCGGCGGAGACGCTCTCCCCGACCGCGTTTCACGAGCAAGTGGATGCGCTCGAACGAGTGAGCGGTGCTCACCTGCTCGGCGCCTCGTTCGTGGGGCCGGGAGATCGGGTCTCACCCGAGTCGCTCCACGTGTTCCTCCCCTGGGCGGTACGAGGCAAGTTGGAGCTTCGCGTGGCCTCCGTCGACGCTCGTTACGTCGGGAGTGCCGAGTACGTCTTGATGCGTCCGACGAAGGGTTGGGTGCGGCTGGACTATCCCACCCGACACGCGTCGCGACTGCGAGGTCATCGGCCGGAGCGACTGGCCGTGCGAGCGGAGCTGCGGGGACGGCCCGGCGTGCTGCTCACCCGATGGGGAAGTGCCGTTCCGACGAGGGAGGTCGTGCTCTTCGTGAATTCCGAGAGGAGCGAGACTCACGCCATCGCTCAAGATGCGGCGGGCCGGCCTACCAAGAAAGCCTGCCGACGCATCGAGTCGGGCACGACCATCAAGTTCGACACGGTCTGTTCGATCCCGCTGGCCTCGTTGCCAAGTGACGGTCAGGTCCACCTACAGCGACGTCGTGGGAACTCTCGGCTGCCGCAGTTGGTGGTGAGGTTGGGCTGGTGAGCGCTCGGGCTCTCGTGCGCTTCGAGGCCTTACGCCTGCGCACCCAACAGGTGCGGCTGTCCGAAGTGCCGCTGCGGGTCGTCCTCTCGGCAGCGCTCGGTGTCGTGATGCTGATCGTCGCGACGGTGCTGCTGCTGTCGAACTTCGCCGATCTCACCGTTACCGTGGACGCGAGGACCGAGACGGTCGCCTGGGACGTGGAGAAGTCAGCCGATGGGCGACCCTACGTGCTCGTCTTGCCGCCCGGCGACTGCCACTACTACCAGCTCCGTCGTCTCGAGGATCGAGTGGAGGACGAGCTTCACGGCGTCAGCATCGATGAGCCCGTCTCGCTGGTGATCGCTGGCTCGGCACGCATCGAGATCGAGCGTAGCTCTGTCGGCGAAATCCGAGTCACCGTCCGCGAGAGCGACGTCGGCGAAGCCGACGGTTCACTTGGCGTCTCGGTGTTCGGCTCGTCCGCGCAGCTCGCCGAGTGTCACGACACGTTGACCTACGTCAGCCGCTGTCACCGGGCCTCGAAGGGGCCCTGTGCCGGCGTCGACTTTGCGTTTCGGGCATTGATCCGGGCCGAGCGCCTGATCGTCGGCGGGCATCCGTTGGAGCGCGTACCTCCACAGGCCGATGCGGTCGCGGCGTTCGCGGAGGCACCACCCCCTTCACTGGCGCTGCGCGAGGGCAGGCTCCGGGCGTTCAACCAGGCCGTGGGATACGGGACTCGATATCAGCTCTCTGAGGAGGTGCTCGACCTCGGCGACGTGGTCGTGCTGGAGGCCTCGGAGCCGGATGGCCCCGGCGAGCCCCTCGTGTGGGGAGCCGTCTCGGCGACCTTCGATACTTCTGGAGGATTGTCCGATGCCCTTCACGTGGTCGCCCATGCAAAGAGGGAGCGAGTCGAAGTCTCGCGCTTCGGAGGTGGCTATCGATTCGGAGCGACGACCTGGGACGCCTTGGCCTCGCAGCCGGTCTTCCAGGCGTTCTGGATCGCGCTGGCCTCCTTCGTCTTGCTCTTGAACGGCTTCTCCTCACTCCGTGGGCTCATCCGCTCGCGGTCCGAAGAGCAAGCAAGCGCGCGAGGAGATGACGAGCGCGCGATGGCTGAAACCTACCTGAGATCGGAGTTGACGCAGGAGTACGTCGACGACTCACCAGTCGACGAGCGACTGGAAGACGGGAGAGTGAAATGAGTTCGATGCAACGAGCAGGGAAGACGGTGTCGATCGCGGCCGGAGTGGCCTTGGGGCTCTTCGTCGTGGGTAGCGCCTTGGCGGCGCCCGTTCACGTGGAGACGAACACGGGGCAAGCGGGAGGGGGGCTCAGCATCGCGAAGCGGTCGGACTGCTTCGTGGTGACGCCGTTCCACGTGGTCGATTTCGCAACGCGCATCACGGTGTACGACGACGCAGGAGGCCGAGCCTCGGCTCGAGTCGTGACCGAGTTCGAGAAGGAAGATCTCGCCGTGTTGCAGTTGGACTCGACGGGTGGCTTCCGCTGCGGTCTCGATTGGCAGGATGGCCTCGACGCGGAGCGTCGGGCGAGCTCGGTGGACTTCTTGACCTCCATTCGTCAGCGCAGCATCCAGGGCTCCGATCGCCGTCGTCACTTCTTCTCTGGGCGTGAGGGGACGACGCACTTCCGGCTGCGGCCCTACGATCCGGTCGACAAGCTCGCAGAGATGGACAGCGGTGCCGTCGTGCTCGCCGGAGGCTCCCTGATCGCCATGGTGGTGAGCGTGGATCCGCGGACTGGCGAGTCCGTCGCCTTGCGGCAAGACGTCATCCACGGTCTCGTTCGCTCGACCGTGCTCGAGAACAAGAGGGTGCTCTACGTCGAGCCCTTGCAGGTCGAGGGTCGTGAGAGTCGCGTCGCGAGCCTGGGCGCCTACCGAACCTTGGAGAGCGTGCTCGACTACGAGGTCCGTGAGTTCCGTCCCGGGGACCCCACGCGTGGTCAGGCGACCCTGCCGCACGATGCCGACTACGTGCTACGCGGGCACGTCCTTCGAGTCGAGGATCGCCGCGTGGAGAACAAGAAGTACCGGGGGCGGCTCGTCGACAAGGCCGTTCGTCGAGCGAAGGTCAAGGGCTTCCTGGGCGAGGTCCTCAACGAAGCGAAGGAGTACGCCAAGGGCGATCGGCATGTCATGCGCTACACGGTCGAGGCGGAGTTCACGCTCTTCCACGTGCCGACGGGACGGACGACACGGCACTTCGTTCGCGACGACTTCAAGCGCGATCAGGACGAGAGCCCGCAGTCGGCACGGGGGCGGGTGATCGAGCTGGCGCTGCATCGTGCGCTTCCGCAGCTGCTCGCCAAGGCGGGGCTGTAGAACGCGCTCTGCTGGCTACTACGCCACCAATGCCTGACGCACGATCCGTGCGAAGGCATGCACGTTCACCGGTCGGTGCACCACGTCGTGGGCGCCGACCTGACGGGCGAAGGCCTCGCGGCCGGCGTCGCTGCCCTCGTCGAGCAACACGATGCGCTCGGTGTCCTCGCACTGCGGAGCACGACGGAGGAGCTGGCAGGCCGTCAGCCCGTCGACACCCGGGAGCGAGGCCGACAGCACGGCGAGGGAGAAGCGACCACCGAGGCAGCTCTGCAAGGCCTCCTCGCCGTCGCCCGTGACCACTGCATCACAGCCGAGACGCTTCAAGCGGTCGGCCAACAGCTCACGTTCGGCGCACGCCGGCACCGCCAGGAGGACCTCGGGGGGACCCGGGACCTCGGGGTCGGGGATCTCGATCGGGCCGCGGTGGTACTCGATGTCGTCAGCCAACGCACCAGCCGACTCGTAGCGGTGCTCCGGCTTCCGCGCCAGGCAGCGAGCGATGATCCACGCGAGGAACGGCGGCAGGCGCGGCTCGACGTGAAGCGGGTCCGGAGGGACCTCGCGCAACGCGCGCAAGGCCGACGCCGAGGCGCCGGGCATCCGGAAGGGCGACACGCCCGTGCAGAGCTCGAAGAGCACCGTGCCCAGGGCGTGAACGTCACTGGCCGGGGTGACCGGCTCGCCGTGGAGCTGCTCGGGGCTCAGGTACTGGGGGCTGCCGAGGATGCGGCCGTCCCGCACGCTGGACTCGCCGTCGAGCGCGGCGATGCCGAAGTCGAGCACCAGCGCCCGGCCCTTCCGGCTCACCATGATGTTGTGCGGCTTGAGGTCGCGATGAACGATGCCGAGCTCGTGCGCCGCCTCGACCCCTCGGCAAGCCTGGATGAAGAGACCCATGACGACCTTGAGCGGAAGGCGACCCCGACGGCCCACGAGCTCGCTCAGCGAACGACCCTCGACGCATTCCATCGCGAGGTAGCGCACGCCGTCTTGCTCGACGAGGTCGTGGACCTGCGCCACGTTCACGTGCTTGATGCGACGCGCCAGCTTGACCTCACGCCGCAATCGCTCGAGCTGGAGATCGTTGACCAGCTCGGGTCGGATCGACTTGAGCGCGACGTGCTGCTCCATCGCCGAGTCCCAGGCGCGGTAGACGCAGCCCATGCCACCGCTGCCCAGCACGTCGAGAATCTCGAAGCGCTGGCTGGCCATTCGGGACCTGGCCTTGAGTCTGGAGTAGAAGCCGTTCACGACATTCAGATTAAGCAAGATCGATGCCAACGGTCCGTTCTCCGAGAACGCGGAAAACGCCACGCTGAGCCGTTTCAAGACGAGACGCTCGTGTTCAGGTGAGGGGACGGTCCCCCGAGGTGGGGGGAGGGTCCCCGCCGTCCGCGTGCGCTCCCTCGCTTTGAGCATCGGCACCCGGACGAGTCGACTCGATCGATTCGTTCTCGATTACAGCTCGTCACCCGCAGCGATGGCGATCGATTGCCGAACGGCGGTCCTCAGGCCCTGGAGCTCGGCCTCGACATCGGGGTCGTGGAGGTCGCCCGCCTGGCGGCGTGCCTCGGCCAGGAGCTGCTCGGCCTGGCGCTTGCGGCCGTTGCGGCCCAGGACGCCCGCTCGGAGCGTGAGGACGCTCGAGAGCATCCGGCCGTCGTTGTTGGCCATGAGGAGGTCGGTCGCGATCTCGAGGTGGCGCTCGGCCATGGTGTCCTCGCCGCGGCAGATGGCCACGTCGGCCAGGATCGTCTCGGCGCAGGCCCGCAGGTAGGTGTTGCCGGACTTGCGGAAGTAGCGGCTCGCCCGGCGGATGGCCTCGAGCCCCTCGTTCGTCCGGTCCAGGTCGATGAGCATCATCCCGATGCCGAGGTCGGCCTCGCCGGCCCGACCCAGGTGATGCGAGCGCGTGAGATGACGCGCCTCCCAGTAGGTGTCGAGCGCCTTGGTGGGGGCGCCCAGCTCGCCACCCTCCAGCTGGGCGCGGAGCAGCAGCGACTCGAAGCGGTCCTGCTGGCTCTCGGACAGCTCCAGGGCGTGACTGACCTGGAGCAAGGCCTCTTCGACGTGCCCCTCGGCGGCGTCACGACGCGCGCGAAGCAGCATGTCTTGGATGTCGATCATCGGAGATCCTCACCGTAGCGTATCCAGTCGTTCCGTGGTGCCGGCAGCACCACGTAGCGGGCTTCCCCCTCGAGCGCGTCGAGGGAGACCAACTCGGCCTCCCTCGAAGAGACCGCGGCGTCGCCGATGACGAGCAGGTCTTCCCCTGACCGAGTCGTCCCGAGAGTGCGCGGGTGAACCCGACGGACCGTGGGGCGGTCGTCGGCGGAGGGGCGGATGACCACGAGGTCACCCACCGTCGGAGGGTCGTCGCGATGGGCGTGGCGGTCGACCACCAGCCATGAGCCGCGCGTGAGCGTCGGCTCCATCGCCGAGTCGGGCTGGGACACGAGGCCGGCCCGCTGACTCGTGAGCGCGAAGAGGGCGCCTGGTGCGAGGAAGCCCGTCATGGCGATGACCAGCACGAGAAACCACCAGCGATTCCACCAGCGGCGGTCGATGACGTCACGTCGGGCCACCCAACCGGAGTCGACGATGCAGCCCAGGACCGCCAGCAATGGGGGCAGGGCCCAGAGCGTCGCTTGCTGGTAGGAAACGGTGACCCGCCCGATCCACAGGAGGCTGGTCGCGGCGATGACCACCAGCCAGGCGACGCCTCTAAGTGGATGACCCACGTGGAGGTGCCCGGCGCCCGGGCCGAGGCCCGACAGCACGACCGCGATCACGGCCTGCCAGGTGGCGTCATCGAGACGACTCATCGGCGACCATCCGTCTCACTCGTGAGGGCCCACTCGGCTCCCACGCGCCGGTGCCGCACGATCCCCCCACGACATCCGAACCACCCGAGGGGGGCCGGTGCCGAGACGGAGCTCACGCCGCTTGTTGTCCGCTCGGCTCCCCCCACTCTAGGCTCCTGGGACCGCCGCGGACCCGTACCGGTTGCCAGTCAGATTCAGCATGTCAGCGGTTCCGGAGAGCCCACAAGAGGGTGTTGAGAAAAAGATGCCACTTTTTCCTGAAGATGTTGCCGCGTGGAGCGTCGGGCGGCTAGAGGGGCTGGTTCGAGAAGCGCGAACCCTGCCTCCGCGGTCCTTCGAGGAGCACCTCCTCGCCGATCCTCGACAGGGCGCACGACGTCTCGGTGAGAGGGTGGCGGGCCTGCGTCGGGACCGCCGTCGCGAAAACGCCCGCTGGCGGCGTTTCACCCAGCTCGAACGCGATTGGAGCAAGCGCGTGGAGGGGCCCGTGGCCGGGGTCGACGAGGCGGGGATGGGCCCCCTCGCCGGTCCCATCGTGGCGGCGGCCGCCATGCTCCCTCCCGAGCTGCGTCTCCTGCCTCTCGACGACAGCAAGAAGCTCAAGCCCGAGGAGCGGGAGGAGCTCGCTGGTCAGCTTCGCGAGAAGTCGGACTGGGCCATCGGCCTTGCGGAGGTGGACGAGATCGCCATGCTCAACCCGCATCACGCCGGGCTGCTCGCGATGCGGCGTGCGGTGGAGGGATTGAGCCGAGAGCCGGCGGCTCTCCTCGTCGATGCGCGCACGGTGCCCGAGGTGGCGATGCCTCAGGAGGGCCTGATCAAGGGCGACGCCAAGTGCGCCTGCATCGCTGCTGCGTCGGTCCTCGCCAAGGTCCATCGCGACGGGCTCATGGAAGAGCTCGGTCGACGTCACCCCGGCTACGGCTTCGAGAAGCATCGTGGCTATGGGACGGCCGAGCACTTGGAGGCTCTGGCCAGGCTGGGGCCGTCCCCGATCCATCGCGTTGGTTACCTACCCGTCGCCGAGGCCGGGGGGGGGACGAGCGCGCTGCGCGAGCTGCGGGCAGCACTGTCGGCTGCGAAGGATCTCGGCGCGCTCGAGAAGGTCGCCGGGACCGATAACGCGCACAAAATCCTCCGCCTCGCCATCCACGGGAATCCGAGATTCGAGGCAACCCTCTGTAACCGTATAAAAT
>JBCCFW010000104.1:0-25438 GCA_039029535.1 Acidobacteriota bacterium
CCCCCCCCCCCGCCCCGCTCGCCCTCGCCCCCTCGTGCCCCGCTGGTCCGCACGCCGCTACCGCCCCTCCCGACTGGGACACCCCCGGCTGGCTGTCGTGTCCAGGCCACCCAGCCATTGCCGATTTCCGATGTTGAGCATCGAAGCTCGTAGCTTTCGGCCGCAAGTCCCGGCGCCCGAAGGGTTGCGGCGGCGCGGGGGCACCTGCTTCGTTCCCGCTCCTCACCGATGACACCGCATCGCCGTCGTCGCGGCGCCTCGCATCTGCCCCCGCGGCGCTCGCAACGCGACCACGCCGACCCGTGACGCAGGCTCCTACGCATCGCGCGGAGGTCTTGCCCCGTCACGTCTCCTTCATCGAGACGGGTCGGTCGCGTCCGGGCCGGGGCGTCGTCCTCAAGCTGGCCGAGTCGCTCGACGTGCCGCTGCGCGAGCGGAACGCCCTGCTCGAGGCCGCCGGGCTCGGAGCCGCCTTTGGCGAGCGACGGCTCGACGAGCGGGAGATGGGTCCGTTCCGGCTCATCGTCGAGCGGATGCTCGCTCAGCACGAGCCCTACCCGGCCTTTGCCATGGACCGCCTCTGGCGTGCGGTGCTCCGCAACGAGGCCGCCGACCGCGTGTTCGGTGCGCTGGTCCCGCCCGACGTCGATCTCGTCGACGGATTGCTCGGACCCGGGCCCGTGCGTGAGGTCGTCGAGAACTACCCCGTCGTCGCCTGGACGATCCTGCGGCGCCTCCGGCGGGAGGTCGCGCAGGCGGGGCCTGACGAGGAGCTCGCGGAGCTGCTCGAGCGCGCCCAGTCCCACCTGGCCGACGTGCCGGAGCCGGACGATGCGAGCGACGGCGAGGTCGTGGTCTGCCCGGTCTTCCGCTTTGGGGAGCACCGGGTGCGGACCGTGTCGACGCTGGCGCGCTTCGGCTCGGCGCGGGACCTCACCCTCGACGAGCTGCGGGTCGAGCTGGTCTTCCCGGCTGACGAGGAGTCCGACGAGGTGCTGCGAGCGCTGGGGAGCAGCTCCTGAGCTCTCGGACTCGGGAGCCGGAGCCGCCCGGGCTCACTGCGAGTTGATGGCCCAGTCCCAGTCGAGGAACTTCACCTGGGGCTGCCGACCGAGCTTCAACGCACGACCGAGCCGGTCGGAGTAGCGGCCCGCGTAGTCGACGGGGGAGTCGGCGACTTTCTCGAAGTCACCGCGGAACCAGTCGTACACGGCGCTCAGGTGGACGGTGTTGTTGCGCGTGTCGTAGCGGAACCAGCGGTCCTGGGCGTGGACCTCGCGCATCTGCGTCTCGAGCTGCTGCTCGAGCGTGGCGGCGTGGTAGGCCTCGGGGCGGAGCGGGGGGCAGCCGAGGCTGGCGCAGTTGACCGCGAAGTGGATGCGCGGCTCGACGAACTCCTTGCGGATGATCTCGTGCTCGAGCTGGTTGAGGCTCACGGTCTTCCCGCCGAGCTTCCAGCGGACGTGGTCCCAGCGCTTGGCCTCGGGGATGTCCTTGATCGAGCGCAGCGGCCAGTTCTCGGCGATGAGCTGGAGGGTGAACGCGTTGTAGGCGTTCATGTAGAGGGCGAGCTTCTCGTCACGTCCCAGGCTGCCCACGTCGGCCTTCGCCAGCGACTTCACGTAGGCGTCCAGGTCGCCGCTGTTGCGCGCGAGACCGGCGTAGTCGACGAGACCACCGGCACCGACTCGGGCGGCGAGGACGCGGTCGAGCCGGGAGTGGTCGAAGCGGGGGCCGTCGGGCTTGGGAGAGTGAAGCTCGGCGGCCTGCACCGCCGGCGGGTAGAAGAGGACGCGGAGGAGCGTGCGTCCTCCGAGGAGGAGGGCCACGAGGGCGAGGCCGGTGGCGAGGAGGCTCCAGCGGGTGCGTGCGGTCATGTCCGTGTCATCCCTTGGGTTGCGCCGATCGAGACCGAGCATGCCTTGCCAGCGAGAGGACGCCAACGCAGGCCCGGTCTCCTGAGAGACGCTCGGCGCGGGGGCCATGTTCAGGCCCCGGAGGGGCCTTGTCTGAGACGGCCAGGCGCTGGCCGGAGCGTCGGCCTGGGCGGCGTCTCATTCTTGGATGCTTCCGGGCGTGAGATCGGTACGGCCGGGTCGTACTGACTAGGGAACCCGCCGGTGGGCGCACTCAAGTCGTGCGATTCCCGCGCTCCCCAAGCCACCCATCGGCGGGTTCAATTCCACTCGTTCCGTGTCAGGGCAGCAGGGGAGCAGCGGAACGGTCCGAGAGGGGTCCTTCGGGGCCCGTGCGGGGCTCGGGCTCCCGTCGCCAGCTCGCGGCGGGAGCCCGGAGATTCAACCTGCGAGGCGTGGGAGAGCGTCGTACGCTCCGTGGCGTGGGCTGCCCCTCGGCCGACCCGGGTCGGGGCACCGCTCACCTGCGGAGGCCGTCATGGCAGTTGGGTGCCACCGGCTCGGGCTGACGCTCGGGGCTGGCTGCCTGCTCACGCTCGCGTCGTCGGTCGATGCGACCGGCCTCGTGCTTCACGAGTCGTCCGACCCGGCGCGCGTGCTCGACCCGGGGAGCGTCGTCGGCCTGGTGACGACGAGCCCGCACCGACATCGACCCGCCGACGCGACTCTCTCGTTCTACCGGATCGAGGACGGTTGGGGGGAGCCGGAGCTCCTCTTCGTCGAACGTGCTCCTGGTGATGACGAGATCGTCTTCCGCTTCGAGGCCCCGGCGGACGGCTTCACCTACCTCGACCAGAGCCCGGCGACCTGCCCCTTCGACGAGACGGCCTGCGAGCTGCTCTGGCCTCCCGCCGAACGCGGTGAGCTCACGACCTTCCGGAGCGTCGAGCGATTCCGCGGCTGTGCCTTCGAGCGCAGCTTTCACGTCTACGTGCCGAGTCGAGTCACGGAACCGGTGCCTCTGGTCGTCTACCTGCACGGGGGCACGGGCTCGGCCCTGGGGTTGCTGCCCCTGCAGCTCGACGAGCTCGCCGACGGCCGCGTGACGGGCTGGCGCCGCAACACGGAGGACTGTCGTTGGGAGCCAGGCGAGGGTTTCCGGTCCGTCGCAGACGGAACCGAGTGCCGACCGCCCTTCCTCCCGATCGTGGGGACGCAGCCCTTCATCCTCGTGCTCCCGGATGGCGTGCTCGATCCCGACTCCGACAGCGATCGACACTGGGAGGACGGACGCGTGGAGTCACCGGGATGGTCGACGGTCGAGCAGCAGCGCGACGACGTCGGCTTCCTCGATCACGTGCTCGAGACCTTGTTCCTCCACGAGGGCGAACGTGTCGATGCCGAGCGGACCTACCTCGCCGGCGCGAGCAACGGTGGGATGATGACGCAGCGAGCCGCCTGCGCGGCGGTGGCCGGCACGCAGCCGCATCTCGCGCGTCTGGCGGCCGTGGCCGTCGGCGTGGCGACCCTGCCCGAGGCGCTCTGGCTGGGCAGCGACGGACGCGAGCGCTGCGACCTCGTCGGCTCGCTCGAGCTGCCGGTGCAGTTCATCACCGGACGCGGCATCGACACGCCCGACTGCGTGAGCTTCCCCTGTGCGTCCCCGATCGTCGATGGCGACGGTCGCATCCCCTACGGCGAGAGCGGTGGGGTGCATTCGGTCTACTCGCCCGACCTCGGTCGCGTGCTCAACGGGCCGGACACGCACGCGCACTGGCTCGCCTACCTCGAACGCGTGAGTGGCGGTGCGGGGGACGAGCTCGTCGAGTCGGTGGGCCACTTCACCGAGCTGCGACGTCACACCTGGCCGGTCGCGAGCGCGACCTTCGAGGTCTGGCTCACCGACGGTGGTGACCACGGTCTGGCGGGGACGCGGCTCGACTTCCTGCCCTGGGCCCAGCAGTGGCACTTCCTCGCGCAGTTCCGACGAGCGGCGGATGGGGTGTTGCGGCGCGAGGAGGTCGAGGTGATCGCCGGCGAGTTCTGAGGAGGCGCCCGGGGGACACTGAGCTACGAGTGACGGCGCTCATCGCTGCTCAGCGCCGAAGGGTTCCGTGAGTAGCTCTGAGCGGACTTCCGAGACTTCACCGCTCCGTCCGAGGAACCAGGTCTTCTTGGCGACTCGACCGTGGGCCCGGAGGAAGAAGCGGACCTCCCAGCCGTCGTCCGTCTCGGTGAACCGCGGAGGACGGACCTGTCGAAGCAGGGGGCGATGGCGCCGGTACCAGCGTGGCCAGGCCTGGTCGGCGGCTTGCGCGGCGAAGGGTGCCCGCCGCTTGTAGCCATCGCGTAGGGCCTCTCGGAGGACGCTTCGATGTTCGACGACTGGGTCGAGACCTTCATCGTCGCTCATGCTCATGAGAAGCCTGAGAGCCTCCCAGGGCTCCGTCGGTCCAGACCAGTCGAGTCCGGTGCGTCTGGCTCTTGCGGAGAGCCACTCGAGAAATCGGTCGGTCTCGACGGGATCGAACAGCGCTTGCAGAACTCGAACTTCGCCTGTCGAGCGATCCGCCGCCAGGAAGAGCTCGTCGGACCGACCACCCATGAGGACCTTGACGTCGGCGATGCCATCGGGGCCGCGAGGGGCATCCGCCAGGCTCCACTCTCGTTCGCGGGCCGAGTGCAGCTGGAGCTGGCCTCCGAGCCAGGTCGACTCGAGCTCGGCCTCGAGGTCCGGTCGACGCCGGACCTCGACTTGCCAGGGGGCGAGCCTCAGCGTGCTCGTGGCGAGCTCCAGCAGCCGCTGGTCGACTGGCGGCACCGGCGTCTCGAGCGAGGCGCCGGTAGCCGAAGAGACCGGGCTCGGGACCGACAGCGAGGCGAACGTCACCAGAGCGAGCTCGCCAATCCAGCTCGACATCACGAGTGGCATCTTCACTCCTCGTTGCCATGGTTCTTGCGATCGGTGGGGGGGAGGCGGCACGCAGCTCGCGAGCGCTGGTCAGTCAGACTCATCGCTCACCTGCAACACCACGTCCAGCGCCGCTCGACGCTCTCGTTCGGTGAGGCCCCCTGAGCGTTCCCGGACCGCGGCCGACACGGCGCCCGCATCACCGAGCTCGCCGAACAGGGCCTCGACGATCGGTCGCCACGTCGCCAGGTGCCGTCGGCGCTCCTCGCGTGCCAGCCAGCGCTCGCTCAGGGGCGAGGAGCTCCAGCTCCGCAGGGTCGAGTCGCCGGAGCTGCTCACGAGCTGGGCTCCGTCGGGGCTCCATGCGAGCTCCCAGACGTACGAGTCATGGCCACGAAGCTCGAGGTAGGGCTCCAGAGTCGGCGCATCCCAGATCCTCACGACACCATCACCTCCACCCGACGCGAGCAGGCGGCCGTCCGGGCTGAACGCCAGGGCGAAGACGCTTCGACCATGCGCTTCCTCCAGGATGCGCATCGTCCAACTCGGTGCTCGCAAGATGACGAGGTCACGTTCGATGCCGACGGCCAAGTGGGAGCCGTCGGGGCTCCAGGCCAGACCGCCTCCTGGCTCGCCTCCCGTCCGCTGCGGCTGGTGGTACGCGAGCCGTCCGTCCGACGTGGCTCGGATCTCGACGCTGCCGTTGCCGAGCACGCGGGCCCGCCACGCACCACCGGGACTCGGGAGCCAGCCCGCGAAGAGGGGAGTCCGCGGGCGGAGCTCCTCCAGCGTGTCGGGATCGAGAGCGGACGCTCGTGACTCACCCTTCGAGCCGGGAAGGTTGGCGTGGACCTCCCGCGAGTCCGAGCTCCAGCGAGCGTCCCGTCCCGGTCGGCTGGCCAGTCGTCGGCCGGTCAGGGTGTCGAAGAGCAGCAGCGTGTCCTGCTCTCCCAGGTCGTCGTTCGTCGCCACGAGTCGACGGCCGTCGGGGCTCACCGCGAGCCCGGAGATCCTCTTGGGGGTCGGCAGTGTCGCGATGAGCTGCCCTGTCTCGGAGTCCCACGCACGCACGGTCTGGTCCCAGCCTCCCGAGTAGAGACGGGCGCCGTCGGGACTGAACACCACCGGGTACACGTAGCTCTCGTGTCCCCGCAGCACGGCCAGGTCGTCTTTCGTTGCCACGTTCCAGAGACGGATCGCCGTGGAGTCGGCCGTCGCGAGCAGGTGACCATCGGCGCTGAAGACGCCGCAGTCGACGTCACCGACGCTCCCCGGCAAGACGGCAACCTCACTCCGCGTCGGCAGGTCCCAGAGTCGGACGAGGCCCTGCCGTCCCAGGACCGCGAGGAGCGATGGATCCGGACCGACGACGAGATGCTCCAACCGCGTGGGCGCCAGCCGGTGCTTCTCGAGCAAGCCCCCGCGCGGATCCCAGAGTCTCAGGTGACCATTCCAGGACACGGTCGCCAAGCGTTCGCCGTCACCCACGAAGCGTGCGTGTCCCACGTCGTCCGTGGTGTCGCGGAGCTGGGCGACACGCCGGCCAGTCGCGACGTCGAGCACCCTCATCTCGGTGGGATCCCGCGCGCCGACCAGCAGCTCGCCGTCGGGACTGAGCTCGGCCTCGAAGAACGTCACGATCGGGACCTCGAGCTCGGCGATCACTTCGCCCGAGGAGAGTTCGCAGGTGAGGTCTGCTCGCTGGTGCGTGTTGCCGTCGGTCGTGCCGAGGACCGCCAGGTCTTCGCGGAGGGCGAGGACTTCTCGTCGGGTTGCCACGTCACCGCAGGCCCGATCGCGTCCGAGCACGACGCCGGTGTTGAGCTCGCGGTACTCCAGCTCGGTCTCGCCGCTCCGGAAGATCGCATGACGACGCGCGAGCTCGAGGTCCTCGCCTCGAACGCGCACCGGGCGCTCGGGCGAGAGCACGGACGACTGCAGGAGGGCGCCCGACTCCACGTCGCGGACGAGCAGCATGCGCGGATCGTCAGGCTCACCCGAGCCATGAACCACGCGGAGGGTCGTCGCCTCCGGACCGAACGACAGCTCGTGGACCTTGCCTTCCGGCTTCGGAAGGACGCGCAGGCTCGGGTCGAGCTGCGACTCGAGCACGTGCCACTCCCATCCCCGCAGCTGCGTCGGAGCGTCGTCGAGGTGTCTTCCCGCGATGGGGTCGCCCTCGCGGAGGGCGGACTGGGCCGCAGCGAGACTCATCCGATAGGTGACGCGCGTCGCCTCGGTCTCTCGCTCCGCCGCGCGAAGGGCGAACTGCAGGCTCACGACGACGCCTGCCGCGAGCGCCGCGATGATCCCCACCACGCCGACGACGGTGGCCTTGTTCCGACGAGCGAACTTCTTCATTCGATAGGCTGCGCTCGGAGGTCGCGCGCTGATGGGCTCGTCCCGGAGCAGGCGGCGGAGGTCGTCGGCGAGGCGCCCCGCCGACGGATAGCGTCGCTCGCGCTGCTTCTCGAGGGCCTTCCCGACGATCGTCTCGAGGTCGGCCTGCCATGCCGAGGGCTGCTGACCGAGACTCGAGGGCTCCTCGTCGCAGATGACCCGAGCGGCTTCCGGAAGGGCGAGGCCCTCCAGCGAGTAGGGGCGGCGTTCCGACAGCAGCTCGTGGGCGATCACGCCCAGCGAGTAGACATCCGAACGCGGATCGATCTCCTGGGCACGTCCCGCCACCTGCTCGGGGCTCATGTAAGCGAGGGTCCCGAGCACGACGCCGGTGCGGGTCTGCAACACGTGTTCTCGACCGGGCTCGGTCAGTCTTGCCACGCCGAAGTCGAGGACCTTCGGCTGACCGTTGGTGTCGACCATGATGTTGGCCGGCTTGAGGTCGCGGTGAACCACGCCGCGCGCATGGGCGTGCTCGACCGCATCACAGACTTCGACGATGAGCTCGAGTCGCTGCCTCGTGTCGAGCGATGCTTCGCGCGCGTGCTCATCGAGACGTCGTCCAGCGACCAGCTCCATCGCGAACCAGGGCCGAGGTCGATCGCCGAGCTCGCCTGGTCGGGTGCGCCCGGCCTCGAAGATCGAGGCGATCCCAGGGTGTTCCAGTCGGCCGAGGAGCTGCACCTCCCGCTCGAAGCGCCGTTCGAGTGACCGAGTGTCGAGGCCGAGCTCCAGGACCTTCAGGGCGACCACCCGATGCGGATGCTCCTGCTGCGCCCGGTAGACCCTCGCCATGCCCCCTCGTCCAAGCAGGGAGAGGATGCGGTGACCACCGATTCGTTCGGGAAGAGTCGGCTCGTCGTCGTGCCGTGCCTCGTCCGAGCGCGTGAGGGCGGCGGCCATGTCGAGGCCCGGCTGGGCGCGGTCGAGGATCCCCTCGGCTCCGCGATCGTGCTCGAGCAGGCTCTCCACCTCAGCTCGCAGCGACGGGTCGTCGCCACAGCTTCGTTCGAGCCAGTCGGCAAGCTCGTCGGCGGGCTGGTCGCGGGCCTCCAGGAACAGCTCCTGGACCCGTGCGTGTCGGAGCCGCTCGGAGGGCTTTCGGGTCACGTGCCGGTGGCGATCCGGCGATGGAGCCAGGCCCGTGCCGTGACCCAGTCCCGTTCGACGGTGCTGGTGCCGATGCCCAGGGCGGTGGCGATCTCTGGGGTGCTCATCCCACCGTAGTAACGCAGCTCGACGATCTTGGCCTGACGCTCGTCGAGCTCCGCCAGCTCCGTGAGCGCGCGGTCGAGATCGAGCAGCTCGCCGACGTCGAGGGGGGACTCCTCTCCGAGCTCAGCGGGAAAGGTGATCCGCTGCCAGTCCGCCCCACGCTTGGCCGCACCCCGGCGGCGGGCGTGCTCGGTGAGGAGGCGTCGCATGACGATCGCCGCGACGGCCAGGAAGTGGGAACGTCCCTCCCAACCTTCACGACGCTGACCGATGAGCTGGAGGAAGGCCTCGTGAACCAGGGCGGTCGGCTGGAGGGTGTGGTCGGCCCGCTCGCGTCGGAGGTAGCCGGCGGCCAGTTGCCGGAGCTGGTCGTAGACCAGGGGCAAGAGCCGCTCAGTGGCCTCCTCGCGACCCGCGACGAGCTCTTCGAGGGCCAGCGTGGCCTCGGAGCGGCTGTCCTCCATCCGCTTCTTCTCCGGCTCGGGTGTCGCTCTCTCCATCGGGTCCCCGACGAGATCATGAGACCGCAAGTCCTGAACTTGCAAGGGCTTGGGGACTGCGTCGACCGGGTGTTGCAGTCTTCTTGGGGTGGTTTCTCGCGTTCCTGCACGGAAGGGAGTGGAGGGCTCATCCCAACGATGAGCTCGAGATGGAGAGCTCGTGGGAGCTCCCTGCAGGAGAAGTTTCATGACTGGCTGCGTGGCACGAGAGAACGGCCTTCATTCGTCCATCATCGATCGCCTGCGGCAGGGCCTCGCCGCCCTGATGACCCTGGCGGTCGTGTCGACCGCTGCGCCGGCCGTCGCGCAGCCGCGCGCCTGGGTGACCGACCAGTTGGCCGAGGTGTCGGTCATCGACACGTCGACTCGTGCCGTCCTCGCGACCCTCGAGCTGCCGACCGTCGGGCGTGGCGTCGCTGCGAGCCTCACGGACGATCGCGTGTACGTCAGCCTGCCTTCCGCAGACTCGGTGGCGGTCATCGACACCTCGAGCGTCGGCGTGGTCGCCAGCATCTCGGTCGGGGACGACCCGGATGGCCTGGCGGTGACGCCGGACGGCACGCGGGTCTACGTGGCCAACCGCGGCAACCCCGACACCGTGTCGGTCATCGACACCGCGACCGCCATGGTGGTGGCCACCATCCCGGTCGACGCCAATCCGCGCGGCGTCGCGATCGATCCGGCGGGCTCTCGCGTCTTCGTGGTGACTCAGTCCACGCATCGGGTGGCGGTCATCGACACGACGACGAACGCCGTCGTCACGACCGTTCCCGTCGGGCTCGATCCCTGGCGGGTGGCGCTGAATCCCGAAGGCACCCGTGCCTACGTCACCAACCAGTCGTCGGCGTCCGTCTCGGTCATCGACACCTCGACCCTGAGCGTCGTCGACACGATCGCCGTCGGAGCCCAGCCGGCCGGTATCGTGGTGAGCCCCGTCGCGGACCGGGCCTACGCGGTGAACTTCGCGGCCGGCAGCGTGTCGGTCATCGACACCTCGACGGCGACCACGGTGACCACGGTCGCGGTGGGGAACGGGACCCAGGGGATCGCGATCGACCCGACAGGTGAGCAGGTCTTCGTCCCTGTCCAGGCCAGCCACGTCGTGGCGGTCATCGACACCTCGACCGACGCCGTCGTCGAGACCGTGCCGGTGGGGTTCATGCCCGTGGCGTTCGGCACCTTCATCTCATCCGGCCCGCCGGACTCGTGCCCCGATGACCCCGACAAGACCGAGCCGGGAGCCTGTGGCTGCGGCGTGCCCGATGACGACTCGGACGCCGATGGCGTCCCGGACTGCGTCGATTGCTGTCCGGAGGATCCGACCAAGACCGAGCCTGGTGACTGCGGCTGCGGCCTGGTCGACGTCGACACGGATGGCGACGGCGCACTCGACTGCGACGACCTCTGCCCGATGGATGCGGCCAAGATCGAGGCCGGAACCTGCGGCTGTGGCTTCCCTGACGACGACTCCGACGGCGACGGCCTGCCGGACTGTCTCGACCCCCTCGCGTGCGACGACTGCGAGTTTCGACTGCTGCTCGAAGCGGCGATGCCCTCGCTCCCGCACGACCCGTCCTGTGGGGAAGGCCTACCCGACGCACCAGCGCCCTGCTGTCCACTGGTTGCTCAGGCGGTCGACGCCCTGACCGGTGACGTCCTTCCGAGCACGCACGTCTGTGCCGTCCCCTGCGATGAGCCCTGCGGCAGCCTGGACTTCGACGGTTTCGAGGCCGGCACGGTGATCACCACGGAGCTCCCCGGGCTCACCATCAGCGGGAGCTCACCCGTGATGATCTTCGACACCTCGGAGCCGACCTGTGACGACGACGACCTGGCCACTCCGGGAGTCGGCCCTGGCAACGTCGTGCCCTTGGGCGGCGTGTTGATCCTGTCGGAGCCTGGCTCGAGCTGTGCTCCCGACGACGCCAGGGACGGTGGCGTCCTCGTCTTCGAGTACCACGAGCCCAGCGAGCTCCACTCGATCGGCCTCCTCGACTTGGACGACGATGAGCAAGCGTGGGTTCGCACCTTCGATGCGGCAGGCGAGCTCATCAAGACGGTGACGGTCACGCCGCAAGCCAGCAGCAACGGTTGGCAAGAGGTGCTCGTCGAGCGTTGCGGCGTGAAGGTGGTCGAGGTGGAGCTGACGGGCTCAGCCGCGGTGACTCACTTGCTCTGTGACGACGGAGGACGTCGAAGGAGGGTGGTCGAGCGTGGGGGCGAGCGGGGCCGCCGCCAGCGGTCTCGAGCTCTCTCGCCAGGGCTCGATCGGACCACCACGCGACGTGGTCACTAGGGGGCAGCGAACACCCACGCGCCGCCCTCGACCAGCCGCAGCCCGACGCGGTCTCCAGCCGAGACCGACTCGTCGATGTCGTGGCGGACCTCGAGGCGGCGCGGGGCCGTGGACTCGTTCTCGAGCGTCACCACGGTCGCGCGGTGGCCGCAGAGGATTCGGCTGTCCTCGACCCGGGCCACCGTGGTCCCGTCGTCGACGAGCTGCAGTGACTCGGGGCGGAAGAGCACCCGGGCCGTGCTGCCTTCGGTCAGGTCACCGGCGGGGAGGGATCCAAAGGGCGTGGAGACGACGCCCTCCTTCACGACGGCGTCGAGCTCGTTGACCTCGCCGAAGAAGCGCGCCGCGAAGGCATCGACGGGGTGGAGGTAGAGGTCTTCGCCGCTGCCGTGCTGCACGAGCTCGCCGTCGCGCATGAGGGCGACGCGGTCGCCGAGCTGCAGGGCCTCGTCGCCGTCGTGGGTCACGAGGAGGGTGGCGGTGCCCTGCTCGCGGAGGAGCGTTCGCGTCTCCTCTCGCACGCGATGCCGGACGGCGGCGTCGAGCCCGGAGAAGGGCTCGTCGAGGAGCAGGACCTTGGGTCGTGGAGCCAGGGCCCGCACGAGGGCCACGCGCTGCTGTTCGCCCCCCGAGAGAGCGTGGGGGAAGCGCCCGGCGAGGTGCGAGAGGCCGACCAACTGCAACATGTCGTCGACTCGGGCGTCGCGCTCGGCCGTCGACAGGGCGCCCAGTCCGAAGCCCACGTTGCTCGCCACGTCGAGGTGGGGGAAGAGGGCGTAATCCTGGAAGACGAGACCGACGTCGCGCGCCTCGGGGGGCGCGTGCGTCCGCGTGTCGGCGACCGTCTCACCACTCAAGCTGATCGCGCCGCCGCGGAGACGCTCGAGCCCGGCCGCGAGTCGGAGCATGGTCGTCTTGCCACACCCCGAAGGGCCGACGAGGGAGACGATCTCACCGGCTCCGAGCTCGAGGGTGACGCCACGGACCGCCGGCTCCGTGCCGTAGGCGTGCTCGATGTCTTCCAGGCGCAGGACGGTCATGCTCGGCCTCGCTCGTTCGCGGTCCCGTCATCGACCGCGCCGCTGAGCAACACCACGGGCGCGAGCCCGACCATGACGATCAGGAGGGCCGGCAGGGCGGCCTGAGCCAGGCGCTCGTCGGAGGCGTAGTGGTGGACGCGCACCGCGAGGGTGTCGAAGTCGAAGGGACGCAAGATCATGGTCGCCGGTAGCTCCTTCATGACGTCCACGAAGACGAGGAGCGTTGCGGTGAGCAGGCTACCCCGCAGCAGCGGTGCGTGGATGCGCTTCAGGACGCCGCCTGGACCTTCGCCGAGAGTGCGCGCCGCCTGGTCCAGGCTGGGGGCGATGCGTTGGAGACCGGCGTCGAGCGTCTGCACGGAGAGCGAGCTGAAGCGCACGGCGTGAGCGTAGACGACACCGGCGAGAGTGCCGACGGCCAGGACTCCGGTCAGCTCGGTGAGTCCTCCGAGAGTGACCAGGACCCCGATGGCGATGACCGAGCCCGGCACGGCGTAACCGAGTGAGACGACGCGGCTGGCGAAGGCGATGAGCCTGGTCCCGTCCAGGCGACTCGCGTAGGCGAGCAGCAGGCCGATCGCGACCACGACGACGACGGTGAAGGCGGCGACGAGCAGGGTGTTGCCGACGAGCTCGAGGGAGTCTGCGGCGATGCGATCATGACCTGCCCGCAAGGCCTGGCCGACCAGCACCAACAGGGGCAGGCCGAAGCCGACGAGCAGGGGGATCGCGCAGGCCGTCGTGCTCGCGGCCGCCCGCCAACCGCCGAGCGTGCGTCGCCGGAAGGCTCGCGGGGTGCGCGACGAGGCGTAGCGGGCGTCACCGCGGGCGAGACGCTCGAGGCTCAGGACGGCGGCGACGCAGAGCACGAGCACCGCGGCGAGCTGGGAGGCCGCCGTCGTCGAGTCGAGGGACGTCCAGGTGCGGTAGATGCCGGTCGTGAAGGTGTCGATCGCAAAGTGGTCGACGGCTCCGTAGTCGGCCAGGGTCTCCATGGCGACCAGCGAGGCGCCGGCGGCGATGCCCGGACGGGCGAGGGGAAGGGCGACGCGGAAGAACGTGCTCCAGGGGCCGTGGCCGAGGGTGCGGCTCGCCTCCAGGACCCCGGGCGACTGCTCCCGAAAGCTCGCGCGAGCCAGGAGGAAGACGTAGGGGTAGAGGACGAAGGCGAAGCTCACCGTGGCTCCGCCGAGGGAGCGAATCTCGGGGAACCAGTAGTCTCCGCGGCTCCAGCCGAAGCTCTCGCGGAGCCAGGACTGCACGGGACCGCTGAACTGCAGCAGGTCCGTGCAGGCGTAGGCCATGAGGTAGGTCGGCATGGCCAGGGGCAGGAGAAGCGCCCAGGAGAAGAGTCGACGGCCGGGGAAGTCGAAGACGGTCGTCAACCAGGCCGTGCCGGTCCCGAGCACCACCGCTCCCAGGCCGACGCCCAGCAGGAGCGCGAAGCTGTTCTTCAGGTACCCGGGAAGGACGGTCTCCCGCAGGTGCGACCAGACTCCGCCCGAGTCGGCGGTGACCTGAATGAGAACGACGAGCACGGGCAGGGCCACCAGGCTCGCGAGGGCGAGCGCCGGGAAGGTCCAGCCCGTGAGTCGAGACGAGGCGCGGCGGATCACTGCGGATCACGGCGACGAGGAGGGACGGCCTCGCCGCCGATCGATCAGCGCCAGCCGGCGCGGTCCATGAGCTGCAGGGCTTCGGCGGTCCTGCTGCCGAAGTCGTCGACGCGGGTGGCCGTGTCGAAGCGGTTCTGCGTCCAGGGAGCGATGACCGGATCCACGGTGGCGCCCGCGACGACCGGGAACTCGTTGTTGCCGCTGGCGAACATGTCCTGGGCCTCGTCGCTGGCGAGGAACTCGAGGAACTGCCGGGCCGCGTCGGGGTTGGCGCTGCGTGCGAGCATGCCGGCGCCGCTGATGTTCACGTGGGTGCCGCGGTCTCCCTGGTTCGGGAAGAAGATGTCGACCTTCTCGACGACCGCTTGGTCTTCGGGCTTCTTCGACTTGAGCAGCCGCGCGTAGTAGTAGCTGTTCCCGATGGAGACGTCGCCTTCGCCGGCAGCGACCGCCCGGATCTGGTCCGTGTCGCCACCCTGGGGCGTCCTCGCCATGTTGCTCACGATGCCCTTGGCCCAGAGCTCGGTGGCAGGGGCGCCGAGGTTCGAGATCAACGAACCGACCAGGGACTGGTTGTAGACGTTGGACGACGAGCGGATCAGCACCTTGCCCTTCCACGCCGGAGTCGCCAGGGCCTCGTAGCTCGAGAGCTGCTCGGGGCGGACTCGGTCCCGGTGGTAGTAGAGGCACCGAGCTCGCATGGAGAAGCCGAACCAGTGACCGCCTGCGTGACGCAGGTGAGCGGGGACGCGCTCCTCGAGCACGCTGGACTGGACCGGCGCGAAGAGACCGGCCTGGTCGGCGGCCCAGAGGTTGCCCGCATCGACGGTGATGAAGACGTCACCGGGTGCGTTTTCGTCCTTCAGGCGCGCCATGAGCGCGTCGCCCTTGTCCTCGGTGACGGAGACCTTGATGCCGGTCTTCTTCTCGAAGGCCTCGTAGAGGAGCTCGTCCGCGTCGTAGTGCCGGGCGGAGTAGACGATGAGCTCGCCCTTCTCGCCGCCCGTGGAGCAGGAGAGGAGGGTGAAGGCGAGGAGCATGGTGAAGACGGTGCGATGAGACATGTCTCGGGTCCGATTGTCAGGGTGGGTGACGGGGCAGGCTTCGAGTGGGTCGGTTCGGCGATCTCGGGGTCGCGCATCCTAGCGGATGACGGCGTCCCTTCGGTGCGCGTGCCGAGTGCGGGAGAACGAAGAGCACGAGCAGCGCAACCCAGGCCGTCCAGGAGGCCGTATTGATAATGATACTCATTATCGAAACGGGAGGGAGGTCAATTCGAACATGCCGGCGGGGGCTAGGGTGCCCCGGGCGTCTTGCGGCAAGCGTGACCGCGGTTGCCGCGACTCCTCCTGCCTACCGTCAGTCAGCTAACCCGGCCCGCGCTGTCTCGGATCCAGCACGTCGCGCAGCCCGTCACCCAGCAGGTTCAGCGACAGCACGGCGACGAAGATGCACGCACCGGGGAAGGTGATGATCCAGGGCGAGGTCGACCAGGTGTCCCAGCCGGCCTTCACCATGAGACCCCACTCCTTCGTCGGCGGCTGAGCACCCAGGCCCAGGAACGACAGGCCCGCCGCCTCGAGGATCGCGGTGGCGAAGCCCAAGGTCGCCTGCACGGTCACCGGCGCCACGATGTTGGGGAGGATGCCGCGGATGAGGATGCGCGGTGTCGACGCGCCCATGGCCTTGGCTGCCGTGACGTACTCCTGCTCACGCTGTTGGAGCACCGTCGCACGCACGAGGCGGGTGTAGGTGGGGATGCCGACGATGCCCACCGCGACCATCGCCATGGTCAGCGACGGTTTCTCGGTGAGCGCCACGATGAGGATGGCGAGCAGGATGCTCGGGAAGCTCATCATGACGTCGACCACGCGCTGCAGGAACAGGTCGACACGACCGCCGAGATAGCCCGAGATCGACCCGAGCACGAGGCCGACCGACAGCGCGAGCCCCACCGAGATGCAGCCGACCAGCAAGGTCACCCGCGCGCCGTAGATCACGCCGGAGAACAGGTCGCGACCCAGCTCGTCGGTGCCGAACCAGAACTGCGCCGAGGGCGGATGCTCCTCGAAGCCCGCGTGACGTTCATCTGGATCGTAGGGAGCGAGCAGGGGGCCGAACACGCCGGCGAGAACGAGGAAGCCGACGAGCACGGCACCCACCACCGCACTTCGTCGTCGCTTGAACGCCAGCCACGCGCGCTTTCCTTGAGTGCTCATCAGGACGCTCGAAGCCGTGGGTCGAGCAGGCTGTAGAGCAGGTCGACGAACAGGTTGATGAGGACGAAGCCACAGGCGATGACGAGCACTCCGGCCTGGATGACGTTCTGGTCCCGGTGGTTCACGCCATCGAGAATCCAGTTACCGAGCCCCGGCCAGGAGAAGACCTGCTCGGTGATGATCGCCCCACCCAGCAGCGCCCCGAACTGGAGGCCGACGATGGTCACCACCGGGATGAGCGCGTTGCGCAACGCATGGCGGTAGTGCACCGAGAACGAGGCCAGGCCCTTGGCCCGCGCCGTGCGGACGTAGTCCTGACTCATGGCCTCGAGCATCGACGACCGAGTCATCCGCGAGATGATCGCCATGGGGATGGTGCCCAGCGCGATCGAAGGCAAGACGAGGTGCTTGAGCGCCTTGCCGAAGACGTCGAAGCGACCGGCCATGAGCGAGTCGAGGAGGTAGAAGCCGGTCACTGGCTCGAAGTTGAGCAGTCGCGTCGGCAAGCGGAAACCCGTGGGCCACAGCGGATCGAAGCGCGTGACCACCACCAACAAGATCCCTGCCAGCCAGAAGATGGGCAACGACACCCCCGCGAGCGAGGTCGCCATCGCCGCCTGATCCGGTAGCGAGCCCCGCTGGGTCGCCGAGGTGACCCCTGCCGCCACGCCGATGAGCGTCGCGAGCAAGAGGGCGCAACAGGTGAGCTCGGCGGTCGCCGGCCAGCGGACCGCGAGGTCTTCAGTGACTGGACGCTTGGTCTTGGCCGAGGCGCCGAAGTCACCGGTGAGCACCCGACCGAGCCAGCTCAGGTAGCGAACGGGCAGGGGCTTGTCGAGACCCTGACGCTTGCGCTCGGCCTCGAGCTCCGCCGCCGTCGCCCGCTCGCCGACCACTGCCAGCGCCGGGTCGCCCGGTGCCAGGGCGACCAGCACGAAGGCGACGATGCTCACCCCGAGCAAGGTGGGGAGAGCCAGCAGCAGGCGCCGGAAGGCGTAAGTCATTGCAGGAGAGTCGGAGTGAGAACGGACGCGTCGCTGGTGTCGTGACGCGGAGGTTCCTTACGACTGACTGCCGCCCGTCAAGCGGACCGTGCGGAAGTCCTTGCGCGTGGTCGGGTAGAGCACGAAGCCCTCGACGTCCTGGTGCAGCACCACCGTCTGGATGTTGTGCGCCAGGCAGACCCAGGCCGGGTCGTCGTGGAAGACACGCTGCGCCTGACGGTAGAGCCGGTCGCGCTCGGCCTGGTCGATGCTGGTCTTGGCCTTCTCGAGCAGGTCGTTGAACTGCTCGTTGCGATAGAACGCGATGTTGTTGGCCGGCGGCTCGGCTGCCTGCTTCGACAGCAGCACGTAGAGGAAGTTGTCCGGGTCGCCGTTGTCTCCGCTCCAGCCGAGCAGGGCCATGTCGTGCTCGCCGTCGCGCGTCTTGTCGAGGTAGGTGGCCCAGTCGTAGGTGAGCAGGTTCGCGGTGATGCCGACCTCCTTGAGGTCGAGCTGGAGCGCCTCCGCCACCTTCTTGCCATCGGGCATGTACGGACGCGGGACCGGCATGTACCAGAGCGTCGTCTCGAAGCCGTTGGGGAAGCCGGCCTCGGCCAGCAGCCTCTTGGCCTTGGCGGGGTCGTGGGGGAAGTCCTCGATGCCGTCCTCGTAGCTCCAGAGCACCGGCGGCATGGGGTTCTTCGCCGGCGTGCCGGTGCCCTTGTAGATCGCGTCGATCATCCGCTGCTTGTTGATCGCGTGGTTGATGGCGATGCGGACTCGCTTGTCGCCGAAGGGCTCGCGGTCGAGGTTCATGGCCAGGTAGCCGACGTTCATGCCCGGCGCCTGAGCGAGCTTGGCGTGCGGCATCTTCGAGACGGCCTGGAGCTCCGACGGACCCGGGTTGTCGAAGGCGTGCACCTCGCCCGACTGGAAGCGCAGGATGCGGACCTGCTTGTCACGCACCACCTCGAAGATGAGCGTGTCGATCTGAGGACGACCGCCCCAGTAGTCGTCGTTGGCGGTGAGCACGATGCGCTGCTCCTGCTCCCAGCGCGAGAAGCGGAACGGACCCGTGCCGACCGGCTCATGGGAGAAGCGCTCGCCGGCCGCCTTGGCGGCGGTGGGGGAGACGATGGCCGCGAAGTCCATGGCGAGGTTGGCGAGGAACGGGGCCTCGGGCTTCTTGAGCTTGAAGACGACCTCGTGCGGCCCGTTGGCCTCGATGGTGTCGACGATGTCGCTCATCCCCATCGAGCCCCAGTACTTGTAGCTGCCGCCCACGCCGTGGAACTCGTGTCCCTTGTCGTGCTGACGCAGGAGCGAGAACAGCACGGCCGACGAGTCGAAGGGGGTGCCGTCGTGGAAGGTGACGCCCTGGCGGAGGGTGAAGGTCCACGTGAGCGCGTCGGCCGAGGTCGTCCAGGAGGTGGCCAGGCCCGGCTCGACCTCGGTCGTGCCCTGCTTGAACTGCACGAGGTTGTCGTAGATCGAGTTGCAGACCTTGAGGCTCTCGCCGTCGTCCACGTGGGCGGGATCGAGACCCACCGAGTCGCCGCCCCGGGCGAAGACCAGGACCGAGCCGTCGGCCCCGCCGCCGCTGGGGCGCGAGCCGGAGCCGGCGCAGCCGGTCAGCGTGAGGGCGCCGAGGAGCAGCGCCACGAGGGCCGAGGCGAGGGGACGACAGGACGTGGGGGAGGACATGACGGAATCTTCCGGGTGCGTGGGAGGCGCGATGATACCCCTGGCGGGCTCCGGGGCCGTCGCATTCGAACCTCGCTTGGCCCTTCCCGATCGGGGCCCTCCCGGCTAACTTGTCTCGATGACCGCGATGACCTCAGACGAGACCTGCCGCCCTCTCCTCGCCACCGTGCTGCTCCTCTCGCTCGCTGCCTGTCAGCAGGGCGGAGGCGGAGCGCCCGTGGCCGAGTTCGAGATGATCGACCTCCCGGCTCCGGCGATGTTCAACGAGCTGGCGCGTGGTCTCGGGCGACCACACCTGCTCGAGCTGCCGCCGCGCTCGATCAACGAGCGTCACGACCTCCGGATGGTCGACACCGACGAGCTCTCGGTCCTCGACGCGATCATCGCCCTCGACTCGAGCTTCGCCTACGACCGGCGACCGGGGGTGCTCATCCTCCATCCCGTTGGTCAGGAAAAGGAGGCGAGCCCCTTCTCGACGGTCGTCTCCAGCTTCCAGGTCGAGGGCTCGGTGGCTCAGGCGCTCCAGGACCTCATCGTCGTCGGCCTCCCCAAGGAGACGGCGCTCACCGCGGCGCCGGCCGGTCAGAGTCGTCCGGTCCGCGTCGACATGCAGAACGCCACCGTTCGCGACGTGCTCGCCGAGATCGCGGCGCAAGCCCACCTGAGCCTGTCGGTCGAGCCCGGCATCATCCGGATGGAGATCGTCCCTCCGGTGGACTGACTCAGGCCGCGGCGGCGAGCTGCCGGGCGTGGCGCAGCGAGCTGAAGCCCACCGCCAGGAAGCCCAGGGCGAAGAGCACGAGCACCGGGACCGTCGCCCAGTAGCCCCACCAGGCGGCTGCCAGGACCTGTGCCGAGAGCAGCACGCCCAGGGCGACCTCCAGCCGTGACCAGGTGTCGGCGGCCAGCCCCGGTCCCTGCGCGGCGGGCGCTCCGTCGCGGTCGCCCGTCTTGGGGGTCCGCACGAAGACGCCGACCTCCCGACGCAGGCCCGAGAGCACGGCGCGGGTGTTGTTGAGCGACGCGCCCACGCCCACCGCCAGCAGGCGGGGGAGGACGGTCAGCGGCAGGCGATGACCCTGACGGCGTGCCGCCAGCAGGTAGAAGCCGCAGACCACGCCGGTGGTGAGCAGGAGCACCGGCACCTCGAAGGCGGCCAGCGAGCTCCAGCCCCAGGCCCGACGGGCCATGGCGGCGGGGAAGGTCGTCAGCGCCAGGAGGAGGAGGAGGGGGTAGGCGCTGTTCGCGGTGAGATGGAGGATGGCCTCCAGCTTGAGCGACAGCGGCAGGTCCTCCCGGAGGATGCGCGGCAGCAGCTTGCGAGCCGTCTGCACGGCGCCGGTCGTCCAGCGTCGCTGCTGGCCCTTCCACGCGTTGACGTCGGTGGGCAGCTCGGCGGGAGCCTGGACCTGCTCGACGAAGTCGAAGCGCCAACCGGCGAGCTGCGCGCGGTAGGAGAGGTCGAGGTCCTCGGTGAGCGTGTCGTGCTGCCAGCCGCCGGCGTCCTCGATGCAGGCGCGGCGGAAGATGCCGGCGGTGCCGTTGAAGTTGAAGAACTGGCCGCGGCGCGAGCGTGCCGCGTGCTCGATGAGGAAGTGCCCGTCGAGAAGCAGCGCCTGGACCTTGGTGAACCAGGAGCGCTGACGGTTGAGGTGACCCCAGCGCGCCTGAACCATGCCCACCCGTGGGTCGGCGAAGGCGGGGAGGGCGCGACGCAGGAAGTCGGGGTCGGGCACGAAGTCGGCGTCGAAGATGGCGATGAGCTCGCCCCGCGCCTGATGCAGCCCGGCCTCCAGCGCGCCGGCCTTGAAGCCCTCGCGGTCGTCGCGGTGGAGGAGGTGGACGTCGGTGCCGGCGGCGCGATGACGCGCGACCGCCTCCGCGAGCCGGGAGGTCGTCTCGTCGCGGGAGTCGTCGAGGACCTGAACCTCGAGACGGTTCCGCGGATAGTCGAGGGCGCAGACCGCGTCGAGCAGCCGGACGGCGACCTCGGGCTCCTCGAAGATGGGACACTGCACGGTGACGATCGGCAGGTCGGAAGGGTCCGAGCCCTCGGCATCGGCCTGCACGCGACGACCCCAGACGGCGGTCATCAACCAGAGGCGATGCAGGCCGTGCAGCACGAGGACGAGCAGGCAGGTGAAGTAGCAGCCGACGGCGAGTCGGCTGCCCAGCTCGAGGGCGTCCGCCGTGACGGCGAGGCCGAGAGCGGCGATCGCCATCACGGGCGCTGGCTCCTCGTGGCGTTCGGGGCTGGTCTCGTGGTGCTCTCCGCTTGGGCCGCGTGGCTGTCGCGAGCCGAGGAGGTCCGACCCGGGCTGCTGGCAGCCTGGGGCCTGGCCTGGGGGCTCAGCCTGCTCGCCTGCCGGGTCGCGGCTGGAGTCGAGGCGAGGGAGGGCGCTCGCTTCCCGCTGGTCGTCATCCTGGCTGCCTCAGCGCTCTCCCACGCGTGTCTCGTCCTGGCTCCCCCGGCCCTGTCCGACGATCTCTACCGGTACGTGCACGACGGACGGGTCTTGGCGTCGGGACGGAACCCCTACGCATTCGCCCCGGCCGACCTCCAGGTCACGGGGGCCCTGGGTGCCGAGACCGAGCGGGTCAACCATCCCGAAGTGCCGACGGCGTACCCGCCGCTCGCGCAGCTCGGGTTCGCCTTGCCGGTGATTTTAGGGAGCGGCCTCACGGGACTCAAGACGGGACTGAGTGGCCTCGGACTTGTTCTTTCCGGCCTCCTGGCCCTGCTCCTGGCTCCCGGGTTCCGTCACCGGGTGGTCCTGGTCGCCTGGCACCCGCTCCTCTTGCTGGAGGTGGGGGGCTCCGGTCACGTCGACGTGGCGGCGGTCACCTTCGTGGTCGCCGCCCTCTACTTCCTCCGCAGCGGCGGACCGACCGACCCCAAGCGTCGCCGATGGGCCGCCTTCATGTTGGTGCTCGGAGCCTGGACCAAGTTGCTGCCCGGCGCCTGGGCGCTGGCTCTCCGCTTCCGGCTCCGCTGGCCCCTGGTCGTGCTGACGGTGGTCCTCTCGGCGGCGGCCGTGCTGCCGACGCTGACGGTGAAGCAGGAGCGCAAGCAGCCCGGGCTGCTGGCCTATGCCGAGCACTGGGACTTCAACGGGGTGGTCTACCCGCCGCTGCGGGCGGGCATCGAGCGCTTCGAGCTCAAGCGTCGTCTCGACGCCGTGGTGGTGCCCCGCTGGCCCGAGCTCGCGCGCTGGACCGGACCTCAGTTCACCACGCGGGCCCTGCTCGGTCTCGGTTTCCTGCTCGTGGTCCTGTGGGCCGGCGGGCGTCGGGCGCGAGAGGAGGGACACGTTCCCGTCGAGACCGCCCTGGCTCCGGCGGCGGCCTTCGTCATCTTCAGCCCGACCCTGCACCCCTGGTACCTGACCTGGGTGTTGCCCTTCCTCGCCTTGAGGAGAGGATGGGCGTGGCCCTGGCTGTGCGGGATGGTCGGCGCGTCCTACGCCTCGGCCCTGGCTGCCGGCGATGGGGCCTGGGAAGAGCTCGCCTGGCCCCGCTGGATCGAACACGGCGGCTTCGTGGTGCTCTTGCTGGTCGATCGCTTCCGGCCCCGAGGTCCGGAGGAGCGGTTGACCGTGTAGGGGTGCGACCCGTCCAAAAGCAGTTACGGAAACTGCGGGAGTCATGGCAGCATCGCCCGAGTCGACCCGTGCGGGGGCTTCGGGTCGACGACGTCCGGCGGCCCCAGTCCGTCGGTGCGGACCGGAGCTTGCCGTGAGACACGCCACCCTCGCCGTCCTCCTTCTTCTCGGCCTGTCCTCGACCGTCGCCTTCGCCGACGACTTCGCCGACGACCTGCGCTGGCGGGGCCCGTTGCGGGTCCGCACGCAGTTCCCGCTCGACCTCCTCAGCCTCGACCTCGAGCCCGATCACGGCGGCCTGCTCCCGCAGGGACTGTGGGCCCTCGACGTCTCGGTGACGCACTCCAACACCTTCGAGATCACCGAGGGCTTCGACATCGCGCGCGCGGCCTTCGATTCGGGGGCCTCGCTGGGCGACTGGGCCTTCGTCGTCGATGCCGAGGTCACCCGCTTCGGCATCCGGATGGACTGGGTCCCGCATCGGCGAGTTCAGCTCGGCATCGAGGTGCCGGCCCTGTCGTACTCCGAGGGCTTCCTCGACGGCATCGTCGACGACACCCACGACACCCTGGGCCTGCCCGGCAACGACCGCGATCTCAGGCCACAGGACCAGCTCGAGATCGAGTTCCTGGGTGGGCGCTCGCGCTACACGCTGCCTGACGACGGCCTGTCCTTCGGTGACGTGACCCTGTCGGCCAAGATCGGGCTGTACCGCGACGACTTCGCGGCCTGGGCCCTGAGGGTGTCGGCCAAGGCGCCCACCGGTGACGAGGACAAGCTCGCGGGCAGCGGCTCCTGGGACTTCGGGCTCGCCCTCCACACCACCCTCGGCCGGGGCAACCACTACTTCCACGGTGGTCTCGGCTGGTACGTCCTCGGCGACGCCGAGGTCCTGCCGGTGGTCGACTGGGAGGACAAGGGCGTCCTCCAGCTCGGCTACGAGTGGCGCGCCAACGGCCGCTGGTCGGTGGTCGCCCACCTCATCGCTGCGACCTCGGCCTTGCCGAGCTCACCCCAGCGCAATGACGACGAGCGCATCGAGGCCGTGTTCGGCTTCCACTACGGCCGCGACAACTGGCAGCTCTCCGTCGGCGTCATCGAGAACATCACGACGAACGACAACACCCAGGATCTAGGCATCCACGTCGGCATGTCCTGGTGGCTCTAGCTGACGGGTCTTTCGCGTCCTGACGACCTCATTCGTCGCTCGTGGACCAGGGCGTCCACGTCGCTCCTCTTTCGGTCCTCAGGACGCGAAATCCCTCGCCAGCTCTCGTGATGGATGGCTGAGGTGAGGGCACGGCTCGTGGACCAGAGCGTCCACGTCGCTCCGCCTTCACCACCCAGGGCACGAAATCCCTCGTCAGCTTTCCGTGAGACGGGCCGAGGTGAGATGACGGCTCGTGGGCCAGTAGCGCCCACGTCGCTCCTCTTTCGGCCCCCAGGACGCGAAATCCCTCGTCAGAGTTCGTGATGATGGGCTGAGGGTGGAGCACCGCTCGTGGGCTAGAGCATCCACGTCGCTCCGCCTTCACCGCTCAGAGCACGGAATCCCTCGTCAGCTCTCCTGTTGGAAGCCGGTCGTGGGCTTGCTCGCTGGGGCAGCAGGCTCGGGAGAGCCCTGGGTGGTCTCGGGCTCGCGGCTCATGCTGAGGTAGGTGCCGGCGCTGAGAGCCATGAGCGAAAGCATCGTGGCGGTCAGCTCGTACATGACCAGCGTCGCGGCCGTTTGCTGAAGGAACAGCACGCCCAGGATGACCGTCCAGATGACCTTCTGGAGACGAGGCAGGTTGGGCTCACCATCGACGTAGCACAGGTCCGCGAAGAAGCCCTTGCTCTCGTCGCTGGAGAGCTTGGGCTCCAGGGCTCCTCGAACCAGCTTGGTGCCACCGCTGATCGTCAGCAGGCCGAGCGCCGACGCGCTGAACTCGACCGGTGCTGCGAACAACAGCGTCAGACCGAGGAAGGCCAGCGCGACGAGCACGAACCACCAGGCCATCTGCACGCGGGACAAGCTGAAGGGAGGACGTCCCTCCTCTGGCTTCGTCGGGCGTCGCAGCAAGTTGGTCTTCCATCCGAGCACGACGACGAGCGTGATGATGCCGATCGAGGCGAGGCCGGCCGCCCACGACCATCCCTGTCGGACGAGGTAGAGCTTCAGGCGGTTCTTTCCCGTCACGCTCGTGGGCCAGTGCCTTGCGACCTCGCCCTGTTCGAAGAGAGTGACGTCGGTGCGGGTGCTGATGACACCGCCGCGCAGGCGTAGGAACTCCTTCCACGCCTCGGTGTTCCGGGCGACGGCGCGAATCGGGAACTCGACGGTGGACGTCTCCGTTGGAGTCGTTGCCGGCGTGCAAGACGATGGCTCGAGGTCGGGGAGCTCGAGGTTGGAGAGCACGAGCCGTAGCCCCCGGCACTCCTGGTGGCTGAGAACCTTGCCTTGGAACTGAACGGCCAGCTCGTCCCCGAGCCACGGATGACTCGCGGTTTCTTGACAGTCCGCATCGACGACGCCAGCCCACTTGACCATCGGCTTCGGAGTCTCCGCGTCGGCGGTCGCCCTCAGCGCGACGCAGCCCGCGGTGGCACAGCCGGCGATGACCAGCGTCCGCATCATCCTTGCTCCCTGACTTCCAGCGCTCACGTGGTCCTCCTGTCTCGTCTCGATGAAGTCCCTCGATTCGATTCACGACATTTCCAGGCGGAACCAGTCACCTCCCTTCATGGCGGGGGCGAAGTGCCACGACGGGCGCGGCAGGAGACCGGCATGAATCTCGGATTCGAGCCGAGCGTCCTGGTGATGACCGACCGAGGCGCGCCGAATCGTGCGTGGCCTTCACGAGAAAAATTGCTGTCTGGCCGCTGTCGGGACCTGGTGCTAAGGTTTCGCCTCTTTTCGGCCATCCGACGCCCCTCAGGCGCCCTGCGCGGCGCCCCCCGCGACCTCATCGCAGGCGAGCTCCCATGATGTCCCTCCGCATCCCTGCCGACTCCTTCCTCCGTCTCTGCCTCCTCGCCGTCCTGGCCCTCGGCGTCACCGACGCCGCCCAGGCCTCGATGAAGCTCGCCGTCTTCGACAAGCAGAAGATCGTCGAC
>JBCCFW010000105.1:0-25336 GCA_039029535.1 Acidobacteriota bacterium
CGGCCGAGGCGCTCTTCCGCAAGAACGTCCAGGCGATCCGCGATCGTGACCGCGAGGCCTACCTGTCCTGTTATCTGGCCAGCCCCCGGCTCGTGCGCACGGGCCCGGCCGGCTTCCAGCGGGGCTTCACCGAGCTCGCCGACGGCACGCCCGCAACCGGCAGCTCCGACTGGCCCGAGTCGCTGACGCCCAGCGACCTCCGCGTCACCTGGGTCCGACCCGGCCTGGTCTACGGCACCTACGCCTACGTCGTGGTCATCGACGGTGAGAAGAGTGAGGGCCTGTCCGAGCGTGTCTTCATCAAGACCAACGAGGGTTGGAAGATCGCGGTGACCACCGCCTTCCCCGCGCCTCCGAAGTAGCTCGGTCACGACGCCTGGTCACCCCGCTCGGGCGTGTCGTGACGGGAACGCCCGGCTTGGCTGCGGGATCGACGCGTGCCAAGCTCGGCCGGTCCGGCGCGTCGGGATCGCGTCTCGATCGCGCCGACGGGAGACCGTCGTGATTCACGTCGATCGAGACCGCCACGAGCCTCCGAAGTTCCTCCAGTCCGACGACTACCGCACCCTCGTCGAGGAGTTCGAGCGCTTCCACTTGGCGGGAGGCTCGCGCAAGCAGCAGCAGCGATCGCACGGGGAGGAGCTGCTGAAGCGTCATCGCGACGACGCGATCCAGGCGCTGCTCCAGGTCTTCCACGGCAAGTGCGCCTACTCGGAGGTGCCGGTCGGCCCGCGCGCGGAGCTGGTCCTCCACCGGCCGCCTGCCGATGCCCTCGACGAGAAGGGAGACGTCGCACCCGACCACTACTGGTGGCTCGCCACCCAGTGGTCCAACTGGTACCCCGCGCTCGAACGCGTGGCGCACTCCAAGCAGCGGATGTTTCCCGTCGTGGGGGAGCGTTCGCCCGTGCCGACGACGATCGACGAGCTGCCGCCTCTCGATCGTGGGGTCTTGCTCGACCCGTGCGTCGACGAGCCGAGCTGGTGGCTGCGCTTCGACGACGACGGCGAGGTGCATCCGCGTCGCCCCCCGAGCTCGCGGCTCCGGGAGCTCTTCGCGCCCCTCGATCGCGGTCGGACGACCATCGCGGTCTGCGACCTGAATTCGGAGAGGTTGATCGCCAGTCGTCGGCGCTCGCTCGGCACGATCAGCTCGAAGGAGCCGGGCCCGTTGAGCTGGTGGGACCTGTCCGACGAGCTGCTCGAGCGCGCTCGCGATCCCTGGTCGGGCTTCACGGGCGCGTTCCGCCAGCGGGTGGCACGCGCGCTGGTGGTCGGTCTCGGCAACCCTCTCGATCGCAACGAGAGAACCCTCGTGCAGGACCTGGCCGCCGAGTTCGTCGTGGAGCTCGCGCCCGAGCTGCTCGAGCTGGCGGCCAACGTGCCTCCCGAGCCCGCGCGCGATCTCTTCGCGCCCGTGTTCGACTACCTCGAGGAGCATCACCCCGACGTCGCGGAAGAGCACCCGATGTTGAACCGCGATTCTCACGCTGCCGGTTCGGCTCCGTTGGGGGCGACGGCGAGCGCTGCGCCGCCGATGGAGAGCGAGGCCGCACGGGAGAGCGAGCCGCGGAAGCGGGCGGCCGAGTCGGCGCTCGTCGAGCCGAAGGAAACCGTCGCCATCTGGCGCACCGCCCGTCTGCTCAGAGCGCGGGTGAAGAACTTCAAGGCCATCCGCGACGTCACCCTCGAGCTCTCCGACGAGCCGGTGGTCCTCGCGCCCCGCTACGGCGATCCCGAGCACGAAGAGCTACGCGCGATGGGGTGGAAGTCGCTGCTGGGTGAGAACGGCTCGGGCAAGAGCAGCCTGCTCGAGGCCATCGGCCTGGCGCTGGCGGGACAGCACCTCGAGCGTGTCCTGGGCGAGAACCGTCTTTCCTGGAAGCGCCTCCTGAGACGTGGCACTGGCTCGAAGAAGGTGAGGCAGGGACGCATCGCCCTCGACTTCAGCGGCGACGTGTCGATCGACTTGCGCTTCAACGATCGCAAGCACTGGTGGCAGGGACCCGAGCCCGACATGCAGGTCTTCGTGCGCGGCTACGGGGCGACCCGCCTCCTTCAGAGCGAGGACGACGAGCGACGCACGGCGCACGGGACCGTGAGCATCGCCAACCTCTACGACCCCCGGGCGCCGGTCATCGACGCGGAGCGCTGGCTGCTCGGTCTCGACGAGGGCGACTTCAACGCCGTCGCCATCACCCTGGCCGACCTGCTGCAAGGCGACGCTCCGGGCGTGCAGAGCACCGCGAGTCCGGATCCCGGCCGTGAGCCGCTCATCGTCCGAGACGAAGACGAGATCGTCGTCGGTGGGGATCCTCTCGCGCTGGTCAGTGACGGCTACCGAGCGGTCATCGCCATCGTCTGCGACATCTTGCAGGGCTTGGGGACCGGTCTCTCGGAGATGCGTCATGCCAACGGCATCGTGCTCATCGACGAGATCGGTGCGCACCTGCATCCGCGCTGGCGGATGGCGATCACCAACAAGCTGCGACGGGCCTTGCCGGGCGTGCAATTCCTGGTCTCGACTCACGAGCCGCTCTGCCTGCGTGGCTTGGTCAAGCGCGAGGTCGTGCGCGTGCGCAAGAGCCCCGAGACGGGCGTGACGGTGGAGGAGGTCGAGCGCTCGCCCAGCGACTACCGCGTCGATCAGCTCCTCACGTCGGAGTTCTTTGGGCTCGAGACGACCATCGATCCCGACCTCGATCGACGCTTCCAGGCCTACTACCGCTTGCTGTCGGTGCCCGAGGAAGAGCGCAGCGACGAGCAGGCCGACGAGCTGCGACGCCTGCGCACCTACATCCAGCAGAACTCTCAGCCGGCGCTCGGGCACACGCGCCGAGACCAGCTCGTCTACGAGGCGATCGACGAGTTCATCAAGGACCAGGAGAGTCTCTCGCCGGAAGAGCGACGCCGGCGCCGGCGGGGCACGCTGGATCGCGTTCGTGAGATCTGGGAGGCACGCAAGACCTTGTTCCCGTCGGCGACGGACGACTCGTGATCCGCGTCGAGCGCGAGCGGGTCGCGGAGCCGGCGGCGTTGTCGAAGCGCTACAGCCGTCGTTCGAAGTCACCGCGGAAGGCGGGCCTGACCGAGCGTGAGGCCGTCGAGGCCCTGGCGGTGAAGCTGCTCGAGGCGGGAGGGGGTGACGAGGTCGCGCTGAAGGAGCTGGCCTTCAAGTACGAGCGCTATCGCGAGGGTCAGGTGAAGGTCGCGCTGCGGTCGCTGTTCTTCAACAAGTGCGCGTACTGCGAGTCGAGCTACGCCGGCACCCAGCCCATGGACGTCGAGCACTGGCGCCCCAAGAGCGAGGTACATCTCAGCGACGGCACCGTGCTCCGGCCCGGTTACTACTGGCTGGCGGCGGACTGGCGGAACCTCTTCCCGTCGTGCATCGACTGCAACCGATCGCGCAAGCAGCACGACGTGGTCGACGACTGCACCGTCGCGTTGGGGAAGGCCAACCAGTTTCCGGTTCAAGGCGACGCGCACGTCTTGTCACACGTGGCCGATCTCGAGGATGAGGCGCCGCTCCTGATCGATCCTTGCGGTGAGGACGACCCGGAGGACTTCTTCCGCTACACCGAAGACGGCGTGGTCGTTCCCCGTGCGGAGGACGGGCTCGCGTGGGAGCGTGCGCTGGCGTCCATCCGGGTCTATGCCCTCAACCGCTCGGAGCTCGTCGCCGAGCGTCTGGCGCTGCGACGGCTGCTCGACCATCGTCTCGACCTCATCGATCAGCTCGGTCGTCTTCGCGACCGGCTCGACGCTCCGGACCAGGCTGGCTTGCGCGACGCCCTGGGTGATCTCATCGCCTCCGAGATCGACGCGCTCCTCGCGATGACGGGAGCGGAGCAGCCCTACGCCGGGCTCGCTCGTCAGTTCATTCGCGACGCCGAGCTGCGAGCGGACTAGCCGTGGACCGGCGCTAGGTCGCGATCCACTCCACCTGCTCGAGCTCTTCGTCGCTCAGGGGGCCGGCCTCGTCGCAGGCGAGGTCCTCGCGGAGGTGCTCGGCGCTGCTGCTGCCGGTGAGGGGGAGCATCCCGACCTGCTTGGAGAAGGCGAACACGAGCTGAGCGAGGGTCTGGCCCCGACGCTCGGCCAGCGCGCGGAACTCCGGGTGCTGGAACACGATCCCGTTGGCCGTGAGTAGCGAGAAGCCCTGGTAGACCATCTCGTGCTCGCGGCAGAGCTCGCGAACTCCGGCGTCCCAACCGAGCTGTGCGTAGCAGCGGTTCTGCACGAACACCGGTCGGTGCCGCGCGATCGAGCAGAGCTCTTCGAGCTGCTCCTGGCTCACGTTGCTCACGCCGAGCACGGAGACCATTCCCTCGTCGAGCAGCTCTTCCATGGCTGACCAGGCCTCGCGATCGCCGTCGCTGAGGCCCGTGCGGTACTCGGGTCCGTGGAGGACGTACGAGTCGATCCGCTCGATGCCGAGATGCTCGAGCGAGAGCTTCGCCGACTGACGGACCCGCGTCGCCATCGGGGCGTCGGGGTCGTAGGGCAGGCGATGGTCCTGGCCGGCACGGTGCGTGAACTTGGTCTGGAGGAAGAGGTCGTCGCGGGTGACCAGCTTCCGCTCGAAGGCCTCGGCCAGCGCCGCGCCCACGCCGGCCTCGTGGTAGTGACGACGTTGGTTGGCGGTGTCGATGCCCCGGAAGCCGAGCTCGAGGGCTTGCAAGGTGAGCCGCTGCGTGTCGTCTTCCTTCCAGGCGGTGCCGTAGAGGAAGAAGGGCTCGGGGCGGTGCGTGGTCACGCGGTCACGCGGCCGTGCGACTGAGCTCGCTGCGCGCGTGATCGCAGCACGAGGCGATGACCTCGGGATCGAAGGGGGAGCCGAGTCCCGCGGCGGAGAAGAGATCGAGGACGCCCTTGGTGCCGCCGAGGCGGCAGAGCTCGTGGTAGGCCTCCATCGCGCCGTCGTGGTCCTGCTGGGACAGGCGGGCGAGCTGGAGGGCGCCGACCTTCGCGATCGCGTAGTCGAGGTAGTAGAAGGGACGTCGGAAGACGTGGCCCTGGGCGTGCCAGCGAGCGCTGAGCAGGTCCTCGTGACCGCTCCAGTCCACGCCGGGCAGGAAGGACTGGTAAAGCTCGTTCCACTCGGCGTGACGCTCGGCGGCGCTCGCGCCCGGGTGGGTGTAGACCCAGTACTGGAAGGCGTCGACCACGCAGGCGTAGCAGAGCAGCTCGAGCCCGCGTCGCGCGGCTTCGCGCCGGTAGCGATCGAGCTGCGGCGGCGTGAGGAACTCGTCGAGGTAGGGCTGGACGAGAGACTCCATCGCGGTGGAGTGGACCTCGGCGGCGTCGAAGGACGGCATCCGGAGGTCGACCAGCTCGATCCACTGGCTCTCCCACATCTGGAAGGCGTGACCGCTCTCGTGGACCAGGGTGCGGAGGTCGTCGGCGTCACCCACGGAGTTGCACAGGATGACGACCTTCTTCTCGTCGTGGATGGGCATGCAGTAGGCGCCCGTGCGCTTGCCCGGTCGGTTCGCCAGGTCGATGAGGCCCTCCTCACGCATTCGGGCGAAGTGCGTCGCGAGACGAGGGGAGAGCCGCTCGAAGACGCGCTCGGCGCGGGGCACCTGCTCGTCGATGGGCTCGGCGGCGCCGGGCTCGAGCTGGGTCGTGGGATCCGAGCTGGCGTTCCAGGGCTTGAGACCGTCGTCGCCGTGGACCTCCGCCAAGCGGCTTGCGATCTCGGCGAGGAGGGGAGAGGCGTGGGTGCGCACGGCCTCGCGGAACTGCCTCGACTCCTCGGCGCCGTACTCGGTGCGGTTCACGCCGGCGTGCCCGAGGGCCACGTAGTCGGAGTCGCCGAGCTCGCGTCCCATGGCGTCGCGCTGGGCGACGAGCTCGTCGAAGATCGCGTCGAGCTCGTCACGGTGATCACGGAACCAACCGCGGTGGGCGAGGAAGGCTCGGCGACGCATCTCGGGGTCGGGCGAGCTGCCGCGAGAGCGGGCGCGAGCCAGCGTCATCGTCTCGCCGTCGAGGGTGACCTCCGCTCGGGAGACGAGACGCTCGTAGTCCTGGCAGAGGTCGCCGACGCGGATGCGCCGCTCGGCGTTGCGGGGATCGTCGGCGCGACGGGAGGCCCGGAGTCGGCGGAGGAAGTAGTCGCCGTGACGTGCAGCGATCGCTTCGGCGTGACGGCTGGCGAGCAGCGCGTCGATGAGGGTGGTGTTGCCCCTGTCGGCGACGGGCTGGAACTCCTTGCGGAAGACGTCGTGCGCCGCCTCGTGCTCGGAGTCGGTGAGGTCCTGGTCGTGCCGGTACTGACGTCGCGAGCGCTCGCCCGAGAAGCGGATCTTGAGGGCGTTCCAGTCCCCGAGCAGGGCGAGCCAGGCGTCGGGGGAGCCGCTCTCCTCGGCCTGGGCCACGCGGGCGGCCAGGTGATCGTGATCCGCAAGAAGAGTTTCGGGGGTCAAGGTGGCTTGGGTCATGCGAGGTCCGGGAGGGCCGGGGAGGAGGGGGACGCGGCATCCGGAGCGTACACCGCGGTCCGAGCCGGGGGCGAACCGGCCGTGGGGGAGGTCACCCTGGCGTGCCTGGGGGACGGAACGACCGCGAGAGTCCCGAAGCGGGCCGTGATTCGATGAGAACTTAGCCCGAAGGGCCCTGTCGCCGAAGGGTCGGGGCAGGCGTCTTTCGGGCCCTGGAGCCGGGGAGGTGCCCGTTTCTGCTCAGGCCGGGGGTGGGCCCCGGCGTTGAAGTTTTCTCACGTACGGACCTAACATCCCTCTCATGACAACCAAGGTGCGGGGAAACTGCCGAATTCGGCGGTCTCTTCGGGTGACGGCGCTCCTGGCTGCAATGCTCACGCTCGGGACGACGGCGAATGCCGTCATCGAGTGGATCGGTGAGCCTCCCTTGTCGGAGGGGCGTGGCAACCACGCCGGTGGCGTGATCGACGGCCACATCTACATCGCGGGCGGGGGTGCGATCCTCACCTTCGAGCGGGTGGACTTCGACAGCATCGTCATCTTCGACACGCTGCGCGACGTGTGGGACGAGTCGGCGCCGCCGCTGCTCGGCGGCGGTCGAGCGTGGACCTCCGGTGCGGTCGCGACGGTCGGGGGCGACGAGAAGTTCTTCGTCGTCGGAGGCGGGAACCTGGGAGCCGGCGAGGTCGACCCGCGCAGTGACGTCATCATGTTCGACCCCGTCGACCGCGACTGGACCGCGGTCGCGACGCTTCCGGACTCGCGCTCGCTCGGCGTGGTCTCGGTCGTTCACGACAACCTCGTCTACATCATCGGTGGACACGACACGGGCTTCGCCGACCTGAGCGACACGGTCAGCGTGTTCGATCCCGAGTCGATGCCTTGGACCATCGACCTACTCACCACGCCGCAGTCGCGCATCCCGCCGATCTTCGGTCGAGTGGGACGCAGCAACGCAGCGGCCGCCGTGCATGGGAACCGCATCTTCCTGTTCGGCGGTTACCACGGCGCGGGCGGCTACGGCACGGCCACGCCGCTCACCAACATCTTCGACATCGCCACGCAGTCGTGGAGCTTCGGCACGCCCTTCCCGGGGCCGGGCTTCGCCGAGGCGGCGGCCGTGACGGTGGGTGATCACATCTGGGTCATCGGCGGCTACGACGGGTCGTTCCTCGCCTACTCGACCGTGCGGGTCTATGACCCGGCCACCGACACGTGGCTCACCGACGAGACGGCGCTCGAGTGCCTGACCGACTCACCGCCGGCCATCACCAACGGGCGCAACGCACTCAGCGCGCACTACCTCCCGACGGGACCGACGGGGCCGGCCGTGCACGTGGTCGGCGGCATGCACCGCCTGGACTTCTTCGTCCGCTGTCACGAGTCGAGCGTCGAGCCCGGCTGCCCGGGCCTGCCGGACGTCGATGACGACGGCATCCTCGGCGGCTGCGACAACTGTCAGGAAGTTCCGAATCCCGGTCAGGAAGACGCGGACGCTGACAGCGTGGGTGATGCCTGCGACAACTGCCTCGACACGTGGAACCCGAGCCAGGCGGACGCCGACCGGGACGGTCTCGGGGATGCTTGCGACAACTGCCCCGAGATCCTCAACGACCAAACCGACACCGACATGGACGGTGCGGGCGACGCTTGCGACAACTGTCCGGGGCAGCCCAACCCGACGCAGCTCGACCGCGACGGTGACGGCCTGGGCGACGACTGCGACATCTGTCCGGCCGATGCCGATCCGGGTCAGGAAGACACCGACGGCGACGGCCTCGGTGATGCCTGCGATCCCTGCCCGACCGACACCGACAACGACATGGATGGTGACGGCGTCTGCATCGACGGCGATGGCGACGGCATCCCCGGCAACAACCCCTGTCCGGACGGCGTGACCATGGGTTGCGACGACAACTGCAGCGACACGACGAACCCGGGTCAGGGCGACATGGACGGTGACGGAGAGGGCGACGAGTGCGAGAACGCCGAGCCTCCCGACTTCGCGGGCCTGCTCGAGATCTGCGAGAGCCGATCGGTTCGCGACGATCCGAATGTCCTGCTCCAGTGGGCGCCGGCCAGTGGCGGGAGCGTGCCGCCGATCACCTACGTGATCTGGCGGAGCAACAGCCTGCCGGTCGACCCGGGCTCGGATCCTCTGGTCGACGGCTTCACGGGGACGAGCTACACCGACGACACGGTGGCTTGTGGTCAGACCTATCACTACCTCGTGCGAGCCCAGGACTCGTCCATCCCGCCGGCCCAGGACGACAACCTCGAGGTGCGCACGGTGAACGTGTACTGCTCGGACCCGCTCGTGCCGGATCCCATGCCGGACCTTCGCGTTCGTCGGGACACGCGCGATCGGCCGGTGCTGAGCTGGTTGGATTACGAGCAGCCGGCCTGGGTGTCGCACTACAACGTCCGACGCACGGACATGAAGGTGCTCATCCCCGGCGACGTGCACGCCACCACGACGGCTCCGTCCTGGACCGATCCGGACACGCCGGGCGTGATCTGGTTCTACGACGTCCGAGCGGTGCAGGCCTGCGGGAACCACGAGAGCCGGGTGCCCTGGCGGAGTCCGTAGGACGACCCGAGAGCTCGGTTCGAGGGTGTTCGGTGCGCCGAACACCGCTCTCGGGAAAGGAGTGCCGGCACTAGCGGCCATCCGTCTGGAGCCTTAGATTGGGCTCAGTCCCCGCTTGGTCCTTGGAGCGACCGTGCGGTGACGGCGGGAGGACGACGTGAGGGAGGAGACGTGCGCCATGAGCCGGAGGGTGACCTCTGGGCTCGTCTTGCTGATGGTTGTCCTGGGCCTGTTCCTGGCGCAGCCGGTGGTGGCCTCCCTGGACGTCCCTTGTGTCCATGAAGGGGAGCTCGCCTGCACCGACGACCCCTTCGAGCCGCAGCCGATCCCGGCGTGCTGTGAGCCGAGTCCGATCGGGCCGGGAGGCTCCTTCGAGACCATGTCGGTCACCGGCACCGGTGGCATCGTGCTGGCGTCTTTCGACGGCATTCCTCATTGGCTGATCGCGCGCGACGGCTCAGGGGCCTGTGTCGGGATCGAGTTCGGTTTCGTGGAGTTCCCGACGCGAGAGGGTGAGGTCTACGAGCTGACCATCAAGGCTCATGACGGCTGGTGGTGTGGCCCGTACACGCTGGTCATCGTCGAGGGCGAGTGTCCCATCGGGAGCCTGCCGTACTGCGTGGACGACTGCACTTGCGGCACGGGATCCAACAATGACGACGTGCCGGACTGTCCGGCAGTCGAGGAGCTCCTCGCCGAGGCCGTCCGAGAGGTGGGCGGGGCAGAGCGTGAGGAGTACTGCACGATCCAGGCGGCCGTCGATGCCGCCTCGTCGGGCGACGTGATTCTTCTCCATGACGGTGAATACCTGGAGAACGTCGTCGTCTCGGCCAAGAACGTGGAGATCCGGGCATGCACCGATGCAGCCGTCACGTGGCGACCGGAGACGCCCGAGCCGGTGCTGACCGTGTCGGAGACCGAGAGGTTGGAGGTGAGCGGCGTGACCTTCGAGGGACGCGATTTCGGGCTGGAGCGTCCGGTGGAGGGTGGAGCCATTCTCGCCGAGAACTCGGGCCTGGTCGTGTCTGGCTGTGGATTCTCTGGCTTCCGTGTTCAGGGAGCAGGGGGAGCCATCCGTGGGAGCGAGTTGAGCCACTGTGAGCTGCGGAGGTGTGAGTTCACTGCGAACTCGGCCGAGGTTGGTGGGGCCGTGTCTCTCTGGCGCTGCGCCCAGGAGGGCGGTCAGGAAGTCGTGATGGCTGAGTGCAACTTCCTCTGGAACGAGGTGCCTCTCAGCGGCCACGAGCACCACCGTGGAGGAGCCATCGATCTCGAGGAGTGTTTCGGAGTGACGATCTCGGAGAGCAAGTTCCTCGGGAACGAGGCGAGCATGGGTGGAGGCGTGTCGGTAGCCAACTCGGGAAGGGAACTCGACTCGGAGCGCGTGAGTCTCGACTCCTGTGCGGTGGGGAAGGCAGGGGTGAATGAGGACGGGCAGCTCCTCGGTAACACCGCGGCCGCGTTCGGTGGGGGGCTCTATGTCTTGGACTCGTGGGTCTCGGTCCTCGAGTCTCGATTCGAGGGGAACTTCGCAGACGTTGGAGGAGGGCTTGCGGGGCGGGGTTTCGGAGACCTCGAAGAGGTACCAGACGAGGAGATCAGTGACCTGGTCTTGATCGAGCCCGAGCTTGGTCCCATCAGCGATGGGCAACTGAGTCTTCGAGAGTCGTGGGTTGTCAAGAACACGGCCCTGCTCGCGGGAGGAGGGCTTGCCATCGTGGGCGATGAACCCTACTCGAACCTCATCGGTGGTGACGTCGTTGGAGGCCTCCAAATCGTGATGAACCGGGGAGTCGTCTCGGAGAACGTCGTTCCGAATCGCGAGCTAGGAGATGGAGCAGGAGGTGGCTTCGTACTGGGCGGATTCGAGTCGCTAGGAAGCCGTCTGGAGGGTGTTCGGGTGACCTCCAATCAAGCTGGTACCGGAGGCGGCGGCATCGTCGTGGCACAGGGGACCCTGAGCCTGGTCGTGACTCGCGTCGAGATCGAAGACGTGGACATGGAAGTCCAGACCGTGATCTCTAGTCCGCACTTCGAGAAGAACATCGCGAGGCGCGGCGATGGTGGAGGCTTGATGATCGGGTCGCGTGCTCGACTCGCGATGCTCTCTGGAACTCTCGATGACGAGGCGATGGTTCTTGACTCCAACGAGTCACCTCTGGGGCGAGGCGGAGGCTTGCACGTCGACTGCGGTGCGAAGGTGAGCCTGTTGGCCAACACCGACTTTCTTCGGAATGCGGGTCTCAGCGGTGGTGGCGTGAGTGTCGATGGGGCGGAGGTGACGCTCGAGCGAGCTCTGTTCGAAGGCAATTCGGCGACACTGACAAGTACGGGGCTGGCTTCGTTCGCAGGAAGTGGAGGTGGTGTCGCCGTGCAGAGGTCGGGTTGCCACCAAGCGGAGACAGTTGTCCTGATTTCGGAGTCAACGCTCGCCTCCAACCGAGCGGCGAGAGATGGTGGTGCAGTCTTCGTCGAAGGTAGTGCGAGTCCTTCGTCGATGCATGGCTTGCGGGCCTCCTTTGCCGAGGTCGTGTTCGATGGCAACACGAGCGATGAGGGGATCGTGCTCGATGGTTTATCGGATGCCTATCCCTCGCTGGCTCCGGCCGGGGAGTTGAGCGCGGCCAACGTTGCGTTGGTCACGGAACGAAGCGAGCAGCTCTCGCTTCAAGTGAACCGATGTGAGCTTCGCGGACATGAGAGCGTTGATGGAAGACTCTCTGCAGCACTTTGGGTGATGGCGCCAACCGCTGAGGTCGAGAGCATTCCCGTCACGCTCGGTGCCAATTCGCACGAGGGTAACTCGATCGGCCTTGCCTGGACGGGTCCCGTTCGCGTGATGTCAACAGGAAGTAGTGTCTCTGACGGTGACTTCGGCTATCTCGCCTGGGATGGTGCTGGCGTGAGGAGTGAGCTCCGGCAAGTTCAGTTTCTGGGGAACTCGAGAGGGTTGGTGCTGCGGGATGCGAGGTCTGATGTCTCCAGTGGCCTGTTCGAGGAGAATGAAGTGGGCGTGGAATTGTGGCCGACACGGAGCGTGCTCGACGAGAGCATCTGGTTGAATCTGACCCAGAGCGAGTTGGCCACGACGCTTGCGAGCCCGGTCTCACGGGGAGTGGTTCTTCATCTCGAGGACGCTCCAGGCGCTGTCAGGGCGAATGTCGACTTCACGAATCTGGCGGGCTACCATGAAGAAGGCAGCTTCGCGATTGCAGTCTTGGATTCGAGAGGGAGGCTGGTGAGGTGTCCAAGCGGACCGCATTCAGTCTTGGCGCGCAGGAACTCATGGGGTTGTCCTGGTGGCGCTAGGTGCGGAGAGGGGCTAGGTGATGACGAGTGCAGCCGGGTGACGGGCCTCGTGGATTTCAGCGAAGCGCTCGGTGGGCGCTAGGGAGTGGGAGACGTGGTGAACGCGGACTCTGAGGAGGCGGCATGAATGCACTCATGATTGGGTTGATCTTCTTGATGATGGGCTCGGTCCAGAGCTGGCGTACGCAGCCACCCGGCGATTCGGCATTGCAGGAGCCCCCGAGGGAAACGCTGGGAGGCTTCGGGGCTCGCCTCCTCGCTGCTGCTGAGGATCGAACGGCAAGAGCTCGGATCTTTCGCGAAGCGGATGAGGCCGGTTTCGCTCCCAAGCAAGTGGTTGGCGCTCAGGGGCTGGGTGCCGAACTGGTGGTGGCCAAAGAGCGAGAGCAACTGCGTCGGTTGGCCAGAAGTGAGCCTGGCGATCTCCTCTGGCTCAGTAGGCAGCTCCTGATGCCATCCACGCGGAGTGCGATCTACGAGCGATTTCGCGCAGCCAAGGACTCAGAGCAGGCGTCTCGCCATCTACGGCTCCTTCGGGATGACACGCCATCCGCCAACGCCGCATTTCTGGTGAACTTACTCGTCGATGGTGCTATCGAGATGCGTCATCGGCGCGTAGTTGTCACTGTTCTTCGAGGGAGCGTTCGCTGGCTCGCGCCCGAGGACGTTCGCCGACTCCTTGCGGTCGTCGCCAATCTCGAAACAGACAGGGGGCTGCGCGAGGGTATCGCCGAGATGCTCTGTGCCGGCCTTCACGAAGACAGGCACTCGGAAGAGCTGAAGTTGGCGGCCCGCATGCTACTCCGGCCCGAGCTGGACTACCCATTGCGCAGTCTCGATGCTTGCGTGAGCCATCGCGTCGGTCGCGAGATACGCGATGGGGTTCGGGAGCGATACCCCGAGTTCGCCACCGATACCTCTCTACCGGTGCGCGACCGGAAGTGGGCACTCAACCGGCATCTCAAGTCCGATCCCGTCAAGAACTGGGATTGGTTCATCGCGCAACTGGAACACGCGGATCCAGAGATGCGAGCTTGGATCGTGGATTGGATCCGGACCGCTGGCATCGAGGCTATCGTGATGGCCGATCCGGAGCGAGCCAGCGAGCGGCTCGAACGGTTGCTCATTGCCTTGGAGACGGCTGGTCGTGACTTGAATAGCTCGAGCGAGCGCAAGCCAGTCAACGAGGCGGTCGAGCGCGTTCGGTCCCTACGGCTGCGAATCGAAAGGCATCTGGCGGCCAAACGTCGTCTGCGGGCCCGACAGCACGAGTCCGCCCGCTGATCATCCTTCCGCGACCAACTCCGCCAAGCGCTCCGCCAGCTCTGCACACGAGCCCGGCCGATCCTCCGGGTCACGGGCCAGGCAGCGCAGCACGAGGTTCATGATGGCCTGACCACGCTCCTCGAGCTCGGAAGGCGCCTGCGGCGGAGTGCGGTTCACGATCTTGTAGAGGATCGCCCCGGCATGTCCGCCGTCGAAGGCCGGACGACCGACCAGCATCTCCCACAAGGTCGAACCGAGACTGAACAGGTCACTCCGTCCGTCCAGCGGGCGCTCCATGACCTGCTCGGGTGAGGCGTACGGCGGCGTCAGCACCGTCGAGCCATCGGCAGTGAGCCGTGAGTCGCTGGTGAGCCAGGCCAGCCCGAAGTCGACGATGCGCAGGCGACCGTTCGCGTCGAGGAGCAGGTTCTCCGGCTTGATGTCTCGGTGGATCACTCCCAGCGCGTGCGCCGCCGAGAGACCGAGCGCCGCCTGACCCGCTAGCCCCAAGGCCTCCGCCGTGGGCAGCGCGCCCTCGTCCGAGAGACGACGACGCAGGGTCCGGCCCGACACGCGCTCCATGACGAGATAGGGAAGCCCGCCGTCCTCACCCACGTCGTGCACGGCCACGATGTTCTCGTGGGCGATTCGGGCGGCCGCCCTTGCCTCGCGAAAGAAGCGCTCGCGTCGCAGCGTCGCCTGCTTCTCTTCTTCGACCTGGAGGATGACCTTGATCGCCACCTCGCGATCGAGCCTCCGATCACGCGCCGCGAAGACCTCGCCGAAGCCACCCGCTCCCAGGTTCGACTCCAGCAGGTAGCGCTCGCCCAACACGTCGCCGATGGCCGGGCCCGTGCCGCGTCGACCCGGCGCCCCTCCGGCCCGTGAGCGCGTGACCGCCTCGGGACGCGGCTCGTCCTCGGCGACGGCGCTCTCGGCTCGGTGCACGAGCCATTGACCGAAGGCCGAGCTGAACGGACGCCGCTCTCCGTCTTCCGACACGAGCAAGGCCCGGCGCTCGAGCCAGGCGATCTCCTGACCGTCGACGTCGTCGCGACCCTTGGCGGTTCGAACCAGGGTCCGCGCCTGACGACGATCGAGATGGGCCAGCGCATGGCGGAAGTGCGGCTCGGCATCTTCGAGGAAGGAGCGCTGCACGGCCACGCGACCCTCGCCGGCATGCTCCCAGATTGCGCTGGCCGCCTGCTGCGCGTGGAGCGGGTGACGTCCGGCCAGCTCCTTGACGATCGCGAGGTCGCCCTGGTCGAAGCGACGCCCGGCGCGGTCGCTCTCGGTGAGCACGAGCTGTTCCACCTCTTCCTGTTCGAGAAGACCGAGGTGCAAGGTGGTGAAGACGTTGAAGAAGGGGCTCTGCCGGACGTCGTGGCTGTGGCAGAGCTCCGTGAGCTCGACGAACGACGCCGTCACCCAGGCCAGGGCGTGGCAGTTCGTGAGGTAGCGGAGCCGACCGAAGAAGTCGGCGTCGAAGTGAGGATTGAGCGTGACCGTGTCGAACTCGTCGAGCAGGAAGACCACTCGGCAGCCCTCCTCGGTGAGCAGCTCGACCAGCTCGGTGAAGCGCTCCTCGGCGTCCTCCGCGTCGGTGACCTCCGGGATGGGCATGTCCCGCTTCCGGAGGAGGCGTTCGAGCTTGCTGGTGAGCTTGCCGAAGAACTTCTCGGTGCTCTGACTCCCCGAGGCCTCGAGATCGTGGTGGAGGAAGAGCAGGGGCGAGTCGCCCTCGCGGGCCTGCTCGATCGCCAGACGCTGGAGCAGCGAGCTCTTGCCGATGCGACGCGGGCCGACGATGGACACGCATTGCGGCTTCTCGGCGCCGGCCCGTGCCAGCAAGGTCGCCAGCGGTTGCGTGCGCCCGAAGAAGTGCTCCGGGTTGGTGATCGCCGAACGATGAAAGAAGGGGTTGGCGCTCATCCCGTCGAGCCTCCCGCCGCCGCCCGCTCGAGAGAGCGGTTCCGCCGGATCCAGTGTCGCATGAGGTCGATGCGAACACGCCACGATCGACGCGCCTCGTCCGCCTCGAGGAGGTCCGCCCGGTGGAGCTGCTCGAGCGCCTCTTGCAACACTTCGTCCTCGGCCGGGAAGCTGCGCTGGTGGACGGGCTGCACGAGTGAGGTGACCTCGGCGGTCTCGAACCAGCGCAGGCCCGTGTCGTCGTTCTCGGCGATCGCGGCCAGCGCGCAGCGCTCGGATTGCGACTCCAGGCTGCGCCACTCGTGGAGGAAGTGACCCTCCCCGGCCTCGAGCACCTCCGGCAGCACCGACTGCAGGTCTTCCGGCGAGAGCCAACCATGGGTGTTGCGCAAGTTGGCGTGGTTGACGAGGTTCTGGCAGGTGAGCTGGAGGTAGTAGGGGTGGCCCGCCGTCAGGTGGAGCAGCGAGTCCACCAGCAAGTCGTCGAAGAGCAGCTCACCCCGCACGGGCTCCTCGATGAGCCGACCCGCGTCGTCGGTCGGGAGGTAGGAGATGCGTCGGTAGATCGCCAGGGAGAAGAGGATGGAGCTGTAGTCCTCCCGCATGGTGACCAGCTCGTTCGTGCCCGCCAGCAGGAAGGCGAGACGCTCCCGGTGCTGCATGAGGTTGCGCAGGAACGGGAAGATCTCCGGCTCGACCGCGCCGGCCTCGACACGAGAGCGGAGCAGCTCGAACTCGTCGATCATGACGAGCAGGCGACGGTCCAGGCCCACCAGCAAGTCCTCGATGTCGTCGAGGTGATCCTGGAAGGCGTCGTAGGGGGCCTCGCTGAACTCCGAGCGCTGCGGTCGTGGCAGCTCGGAGCCGCCCTCCTCCGAGCGCAGGCGTCGGCCGAGCTTGCGGGCGAGCTGGTACAGCAACGAGGCGGTGTCGAAGCCACCGAGCCCTTGGAGGTCGACGAGCACGGCGAGGTGCTCCTCGAGCAGGTCTCCACGCTCGAGCTGATAGAGGATCGACGACTTCCCCGTGCGACGGCGGCCGAACAGGATGAGGACGTTGTCCTGGTGACGTCCGGTGAGGTTGTCGGTGACGTGCCGGAAGACGTCCTGACGGCCGAAGAACATCTCGGTCGAGCGCACGGGCGGACCGGCGATGTACGGGTTCTTCTCGATGCGACGGAAGGCCGGCGGCTGGGCGATGATCGTGACGCGCTCGTCCTGACGCGCGGTCTTGCCGGTCGACTCGAGATCGTCCCAGCTCAGCGCGAGCGCGATCGGCAGCTCCCCCTCGGCGCTCGGCTTGATCGAGAAGTCGAGGGCCTGGCGACGACCCGGTCCCAGCTCACCCACCTCGAGCCGGTCGGGACCCAGGACGCGGAAGTGCTCCGATGCCATCAGTGAGACGCTCGCCCGCAAGGCCGGGTGCTCGCCGCGGTTGACGAGCTCGACACGCAGGGTCGTGCGACCCGTGCTGATCGCTCGACGCGTCCGCAGGTCGAGACCGAGCTCGGAGCGCCCTCGCAGGGCCCTCAGCCGCTCGTCGAGGCCCGACGTCCAGCCGTCGAGGAGACGGGTGAAGACCCGACGCTCGCGACCGGCCAGGCCGAGGTCGATGCGTGTCCGCGCCTCGTCGAGGGCCTGGCGAGCGGTGGTGAGGTGGTGAACCTGATCGCCTGCCGAGGTCACCTCCGTGGCGACCTGGACGGCGCGGGCGACCGGAGCGAGCCGTTCGAGCAGCTCGTGAAGCTCGTCGTCGCTGCCGTCGTGCTCTCGGAGCTCGGAGAGCTCTTGAAGGTCGCGTCCGAGGCTCGGCGGAAGAGACGGTGACTCGCCGGTCGCCCAGCCGCGGGTCCAGCTCGCCACCGTCGTCAGGACACGTAGGGCCGGTCGGTCGCGGGGCAGGCCCGCGAGCTCGGATGGGAGAAGGTCGTCCACTCGTTCGAAGGACTCGCGCCAACGTCCACCCGCCTCGCTCCCGAGCTGGCGGAAGCCGCGGGTGACGAGGTCGCCGGGGAGCGGGTCGTGGAAGCGCTCGCCCGCGTGCTCCTCGGGCAAGGGAGCGATGCGTCCCGTGCTCAGCAGCTCGCTCGCGGCCTGACGGGCGGCGGCCAGCTCCGACCAGGCCTGCAAGGGGAAGGGGCCGACGAGCTCGATCCAGCCCAGGGAGGCAGCGTCGTCGCCCGACCGCAACTCGGGAGCCTGTCCAAGACTGCCAGCGAGGCCCGCGGCGTCGGTCGTCTCTGCATGGAGAACACAGCGTCGACGATGGGCCTGACGACGCGGCAAGGCGTCATGGTCGACCGTCGTCAGCGGCGGGAGCCCGGCGATGAAGCGGGGCAGCCAGCGTCGCAGGCCGGGAAGCTCGGCGACGGGGTGACGCTCGAGCAGCTCGTGCAGCCGGCGGTCGATGTCGTCCCGAAGCCCGCGTTCGAGCACCTCGGCCGGCCGGCTCAACGCACGCGCGGGATCGACGCTGCCGGGATCGAGCGATGACTGGAGCCAGCCGAGGGCGGTGACGCCGGACTCGCGCAGCGAGCGCGACACCTCCTCCGGTGAGAGCGGCAGCACGCTGCGCCAGGGGGACTCGCGGGCGCTCGCCGTCGTCGTCTTGGTGCAGAGCTCTGCGAGGCCGACGAGATGACCTCGCACCTGCGCGGCCGAGCGCGTGACCCCTTCCAGGTCTTCGTGGAACGCCCGCGCCCAGGCGTGACGAACCTCGGCCAAGGCGGCATCGACTTGACGGAGAGGATCCTCCGGAGCCTCGGCGAGAGCGCGACGTCGTTCGTCGAGCTCTCGTTCGGAGTGCGACGCGGGCAGTCCGAGCGCGAGGACCTGAAAGAGCGTGAGGACGTCGTCGAGCCCGGCACGACCGCCGACCACGAGCTGCCAGCACCATTCGAGGTGACGCGCGACGTAGCCGGCCTGCACCTTGCCGGTCATGCGGTCGATGGTGCCGCCGGTGAGGAAGCTGCGAGCGGTCTCGAGCGCGCGGGCGGTGAGGTCCTCCAGGCCGGTGGCGCGACGACCCCGTTCGGCGTGACGATGACGCCAGCTCTCGAGCTCTCGAAGGCTCGCGGCGATGCCGGTCTCGATCTCCTCGATGCGACTGCGCGCGAGCGCTCCCGGGTCGAAGGCCTCGACGTCCTCGCGTGACACGACCACCGCCCGGAGCTCGGGGGCCAGCCGTCGGCAGTGCGCGTCGGCGACGGAGGCGAGGTCGAGCGTCGCGGTGCCGGCGGTGGCTGCGACGTAGCGTGTCGGTCGGGCGCGGAAGCTCGCCGTCGCCGGTGGTGTCGGGTCGGGATCGTCCAGGTGGAGACGGAGCAGCCGGCCGACCAGCTCGACCATCGCAGTCGTCAAGGTCTCGGCCTGCAGTCGTTCGCTGCCGACGAGCACGACCTGCTCGAAGTGCGACTCGGCTCGATCGAGGCCCGAGAGCAAGGCGACCAGGCGAGCCGCGTCGGCAGGATGGCTCGACGCGGCGGCGCCGAGGGGCTCGAGCCCGAGCACGAGGTCGATGGGGATCGCGTGCTCGGCCTCCGCCAGCCGCTCGCGGAGCCATCCGGCCACCAGGAGGAGACCCCCCGAGGCGGTGGGCTCGTGGCCCTGCGCCACCACGACGATGCGACTGGGCTTGGCGGCGACGAGCTCGTCGAGGCGTCGGTCGAGCACGCGGCGTGAGTTGAGCAGGGCGTGTCGAGCGCGGTAGCGCGGGTCGAGCTCGGAAGGCCAGGTGTCGGGGCCGCCTTGCCAGGCGGGGGGGAGCAGCTCGGTCAGCGTGCTCGTCTCGTCACGTCGCCAGGTCGCGGCGAGGTGCTCCAGCAGGGCTGCCGAGGTGGGCAGCGGAAGACGCAGCGCGGAGCGACGACGGTCGCTCGAGCCCTCGGCCGCCTCGAGGTGAAGGACGCTCAGGCGGCTCGCGAGCCCGGGGTGTTGGGCGAGAACGCCGTCCCCCAGCTCACGGAGACCCGGACCGAGGGTCAGCAGGCCCGTGCCCGGTGCGTGCTGGCTCAACTTCCGGCGCTCCTCCCTTTGTCCCGGCCCCCGACGAGCTCAGTCGGAAGCACGAGCGACCCCGGAATCTTGCCTCAGCTCGTCGACGCTTGTCTCCGACCCGGCTCGCGACACCGCAGGCGCGTCAGCGCGAGTCCTCCACGGCGGCGTCGAGAATGCGATCGAGCACTGGCTGGCCGCGGAGTCGCCAGCGGGGGACCACCTTGCCGTTGACGTGAATGGTCGGGAGCGAGCCGCGGTACAAGAAGGAGGTCGAGCCGCCGTCGGGACGGGCGGAGGTGATGTCCTCGGCGATGAGGTCAGGGAGCCGGGCGTCCTTCATCGCCGCCTCGAGGAGGCTGGGGGCCACGCCCAGCACCGCCGCCGCTCCGGCGAAGCGACCATTGGCCACGTCGTCTTGGTTGGCGAAAAGCCACTCGTGCACCTTCCAGAAGCCGTCCTCTCCAGCGAGGAGAGCGGCGGCCTCGGCGAGGCGGGCGGCATCGCAACCCCTCGGGTGTGCGCTGCGAGGGACCGAGGAGTTGCAGTCCTGATCGAAGGGGAAGTGACGGTAGCTGTAGCTGACGTCGTCGCGACCCTGCATCCAGGCGCGGATGGCGGCGTTGGCGACGGGCACGGCCGAGCGCTCCTGGTAGTCGCCCCAGACCACGATCTCGACGGGGGCGGCAGCGGAGCCGATGCGCCGGCCCTCGCGCGCGGCGGGGAGCACGCGGCGGGACTGCTGACGCCAGTCCTGGACCGCCTTGTCGGCGGCGGGGGGGGGACGATCGTCGCTCGCGTCGGCAGCCGGGGGACGCGCGGAGATGACGCGGGCGACCGAGGTCGCGAGCGAGTCGGCGTTGGCCTCGAACACGCCGCGGAGCTGGATGCCGTTGAGGAAGATCATCGGCGTGAAGTGGAGACCGAGGTCCACGCCCTCCTCGATGTCGGCCTGGACCCGACGCAGGGTCTCCTGCGAGGACATGGTCCTGATGAACTCGTCGGGCTCGAATCCGAGGGTGCGGAGATCGCCGGGGAGGCTCGCGTCGGTGAAGGAGCCGTTCTGCTCGAAGAGCCACGAGTGGAAGAGGAAGAAGCCCTCGTCACCGGCGAGGATGCCGGCGGCCTCTGCGGCCCGGGCGGCCCAGCAGGCGTTGGGATGGAGGCTGCGGCCCACGTGGGGGTTGCACTTCTGGTCCATCGGGAAGTGCTTGATCGACAGCGAGACCGTGTTCGGGTTCTCGGCCTGGACGCGCTCGGCCACTTCTTCCACCGCCCGGCAGTCGCTGCACTGGTAGTCGGTGAACAGGACCATCCGGACCACGGCCTGCTCCGGTCCGACCCGATGACGCCCGGTGAAGCCTCCGGCTGCGGCGTTCGTCCCCGTCGCGGTCGTGCCGCCGTCGGCGAGGATCTCGTCGACCGACGCATCGACCTCGGCGTCGAGACGCTCGCGGACCTTCGAGGCCATGGTCATCTCGAGGACGCCGAGCACGCCCGACACCGCCAGACCGACCCCGATGACCGTCGGCAGCGAGGGGGAGCCCCGTCGTCCTCTCGGTGCCCGCAGCGGCAGTCGCTCGAGCAGTCCCCAGAAGCCGAGGTTGGCCAGGTGTGAGCCGAGGCAATAGAGACAGGTGTAGCCCTCCACGAAGAGGATGGTGATCAGGATCAGCGAGCCCACCGCGCCGAGCCGGACGAGGTGACGGAAGACGGGCGGCTGATCGGTACGACCTCGAATCCAAGCGGCCAGCAGGCCGGCGAAGTAGGCCAGGCCCACGAAGGAGAGGGGCCAGCCCAGGCCGGGAAGCTTCCCGTACTTGCTGTTGGCGGCCTCGGCGCAGCCGCCGCCCTCACCACAGCCCGGCAGGGCCAGGCCACCGAGATGGTTGACCGTGAGGATCAGGCAGAGGACGACCGCGATGGCCAGGAGGCCGAGCCCGAGGCCGAACGGGCCGCCGAGCGGCGCTCCGCCGGAGCCGGTGGGGGACGAGGTGGTCGGGGGGGAGGACGACCGCCGCGAGCGGCGTTTCTTGGCACCCTTGCTCATCGGGCCTCGCGAGCCATGCGAGTCGCCGGGCGGCCCGGAGGGGCCCGTCGGCAGGAAAGCGGATGCTCGCACGAACGGGCTCGGCGGGCGAGCCCATCAGAAAAGGGGCGCCTTGCTCCCGGCGGGAAGCCCGCGTTACGGTACGTCGTCCCGTCGGCTACCAGCCGGCTCTTCCGATCCGTCGATCCCACGTCTGCTTCTAGCCGTCCGTGAGCTCCGACGGCGCAGAGACTGAACAAGCAGCATGAAGATCTTCGTGGGAAACATCTCCTTCCAATCCACCGAGCAGGGTCTCGAGTCGCACTTCGCCGAATTCGGCCAGGTCGACGAGGTCGCGATCATCACCGACCGCGAGACCGGGCGCTCGCGCGGCTTCGCCTTCGTCACGATGCCGAACGACGACGAGGCCCAGAACGCGATCGAGGCGATCAACGGTCGTCAGGTGGACGGTCGGACCCTCAACGTGAACCAGGCTCGCGAGCGCGAGCGCCGTCCGCGCTGGTGAGGTCCCTCCTCACTTGAGCCCGGGGCGAGGCGGAGGCACGACCTCCACCTCGCCCTTTTCATTTCGCCGGCACCACTCATCAGTCTCTTGCTGCGCAGCCAGATCCACTGCCTGCGCAGCGAGTACTCGCTTCTCGGTCCTCAACGGGCTTTGCCCCCGCACGAAGGCAAGGCTGAAGACGTCGGGTGGCTCGCGGGTGGGTGCGGAGCGCGCGAGCGAGCTCGACCGAAGAAGGGTCGGCGCTCGGGCCGGGTCGCCGTGAAGGGCCACCGTCAGTCTTCGCACTCAAGATCGTCCCTCGAGGCGCTGGCACGATTGATCGACGCCACGAGCAGGGGAGACGGGGATCACCATCGATGACGAGTGAAGAGTCCGAGCCTCGCTTCAACTTCCACACCGAGGTCCGCGTGCGGTTGCCCGAGACCGATGCCATGGGCATCGTCTTCCACGGCAACTACTTCACCTATCTCGAGGTCGGTCGCGTCGACTACCTCCGCAACTTGGGGCTGTCCGACCAGAGTCGTCCCATGAGGGACTGCGAGAACGTGGTGGTCAGCGCCCAGCTCGACTTCCGCTCACCGGCGCGGCTCGATGATCGACTCTTCATCGACGTCCGCACCGCCCACCTGGGAAGCTCGAGCTTCCGCTTCGAGTTCCGCATCCGTCACGCCCGGGAGAACCGGCTCGTCGCGAGCGGCAGCACGACCCACTGCGCGATCGACGACACCTTCCAGCCCATCCCGCTCCCCGAGCGGGTGCGCGACGTGATCAGCAAGTTCGAAGGCTGGTGAGGGCAGGGCCCGACCGACGAGCTCAGCTCGTCGGTCCCGGCTCCACCTCGTCGAAGAGCGCATCGAGGTCGGCCACGTAGGCGTTCCGACCCTGGAACTGCACGACGTCGTCGTTGCGCAACGCTGCGATGGCACGAGCCACGCTCTCTCGTCGGGCACCGATGAACGCGGCCAGGTCCTGACGCGAGAACGGGAGCTGGACGACCAGGCTACCGTCGTCGTCCACGCGACCGAAGCGGTGACGTGTCTGGAGAAGGACCTGGGCCAGGCGCGCTCGCACCGTGAGGTACGCGGCGTGGAGGCGCTGCTCCTCCGCCTCCCGCAGCTCGCGGGCGAAGCGATGGAGGAGGCGGCGGCTCAGCGTCGGCGAACGGGCGAGCAGGTCGTTGAAGACCGCGCCGTCGATGAAGCCGACCTGGCACTCGTTGATCGCGCTCGCCGTCGCGGCATGCGACACGCCTTCGAGGAAGGCGCGGTAGCCGAGGGTCTGGCCTTCCTGCGCCAGGCGCACGATGACCGCGTGACCGGCGTCGTCCGTCTTGCGCAGCATGACGTCGCCACGCTCGAGGCAGAAGATGCCGTGGCAGGGGCTGTCCTGGTGGAAGATCACCTCGCCGGCACCGTGTGTCCGGGGCTGGCGAGCGCGGTTGAGGTCGGCAAGCAAGCCGGCCTCCAGCGCCGCCCACTCCGAGCCTTCCGGCGGGGGCATGACGGCGAGGGCGCTGCCGTCGCGCTGGACGAAGGAACCTGAGGTCGTGGTTTCGCTCGGGATCATCATGGTCTCCGCTGCCGTGAGAGTCGTCACGGCGTGTCGTGCCGTGGGGCACGACGGGGATCGGGATCGGAAGTCAAGGTTTCCACGTGGTGAAGTTGCTCGGCACCGCATGGAGACGACGACGCGTGGCCTACTTGAGAGTCGTGAGTAAGATGTTCTTTCTTCTGTGTGCGCTCGGTACCGGCGCCTTGTTGATGGCGGCGACCCGCCTGCACGACCGGCCGGCCGAGCACTTGCGCGATGCTCCGCGCAGCGTCGACTGGGAGTCCCACCTGCTCCCGCGGCTGCTGCCGAAGTCGGCGGACACCGCTCAGGCCTACCTGACCAACTGTGCTCCTTGTCACGGAGCTGCCGGAGAGGGGAAGGTCGGTCCGAGCTTCCTCGACGGTGCCTGGCGTCACGGCGACGACCCGGTGGCCCTGCGCGAGGTGGTGAGGCACGGCATCGAAGGCACGGGCATGCCGCCCTGGACGGACCTGCTGGGCCCGGGAGAGATCACCGCGCTCACCGAGCACGTCTGGGCGCTGGCCGAGCGGCCTCATGACGACGACTCCGAACGGCGAGACAGCCAGTCCGTGAGCTCGCTCAGCCCTTCGCAGACCTGAATGGAGCTGGAGCTCAGCTCGTCGCGGAGCTCGTCGGCCAGCGGCCCACCGCAGAGGAGCTCGACCTCGTCGTCGAGCTCCTCGCGCAGGACGTGGACGTCACCGAGCGCTTGCTCGCGTGCTTCGGCGAGCTTGAGGGAGACGGCGACGGCTCTCGCACCCAGGCGCTCGGCGGCTCGCGCCAGCTCTTCGGGAGGCAGGTCGGCACCGAGGTACCAGGTGCGCCAGCCGTGCATCGCCATGGTCAAGGCGGCGGTGAGCGCGCCGAGCTCGTGGTGCTGACCCGGCAGGGTTCCCACCACGACGCCCGGCGAGTCCGGGCGAGACGGCTGCCGGCGGATGAGGTCTTCGAGGAGCCGTCGCACTTCGAGTGAGGCGAGATGTTCCTGGGCCGGACCCAGGAGACCGCGATGCCAGCAACGACCGACCTCGATCATCAAGGGCTCGATGACCTCGGTGAGGACTCGGGGGGCCCCGTGGCGGCTCGTCAGGCTCTCGAGGCACGCGGTGAGCCCGTCGCGATCCATCGTCTCGACGGCTTGCAGGGCTTCCTCGAAGCCGCGTCGCAAGGGGGCCGGCGTGCTCGCGACGTCCTCCCGACGCAAGCCTTGGAGCTGGTCGAGCGTGAGAGCCGCCAGTGAGCCGATGCGATGCCCGCTCCGCGTGAGCTCAGCCAGGAGGCTCAGTCGCGTGACATCCTCCTGCGAGTAGAGGCGGTGACCGCCCTCGGTGCGGATCGGGCTCACCACCTGATGACGACGCTCCCAGACCCGGAGCACGTGTGGGCTGAGCCCGGTGCGCTGGGTGACGACCTGCATCGAGTGTCGTGGTGTCGAGGGAGAGGCGGTTGTCGACATCGCGTCTAGTTTTAGCCGCCAGGCGTCGGGGCTGCAACTCCATTGCAGGGAGTTCAATCGGCCTGAATCTCCCGATATTGTTGAATTCGGCCACCAGGGCGTGGGAGCCTGCTGTTCTGAGCTGTCGATATAATGTCTAGTTCGTGCGTCGGCTCTCTGTCGAGACTGCCTACCCAGTAGAGAATCCCGGCCATGACTCCCCAAAGCCGCATCCGC
>JBCCFW010000106.1:0-25184 GCA_039029535.1 Acidobacteriota bacterium
CAGCCTCCAGGTCGGCGACCGCAAGGTCGGCCTCTTTCGCCTCAGTGCCCTCGAGGAACAGGGTATCGGCGACGTGGCCAGCCTCCCGCGCTGCTTGAAGGTGCTCCTGGAGAACCTCCTGCGGGGTGAGGACGGCAAGAGCGTCGACCCCGAAGACGTCCGCGCCCTCGCGAGCTGGGATCCGACGGCCGACCCCAGCCACGAGATCGCCTTCCGACCGGCCCGCGTCCTCCTGCAGGACTTCACCGGCGTCCCCGCCGTCGTCGACCTCGCCGCCATGCGCGAGTCCCTGAAGCGGCTCGGCGGCGACCCAAGCAAGATCAACCCGCTCCAGCCCGTCGACCTCGTGATCGACCACTCGGTCCAGATCGATCACTTCGGCAAGCCCGAGGCCTTCCAGCTCAACGTCGCCCGCGAGATGGAGCGCAACGCCGAGCGCTACGCCCTCCTCCGCTGGGCCCAGGGCGCCTTCGACAACTTTGGCGTCGTTCCTCCGGGCACCGGCATCATCCATCAGGTCAACCTCGAGTACCTCGCCCGCACCGTCTTCGTCCGCGACGACGAGGTCGGCGAGATGGCCTACCCCGACAGCCTCGTCGGCACCGACTCGCACACGACCATGATCAACGGGCTCGGCGTCCTCGGCTGGGGCGTCGGCGGCATCGAGGCCGAAGCGGCCATGCTCGGCCAGCCCGTCACCATGCTCATCCCGCAGGTGGTCGGCTTCCGGCTCGACGGCAAGCTTCAGGAAGGCGCCACCGCCACCGACCTCGTCCTCACCGTCACCCAGGCGCTGCGTGAGCGGGGCGTGGTCGGCAAGTTCGTCGAGTTCTACGGACCCGGTCTCTCCGAGCTCAGCCTCCCCGACCGCGCGACCATCGCCAACATGGCTCCCGAGTACGGCGCGACGATGGGCTTCTTCCCCGTCGACGACGAGACCTGCCGCTACCTCCGCTTCTCGGGTCGCAGCGACGAGCAGGTCGACTTGGTCGAGGCCTACTGCAAGGAGCAGGGGCTCTTCCGCAACGACTCCGATCCCGACCCGCGCTACTCCGACACGCTCTCGCTCGACCTCGCCGAGGTCGTGCCGAGCCTCGCCGGTCCGCGTCGTCCGCAGGATCGCGTCGCCCTCCGCGAGATCAAGGCGAACTGGGCCAAGACCCTGACCGATCTCGCCGGCTCCGACGAACCGGCCGTCCTCGAAAAGACCGCCACCGTCGACTCCAGTGACGACGCCTACGAGCTCCCTCAGGGCGCCGTGGTCATCGCCTCGATCACGAGCTGCACGAACACTTCCAACCCCTCGGTCATGGTCGGCGCCGGCCTGCTCGCCAAGGCCGCGCGCGAGAAGGGGCTGCAGGTGAAGCCCTGGGTCAAGACCAGCCTCGCGCCGGGCTCGATGGTCGTCATGGACTACCTGAAGAGCGCGAGCCTCGTCGACGACCTCGAGAGCCTCGGCTTCCACCTCGTCGGCTACGGCTGCACGACCTGCATCGGCAACTCCGGTCCGCTACCGGAAGAAGTGGCGGCGGGCATCAAGGAAGAAGACCTCGTCGTCGCGTCGGTGCTCTCGGGCAACCGCAACTTCGACGGTCGCATCCATGCTCTCGTGCGCGCCAACTACCTCGCCTCACCGCCGCTGGTCGTCGCCTACGCTCTCGCCGGTCGGATGGACTGGGATCCGAAGACCGAGCCGCTGGGAACCGACGCCGACGGCAACGACGTCTTCCTCAAGGACATCTGGCCGAGCCAGCAGCTCGTCAACGACACCTTGGCCGACTGCCTGAGCTCCGAGATGTACGAGAAGTCCTACGCCACCGTGCTCGAGGGCACGCCCGAGTGGCAGGCGCTGGAGCGACCTGAGGGGCTCACGTTCGACTGGGACGGCGACTCCACCTACGTGCGCGAGCCGCCCTTCTTCCAGGACCTCGCCGTCGACGAGCTGCCGGCCCTCGGCGACATCAGCGGCGCGCGCGTCCTCGTCATGGCCGGACACAGCGTGACGACCGACCACATCTCGCCGGCCGGCGCGATCGCCGCCGACAGCCCGGCCGCCGGCTACCTCGAGGGCAGCGGCGTCGACCAGGTCGACTTCAACTCCTACGGCTCACGTCGCGGCAACCACGAAGTGATGATGCGCGGGACCTTCGGCAACGTCCGGCTCCGCAACCTCCTCGTGCCCGGCAAGGAAGGCAACTGGACGAAGCACGTCCCCAGCGGTGACGTCGGCTCCATCCACGACACCGCCATGCGCTACGCCGAAGAGGGGACTCCCCTCGTCGTACTCGGCGGCAAGGAGTACGGCACCGGCAGCTCGCGCGACTGGGCAGCCAAGGGCACGCTCCTTCTCGGCGTGAAGGCGGTCATCGTCGAGAGCTTCGAGCGCATCCACCGGAGCAACCTCGTCGGCATGGGCGTCCTGCCGCTCCAGTTCAAGGACGGGGAAGGACGCGAGTCCCTCGGTCTCACCGGTGAGGAGAGCTTCTCCATCGAGGGCATCACCGCCGGTCTCTCGCCGCGCTGCGAGCTCACCGTCACCGCCACGGCCGACGACGGCTCGACCAAGAGCTTCCAGGTCGTCCTCCGCGTCGACAGCCCGCAGGAGCTCGAGTACATCAAGCACGGCGGCATCCTTCCCTACGTGCTGCGTCAGCTCGCCGCGTGAGCCCTGCTCGCGCCATCGTCACCGGCGCGTCGTCGGGCATCGGCCTGGCCTGCGCCGAGGCCTTGGCGAAGAGCGGTCGGCCCTTGCTGCTGGCCGCTCGTCGACGCGACCGGCTCGAAGAGCTGGCGGGTCGGTTGCGCTCCGAGCACGACGTCGACGTGGCGTTCGACGAGCTCGACGTCCGTGATCGCCCCGCCGTCGATGCCTGGGCCGAAGCTCGGGCGGACCTGCTGGCGGAGAGCCGGGTCCTGGTCAACAACGCCGGGCTCGCCCGGGGCCTCGACGCCCTGCCGGCGGGCTCGGTCGACGACTGGGACGAGATGCTCGACACCAACGTCAAGGGCTTGCTCAACGTCACCCGTCGCGTGGTGCCGCACTTCGTGACGGCGGGAGCCGGTGACGTCGTGAACATCGGCTCGGTCGCCGGGCGCTGGGTCTACCCGAAGGGTGCCGTCTACTGCGCGTCGAAGCACGCCGAGCGCGCCATCAACGAGGGTCTCCGCCTCGACCTCAATGGCACCGGAGTGAGGGTGGCGACCGTCGACCCCGGGATGGTGGAGACCGAGTTCAGCCTCGTGCGCTTCCACGGCGACGACGCCAAGGCCGACTCGGTCTACGACGGGATGACGCCGCTCTCGGCCGAGGACGTCGCTGCGACCGTCGCGTGGATCGTCGACCGACCGGCCCACGTGAACGTCGCCGAGCTCGTGCTGCTCCCCACCGATCAGGCGAGCCCGACGGTGGTGCACCGACGCAAGTAGGCCGAACGGGTTCGGTCAGCGTCGTTCAGCTCCGTCCTTCCGCCGCACGCAGACACGGCAGGGGCGGAGTCCCTCGCGGGCGGCGTCGCTCTCCAGCAGCGTGCGCACCGTCGGCGCGAAGAGCCTCCGACAGTCACGGTAGTGATGGAACTCGCGCGCGCCACCGACGGCGAAGACGGGAGCTGGTGGAGGTGTCGCGGTCTCGGGCTTGGTGATGGTGCCGGACGCCACGTCGTGCTCGGTGATCGGTGGGGCCGCGAAGGACGAGGCAGCGGGGAGCAGTCGTGAGGGTGCAGCGGCCGCGGGTGAGGGCGGAGGAGGCGGAGACGGCGCGCGTGTCCTCGGTGTCGCTGGCGATGTCGCGCGAGGAGCGGGTGTCGAGAAGTCGAGGACGACCGTCGGCTTCATCGTGATGTCGAGCAGCGGCCGAGGGGTCGGCTCGGGCGTCGTTCTCTTCGGTGGGGGAGCCGGCTGCGTCGCAGGCGTCGGTCGGGGCTCGGGACGGGTCGCCTTCGGACGGGGCGCCGGTCTCGGCGCCCTGCGTCGGTGGTAGTGGTACTCGCCGGTGCGGTGGTTCCAGTGACCACCGTCGCTGTCGAGACCGCCACCGTGGCTCGAGGCCAACGTGGGCGAGAGGAGGACGAGTGAGAGCGTGAGGAGGAGAGTCCGTCGCATGGGAAGTCGGCTCGGCTCGGTGTTTCGGACACTAACTCATGCCATTGTCCTTTTCACTTAGGCTCGTGACAAGTCGCCGTTCTCGAGGTTGGGGCGCGAGGCGTCTCGCGTGTCGAGATCGGAACGGGTCTCGTCGAGCGTCGCTAGACTTTCCTCAGCTCTCGGAGGGCGCTCGCATGTTGCCTGTCGTTCGTGATCGTTCGCTGCCAGTGCTGCTGATCGTCGTTGGGCTCCTCCTGCCGACTCCAGCTCAGGCCGGCATGCCCGTCTGGCTCCTGTCGGAGATGGCGACGGTGCGGCTGGAGGTCATCTCCTTCTTCCTGGTGACCTTCCTCCTCGCCTCGAAGGGCGTGCAGCTCCTCTGGAACTCCCTCCGCAAGGACTTCACGTCGCTGCCGCTCCTGAGCTATCGACGGGCCCTCGCCTTCGTCTTGCTCTGGGGGCTGGCCTTCAACCTCATCCTCACGATGATCTCCGGGGCCCGCGAGCTCATGACACCCGGCGCATGGGTGAAGGACGGGGTGACCTACAAGCTGAGCTCGGAGAAAGATGGGGGCGAGCATCCGGAGACCGACGCCGAGTGACTCGAAGGGCCTGGTTGAAACTCGGGGGCGGAGCGGGGCTCGGCCTGCTCGTCGCGGCGGCGATGGTCGCGGTCGGCTTGCTGTTCCCCCTCCAGGCAACGTGGACGTTGCTGACCGGCTGGGTCTCCCACCTTCGTCGTGTCGTTCCCGGGCTGGATCCGTCACCGGCGAGCTTCATGCTGCCCCTGGCCTGCCTCGTCGGGACCTGTCTTCTCGGTCATCGACTCCTCGCGTGGGCGTGGGCCGCGTGCCGCTCGAACGACGAGGCGACGTCCGAGTGGCGGTGGGTCACGAGCCTCCGCGTCGTCGCTCTCGTTCTCCTGCTCGTGGTCACGAGCCTCGCGACGACGGCGATCGGTCATCAATGCGGTTGGCTCATCCGCGATCGAGCTGAGCTGATCGAGGCTTTTGTCTCCCAACGATCGAGGGCCCATTACACCGAAGGCGCTCTTCGGACCATGTCGTCGGCCATCGAGCTTCGAGCCCTCGATGAAGGAGGTCCTCCGCGGTACAGCGGTCCGGTCTCGGATCTCGAGCGATTGCTGACACCGAGCTACATCAAGGAAGTGACCGTGAAGGACGCTTGGGGTGGGGACCTGCTCTACGAGTCGGATGGCGTGAGCTACGAGCTGCGCTCGTTGGGAAAGGACGGCCGCCCCAGCGGTCCGGACGAAGGGCTCCTGACCGACTACCGTCACGACATCATCTTCCGAGACGGCGAGTTCGTGACCTGGAGGGAACGATGAGCAACGCTTCTCCGCCCGCGGCCAAGGCGCCGTCGAGTCGCTTCGCTTGGGGTTGTCTCTGGGCGGCGGTGGGCCTGCTCGGGGCCTGCACGGTCAGTCGCAACTTCCCGCCGATGTATCTCTACCAGTTGCCCTGGTTCCTCGGAGTGGGTTGGCTGAGTTACCTGGGCCGCGTCCTCCCGCAGGTCGTCGTGCGGATGGAGGCGATCCTCACCGGCCTGGTGCTTCTCGGTGCTCTCCTCGGCGGTGGTCATCTCTTCCTGCGCCGCTTGCCCATGCCGAAGCCTCGAAGCGAGGACGAGACCCCGCTGACCTGGAGCTTCCGGTCGACGGCGGCGGTGGTCGGCCTGCTCGTGCTGACCTTCGTCGCTGGCCTGGCCTCAGTGGGCCTCGTCAGTCAGGTCCGACGCCCGCTCACCATGAGCGTGGAGGTCGGCGATGAGGTCGAGACCTTCCCGGTGACGTGGACCTGGGTGCACGGCATGCCCTCACACATGAAGACCAAGAAGCGCATGGACGAGCTTCACCAAGCCCTTCTCGTGCATCATCGAGAGCAGGGTGGATACCCCGTTCACGAGGGGCTGGTCTCGGAGGTCCTGGAGCGGCTCGAAGTCGAATCGACTGAGTCACGCGACTACTGGGGTGTCGAGATGCTCTACGTCTCCGACGGCACCAGCTACACGATCCGCTCCTTCGCCGAGGATCAACGACCCGGTGGGCCGGACGTCGGCTTCAGCGAGGATTACTCCCACGACATCGTCTACGTCGATGGCGAGCCGGTCGCGGGTGCGGACTACTGGTGAGGGGTCAGAACGGGAGACCGAGCCCAGGGAAGTCCTTCTTGTACTTCTCGGGCAGGTCGAGCACGCCGTAGGCGTCCTTGGCCGTCGTCTTGATCTTGTGGATCAAGTCGTTGCGACGCGACCGCCAGTCGGGATCGTCGAAGCGAACCTCACCGTCGGGATACTCGTCGCCGGTGAGGACGAGCCAGGCTTCCTCGTAGAGCGAGAGCGCCTCGACGAGCTTCTCCTCGTCGTCGTTGATGAGGCCCTTGCCGTCGTCGCGGGCCTGGTCGCCGTCGAGGGTCAACTTCTGGATGCGGATCCAGGATTGCGGCTTCGAAGGTCCCGAGTCCGGGAGCCAGTGATCACGCAGGAGCCACCCGCCGAGAACGAGGGCGAGCAGGGCGACCGAAGCCGTGACGATGAGAAGACGACGACGCGACATCCAGAGAAGGGTAGCGCGCTTCCGCTACTGAGGCAGCTGGGAGCCTGCCCCGCGCGTCCGCGCGGCTAGCGCGCCCGGGAATTGCGGTCTCAGGCTAGGAGAGAGGAGGAAGTCGATGCTGGCTCCATCGATCGACGACGAACGACACCGCATGAGGCCGCAAGTCCCAGCGCCCCAAGGGGTTGCGGCGGCGCGGGGCGGTCTGCTTCGTTCCCGCTCCTCACCGATGCACCACATCGCCATCGTCACGGCGCCTCGCATCCCACCCCGCGGCGCTCGCAACGCTACCGCGCCGACACGCGGGGCAGGCTCATGGGTTTCGCGTAGCCCACGAGCTCGACGTGTCCTCGTCCGACGATGGGCTTTCCCGACCGCTTCCCGACGTAACGACAGCCGCCTTCCCAGTAGATGATCGGAGCGCCGGGATGCGCCTGCTCCTGGTCGGCGAGCAAGGGCTCCACGGTCAGCTCGAGGGCGAGCTTGGGCACGCTCAGACGCCAGCCCTGGGGGTAGGTGCCGCCGGTGTGCGGGCTCGTCCAGCTCCCGGTGGGCTCGATGGTGAAATCGGCGAGCTTCAGGTGCTCGCTGCGACCGTCGGGGTGCACGAAGCTGCCGGAGCTCTGCGCCGTGATGCCGCCGTCCTGCTCGCGCAGTTGATAGAGCATGAGCGCGCTGCCGTCGTCGAGGTTCGCCGAGAACCAGTCCCAGCCGACCTGCAAGTCGCTCAGCAGGATGGTCATGAACTCCTGGTCGAACCAGGAGATGCCCGTGACCTTCTCCCACTCGCCGCCCGGTGCCTTCACCCGACCGCTGGTCGGGAGCTGAACCCGGCTCACGTAGTGGGAGGCATGACCCGGCGGTCCCTTGCGCGACAGGCCGGGGCGCTCGCCGTGCATGACGGGCGGCCGATCGAGGAGGTAGCTCAGCTCGAGCTCCCAGCCCTCGACGGCGTAACGGAGCTCCCAGCGATCGGAGCCGACTTGGCGCAGCCGATCGGCGAAGAGGTGGACGTCGAGACGCTCGGTGCTCGCGTGGGCCCAGCCGGCCGCGGCCCGTCCGACCCGACGCTTGGAGACGAAGGTCTGGGCGGCGGGGTCGCAGACGGCGCCGTGGAACATGATCGACGAGTGAGCCGCCAGCTCGCTCGAACGACCCGCCGTGCTGCCCGGCAAGTCGAGCGCCGTGCGGAAGAAGGTCGCCTGGTAGGGGAGCGTCCGACCGTCGGCGAGGTCGAGGTGACCGACGAGGTACCACCACTCGATGGCAAAGTCCTCGTGGGAGCCGTGGTCGCGGGGGTACTCGAAGCTCCACGGCGTCATCGCCTGCCGAAAGTCCTCCGGCGCGGCCAGCGTCGTTGCGGCGACGAGAACGACGACGGGACCGAGTCCGAGTCGTGAGCGCATCAGGACTGCTCCTCGAAGGCCGCTGCCAGCGACGTCTTGCCGAAGCGCAGCCCGGGGACGATGGCGGCGATCGCGCCGGCAGCGAGGGCCGCGAGCAGGAGCGCCACGACGCTCACGATGGGCCAGGACCACGGAAAGGTCCAGCCGAAGCTGCGCGGATGCACCTCTTCGATCATGAGCGCAGCGAGCACGAGACCGAGTGGAATGGCCGCCAGGGCCGCCAGGGTCGAGAGCAGCAGGCCCTCCAGGCAGAACAGGCCGAGAAGCTGACGAGACGAGCTACCGATGGCGCGGAGCACCGCGAGCTCGTGACGACGCTCCAGGCCGAGGGCGATGAGCGTGTTGGCGATGCCCACCAGCGCCAGGCCCGCGGCGATGAGCTCGAGGGCCTTGGTGATGACGAAGGTCTGGTCGAAGGCGGCCCGCGCTCCTTCGCGGAGCGTCGCCCGGTCCTCGACCTGGAGCAGGAAGGGACCGTTCGGTGCCTTCGCCAGTGATTGACGCAAGACGGTGGCCATCTCCTGAGAGTGCCCGGGCGCGCGCTCGGTGAAGGTGAGCGCGAGGTTGTCGATGCCCGTGTCACCGAAGCGCTCGAGATAGGCGGCCGCCGACATGAGCGCGTAGCCCCGGTCGAGGGCGTAATCCTGAACGACCCCGACCACGCGCTGAGGGGGATGACTCTCGTGCAGCGTGAGCTCGTCGCCCAGGCCGAGCTCGAAGCGCGTGGCGAAGGGCTGGCTGAGGATGACCTCACCTGCCAGGAAGCCGGCCCAGGCCTCATCCCAATTGCCTTGCTCGAGGCTGCGTGAGCGAGCGGTGGTGACCTCCCGACCGTCGACGCCGAACACGACGACCAAGCGATCGCGGAAGACCGCGTCGTGACTGCGCAGGATCTCGACGTCCTCCAGCCCCGGCAGGCTTCGAGCGATCGCGATGACCTCCTCGGGCACGCGATCCTCCACCGCCGAGGCGACGAAGACGTCGGCCTGCAGGACCGAGTCGAGCCAGTTCATGACCTCCGTCTTGAAGGACGCGAGCATGACCAGGAGCGCGAGGGCCATGGCCAGCGCTGCCGACAGGGTCGCTGCCGCCGGTCCCGTGCGCGAGAGCCCCTGGCTCATCGTGCCGGTCGCGAGGGCGGGCAGGAAGAAGCCACGACGCTCCAATTGTCGTCGGAGAGCGGGCAGCGCCACGTGCATGAGGGCGGGCAAGAGCGTCGCCGCTGCCGCCAGGAAGCAGCCAGCGGCAGCGAACACCGGCTCGATGCGTCGGCTCGGCCAGGCCCAGGCGACGAGACCGAGAAGGACGAAGACCGTGCTGAGCACGACGAGGATCGGGACCCGCCGCGCGAGCAGACGCTCGGCACGAGAGCGGAGCCCCACCAGGCGCGGCGGCGTGGTCGCGGCTTCCCAGGCGGGCAGGGCACCCGACAAGAGAGTGACCGACATGCCCCCGAGCACTTGCAGCAAGGCGGTTCCCGGTCGGAACGGCACGGAGCTCACGCGCAGCTCGCCGTAGAGCATGCGGATGGTGCCGGCGAAGTGATCGACGAGGACCTGCGCGAGGAGCCAGCCGAGGATGACGCCGATGACGCTCCCGACCAGGCCCATGAGCGCGAGCTCGGAGAGCACCGCCTGAAGCAGGGCTCGTCGGCTCGTGCCGAGACAGCGCAGCCGGGACAGCAGTGGGGCGCGACGGATGACGTTGAACTGAGACGCCCCCCAGGCGAGCCCCGCACCGACGAGCAACGCCAGGCTGGAGAGCGCGAGCAGGTTGATGCGGAAGGCGGCGAAGAGCTTGGCGCCTCGCTCGCCGCGCGATCGGGGTCGCTCGATGATCTGGCCGGGGAGCGCGAACGACTCGGCGTCGGCGTCTTCGTGAAGCTGGAGGTCGATGCGGTCGAGACGACCGCCACGCCCCAGCAGCTCGTCGGCGGTGGCCAGGTCGACCAGCGCCAGCGGTCGCTCGGCATCGACCGGTGAGCTGGGAAGGAGATGAACGACCTCCAGCTCGACCGGGCGCGACGAGGCGATGAGCTGCATGGAGTCGCCGACGTCGAGCCCTTGCGCGCGGGCCCAGGCTTCGGGCAGCACGACCGTGCGGGGCTCGACGAGGAAGCGCGTGAAGGAGCCCGTGCCGCCGCCGGGTGAGGTGAGCTGCACGGTGGGGAGGAAGTCACCGATGGTGAAGGGGTCGACGCCCAGCACCTGCACGATGTCCTCGAAGGTGCCGCCACGACCCGCCAGGGTCAGGGGAAGCAGGCCGGTGATGAGCGGCGTCGCGGCCTGGACCTCCGGTCGGCTCATGACCCGGGCGAAGTCGTCGGGCGTCAGCCTCTCCTGCGCCGTGAGCTGATGCGTCGCCCGACCGGAGAGCTGCTCGTGGACGCGACCGAAGCGGTCCTTGGCCGCCGAGCCCGCGCCCTCCACGGCGACGACGAGGGCGAGGCCGCAGGCGATGCCGATGATCGTGGAGATCGCCGGAAGCGGACGGGCACGCAAGTCGGCCAGGAGGACCTGGACCAGGACGCGGAGCACGGCTCAGCTCTCGTCGGCGAAGCGGCCGTCGCGGAGACGGAGACAGCGGGTGCTGCGTTCGACGGCGTCGGCCGAGTGCGTGGCCAGCAGGAGAGTGAAGCCACGCTCCTCGACCAGGGCGCCGAGGAGGTCGAGCACGTCCTGACCGGTCTGACGGTCGAGGTTGCCGGTGGGCTCGTCCGCGAGGACCAAGGGAGCGTCGTTGATGAGCGCGCGCGCCACGGCCACGCGCTGCTGCTGGCCGCCCGAGAGCTGGTCGGGGTTGGCGTGACGACGGTCGACCAGACCGACGCGATCCAGCAGGGCGGCCGCCCGCTCCCGGGCGTCGCTCGCCGGCGCTCCAGCCAGGCGGGCGGGGAGAGCGATGTTGTCGAGCACGTCGAGAGTGGGGATGAGGTTGAAGAACTGGAAGACGAAGCCCACCGTCTCGCGTCGGTAGCGAGCGGCCTCGGCATCGCTCAGGCCCCGAAGGTCACGTCCGTTCACGATGATCCGGCCGGAGCTCGGTCGGTCCATCCCGCCGATGAGATTGAGCAAGGTGCTCTTGCCGGAGCCCGACGCGCCGACGAGGCTGACCAGCTCGCCGGCGGTCAACGCGAGATCGATTCCGTCGAGTGCCACGACGGCGGCCTGACCTTCTCCGTGAACTCGACGAAGCGCTTCACACTCGACCAGTGCACTCATTGGAAACGAGATCTCCCGGGTTCCGTCACCCCCTGCCAAAAAAGGCGGAAAGTGCTGCAAGAAGTGGCTCAGGTCGCCTCGACAGTGAGGGGTCCGAGGGCCATGATCAGCATGCATGAAATGTCCGGTGAGAGGCGTGGCGACGACCACGTCGACAGCGTGGCGAGGCCTGGCCGAGGAGGGATGTCCATGAGCAGCACCCTGCGTCCGAGTTGGCGCCGGGGTGCGCTGACCGAGCTGCGCCGTGCCCGACGTCACCTCCTCGCGGCGGCCGAGCTCGGCGAGTCCGACGGTCTCGCCGAAGACACCCTGGCGACCTTCGAGCGTGAGGTCCGTCATCTCCTCGGCGAGCTCCTGCAGCATCGCCGTCAGGTGCTCAGCGCCATCGTTCCGGCCCTGCGCATGCAGGTCACCGACGAGGAGACCATCGACGATCTCCGCGCTGCCCTGAAGGGCGAGGCGAAGCTGGCGGAGACGCTCCTCGCCTGCCTCCCCGAGGAGAGGGGGCTGTCGGCGGTCTTCGTCGATCTCATCAATGCCGACTACGCCGAGTCGCGGCACCTCCGCGCGCGTCGCTGCGAGCTCGGCCTGAAGGACGTCTCCGAGCCCCGCAGCAAGTTGTTGCAGTTCGATACGGACTGCATCGATCCGCCCCGGTTCTTCCTGCGGAGCTTCGAGCTCGACCAGCCGAACGCGCCCGTTCCGGCCTCGGTCACCCATCTCGAGGATCACCGCCGTCGTCGATCGGCGGAGTGGCTCGAGCGGGGCCACGATCGGGTCGCGTCGGGGGATCCCGGCGGCGCCCTGAACTGCTTCTCCAAGGCGGCGGGCTTCGAGGAGAGTGCGGACGCCCTCACCTATCAGGGCTGGATGCATGCCTTGCTGGGCAACGAGGTCCAGGCCGAGCAGCTCTGTCTTCGGGCCATCGAGCTCGACCCGGAGTTCGGCAACCCGTACAACGACATCGGCACCCTCCACGTCCGTCGCGACAACGTGGAGATGGCCATCCAGTACTTCGAGAAAGCCAAGCAGGCCAAGCGCTACGAGCCGCGTCACTTCCCCTACATCAACCTGGGGAGGCTCTACCGTCGGCTCGGGATGCTGGAGCGTTCGCTCCGCGAGTTCGAGGGAGCGCTGGTCCACGACCCCGGCAACGCCGAGGCGGTCCGGGCCGTTCAGGATCTTCAGTCCCAGCTTTGCGCCGAGTGAGTCCCGCGCGCTTCGGCGCGCTGGCACTTACGGGTTAGCATTGAGGCCGAGCCGGTTCTTCTTCTCCGGCTGCGCGACTCCACGGGACGCACGACATGGAAGAGATCTGGGCGCAACACTCGAACACCATCATCGGAGCGGTGCTGGTCATCGCGCTGATCTTCATCGGCATGAAGCTCTTCTCTCCGAAGAAGAAGGTGTTCGCCGAGGACATGACGCTCAACGTCAAGTGCAAGGACTGCGGCTGGCAGGGCACGGTCACGAAGTACAACCAGGTCTGCCGCAAGTGCAACAGCTCGAACCTCGAGAAGATGTGATGCTCGAGACTCTCACTTCCGAAGACCGTCTCAGTCTCGTCCGCTTCGTCTGCTCCTTTGCCTGGGCCGATCTCGAGATCACCGACGAGGAGCGCGAGCTCGTGGGTTCGCTGGTCGAGGACCTCGGCCTCGAGGGCGGCGAGAAGCGCCAGGCCCTGGGCTGGCTGGAGCGTCCGCCCCGCCCCGACGACGTCGATCCGACTCTCGTGCCCATGGAGCACCGTCAGCTCTTCGTGCAGGCCGCCCGCGAGATCATCGCCGGTGACGGTCGTCTCAGCGACGAGGAGCTCGACAGCCTCCGGATCTTCGAGCTCCTCCTGCGGGAGTCGAGCTGAGCCTGGCGGGATGAGGCAGCACCAGGATACCTGCACGGTCGCGACCCGCGGCCAGGGCCTCATCGACATCAGTCGCGAGGTGCAGTCGATCGTGGCGGAGGCGGGCATCCGCCAGGGCCAGGCGACGGCCTTCGTGCGGCACACGTCCGCCAGCCTCGTCATCCAGGAGAACGCGGATCCCACCGCCCGACGGGACCTGGAGGCGTTTCTCGCGAGGCTGGTGCCGGAGGGGGACCCGCTCTACCAGCACGTGGCCGAAGGGCCCGACGACATGCCCGCCCACGTGCGGTCGGCGCTGACCCAGACCTCCATCGTCATCCCCGTCAGCGACGGGCGGCTGGGCATGGGGACCTGGCAGGGCCTCTACCTGTGGGAGCACCGGCGGGCAGGCCACCGGCGCTCCGTCACGGTCCACGTCCTGGGAGAGTGAGCGCGCCCGCCACGTCGCCGGGCCGGTTGAAGACCAACCTGCCTCTCGACTTGCGGGCAGCGCCAGCGCGCCAGAGACGGCGTGCTGCCGCGCCCGCGGGGACTACTCCGGCTCGACGAGGCTCTCGGTGGGCGTGCGGTACTCGGCGATGAGGATGTCGAGCACGTCGTGGATCTCGCCGGCGAAGACGCGGCCGACGGACTCTTCCTCGTCGATGTAGGGACGACCGCCGTCGAACTCGTGGACGCGGGAATCGACCGGACCGACCTTGCCGTTGGCGAAGCCCTCGCGCTTGCGCCAGCCGTAGACCTTGAACTCGGCCCAGGTGGAAATGCCCGTGTCGTGGTCGGACACCACCCTCTTGCGGTACTGGCGAGCCTCGTGGACGAGGAACACCGGTCGCGCGTCGACGCGGAGCTTGACCGCGAAGTGGTAGTCGCCGCTCCTCATCGCCTTCTTGGCGTCGTGCACGGCGTCGACCTGGTAGCCGAGGCTTTCGAGGAGAGGCGTCAGGTGCGTGCGCACGTGACGCGCCATGGACTCGGCGTTGCGGTGCTTGCCCTTGCCGTGGCGGGCGGCCTGGATCTCGAGGGCCAGGTAACCGGCCGACTGCGCGGCGGCTGAGCCCGCGAGGCCGAGGGCCAGGCCGAGCACGACGAGAATGGCTGCGGGTCGACGATGGGCGCTCATGCGCACTCCTCCGGAGGTCCGTGTAGACGGACCGCTGCCCCCAAGGAAGCGGCTGATCATGCGACAGCGGTGGCGCTGGCGTCCAGCCGCGTCCGGTTGACGTTCGATGCTCCGTCCCCTCGGGACCCCGAAGTGCCTCAGTCGGTGGGCTCCGGGAGGCCGAGAGTCTCGTTCAGGGCGAGGGCGTCGCGGATGGGGACGGCCACGGAGAGACCGGGGGCGGGGCCCTCGCGATTCGTCAGCACCGCCGCCAGGGCGCCGTCTCGACGCCGATGCACGGCCGAGCCGGGCGGCAGCAGGCCGGGGGCCAGGTCGAGCAGGTAGGCAAACTCCTGCTGGGGCTGGCCGTCGACGAAGTCGTGGAGACGTCCGGCGGTGAGGCAGCCGCGGGTGATCCAGAGATGACGCGCTTTCCCGTTCTCGAAGAGGAGGCTCGCCCCGGGACCGAGGACCACGAGCTCCTCGCCGTCGGCCAGGGGGGCGGCCGCGAGGCGTTCGAGGGGCGTGAGGCCGAGGTCCTCGGAGGCCTCCAGGAGGCCGAGCTGTCGCTCGTCGTCGACGGCCAGCAGCGTGGCTCCCGGACGCTTGAGGAAGCGACAGCGCTCGGCCGCGGCGTCGTGGGCGAGGGCCGCGGTCGTGACGAGGCAGTCACGGCCTTCGAGACGGAGGGCCAGCGCGAGGCCCAGTGCGCGGGCCTGCTCGGGGTGCCGCAGGATGGCGCCGGCACGCTTGGTGGCGGAGAGAGCGTTCACCTCCCGATCATGCCGAGTCGACCGACCCGACAGCGTGATCGGGTGCGACCGACGGTGCCGGGGGCTCGCGGCGACCCCGGGGCTGCCGCATGATCGGTGAATGAAGCTCACGGTCATGGGCAGCGCCGACGCCTTCTCCTCGGCGGGTCGCGGCAACTCGTGCTACTGGCTCGACGACGCGGCTCCCCGTCCGTTCATGGTCGACTTCGGCCCGACGGCATTGCAGGCGGTGCAGTCGAGCGACCGTGGCCCCGACGAGCTCGCCGGCCTGGCGCTCACGCACCTGCACGGCGACCACTTCGGTGGCTTCGCCGTCCTTCACGTGTGCCTCGCCTTCCAGGCCCGTCGCACCGAGCCCTTCGTCGTCCTCGGCCCCACGGGCACGCGGGACAAGCTCGAGAGCTTGCTCGACCTGACCTACGGACCGTCGGTCACCGACAAGGCTCAGTTCGACATCGAGTACCACGAGATCGCGCCGGGCGAATCGACCACGGTGCTCGGTGCTCGAGTGGAGGCCTTCGCTGCCGAGCACCTCGATCCGCCCGAGCAAGCCCTGTGCTTGCGGGTGACCGGCGGCGACGGCGCGGTCGTCGCGTTCTCGGGTGACACTGCTCCCTGCGACGGTCTCGAGGCCGCCGCAGACGGCGCCGACCTGCTCGTGGCCGAGTGCTCGAGCCTGCGACCGCCCGCCGGTCGTCACTGCACCTGGGAGGCCTGGCAGGAGATGGCGCAGCGCTTTCGGTGTCGGAAAGTCTTGCTCACGCACCTCGGTCCCGACGTGCGAGAGGAGGTGCCGGCGGCGCTGGCGGAGAACCCCCCGAAGGGACCGCCCATGACGCTGGCCGACGACGGGATGGTGCTCGAGGTGAAACCGGAGGCGTGAGCCGTCGCGACGTCCTCAGTCGTCGTGCTCGGCCTTCTTCGCCGTCAGCCAACGGTCGACCTGCCAGCCCAGGCCCACCAGCGCGAACTGCAGCGGGACGGCCCATTGCCATCCGACCGTTCCCTTGGAGAAGGCGGACGGCGCTCGAGTCAGCAGCTCGGCGAGCATCGCGCGGAGGCTGGTGATCGGGCTGAGCAGGCTCGACGTGTCGACGAAGGGCTGCAGGGCCCTCGTGAACTCCATCCCTGGCACCTGGCGCCAGGAGCTCTGGATCACGGGCAGGGCGGCCAGGAGCAGGAAGGCTCCGAGCACCAGCAGCGAGCCGATTCGACGACGCACGCTCTCACGAAACGCGAGCGAGCCCAGCGTGGTCGCGAAGAGCAGCGGGAGCGCGAGCAAGGGCAAGGCTGCGGCCAGCAGCCAGGGCTTCGTCGTCACGCCGGACGGCGCGAACCTCGCCAAGAGCAGGCCGTTGAGCGCGACGACGACCAGGCCGAGGAACCATGAGGTGCTGCGGTCCAGGCCGAGGATGCGTCGCCAGCCGTGAAGGTGACGCTTGCCCAGGTCGGCGACGGGGGAGAGCGTGCCCTGAGCTGCCGCCCAGGTGCCGGCGAGGATCGGGATCAAGAGCAATGCCCAGCCGTGAGCCGCCGCCTGGAAGGACGTGAGCCCCGCCGTCATCACTCCGGGCGTGCTCCAGGCCAGCGCCGAGGACCAGCGAAGTCCCAGGCCGCGGAGGCGATCCGGCGCCTTCCAGCGCGCCTCCGCCGAGTAGTAGCTGGCCGGTACCGACACGACGTGCAGCACGAGCGTCATGGCCCAACCGGGGAGGGCGAAGCCGAGCAGGCGAATGCCGATGTCGGGGAGGAAAGCCGCGTAGGCCGCCAGCGGTGGTGCCGCCCACATGAGGAGACGCACCATCTCGTGCGTGTTCACGCCGACCATGGTGAACACGGCGAGCAGGAACGCGAGGATCGGGCCCAGGAAGATCACCGCGCTCTGCAGCGAGGCGTTCTGGGCGGCGGCCTGACCGCTCTGTCGCGCGAGACTCTGGATGCGACGGTGGAAGCTCGCCTGGTCGTCATCGTCGCCGTCGTTGGAGGTCGGCCATTGCTCTGCCAGGCTGGCTTGACGGACGACCCAGACCACCGTCCCGAAGACCCAGATGGCCATCACGACGAAGATCAGCAGGACGTGACCGAGACCGAAGGGAGAGACCACCGCTGCGGCTGCGAACGCGGGGAAGCGCGTGCAGAGCAAGAAGCACTGCAAGAGCACGAAGAAGAGCGACTTCCCCATGAGGTAGGCCGACGCGGGCAAGGGTCCAGTGGCCAGGTGGTCTCGTGACTTGCTCGTCACCTCGGCGACGGCATCGCGGGCCATCAAGGTGAAGACCACGACGCCCGAGCCGATCGCGTAGGTCACCGCGATGGCCGCGAAGATGGTGAGCATCCCCTGGAAGGGGTAGAAGGCGTTGACGAGGTAGAGGACGAGACCGAGCAGTGCCTGCACGACGAGCGCGCGCTCGGCCAACACGAGGGCGCCCTGCTGTCGGAAGGCCAGGGTCGCCGTCATCCGAGCGACGCCGACGACCTGACGTCGCCAGGCCGTCCAGCGGTCGCGGCTCGAGGGCGGTCCGTCGGAGCCCAGCCCCGTCGACGCGGGAAGGTAGCGAGCCGCCGTGCTCATGACACCACGCCCTCGGTGAGCTTCAAGAAGAGGTTCTCGAGGTCGTCACCTTCCAATGAAACGGTGCAGAACAGGTGGTCGGCGCGCGCCAGCTCGTTGAGGAGACGAGCGAGCTCCTCGCGGCCTCCCGTGAACGACACGAAGACCTGACGACCTTCGACGTCGACGCGCTGAACGAGCGCGTGCGCTGCCAACAGCTCGCGTGCTGCCTCTGGCTCGCTGACCATCTCGAGGCGGACGACCGACTCGGAGCGCGAGCGGGCGCGGATGTCGTCGAGGCTGCCGTGGGCGACCGTGCGACCGGCCTCGATGATGGCGATGGCGTCGCAGACCTCGGCGAGGTCGGCGAGCACGTGCGACGAGATCAGCACGGTGCGACCCATTCGCTGGAGCTCGCGGATGAGCTCTCGCAGCTCGACGCGGGCACGAGGGTCGAGACCGGACGCGGGCTCGTCGAGGATGAGCAGCTCGGGCTCCGGCAGCAAGGTGCGCGCGAGGAAGAGACGCTGACGCATGCCCTTGGACAGGCCGCCGAGGTCCTTCTCACGATGAGCCTGAAGGTCGGTCAAGGCGACCACGTCGTCGACGGCGGACTCGATGCGCTCGGGCGGCAAGGCGTGGATGCCCGCTCCGTAGCGCAGGTACTGCTCGACGGTGAGCTGTTCGGGGAGGGCGATGACGTCCGGCATGAAGCCCAGGTGCCAGCGCACCCAGTGCGCCTCTTCGCGGAGGTTGCGACCGAGCACCTCGACGCGTCCCTCGTCGGGCTCTTGCAAGGTGGCGAGCACCTTCATGGTCGTCGACTTGCCGGCTCCGTTGGGACCGATGAGCCCGCACACCTGGCCACGCTCGACGCGGAGGTCGAGCTCGGAGACGGCGACGTGGTCACCGTAGCTGACCGTCAGGCCCTCGATGAGGATCGCGTGGTCGCTCACGGCGTGCTCATGCTTTCCGGATGACGGACGAGCACGAGCTGCGCGAGCGTGCCGTCGCGACGGAAGCCGGTCTTCACGTCGATGACGAAGGTCGGCCACTCCAGCGCACACGACTCGACCACCTGACGCAGCCAGGCTTCTTCCGGCGTGGGAGCGAGCCCGGCCGGCGGCGGGAGCTCGGCCGTACCGTTGTTGCTTCGACCCTCGAGCCACTGACGGACGTCGGCAGCGGTCTCCTGTCTCGGACCGTCGATCCACGACTCGCTGCGGAACACCGGCGTGAAGTAGGTGCGAGGCGGTCCGCCGGAGACCTCGCGTCGGGCGATGTCCCAGACGACTTCGGACGCGTCGGGGTCGGCGTTGCGGCCGATGCCGCCCGGGAGGTTCGAGCCCCAGCGCAACACGCCGATCTCGTCGGGCTCCAGCGCGTGCGCCGTCGTCGAGTGGCCGTTCCACACGTGATGCCGACTCACCCAGCTCCGCCCGGCCTCGGGGAAGTGCTCCTCGACGATGAGCTCACCGTGCTCGGTCGGTTGCTCCTCGGCGGGCTGGAAGGACGCCAACAACACCGGCAGCGCCAGCGCGGCGAGGGTCAGCACGGCGGTGGTCGCCGTCGGGGCGGTCTCGCGTCGTCGGAACCAGCGCATGACGCCCACGCCCACGGCCCCGCAGGCGAAGAGCAAGAGGCCGAGCAGGCGACCCTGGCTGCTGGTCGAGTGAGGACGCTCGGGGAGACGACGGGCGACGTGAGTCCAGTAGTCGCTGCGAGCGTGGACGTGGAAGTCGGCGTGATGACCCGGCGTGATGAGCAGCTCGGTCCAGGCCGGAGTGTCGAGCTCACTCCGGAGAGCCGGTGAGTTGAGGTCGGTGCCGAAGAGGACGAGTCGACCCGCACCGGTCGGACGCCAGGTGGCCCAGGGCAGGGCCTCGCCATCGAGACGCAGCGGACTGCCGGCGGGGTCCGGGGCCAGCGTCATCGCGGGGACGCGACGGGAGTCGAGCTCGATGACGGCGCGGGACAGCGGCCGCCCGCCCAGGAGCCAGTCGGGGAGACCGCTCAGCTCGTCTCCATGGACGAGCAGCGTCGCGCCGAGCAGGCAGCGATCCGCCAGCGCGCGCTGGACGTCCGGCCCGAGCGCGAGCAGGTCCCGGGAGGACACGATGATGAGGTCGGCGGCCTCCCAGCCCGAGGCGTGCTTCGGCGCGCGATCGAGCGGAACGAACGCCACGGTGGTGTCGCGGGGGTCGTCGAGCGTCGACCAGCCGGCCTCGCGGCCGACGTAGACGGTGAGGTTGGAGTAGATGTCGAGGCCGTCGCCCTCGATGGACCGGAAACCGTCGCCCAGAGACCACTCGAGCCCGCCGTCGTCGGCGCGGAGGATCCACTGGTAGCGCTTGCGACCGCCGGCTCCGATCTCGAGGGGGAGCTGCCAGCTCTCGTTGCTGTCGTCACGTCGGATCGTGAGGACGCCGCTCCAGTCGGTGTCGCTCTGGAGCTCCACGTCGACGGGAAGGCAGGAGCCGACGCGGCGCACGCCCCCGAGTCCCCGCTCGATGGTGAGCTCGGGCGAGGCGAGCACTGCGCCACCCGGCAAGCACGCGAGCAGGCTCGCGAACAGGAGGCGCCTGGCGGTCTTCGAAAGCCGTCCCATGAGCGGCCGAGAGTACCCCACGGAGGAGGGGTTCGCAGCCGACGGGGGGAGGTTTCAAGCGGGCCCGAACGAGCGACCGTCTACTCGTCGCAATCCCCTCGCCACTGGCGGATCGGCGTGATGACGTCGTCGAGCTGCGACACGCTCACTCCGGACTGCCCGACGGCGTAGAGGTAGTCCTCGATGAACACCGAGCGACGGGCCAGGTGACAGCCGTAGTCGTAGTCCTGGTGATCGGAGAGCTGCGGCGTGAGGAGGGTGCCCAGCGGCTGCAAGCCGTCGAAGAGGTCGACCTCGATGGCGGCGATGCCGGTCTGGGCTGCGCGTTCGACCTCACCCAGCCCGTTGATCTCCCAGTAGGTCACCCGCGGGATGGCCAGGGTTCCCACCGGGGCGTGGTAGTTGAAGGCGTGCGGCTCCCACTGGGCCTCGCTGACCGAGTCGATCACGAGCCGGTCTTGGAGACGGGGCTCACCCACGGTCGAGACGTCGAACAGCGACACCTGCATGCCCAGCACCTGCAGCGTGTCGGGCTCGATCTCCTGGCCGATGCCGAGGAGATGATCGTCACCGACGGGGTGGAGGTAGGTGGAGAACCCGGTGACCTCCAGCTCGCCGACCACGCGAGGGTCGGTCGGGTCGACGAGGTCCACGGCATAGAGTGGATCGACCTGCTGGAAGGTGACGACCCAGCCGATCTCTTCCCGGAAGCGCACCGAGCGGACGGTCTCTCCCGGACCCAGGCCGTCGACCGAGCCGACCTCGACGAGCTCGCGACCCTGCTGCTCGAGGACGAGCACGGCTCCGTGCGACTCCTGCTCGTCCCACCAGCCACCTCGTTGCACGGCGAGGCGGAGCCGGTTCTCGTGCTCCTGGATGGAGTAGCGACTCGGAGGGATGCCCTCGACCTCACCCATCGCGACGTAGCTCGGGTCGAGACCGGTGGGAGTCTCGAACACGTGGATGCGGGTCATCGCCGGGCCCGGCGGCGGTCCCCACCACTCGCCCGACGACCAGGCGGTGGTGGTCAGGTAGAGACGGTCGTGACTCGCGTGGGCGGTTCCCACCTGCGAGAAGATGCCGGTCGTGCGCGGCGGCTCGAGAGAGCCGAGGTCGAGGCTGACCACGCTGGAGAGCCCGGCGCCGTCGGGGCGCTCGGGAAGCCAGAGATCTTCGCACTCGAGAAGGAAGCCTCGCTGTCGTTCCCAGCGCCCGTCGACGGGGTGTTCGTCGCTGTACCCCGGCATCCAGTCGGCGAGGGTCGAGTTCCTGATGACGCGGCGCTGCGCCCGTCGGTACTCCTCCAGGTCGCCTTCCCAGGGGGGGAGGGGCGGACCGACGAGACCGTGCAGCACGACCATCCGCAGCTCGTCGTCCACCCGGCGGGTGATGCGCAGGTGGCCGTCGATGGAGAGGCGACGCTGAAGCTGAGGCCCCAGGGGGTCGGTGGTGTAGAAGCTGAGGGTCGAGCGCTCGCCCAAGGCGATGGTGCCCTCCGGCGTCACCGGCTCGAGAGCATCCCACTCGCTGGTGACCACCACGAGCAGGTCGCCGTGCAGCAGCAGGCCGATGGGCTGGCCGACGATCTCGGTGGCGGAGAGGAGGGTGGCCGACTCGGGCGGCCAGGCGTCGATGGCGCGGAGCTCGTTCTTGGCGAGGTGCCAGATGATCTCGCCGTCCGTCTCGACCAGGTCGGGCTCGTCGATGCCCTCGACCTGGGTGTTGGTCTCCGAATGGTCACGAGTGCGACCGATGGCCGTCCCGTCGTCGTCGAGGTCGTCGGTCTCGGGCACGCCGCCGAAGGGACCGAGCGCGGCGTCGTCCCACCACCACCAGCCGTGAACCGACCAGGTGCCGTAGGTCTCGACGTTCTGGAGGGCCATCCGCTTGACCAGGCGCTCCACGTCGGCGCAGGACGGGTTCTCGCCCAGCTCCGGCTCCTCCACGCGGATGTCGAGGTCCTGGAGCCCGACCGAGACACGGAGGGCCGCGACGATGTCACCGATGTCGATCCGGCCATCGCCGGTGGCGATCCAGGTGGGGGGATCGGTGGTGTCGTCGAGGCGTCCCGGGGCGATGTCTCCCAGGTCGAGGACGCAGTTGCCGTCGCCGGTACCGGGAATGCCCAGCTCCTGGAGGCCGACGGCGGTCTTCAGGAGCGTCACGACATCGTTCACGTCGGTGACGCCGTCGCCCTCGCGAAGCCACACCGGGAGGGCGAGATCCTCCGACTCGTCGAGCACGCCGGGGGCGACGTCGGCGAGGGAATCACAGGACGAGGCTGTAGGGGGGCAGCACAGGGCCGCCACGAGCAGAGCCAGGCCAGCACGCATGGGTCGACTCCGATCCGGTCGAATCACGTCCGATGTCGGGGGTCGCCAGTCCTTGGAGGCGATCGTAGGCCACCCCGGGGGAGCCGACTACCCCCCGGCCCGCTCGCAGGCCGGAGCGGGCCTCAGGGGCGGTTTTCGGAGTCGATTGGGACGCTCAGCGCATGCAGACGGAACGGACCTGGTGCAGGTCGGTGACGCCCGACAGGATCTTGGCGATGCCGTCCTGGAAGAGGGTGGTCATCCCGTCCTTCTTGGCGGCCTCTTCGATGTCGTCGGCGGGGGCCTTGCGCTGGATCAACGCCTGGACCTCGTCGGTGCCGATCATGTACTCGTGCAGGCCGGTCCGACCGCGGTAGCCCTTGCCGCCGCAGTCCGAGCAACCCTTCGCGCCGTGGAGGGTTCTCGGGCCCTCGATGTCGAGACCGAGCTTGGCGAAATCCTGGGTTCCGTAGAGCCGCGCCAACTCGGCGAACTCCTCGGCGTCGGCCGAGTAGGGCTCCTTGCACGACTTGCACAGGGTGCGGGCCAGACGCTGGGCGAGGATGCCGAGCATGGCGTCGGCGAAGTTGAAGGGATCGACGCCGAGGTCGACGAGACGCACGACGGTCTCGGGTGCCGAGTTCGTGTGCAGCGTCGAGAACACGAGGTGACCGGTCAGCGAGGCTTCGACACCGATCTGTGCGGTCTCGGCGTCGCGCATCTCGCCGATCATGATGACGTCGGGATCGGCGCGGAGGAAGGCGCGCATGGCGCTGGCGAAGGTGAAGCCGATCTTGGGTCGGACCTGCACCTGACGCAGTCCGAGCTGGGTGATCTCGACGGGGTCCTCGGCCGTCCAGATCTTGCGGTCCTCCGTGTTGATCGCGGCGAGGGCGGAGTGGAGCGTGGTCGTCTTGCCTGAGCCGGTCGGTCCCACGCAGAGGATGATCCCGTAGGGCGAGCGCAGGGTCTCGTTGAAGGCGTCGAGGTTGCGGGTCGAGAAGCCCATGTCGGCCAGCGGCATGGGCTCGCTCGAGGCGAGCAGGCGGAGCACGACGTCTTCTTGACCACCGACCGTCGGAATGACCGCCACGCGCAGCTCGAGCGTGCTCGCGCCGGAGGTGATCCGGATCTTTCCGTCCTGCGGCTTGCGACGCTCGGCGATGTCGAGGCCGGCCATGATCTTGAAACGCGACACCACGGCGTTGCGTGCCTCGGACGGGACCTCGAGCTGCTTTGCGCAGCTGCCGTCGACACGCATGCGGATCGACGTGGGACGGCGCTCGCCGTAGGGCTCGACGTGGATGTCGGAGGCGCCGAGCTGCCAGGCCTTGAGGATGATCTGGTTGGCGAGCCGGACGATGGCGTTGTCGTCCTCGCCCTGGAGCGCGGAGAAGTCGGGCTTCTTCTCGGGTGCCTCGTCGGGCTCGGGCTCGGCCGCCAGCTCGGCGACCATGGTCGCGACCTTGTCCTCCTGATCGACGTCCATCCCGTAGGAGCGATCGACGTACTGACGGATGTCCTCGGGGATGCCGACCCAGATGTCGATGCCCGAGGCCAGGCCGAGGGCGCGGGCGCGGTCGACCTTGACGAGGTCGTGGGGATCGGGGAGGACGAAGGTGGCGGTGTTGCCGCGGATGCCCACCGGCGCCATGCACTGACGATGGAGGAGGTCGTAGTCGAGCTTGGACTTGACCTCGTCGGGGATGAGCTGCGAGCCGTCGTAGCGGAAGAACGTGCAGCCATGAAACTGGCTGAGGATCGAGCCGATCTTCTGACGCGACACGTGGAAGCGGTCCATGAGGATGGACGCGACGCTCTTCTCCTCGGTGCGGGCGAGGGAGACCGCCTTCTCGAGCTGGTCCTCGGTGATGGCGCCGGAGTCGACGAGACCTGCGAAGGGGCTATTCACCTTGTTGGCGCGCTCGACGCGACGCTTGTTGAACAGCGCGATGCCGAGCATCCGCGCCACCTCGCCGGCACCCTCGGCGTCCTTCTCGTTGAAGGGCTCGTCGTCCTTGGTGTTGACCACCTGAACGACGCCGAGCACGCGGTCCTCGAAGGCGAGCGGGACGCAGAGCATCTGCTTGCTGCGGAAGCCGGAAGCCTCGTCCCAACTCCGATCGAAGCGGAGCTTGGGGTGGGCCTCGGTGAGCACCGAGTCGTCGTAGACGTTGGAGATGTTCACGACGTCGTTGGTCATCGCCGAGTAGCCGGCGACGCTGTGGTAGGAGAGCGGCACGGTGATGTGCTTGAGGTCGCTCCCGCTCTTGAGCACCGACGTGAGCTGATTGCGTCGGAGGTCACTGGCGTAGATGGTCACCCGCTCCGCCTCGAGCAACTCGACGAGCTCGTCCTGGGCGAGGGCCAGCATGGAGTCCTGGTCGGGGGCCGCGTGGATCGAGTTCGTGATGCTCGCGAGCTTCTGGCGGTAGGCGAGCTCTTTCTGCAGGTCCTGCATGAGGGACTCCCGACGGGGTTCGAACGGCTGAGTGCTCGGTGGCGACCCGGCATTCTACGCCGGGGACGAGGGCTTCGCTTCGGGGAGCAGGATCTCCGCGCGAGACCAAGGGAAGGTTGGTGTCCGGAGCATTCACCAGTGTTCGTCGCGAGTGGCCGGAGACGCTCGCCGAGCAGCGTGAACGTAGCTTCGAGGACCGGAGGCGGGCTTTGGCGGCCCGTTGAGGACCGAGAAGCG
>JBCCFW010000107.1:0-24634 GCA_039029535.1 Acidobacteriota bacterium
GCCGGCGAGGCAGACCCGCCGCGGGTCGAGCGGCTGATGACGCGACAGGTAGGCCCAGGCCCGCTCGATGGCGACGGTCATCGTGCCCAGGTCGGCGGCGAAGCTGTCACCCCAGAACCAATAGCCTCCGTTGCCCAGGTCGGGGGCGACCGAGCGATGCAGCGGTTCGAGCACGACGATGGCGGCCTCGTCGCCCAGCCGGTTCTTCCAGAGGTCGAGACCGTCGCCGGCGGTGAAGCCGTCGTCGGAGAGCCAGATGAGCAGTGGCACCGGCTTCTCGGGCGAGGCGCTCTTCGGCAGGTGGAAGCGGTAGTCGACCGGGCGCGAGACCGACACCGACCACTTGCCGTCCCGAACGTCGCTGGCCCGCGACTCGGCGAAGACGACCCAGTCGGCCACGGGCGGCCCCGACGGATCGGCGACCGCGGGATGACTCGTCGGCTGGACGGCGATCGTGAGCACGCGGGCGTCGGGCTTGCGGGTCTTCAACTGGTGAACCGTGCCGTCCCAGTAGTTGCTGTGGAAGCTCCCGTTGACGTGCAGCACCAGGTGACCGGGGTGGGTGTCGAGGGCGTCGGCGCAGGTCTCGCCCATGGTGTTGTCCCACAACGACTGCGTGGACGTCAGGCGGTCGTCGTCGGCGGACGGGGTCATCCCCACGTGACCGCGGATGGCGTTGTCCACGCGCTCCCAGTAGGCCGGCGTGTTCGGGTGCAGCTCCCGTGGCGCCTGTCGCGCCTCGCTGCCCTCGAGCGCGTCGAGCACGGCCTCACCCTCCATCCGCATCCGGCGTAGCAGCGGCCTCGGGAAGTTGGACGCCATGACCGGCGCGCCCGCCTTCCTTGCCGTCTCGATGAGGCCGCGGTAGGCCGTGCGGTAGTTGCGCCAGGGGCGAGCCCGTTCCAGGAAAGTCGTCTCGTCGATGCTGCCGTGCAGGTAAGCGTCGAGGTCGTCCTGAACGTCACGCTCGAACATCTCGAGCGCCAGCACGACCTTCCCGGAGCGCCGCTCGAGGAGTCCCTCGAAGATCGCCTGCTCGACGCGGTGCGTCGTCTCGTCGTCGTGGGTCTCTCCGAGGAAGACGACGTCGGCCCGTGTCAGGGAATCGAGGAGCTGGTCGAGGCTGCGGACCTCGCCGCTGCGACCGTCTCGGATCGAGATGGCGCGCTCGAGCGGGGGAGCGGCCCAGGGGGAGTCGTCGGGTGCCGAGCCCGGAGGGACGGGAGCGACGAGCAGGGCGAGGAGAGGGAGGAGAGCTGCGCGACGGAGCCGGGACGACAGCACGGGGAGATCTCCGAAGAGGGGGAAGCTGCCAGGCTATCAGTCGGGATCCGCGCGGCGAGTGAGATCCGTCAGGTCGTCTTGGCCAGGCTCTCGGTGGCTCCGGCGCCGACCGGCTCGGACGACGTCTCGCCGATGGGCAGGCGCACGGTGAAAGTCGTCCCTTTCCCGAGCTCGCTGGTGAAGTCGAGCTGACCGCCGTGACCGTGCACGACCGTGTTGTGGATGAGCGCGAGCCCTTGACCCGAGCCCTTGCCGACGTCCTTGGTCGTGAAGAACGGGTCGAAGATGCGCCCGCGGATCTCCTCGGGGATGCCAGTGCCGGTGTCACCGACCTCGATGACGACCTCGTCACCCTCCCGACGGGTGCGGATGTCGATGCGCCCGCGTCCGCCGGTCTCGCGCACGCGATCCTCGACGGCATGAGCCGCGTTGACGATCAGGTTCAGGACCACCTGGTTGACGTCGCCGAGCAGGCACTCCACCGGTGGGATCGATCCGAGCTCGAGCTCGACCTCGGCGACGTCCTTGTACTCGCTGCGGGCGACGGCGAGCGTCGTCTGGATCGCCTCGTTGAGATCGTGCGGGGCCTTGGTGGTCGCGCCGGGGTGCGAGAAGCGCTTCATCGCCTGGACGATCTCGGAGACGCGAGCCACCCCATCGATGGCGCGCTCGAGGGCGCGGGGGATCTCCTCGTCGAGGAACTCGACGTCGGCTTCCTCCTCCGCCTCGGTCAGTCGCGCGAGCAGGTCAGCCACGCGCTCGTCGTCGGCGACCGTCCGTCGCAGCTCGCCTTGCAGCTCGGCGATGGTCGCGCGCTCGCCCAGCGCCTCCTGCAGGAAGTGAACGGTGTCCGACATGAACTGGATCGGCGTGTTGATCTCGTGTGCGATGCCGGCGGCGAGCTGACCCACCGACTCGAGCTTCTGTGCCTGGCGGAGCTGGCTCTCGATCGTCACGCGCTCGGTGACGTCCTGGCCCAGCAGCACGCAGCCGTGCCGACCGCCGGTGTCCGTGTGGACGGGGTTGAGCGTCACGCCGAGGAAACGGTTGCGCCCTTCGTCGTCGGTGAACGGGAGCTCGTCGAAACGAGCCGAGCTCGCCGAGCGGACCGCGGCGATCAGCTCGTCGAAGACCTCGTCGTCACGCCACTCGATGCCGCAGTCGTCGAGACGACAGCCCATGGCGTCGGTGGCCGAGATGCCGAAGATCTCCTCGGCCACCGCGTTCCAGCGGAGGATGCGGCCGTCTTCACCGAGTCGCACGAGCACCGCCGAGATCGACGTGACGAGCTCCTCCGTCTCGACGCGACGGGTCTCCACCCGTTCGAGCGCCGACTCGAGGCTGGCGACCAGGCAGGACACGCTGGAAGTGAGCTGCCGCACTTCCTGCGGACCCTCGGGGCGGAGTCGAAACGGTGCCTCGCCCCCGAGCGCCTCGACGGCAGCGGAGGTCAAGGACTGGAGGGGACGGTTGAGGGTGACGACCGTCCACCTCCACGAGCCGACCACCAGGGTCACGTAGACGAGACCACCGAGCCAGCTGAGCTGCGTGAGCAGGCGACGTCGCTCCTCGAGCCGGAGGCTCTCCTCGTCGGCGCGTCGGCGGACCTCGGTGGTCAGGGTGTCGAGCGCGAGGATGAGCGGACCCGAGAGCGTGTCCACCTCGGTGATGACTCGGTCGAGCCTTTGTTGCCGGTCGGGCCCGGTGAGCGTCGAGGAGTCGACGACCCGGCGTCCGATCTCGACGACGTGGTGCTCGAGTTGGCGGAGCTCCTCCTGGTTGAGGCTGCAGAGGGGCGCCGTGGCCAGCTCCTTCAGGCTCGTCGTGATCTCCTCGGTCTGAGAGCCCGCGGCGTCGGCGTGGTACGACGACGCGTTCAAGACGAGGTCGCAGGTCAAGAACCAGGAGGCGATGCGTTGCTCCAACGCGTCGATGTCACGGAGGGTGAGGGAGCTCGCGCCGACCTCCCGGCCGTCGCGATCGATCGAGCGGTGTCCGGCCGCGATGCCGAAGGCGAGCAGCAAGCCGCCGATGGAGCAGGCGACGACCAGCACCGTCACGTGGTGACGAATGGCCAGGTTGCGCAGGCGTTTCGTGCTCATGGTCGGTGCCTTCGAGTGAGGGTCAGCTTCGGACGCCCAGGAGACGGGCGAGCGCGACGAGCCGACCGTGCTGCCAGGAAGGGCTCTCGAGGGCATGCGACGCGCCGGCGGGAGGCACGACCACGGGAGCGTCGCCGGTGGTGACGCTCCACAACTCCTGATGCGTCGCCTCCTCGCCGTCGTTGCGCAGTCCCACGACGAGGCCGAGCGTGCGGCCGGTCTCGTCGAGAGCGCGGACCACCGCGGTGGTCACGCCGGTCGACCCGAGCGGCTCGGGTGCTGCGCCCGTCGGTGAGGCGACGCGGAGCTCGTCCAGGTCGGGGGCGGGCAGGCGTTCGAGCTCGTGGGCCCCGGGGAAGTCGCGGACGGCCCGGCCCTCCATCCGGAGAAAGCGCAGGTCGTCCTCCCAGACCGCACCGGTGACCACGCTGGTCTTGAGCGCGCAGCGCAGCACGGCGGCGGCGAGGGGGCGAGCCCTCTCGGGGACATCGAGACGGTCCGTCTCGATCGCGTCGCCGTCGGGGGTGAGGAGCTGGGCGATCTCATCGAGACGCTTGCCCATGATCTGCTGGCGGAAGGCATCCGCTTCGATCGTCCGCCGGGCCGGGTCACGACAGCGCTGCAGCCGGAAGTCGACGATGCGGAGGTCGAAGTCCAGGGCCCAGGCCATCTCCACGAGGCCCCAGCGCCCCTTCTCGGAGCGGACGTGGACGAGACCCAGCGGCTGGATGTCGTCGAGCACGGCGTAGAGGGTGTGACGACCGAGCTCGTTGAAGTGGGGTTGGAAGGAGAGCGTCGTCTCGACCTGACGACGGGCCGCGTCGCCCACGGTGCGGACGAGCGAGCGGTAGTCGGTCGCCTCGGGGTAGAGCTCGTGGATCTCGCGGACGGGATCGCGCAGGGCGCAGTAGGCCTGGGAGTGAGCGGGGGTCGGGATGCTCGTCACGAGACCGGCGACGACGAGGAGAAGCCCGAGCCGTCGCCGATGGCGCGAGCGCTTGGGTCGAGCGGTCCGAGGAGAGACGAGAGCGCGAAGACGTGAGGTCATGACGGTTCCTCAGAAGCGATGACGGACTTGAGTGCTGAGGACGGCTCCGCGCGGTCCATCGCCGAAGCTCGTCAGGTTCTGGGTGACCTGAGCCGACAGGGCCCAGTGACGCCCGACGCTGCGACGCAGGCCGAGCACGAGGGACACGTCGTCCACCCAGCCTCGGGAGAAGTCCTGGAAGAAGGCCTGCCCGCGGACGTGGACCATCAACTTCTCGGCCGGTCCCCGCCAGTCGAGCTCGAGCAGGGCGTTGACGACGTCTTGCTCACGGTCGCGCCCGACCGACAGCTCGCCGAGCCAGGTCAGCGAGCGGACGTCGCGGCGAACGTCGACGCCGAAGCGCGTGCGCCGCAAGGTCGTGCCGACGTCGGGGGCGGCGTCCGCGTCGGCGCGGCCGGCACGCCAGGTCGCGATGGCTCCGGGGTTGGCGACCTCGCCGTGGAAGGCGGACACGCCGAGCACGAGGTTGCGGTCGGTCGGAGTGCTCACCCGGGCGGTGAGCGCGAAGGGATCGTCGCGGTCGAAGTACTCGTTGCCGCTGCCACGGGTCAGGGTGAGCTCGTAGCTCAGGGCCGGGAGCCGTCCGTGGACGCCGACTCCCCAGTCGGCCTTCACGCCGAGGTTGCGACCGTGGTTGAAGTCGCGCAGCGTCCCGTTCGTGTTGATCGAGTGCTCGAGACCATAGGGCAGCTCGACGTGTCCGAGCCGGATGTTGAAGCCGCCACGGCTCAGGCTGGTGATGTCGAGCCGGACGATCCGGTAGACCAGCTCCCAGTCGTCCTCGTCTTCGAAGAAGGGCGGTCGCTTGACGGCATCGTCGAGCTTGGTGAGGTAGGTCTGGACGAGGAGCGTGCCCCAGTCGCCTCGTCGTCCGCCGAAGACACGGTGCAAGTCGAGCCCGAGCGCGTGGACGCCGGAGAAGGCGTCGCTGTTCGTGGCGTAGTTGGCGCGCGAGCTCGTGTCGAGGGTCAGTCGCAACCCCTGCCGTCGCTGAAGACCCGTGAGCCAACCGTCACGAGACGGGGCCGCCTCGTCGAGAACGAGACGAGCTTCGGCAGGTGTCGGCTCGGCGTGGGCGGCCGTCGACGGGAGGACGGCCAGCGTGAGCGCGAGGAGGGCGCGAGGCAGGATGGACGGACCCGACATGGTGCATGTCCCTGGAGCGATGTCAGCGGGAGGCGATCCGCGAGCTCGCCGACACGAGGGTCGCGAGCACGCTCTCCGTAACTGTCGGATCGACGCTCCAGCTCATGAGGGCCGGAGCGCAGGCGGCTCAGCTCGGGGCCAGGCGGGCGGCGAGCGCTCGACCGATGGCGAGGACCTCGTCGCGATCGGGCAACGACTCCTGAAGCGAATCGGGTAACGCGTCGAGACCGAGGGCGCAGCCGGCGACCTGGCCGGCGATGGCGGGGATGGTGTCGGCGTCCTCGCTGAGCTCGACGAGTCGATGGAGAGTGGGCTCGAAGCTGTCGCGGAGCATCGCGTCCGCGCCGAGGAGCGCGAGCGGCACGGTGTCGGCGGTCCAGCCCGACGAACCCAGGGCGGCGGCCTCGGGCAGGTCGTGCGGACGCGCCGTCAGCACGCGCAGCCGATCGCGCGTTACCGAGTCGGGGAGGGCCTCGGCGAGGGCGGCGAGCCAGGAGGAGCGTGGCCGGGGCTCGTCGAGCACGTGACGGACGGCGAGCACGACCGCGAGCGCGCCGACGTACGCCTCGTCGTGATGATGGGTGATGCGAGCGAGGTCGCGGAGGGACTGTCGGTCCAGGTCGTCACTCGGATCGAGCACGAAGCCGAGAGGTGCCGCGCGCATGGCCGCACCGTTGCCCGCCGCGCGCTCGCCGCGAGCACCGGCCGAGGCCCAGTGCGCGCCGGCTTCGAGGTCCATCAGGGCCTTGGCCGTGCTCGAGCCGAGACCGACGAGGCGTCGCTGCGTGAACCACTGAACGAAGCGCTCGGCGACTCGTGCAGGCTGGGGTCGTCCAGGGCCGTCGAGTGCCTCGCAGGTCGCGAGGCTGAGCTGCGTGTCGTCGGAGAGGCTGAGACGACCGCGTTCGACGACGCCGCCGACGGCATCGCCGATCGCTCCGCCGACGAGACAACCCAGAAGAGCGGACTTCATGAACGCGATCCTCGCACGGGCACGGTGGGGAGCGAATCCGGTCGAGCTGCACGAGGCTCATGAATCGCTCGGGCTAGACTTCCTCGAGCTCGAGCGAACGGAGCCCGGCGTGCCCCACCCCGACAAGCCCACCGACGGCTCGGAAGCGCCGACCCAGGTCGGGGCCCGGTCGGGATCCGGGCCGGCCAGTCCCCTCGAGCCGGGTCATCGTCTGGGTCGCTACCTCGTCGAGGACGAGGTCGGACGGGGTGGCATGGGCGTCGTCTGGCGCGCCGTCGACGAGAGACTCGGACGACGCGTCGCTCTCAAGACGATGGGAGACCGCCTGGCCACCCAGACCGGGGGGCTCCCGCGCTTCGAGCGTGAGGCCCGGCTGCTCGCTGGTCTCAACCACTCCAACATCGCCACCGTTCACGACCTCGTCCTGCGAGCGGGGAGCCCCGTCCTGGTCATGGAGCTCCTCGAGGGCGAGAACCTGGCGTCGCGTCTGAGCAAGGGCCGACTCGGCTTGCAAGAGACGCTGCGGGTCGGTGTTCAGGTCGCCGCGGCTCTCGAGGCCGCTCACGGTCAGGGCATCGTTCATCGGGACCTCAAGCCGGCCAACATCCAGCTCCTGCCCTCTGGCGTCGTTAAGGTCGTCGACTTCGGGCTCGCCTTGGCCTGGGCCGATGACGCGCCGCCGCCCGAACGCATCGAGGGGACGCCGGGCTACATGAGCCCTGAGCAGGCGCGGGGTGAGGCAGTCGACTTCCGGAGCGACCTCTTCTCCCTCGGGCTCGTCCTGCACGACTGCTTGCTCGGACACCTGGTCGAAGTCGGTGAGGGAGCCTACCCATCGGTCCACTGGCCGCTTGAAGACGCGACCCCGCAGTCCGTGCGAGACCTCGTCGAAGCGTGCCTGAGCGGGCGTCCCGACCAGCGTCCCGCCGACGCGAGCACCGTCCACGCCGTGCTGCTGAGCGAGCTCGCGGGCGAGCAGTCGGTGCCTTCGGTCGTGCATCGTCGCTCCTTCGTGCCGCACGAGCGGGATGTCTTCGTCGGACGCGAGCTCGAGCTCCGCGACCTGGCCAGCAGCTTCGATGAAGGAGCACGCTTGCTCACGCTGCTCGGTCCCGGGGGCGTCGGCAAGACCCGACTCGCGATCCGACATGCCCACGACGTCCGCGAGGGTCTGGTCGGCGGCGCCTGGTTCTGCGACCTGTCGGAGGCCCGCGATCTCGAGGGGATCACCCGTGCCGTGGCCGCCGCCCTCGACCTGCGGCTGGGGAGCGGGGATGGCTGCGACCAGCTCGGTCACGCCCTCGCCCGACGCGGTCCCTGCCTGGTGATCCTCGACAACTTCGAGCAGGTGAGCGCGCAGGCCGAAGACACGCTGGGACGCTGGCTCGACCGCGCATCCGAGGCCCGCTTCCTCGTCACCAGCCGGGTGCTCCTGGGCGTGACGGGGGAGAGGATCGTGCCGGTCGAGCCCTTGCCGATCGCCGAAGGAGGTGTCGAGCTCTTCGTCTCGCGTGCTGCCGCCATGCGACCGGGCTTCGCGCTCACCGACGAGAACCGCGACGACGTCGCCACGATCGTCGAGCTCCTCGACGGCTTGCCCCTGGCCATCGAGCTCGCGGCCGCCCGGACGCGGGTGCTCGGCCCGAGACAGGTCGCGGAGCGTCTGAAGAGCCGGCTCTCGTTCCTGTCTGGCCAGTCGGGGGCGCGGGCTCAGCAGGCCACCTTGCGTGATGCCTTCGACTGGTCGTGGGACCTGCTGCGACCCTGGGAGCGTGCGGCGCTCGCTCAGTGCTCCGTCTTCGAGGGGCGCTTCCCGCTGACGGCGGCCGAGGAGGTCGTCGACCTGACGGCCTGGACCGAGGCACCGGCGGTGCTCGACGTCGTTCAGTCTCTCGTCGACCAGAGCCTGCTGCGGAGCTGGTCGTCCGAGGCCTTCGAGGCTGCGCCGCAGTTCGGGTGGCTCGTGAGCCTCCGCGAGCACGCGATGGAGAAGCTCTCCGACCCGTCGTCGATGGACGACGGCGTGGGAGGACCGTCGGCGCGGGAAGCGGCCCTCCTCCGTCACGGTCGTCATCACGCGGGCCTGGGTGACGAGAGGCTTCTCGAGTCTCTCGAGCACGAAGCGAGCCTGGCGCGACGACGTGAGCTCGTGTCGCGACTCGACGACCTGGTCATCGCCTGTCGTCGGGCCCTGAAGCGGGGTGACGCGGACACCGCCGTCGCGACGCACGCGGCGGCCAGCCTGGCCTTCCGGATGGTCGGCTCCGTGGAGGCGGCCCTCCGCCTCGGCGAGAGGGTCGTCGCCTTGCCGGGCCTGGCGGGCGCTGGGCGGGGACGAACGCTCGAGCTGCTGGCCATCGCCCTCAACCTGAACGGCAAGGCGCTCGATGCGCGGCCGTTGCTCGCGGAGTCGTTGGACCTGGCCCGAGACCTGGGTGACCGTCGGGCGGAGTCCCGTCGACTGCGCCATCTCGGGCATGCGGAGCAGCTCGTCGGTCGGCCCGTCGAGGCGAGGGCGTTCTTCGAGGAGGCGATCGCGGTGGCGCGCGCGGAGGACGAGGACCTGCTCGAGGCCGCGGCGCTCGAGCGTCTCGGCAGCCTCGACATGAACCAGGGCTTCGGCGACCGGGCGCGACGTTCGCTCGAGGCGGCGTTGGTCATCGCGCGTCGACGAGGAGAGCGACGCTTCGAGGCCTCGGTGCTCACCAACCTGGCGGGCGTCACCGGCTACGAGGACCGCGTCCTGGCGAGAGAGCTCTACCTGGAAGCCCTGCGCATCTTGGACGAGGAAGACGACCGGCTCCGTCACGTGGCCGTGCTCGGCAATCTCGCCGGGATGGCGGCAGCGGACGGACGCCCCGAAGAGGCCGAGGACTTCCTGAAGCGGGGCCTCGACCTCGCGCGCGACTGCGGGATGCGTCGCTTCGAGGGCAAGCTCCTCCTTGCCGCATCCGGCCAGGCGCTCGTGCAGGCGCGCTTCGACGAGGCTCGTGAGTGTCTCAGCGAGGCGCTGGCGATCGCGGGCGAGGTCGGTGATCGCATGCTCACCGGAGAGGTGTGGCATCGACGGGCCGCGACGTTCGAGCAGGAGGGGCGAGTCGAGGAGGCCCTCGTCGACTACGACCGGGCGTTGCTCTTCCATCGGGAGGTCGGCAACCGTCTCGCGGAGGGGGTCGTGCTGGTCCACGTCGGTGACCTGTCGGGACGCTTGGACCGTCTCGACGACGCCTTCGAGGCGTTCGCGGCGGGTGAGGAGATCCTCCGCGAGCTCGACAACCGGGCGCAGCTCGGCGTGCTCCTCGCCGCTCGTGGGCGTCATCTCGCCTTCGGCGGCCGGCCCGAACAAGCACGGGAGCACCTCCGGGAGGCCGAGGCCATCGAGGACGTCCTGCAGGGCGGACCGAGCAGCGAGCTGGGAGGTTTCCTCCGGAGGTTGCGCGAGGCGCTCGAGCCGGAGCCGCCCGCGTGAACGCGTGCCCGACGAAAGACGCGTAGAATCAGGAAATGCGCGACACGCGGCCACCGAAGGGGGGCGAGGAGCGGGAGACCGGCTCGGCCGGCCCCGGTCTCGACTCCGCCCCCGCGAGTGGCGGCGCTCGAGTCGGCGGCTTGCTCGAGGCCGTCGTCGGTGATCGGCTCGGTCCGTACCTGCTCGAGGCGCCCCTCGGGCAGGGAGGCATGGGTGTCGTCTGGCGAGGTCGAGACGATCGCCTCGATCGACCGGTGGCTCTCAAGACGGTCGACGCCGCCCTGTCCTCCGAGCCCGAGGTCCTCGACGACTTCGTTCGGGAGGCGCGGCTGCTCGCCCGTCTTCAGCATCCTCACGTCGCCACCGTCTACGACCTGCCGCGCGTGCATGGGCAGCCCGTCCTCGTCATGGAGCTCCTCGACGGCGAGGACCTCTCCACGCGGCTGAGCAGGGGACCACTCGATCTCGAAGCCACGCTTCGGCTGGGCGTCCAGGTCGCGTCGGCGCTGTCGGCAGCCCACGCTCATGGCATCGTCCACCGCGACCTCAAGCCCGCCAACGTGCGGATGCTGTCGAACGGTGAGGTCAAGGTGCTCGACTTCGGTCTCGCCCGTCAGGTGAGGGCCGAGGTCGCCGAGGTCGAGACGGAGACCTTCGTCGTCGGCACGCCCGGTTACATGAGCCCCGAGCAGGTGCGAGGCGAGTCTCTCGATGAGCGTTGCGATCTCTTCTGCCTGGGGGTCGTTCTCCTCGAGTGCCTCACCGGCCGACCCGCCTTCCCGGGTCACGGCGTGTCCGAGAAGATGATCGGCGTCCTCCAGCTCGCTCCAGACGATCGGCAGCTCCCGACCGATCTCCCGGAAGGCATCCGCACCTGGCTCGGTCGCTGCCTGGAGAAGGACCGTGAGCTGCGCGTCGGCTCGGCGCAGGCGCTGCGCGAGGCGCTCGAGAACGAGCTGCAGGCGCTCCTCGGCGGCACCGTCACCGAGGAGACGACGGCGCACCGGTGCTCGCTGCCCATCGAGCCGGACGAACTCGTCGGCCGCCGGGACGAGCTGGACGAGCTCGCGCGACGCCAGGACCACGACGTGCGTCTCACCACCATCCTGGGACCGGGCGGGGTGGGCAAGACCCGCCTGGCCCTGCACCATGCGTGGCGCGTGCACGAGCGCTTCCCGGGTGGCGCCTGGTTCTGCGATCTCTCGGAGACCCGCAGTCACGACGACGTCGTCCAGACGGTGGCCACCACGCTCGACGTGGCGCTCGGTAGCGGTGATCCTGTCGAACAGCTCGGACGGGTCCTCGCCGAGCGGGGACGCTGCCTGCTCGTGCTGGACAACTTCGAGCAGGTCGCCGAGCACGCCGACGGGATCCTGGGACGCTGGCTGGCGCGGCTCGGCGAAGCGCGCTTCCTCGTGACAAGCCGTCAACGTCTTCGGCTTCCGACCGAAGACGCCCTGCTCCTGGAGCCCCTCCCCGTCGAGGGTGACGGTGTCGAGCTCTTCACCCTGCGGGCGCGAGCCCACGGCTGCGAGACGACTGAGGCCAACCGGGCGGACGTCGAGGCCATCGTCACGGCGCTCGAGGGGCTTCCGCTGGCGATCGAGCTGGCCGCCGCCCGCACGCGCGTGCTCACCCCCGGACAGCTCCGCGAGCGGCTCGCCGACCGCTTCCGGCTCCTCGTCGGACCGCCGGGACGCAACGCCCGCCAGGCGACGCTCGTCGCGACCATCGACTGGTCCTGGGAGCTGCTCGCGCCCTGGGAGAAGGTGGCACTCGCGCAGGTCTCCGTCTTCGCCGGGAGCTTCACGCTGGCCGACGCCGAGGCCGTGCTCGACCTCTCGGTCTTCCCCGACGCTCCCTGGCCCCTGGACGTCGTGGAGATCCTGGTCGACAAGTGCCTCCTCCGTGGCCGCGTCCCGCCCGCACCGAGCCCACGGCATGCGGTCGATGCGACCTACTTCTCGCTGTCGGAGAGCGTCCACGAGTACGCGGCCGGCAAGCTCGCTGACGGGAACGCTCTGGTCGAAGGAGCTGCCGGTGGCGCCGCGGTGCGTGCCACCGAGGAGCGTCACGGCCGACACTTCGCGCGGCTCGGCACGCCCGAGGCTCGCGACGAGCTCGACTCTCCGGTCGGGCTCGTGCGCCTCGGCGAGCGCCGGCTCGCTCGCACCGACTTGCTCACCGCGTGTGAGCGGGCGGTGCAGAGGGAGGACGGGGACGTCGCGGTCTCCTGCCTGGACGGTGCCCGGCCCGTGGTCGAAGGAAGGGGACCCCTGACCGCCTTGGTCGAGCTGAGTCGGAGAGTGCTTTCGATCGACGGGCTGTCGCCCGAGCGACGAGGGCGAGCGCAGGCCCTGCTCGGCGTCACGCTCGACGCCGTCGGTCAGGGCGAGAAGGCCCACGAGCAGCTCGCGGGCGCCGAAGCGATCGCTCGAGAGATCGGGGACCGGTCGCTGCTCGCCGACACGCTCACGCGTCGCGCCGGCATGCTCGGTCGTGCCGGCCGTCACGTCGAGGCGGGGGAGCGGTACGACGCCTTGCTTCCCTTGGCCGAGGAGCTGGGCAACCGGCGGCTCGAGGCGGTCGTCGCCGCGGGTCAGGCCCACGCTCGCTTCGAACAGGGCCGACACGACGAGGGGCTCGAGCGCTACGAGCAGGCCCTGCGTCTCGCCCTCGAGACGGGTCACCGTCGGCTCGAGGCGAGCATCCGCAATGGCATGGCGCGGATTCTCTGGCGACGCGCGCGCTTCGACGAAGCCACCGAGCATCACGAGACGAGCCTCCGGCTCTATCGTGACCTGAACCTCCGTCGGGCCGAGGCAGTGCTGCTGATCAACCAAGCGTCCCGTGATCTCGAGCAAGGACGTCCGGACGCGAGTCGGCGCCATCTCGAACGAGCCCGACAGCTCGCCCAGGAGGTCGGTGACGACCGGGTGGAGGGCGTCGCGCGCTCCAACTTGGCGCACGTGCATGGTGAGGCCGGTGACTGGGAGCTCTCCCTCGTCGAGCACGAGGCGGTCCGGCGTCTCCATCACTCGATGGGCAACCGCGGCTCGGAGGCGGTGACCCTGGGGCACCTGGCCCGGGCCTGTCGTGAGCTGGGTCGTCACGAGGAGGCGTTCGAGCATGGGCGTGAGGCGGTCGCGCTCCATCGTGAGACCGGGAGTCGTCTGGACGAGGGCCTGGTTCTCGGTGAGCTCGGAGCCGCCAGCTCGGTGCTCGAACGATGGATCGAGGCCGACGTGGCCTTCAGCCGGGGGGAGACGCTGCTGCGCGAGGTCGGTGATCCCGTCGTGCTCGCCCAGTTCCTCTGCAAGCGTGGCGTGCACGCCGTGCGCGTCGACGACGATGCCCTCGCCACCGAGCTCCTCCTCGAGGCCGAGGCCCTGGCCGAGCAGGCGGGCATCGGAAGCGGCTCGCCGCTCACTCGCTTGCTCGGAGAGCTCCGCGACGCCTTGGCGGGACGGATCGAAGACCTCGGCTGAGGTTCCTGCTTCAGTCGTCCTCGGCCAGACGCAGGCCGGCAGTCGCGCCAGCGTGAAGGCCCTCGACGCGCACGGGGCCGTCGTCAGTAGGGGAGGAACCCCAGGTCGTCAGGAGGGTGAGGGGCTCGGCCTCGGTGAGCTGACGTCCAGTCATCGGTCGTCCTTGCTCGGAACCCCAGCTCGTCGTGGTCCAGACCCGAACGTTGCCGACGAGGTCCATGACACCGTCAGTGGTGTCGGAGTCGGGGAACAGGCCCACGGGGACACGACCGGCCAGACGCGTGGAGCGAACGTTGCCGAGCGCTTGCTCAGGACGAGGCGACCGGGCGGGCGGACGGAGATGGGTCGCCCAGAGCTCGGCCTCGGTGGGCAGGCGGAAGCGACGTCCGGTCTGCACGCTCAGCCAGTGAGCATAGGCCCGCGCCTCCTGGAAGCTCACGGAGGAGATCGGCTCGGTGAGCTCACTCGTCGTGCCGTTGGGCTCGGGACGGCGCGGGCGATCGGGATGGCGTGCGAGCAGCTCGTGCTGCAAGTCGTCGTCGGGCGACCGCCTCTGGACGACCTGCTCGAGGAGCCCGGGGTCGAGCACTCCCGCCCGCAAGGTCTCCTCGAAGCTCGCCGGGTCCTCTCGGTAGCGACGGTGAAGCTCGAGCAGCTCCTGACGCCGTGCGGCTCCGGTGCCGACGCCGGCTTGCCACCGACGGGCCTCGTCACCCGGCCAGAAGAGAGGGTCCTCGTGACCACCGGCGATGATGAAGTCGTTCCACTCGTCCACGGTGACCGGGAGCGTCGCCAACCGGAAGCTCTCGACGACCACGCGTTCGAGCTCGTCGGCCCGCCCCTCCGTCTCGCCCAGGAGGATCTCGCTCGTGGGGATCGTCGCCAGGGGAGGGAGGCGGTAATCGCCGTGCGGTCCGTGCTGCTCGGACAGGCGAGGATCGCCGAGACGACCGAGGGCCCGACCGATCTCGACGCGCTCGCGGAGGTCGGCGTCGAGGTCGCGAGTCCGATCGACCAGGAGCTCGGCGATGGCGAGTCGGGTCTCGTCCTTCACGCGGTCGAGCCGACCGAGACGATCGGCGACGTCGGCGGCGAGATCGAGTCGGGCGTCGGCGAGCTCGCGGAGTCGCTGCTCGGGATCGCCGGCCATGACGGTCGCCATGACCGTGGCTTCCTCCCAGCCGGTGGTCGTCAGGGACGACAGGGCTTCGCCTTCGGGCGTCGCGGCGAGAGCCTCGGTGAGGGGTGGGGTGACCTCGTCGTGACGCCAAGCCCGCTCGACCAGCTCGAGCCGGGGCTGACGCACGAGCTCGCGGGCGACGAAGTAGTCCTGGAAGAGCGGGTGGACGAACGAGACCTCCCGCGCCTCGAGGTCCATGAGGAGCACGCCCATGGTGACCGCTCGGTCGAGCAACGACTCGGCCTCGGCACCACCGTCCGGGGCCAGCTCGGTCAACGCCCGCTCCAGCGGCAGCGACCAGCGGCGGGGTGACCCGTCGCCGCCGTGGAGGGTCCAGGCGAGACGCTCCAGCGCCGTCAGCAGCGAGGACGACGGGAGCTCCCAGGGGTTGGCCCAGCGGTCCAGGTTCAGTCGCAGCCGATCGTGTCGACCGATGCTCGGGCTGACGTTGGCGCTGAGGCCTTCCCGAAGTCGGTGACGCAGGAAGCTCGTGAGCAGGGCCTCCTGGCTGGCGGCCCGGGCGCCGTGGTCGGCTTCGCTGAGCAAGAGGTCGAGGAGAAGCGGATGCCTCAACAGCTCGGCCTGGGCGAGCCAGTCCGGGGAGAGGGTCGGGGGCAGCCGTTGCTCGACCACCTGACGCACGGCGGCGAGCTCGGGCGGACCGAGGTGGACGGTGAGGAAGTCGAGCTCGGCCGTGCGGAGGGGACGGTCCAGCTCGAGCTCCCGACAGCTCACGACGAGCCGGCAGCCGTCGCGAGACAGCGCGGCGAAGCTGCGAGCCCAGGCGTCGATGGAGCGATGACGCAGGGTCGGGTCGGCGGCGGGGATCTCGTTGAGACCGTCGGCGATGACGACGAGGCGGCCCGCGGCCTGGAGCTCGCTCAAGCTTGGCAAGTGAGGATGTTGCTGCTCCCAGCGACGCTCGACCGTCTCCCAGGGTGAGCCGGTCGCGTCGTCGGGTTGCCACTCGAGACCGAGCCGGAGCGCGAGCGGCACGCGGTGCACGCCGCTGGTCAGCGACTCTTCGAGGAGCAGGCGTTCGAGGTGGAGGAGCGCGGTGGTCTTGCCGCCTCCGGGAGCACCGAGCACCAGGAGGTGATCCCCGATGGCCTGCCAGGCCTCCTCGAGGCTCGACCAGGCGCGATCACTGCCGGCAGGGCCCTGCACTGGGAGCTCGAGGAAGGGCACGCGGAGCTGGGCCAGCTCGCGGGTCCGACGCGCCCAGCGCACGAGCAGGTATTCGAGCAGGCTCGATGGCGTCTCGCGAAGAGCGGTCTCCAGGGCCTCGGGTCCGGGAGAGGGGCCACCCTCGAGGAGATGCAGGTGGAGGGGGACCAGGGTCTCCGAGAGGGGCGGGGCCGACGTGGTCTCGGCAGCACCGGGAGCCAGCGCCGCACCGTCGTTCCGGCTCAGCAGCTCGGCCAGGGCCGCCAGCCCGGCGCTGAGACGCCGGTGGAAGGTGCGTCGCGAGACGGCGGCCGAGCCGATGAGCTGGTCGATGCCGGGGCGGTGCGGGCAGAAGTGCCGGAAGTAGAGGGCGCTCCAGGCCTCGCGGCGGGCGCTGCCTTGAGCGAAGTCCGAGCGGAGCGCGTCGAGCTCGTCGACCAGCTCGTTCGAGAACTCCTCGCCCCCCCGGAGCTCGGTCAGCTCACGACGCACCAGGCCGAGGAGGTGGCTGCGCAGCTCCGTCTTGCGGGCGCCGGGATCGCCGTCTCCGTCGGGCACGGGCAGGAGACGGGAGAGCGACGCAGGGATCGCATCTCCCGCGAGCTGCAGGACCGTGAGCGCTTCGCGCAGGCTCGAGACTTCGATGGGGACTTCCGTGGGGGCAGGCGTGGCGAAACGGGAGCTTGAGCCACTGGCATCGTGCCATCCGGCTCGGCACCGTGCCAGAGGGCTGCCAAACCCCGCTGAGACCGTTGAACGCCGCCTTCTCCGGCCGGACTCTCGCTTCACTGACCACGACCGGCGCAGCCCGCCGACCGGTGGACGAGCGCCCTTCATGCCGTCGAGAGCATCTCGCGGAGGACCCCTGCCATGCGTTGGACAACCCTTGCTGCTACCTGCGTCAGCCTGTCGCTGCTCGCCCTTCCCGGGAGGGCGCAGACGAGCCCCCTCATCGGGGACGACGAGCTCCTCCCACCGTCGCGCGTCGAGCCCGCGCCGCGAACCGACGGCATCCTCGAGGACATCCTCGGGGGAGTGAACTCCATCAAGAACGTCACCGACGAGGTGCCGGGCAAGTTCAATGAGGTCATCGCCAAGACCGACCAGATCCCGAGTCGCTTCAACGCGGTGACCAACGACATCGCCGAGGTCGCCGACGACGTGTCGGACCTGCCGGGCGACGTGTCCAATGCGGTGGCCAACTCGGTGACCGACGCCGTCGACACCGCCATCTCGACGCTCGAGGACGAGGTCGACGGTGCGGTCGGTGAGATCGAGGGCCTGGTCGACGGGCTCGGGCCGCTCATCGACTCCTTCGAAGACGTGGCCACGGGCTCGCTGATCTACCTCCCGTCGACCGAGATCCTCGACAACGACCTGCTGCGCAGCGTGGTCGTGGTGCTGTCGGAGGGGACTCAGGAGTTCATCGACTTCTACTTCGCGGCCGGCGGTGACTACGAGCTCATCGGCGACATCCTCGAGGGTTGCCCGCCGACCATGGCCACCGACGCGCTGGAGGACCTCATCCAGCTCTTCGACCAGTTCCTCGTCGAGGAGGTGGGGATCTCACAGGAGATCATCGACGGTCTCAACCTCCTGCCGCCCGACAAGTACGCCAGCAGCGAGATGTCGTTCTACGTGAAGCTCCGCTTCAAGTGGTACATCGACCTCATCAACCGCGGCATGGGTCGAGTCGACTACCCGCACCCGGTGGTGACGATCGCCAAGGAGATCACCATGGTGACGACGATCGTCCTCGACCGCCTGGTGCTCTGCATCGACTCGGCGGCCTCGCAGGCGAGCGCCGAGTCGACCCGCATCTACCGTGAGACCGTGCTGGACAACCTGGCGATCGTCCAGTTCCAGCTCGACGAGGAGTCCCGGTTCACCGACGACTCCGAGCTCGCCGCCTTCCGCGATCTCCTCCTGGACGAGCTCGCCGCTCTCGACGCTCAGCTCGTCGCCTTCGATGCTCACGTCACGACCCTCATCACCGACCTCGAGGAGGACATCGACGACGACCTGGCCGCCCAGAGCCTCACCTCGCTGCGTCTGGCGATCCAGACCAACCTGTCGCTGAACGCTCACTTCAAGCTGCTGGTCGCCGTGAGCCCGGACTCGCGGAACCGCAACGCCCAGGTGAGCCCGGCCATGCACTCCTTCCAGCTCCCCGAAGTGGAGGGCGGTCACGCCGAGCTCGTCGACGAGATCGTCGCCGAGACCATCGACACCTTCGTCGACCTCGGCCTGGGGGTGAACTCCGCCGAGGCCTACCTCGAGCTTGCGCGCGCTGCCTTCGACGAGCGCTCGTACAAGGAGGCCTATGACCACTACAGCCGCGCGTACCACGACGCCGTCAACGTCCAGCGCTGAGGTCGTCATGCGCATTCATCACTTCACCAAGCTGATCTTGAGCAGCGTGCTGCTGCTCTCGGGATCGGCAGCGTGGGCCCTCGAGCCAGGAGTGCAACAAGTGCTCATGCCGCTCGACGAGCTCATCCCACCCAGCGACGTCATCTCGACCCAGGGCTTCAGCATCGAGTGTGCTGCCGAGGCGGTCGAGTCTGGTGTCGAGGCGGCCGAGAACGAGGCCGAGGAGCTCGCCGAGGAGACTCGGGAGATCGCCGAGGGCGCCGCCGAGGTCGCCGAGGACGCCCGCGAGGTCGCCGAGGACGCCCGTGAGATCGCGCTCCTTCACGAGACGATCTTCGGAGTGACCGAGGAGGTCCGGGAGGTCACGGTCGCCGTTCCCAACCGCTTCGAGGAGGTCATCGAGCAGACCGATGAGCTGCCTCGTCGCTTCAACGGTCTTCGTAGTGATCTCTCCAACCTGTCGACCGACATCGGTCAGGTCGCGGGCACGGTCGCCGACGGTGCCGAGACCGAGGCCAGCGCGGCCGCCAGCACGGCCGTGGACGCGCTCGAAGACGAGCTCGTCGCTGCCATCGCGGCGGCCGAAGGCATGGGTTCGGACCTCGAGCCCATGCTCGATGCCTTCGTCGACATCGCCAACGGCGTCGCCTTCGAGATCACCAACCCCTCGATTCAGGATGACCCGCTGATCCGGTCGGCCGTCACCACCCTGAGCGAGGGCGCCCAGGAGTTCGTCGACTTCTACTTTGCCGCCGGCGGCGACTACGAGCTCATCGGTGACATCCTCGAAGGTTGCCCCCCGACCATGGGGACCGACGCCCTCGAGGATCTCTTCGAGCAGTTCGAGACCTTCCTCGTCGAGGAGGTCGGCATCCCGCAGGACGTCCTCGACGACCTGAACCTGCTGCCGCCGGACCAGTACGCGAGCAAGGAGATGTCGTTCTACGTGAAGCTTCGCTTCAAGTGGTACTTCGACCTGCTCGACCGTGGGATGGGGAAGCTCGACTACCCGCATCCGGTCGTCACGGTGCTCAAGGAGATCACCACGCTCTCCACGGTGCTGCTCGACCGACTGGTCCTGTGCATCGACTCGGCGGCCTCGCAGGCGAGCTCGGCGTCGAGGGCGGCATACCGGTCCTCGGTGGAGAGCTCTCTCGTTGCTCGGATCGACGACCTGGACGACGGGACGCGCTTCACCTCCGACGCCGAGTGGGGTGCCGTCTCGTCGGCGATCGAGGGTGAGCTGGGCAACTTCGGTGACGCGCTCGATGCTTCCGAGGTTCACGCCGACGCGGAGATCGATGGTCTCGACACGAGCTGGGAGGAGAGCCTGGCGGTTCAGGAGAAGCAAGAACTCGTCCTGGCCATCCAGGCACAGCTCGGCCTGACCGGCTTCGAGACGCTCTACGGCGGGAGTGAGATCCCGACCCTGGGCAACCTCGCGTTCCGGGCGAGCCCGAGCAACCACGTCTACGCCTTGCCGGAGGCTCTCGGTGGACATGCCGAGGTCGTCGACGAGGTGGTCAACGAGGCGGTGCAGACCTACCTCGCCCTGGGGATCGGCGTGAACGACGCCGTGAACCTCCTCGCCCGGGCTCGGGACGAGCGCGACGCCGGTGAGTACCGGCGGGCGTTCCTCACCTACAGCCTGGCTTACCTCGATGCCGTGAACGTGTCACGTCTCTGAGGTCGTTCCTCCGGCAGGCCCGGCTCCCGCGCCGGGCCTGCCGCTTCCCCCTGCCAGAACCTGGAGAGCTTCATGTCCGACACCCCTCACGAGAACGATCCGAAGACGTCCCTGCCTCGCTGGGCGCGCGACCTGTTCCTGGTGGCGTTCATCGGCGTGCAGCTCGCCTTGCCCCTGCACTACTACACGCTCCGGGACGATCCGTACGACGAGCGCTTCGCCTGGCGGATGTTCTCGAGCACCTCGATGGTGCGTTGCGAGACCGAGATCCACCACGACGGCGTCTTGATCGAGCTCGACGACGCGCTCCCCTCGACCTGGGCGAGCATGCTCGAGAAGCGCCACGCGAAGGCGGTGAGCGACGAGCTCGTGCAACGTCTGTGCGAGAGCTCGCCGGACGCCGTGGTGACCCTGGCCCTGACCTGCCGGGGTGAGGCTGGCCACTCCGAGGTTCTCGGCGACGGTGAGACCAACCTCTGCGAGGTGCTGTCATGAAGGCCTCGTTCGCCGAGGGTTGGACCCGCTTCTTCGACGACATGCCGCTCGACGCCGGCTGCGTGCGCTTCTTCCGCGTCACCTTCTTCACGCTCGTGGCCATCGACGTCTGGCGCCGGCTCGCCAGCTCCGCGATCTACGGCGCCGACGGGTTCAACGTCACCCATCTCACGCCCATCGAAGCCTGGATGCCCACGCCGAACGTGGCGGTGGTCGTGGCGCTGCGCTTCCTCCAGCTCGGGCTCGCGGTGCGCATGGCATGGGGACCGGCGCCGCGCTGGGTCGTGCCCTTGCTGGCGACGAGCTACGGCGCGACCTACTTCATCAGCCGGCTCGACGGTTACCAGCATCACTACCTCATCTTCTTGCTGCTGGTGATCTTGAGCTTCGTCGACTGGTCGCGTCCGACCGCCAAGTCCTGGCCCTTCCGTCTCCTGCTGGTCCAGCTCTCCATCACCTACCTGTGCACTGCCGTCACCAAGATGGACCCTCTCTGGGTCGACGGGACCTTGCTGTCGCAGCAGGTGAGCGGGGAGACCCTGCAGTGGCTGACGGCCTTCACGGCGGCCAAGGCCGGCCGCGCGCTCCAGCACGGCTGGGCGTTGTCGGCGGTGACCGTGCTGGTGGCAGAGCTCTTCCTCGTCCTCGCGCTGCAGGTGCGCCGACTTCAGCCCCTGGCCTGGATGCTCGGGATGGTCCTGCACGCCGGGGTCGAGATGGCCGGTCTTCGGATCGGTCTCTTCAGCTGGTACCTGTTCGGGCTCTACGTGCTCATCCTCCCGGCACCAATCGCGTCGGCGGTCCGCATCACTGCTGCCGCGGTGACGAGGCGCTGGACCGCCTGGACCGCTCACCGCTGGATGTCTCCCGCTCGAGTCCTCGGGCAGGGTGGCCGGCGGAGCATCGGCTGGCTGACGGCGACCTCGACTCGGTCCTGGGCCCTGCTGGCCATGGGCACGCTCTTCGCCGCTTGGACGGTGGGTCGGCTGCCGATCGCCGGCGCGTTGGTCGGAGCGGTCGCGCTCGCCCTCGTCGTGCTGGCCGTGGAGTGGAGCGCAGGTCGTCGCGAGACGACGTCCCGAGCGTCGCGGTCCGTGCAGCAGCTCGCGCTGGGCGTCGGCGTGCTGCTCGCGACGACCCTCACCGACAGCGTCTCCGGCTTCGCTCTCGTGACGGCGCAGGAGTGGATGCGACAAGGACGGGAGCAAGAGGCTGCGGTTCAGCTCGACCTCGCGCTCGGCGCGAGCCAGACCCCCGAGCTGCTGCTGCACTCGGTGGCGGTGGCCATGAGGGAAGGGGAGTCGCCCGACCTCGCCAAGCTGAGCTACCAGCGGCTCGTCGACATCGCGCCCGAGCACTTCCACGGCACGGTGGACCTGGCGCACCTCTACCGACACGAGGGGGACTGGCGTCGTGCCTCGGAGCTCTACCGACGGGCGACGACGCTGGCACCGGACGATCCCCGGCCGAAGGTCCTGCTCGGCGTGAGTCTCATCGCCGGCCGGCGGTCGGTCGAGCTGACCCCGACCGAGCGGGACGAGAGCCGCGAGCTCTTCTTGCAGGCCGGGCGCGTCCATGCCCAGGAAGGCGAGAGACGTCGCGCCGTCGACGCCTTCACCCGAGCGCTGATCGTGGACGAGACCTGCGTCGAGGCCCGTCGGGCGCTCGAGCGACTCGACGCCCCGGTGATCGTGGCGAGGAGGACGTCATGAGCCGAGCTGCTGCCGACTTGGACGAACGACATCATCACCCGAAGGAGCGAGAGACCATGACCACCACCGATCATCGCGACAACTACCGAGCCTGGCTGGGCCAGCCACTCACCGAGCGTGGGCTCACCTGGGCCCGTCTCATCACCCTGGGAGCCGTGGTGGTCACGAGCTGGTTCTCGCTGGCCCGGCTCGCCGTCCCGGAGCTCGGAGCCTCGGGGCTCGTGTCCCATCCGGGTCTTCCGGTCATGGTCATCGTGAGCCTGGTGAGCTGCTACCTGGCCGTCCGCGCGCTCCTGGGAGCCGCCTCCGGTTGGAGCTGGCTCGTGTTGTCGGGCCTGCAGGCGGTCAGCTTGCTGGTCGGACCGTGGCCCTGGTCACCGGAGCGCGTGCTGCTGGTCGTCTCCACGCTGGGGCTGGCCCTGCTGGCGGCTCGGAACGAGCGAACCGAGACGAACGAGACGGACCTGAGCGGTTGGCCCGCACGGCTGCCGGCCTTGGGGCTCTCGGTCGCTTACGTGCTGATCGCCCTGTCCGAGCTCAGGCCCGGGTGGCTGAGCGGGTCGGAGCTGCGGGCCCGGGTCGTCGGTGACGGAGTGGTGACGGGCGAAGCTTGGGCTCTCGGGGCCGGCGTGCTGCTCGCGCTGCATCTCTCGCTGGCTGTCTTGCTCCACCTGACCCGATGGCGCTCGGTGACCGTCGTGCTCGGCCTGAGCCTGCACGCCGCGTCGGCGTCGCTCGGGCTCGAGCCGGCGCTGCTCAGCCTGCTGGCCCTGGCGGTCTACCTTCCGTTGATGCCCGCCGATCTCCTTCCGGACGCGAGCACGCCACGACGATGGGTGAGCGGCCTGCCGGTCCCGACGACGTCGACCGGGGAGGCGGTCGGCTCGGGTTGGCTCGGGCTGGTGATGGTCATGGCGGCCGGCGCGCTGCTGATCCTGCCCATCGAGGGGATGGGGGCCGTGGTCGCCCTGGTCACGGCGCTGGCGCTGGTGAGCGAGACGTCGCGGAGTGAGGGTCGTTGCTGGCGGGCCTTGGCGCACGGCGTGGCGGCGCTCACGATCGCCGGGCTTCACCTCGGGACCGACGAGGCGACCCGGCTCGTCGCTCGGGAGCGAGCCCAGCTTCAGCTCAGCGGTGATGAGGCCGAGGTGCTGGCGGCGACCGAGCGTCTTCTCTTCCTCGACCCGTCGCGTCGGGACCTCCGACTCGAGGTGGCGGAGGGACATCGAGAAGCAGGGAATCACGAGCGGGCGGAGTCGGCCTACGAGGCGATCCTCGACGAGCAGCCGGGCTTCATCGCTGGCTGGATCCGTCTCGGTCGGATCGTGAGCGAGCAGGAGCGTTGGGAAGAGGCGCTCGAGTCCTACCAGCGGGCAGCGAATCTCCGCCCGGGCATGCCTGGCATCGAGGTCCTTCAGGGTCTGTGCCTGGAGAAGATGGTCGCCCGCGATCATCCCGACGTCGAGGGCTGGCCGGCGGGCTCACGCCCGGACGAGCTGAGCCGCGCCTTCGTTCACTACCTCGAAGGGGCCAAGGGCCATCGGGCGCGGGGGCGGGACCGTCGCGCGCTGCACGCCTTGATGCGGGCCGTGTCCATCGAGCGGGAGAACGCCGCGCTCTGCCTGCTCATCGGCGAGGTCCACGAGGGGCTCGGTCAGGAGACGCCGGCCCTGGCCTGGGTGATGGCGGCGCTCGAGAGGGATCCCGGGATGCCCGACGCGATCGAGGCCCGGGAGCGATTGATGAAGGGGTGAGCCGGCTCAGGGGCCGGAGGTGGCTCTCTCGAGACGGTTGATGACGTGCGTGCCGGTCTTGCGACAGAGGATCGCGAACTGGTCGGCGAACTCTTCCGTCCGATGAGTCTTGGCCCGGCTCCGCGAGCGCTGGCTCAGCCGATCCACGTGGTGCCCGACCTCGTGGTAGAGCACGTGCTGGATCGTGAAGCGGCGGAGCGTGGAGGTCGTGTGCTGGGCGTACCACCAGCCACCCGACTTCACGAGCTGGCCACCGTGCTCGAGATGGGGGCGGGCCCAGCGTCCCTTCGGCTCGCGTCTTCCGAGGCAGAGCCGGAGGTCGCGACGCCACGGGTAGACGACGATCGCATGCACGCCGCTGCCCTTGACGTACTCCGCCAGGACGGAGCCGCGGCGCGCCTCGGCCAGGCTCGGTCGCCGCAACCAGAGGTGGGTGAGCCCGGCGACGTCACGCTTGCGCAGTGCCTCGACCGCAGTCTTCAGCTCGTCACCGGTGAGCGGATGGACGAAGTCCCGTGACGGGTTGTCGACGATGAGCAGCGGCAGCTCGTCGGTGGGGCCGGGACGGGGGAGCGAGTGGGCCCGTCGAAAGATCCCGTCGGGGACACGACGTCGCGTGCGACCACCGTGGATCGGGAGTCTGCGTCACGGGTCCGCGTGGCTCGCGCGCCAGGGAATTGCGGCCTCAGGCAAGGAGAGAGGAGGAAGTCGATGCTCGTCCATCGATCGACGACGAACGACACCGCATGAGGCCGC
>JBCCFW010000108.1:0-24507 GCA_039029535.1 Acidobacteriota bacterium
CCTCCTCGCGCTCCTGCCCGACGACTCCCGCGCCGTCCAGGCCAACCTCGAGCTCAAGGAGTCCTTCGGCGCCGACGTGCTCGTCATCGTGATGGAGAGCCGGACGAGCCCGGTCCTCAAGCACGTCGACCTGGTCGAGATCCTCGCCGAGCGCCTGGCCGACTGTGAGCTGGTCGACGACGTCGACGCTCGCTTCCACGACAAGATCCCGACCGACCTGCTGCTGCGCTTCCTGCCCGTCCTCCTCGACGACCAGGAGTTCGCCGAGCTCGAGACCCGCCTCGAGCCCGAGGCGATGAATCGGCAGCTCGCGATCGACCGTGCCCGACTCAAGGCGCCGATGGTCCCGCCGCTGCTCAAGAAGCTGCTGGTGCAGGACCCCCTCGCCCTCCTCGAGCTGCTCCGGGCCCGGCTGCTCGCCAGCCGCGGCGGCTACACGCTCAACACCGCCTCGGGCTACTACGTCAGCAAGGACGACTCGACCCTGCTGATCTTCGTGACCCCGCAGCAGCCCTCGGATCACATCCCGTACTCCAAGGCCCTCATGGCGCAGATCGAGGAGATCCGCGACGCAGCCATGGCCGAGTACGCCGAGGAGCAGGAGGTCCCCCTCGAGAAGCTGAAGGCCGAGCTCGGCTTCGGGATCACCGGCCAGCACGCCATCGCCGCCACCGAGACCACCGTCCTCCAGCGCGACTCGGTCCACGCCGTCATCTGGTCGCTGGTCCTCGTGCTGCTGCTCTTCGGCATCACCTTCCGTCGTCTCGACTCCGTGTTCTTCGTCGGCGTCCCGCTCATCGCCGCCATCCTCTGGACCCTCGGCTTCACCTGGCTCGTCGTCGGTCACCTCAACCTCGTGAGCACGAGCTTCGCGGCCATCGTGCTGGGGCTCGGCGTCGATCACGCGATCCATCTCTACAACCGCTTCCTCGATCATCGCGGCGCCGGCGAGGACCTCCAGTCCTGCCTGGAAGCCGCCGTCGGCGAGACGGGCGCCGGCATCCTCATCGGAGCCATCACGACCTCGGGCGCCTTCTTCGCCCTGCTCCTCTACGACTTCCGCGGGCTGCGCGAGTTCGGCTTCATCGTCGGCTGCGGCGTGCTGCTGACGCTCGCCGCGATGCTCAGCATCCTCCCTGCCCTGCTCGCCTTCTCGGCGCGCTTCTCCACGAGCTTCCACTCCAAGGTGCTCATGCCCTTCGGCACCCGCGCCCTGGCCGCCTCGGTGGCGCGCAACCCGAAGCCGTACTTCATCGCGTCGGTCCTGGTGACCCTGGTGCTCGGCTTCGCCGCCCCGAAGGTGGGCTGGCAAGGCCGCGTCCTCAACAACGACTTCAGCGCCAACCCCGCGCTGCAGCTCCGCGAGAAGCTCCGCTCGCAATTCCAGTCGAGCCCCGACGTCGTCCGTCTCATCCTCAAGAGCGAGGACCTCGACGCCCTCGAGGACACCGGTCGCCTGGCCCACGACGCCTTCGAAGATCTCTCGACCCAGCGCGGCGCCGGGCTCGACTCGATCTTCTCCTACGTCCTCCCACGCTCCGAGCAGGAGGAGCGTCTCGCCGCCCTGGCCAAGCTGGACAGCGACCAGGTGCTCGCCAACTTCCAGGCTTCGCTGGGCGAGAACGGCTTCCGACCCCGCGCGTTCCGACAGGCGGAGTCCAACCTGAAGGCCGCCCTGGAGCTGAAGGAGCCCCTGGGGCTGGCCACGCTCATCGAGCAGTCCGGCCAGAGCCCCTTCCTCGCACGCCACGTCAGCAGCGAGGGGGACGTCCACACCCTCGCCCTCACCTACTCGTCGGGCACGACCGGCTTCACCGCCGCCGACATCGACGAGATCGAAGCCCGGCTGACCGCGGCCGTACCCGGCTTCGGCAGCGCCGAGGCGGTCAACGGCGTCGAGAGCTTCCTGGCCGGTGGCAAGGTCCTCGGTCGCGAGCTGCGGCTGCGGATGAAGGAAGGCTACGCCCTGGTCACGGCGGTCGCCCTGCTGCTCGTGCTCGGCGTCCTCTCGCTGAGCTTCCGACGGATCGGCCGGGTCGGCCTGGCGCTGACGCCCCTCCTGCTCGGCGTGCTCTGGATGCTCGGCGTCATGGCCCTGACCGGCATCGACATGAACGTCATCAACGTCCCCGTGACGGCGATGATCCTCGGCATCGGCATCGACGACGCGGTCCACGTGGTCCACGCCTTCTTCGGCAGCGCCAAGCGCAACCTCCACGTGACCTATCGCAGCACCGGCAAGGCCCTGGTCCTCACCACCCTGACGACCTCCGCCGGCTTCGGCTCCCTCGCCTTCGCCGGCCACCCGGGCCTGCGCTCGATGGGCTTGCTCGCGATTCTCGGCTGCACGAGCTGTCTCATCGCCAGCCTGACCACGCTCCCGTCGCTCATGGCCCTCTTCGCCGGCGGCCACCCCGGCTCCCCCGAGGACGCGGCCGACGCAGACGAGGACTCCCCCAGCACGCAGGACGACGGCGCGGTAGATTAGCGCCATGCGCAATCCAGCTCCGCGTCCGGTCTGCCGGCCAAGCCTCGTCTTGCCGGCTCTCCTCGGGCTCGCCCTCGTGGCCTGTCAGCCCCCGCCCGAGGTCGTCCGACCGGATCCCACCCAGGAGCTCTCGCAGCGTCTCCGGGCCCTGGTGGACGAGCGCATCGCCGCCGTCGAGAGCTCCCCTCGCGACGGTGAGCGTCGGGGTCGCCTCGGCCTGACCTACCTCGCCAACCACCTCGAGCAGCAGGCGCACGACTCCTTCGTCCAGGCCGAGCTGCTCGACTCCGACGAGGCCCTCTGGACCTACTACCGCGCCCAGTGCCTGGCCGAGCTCGGACGGTTGGAAGAGGCCCGCACGGCTCTCATCGACACCACGCGACGGCTGCCCACCAGCTCGGCCAGCCACCTCCACCTCGGTTACGTCGAGCTGGACCTGGGCAACTTCGAGGCGGCTCAGGCCGCGTTCGTCGAGGCCGCCCGGCTCCAGCCCGAGCGACCCGAGCCCCTCGTCGGCCAGGCCGCCACGCTCGTCGAGCGCGATCGCTTCGACGACGCCGAGACCCTGGTCCGTCGCGCCTTGCTCATGGACAGCGAGTACGCCGAGGCCCATCACCACCTGGGCCAGGTCCTGCGCGCCCAGGGGAAGCTCCAGGACGCGCTGCCCCACCTCCGTCGAGGTGAGGACGCCGACCGACGTCAGTTCTCCACGCCCTGGACCCCCGTGCTGGACAGCGACGCCATCGGCACGAGCGACCTCGTGCATCGGGCCGGACGACTGCTCGAGTCGAACCCGGCCGAGGCGCGCCGGCTGCTCGAGGAAGTCGCCGCTCGCGAGCCCGACGACAACCAGATCCTGTTCGACCTCGCCCTGGCTCAGGAGCAGGTCGGCGACCGCGTCACCGCGCTCGAGACCCTCGAGCGGCTCCGACGGCGTGACCCCGACTTCCAGATGATCAACACGGTCATGGCCGACTTCCACCTGCGCGACGGTCGTCACGCCGAGGCCCTGAGCCTGGCCCGTCGCGGGGTGCGCAGCGCCCCCCGCGACTCCCGCGCGCGCTACGTGCTCGGTCTCGTGCTCGTCCGGCTCGGTCGGATGGCGGAGGCCCGTGGGGAGTTCGAGCAGGCCGTGGAGGTCGGCAGCACCGACATCCGCCATCGCATCGCCCTCGCGGAGACCTGCGCCCAGCTCGGCGACGCCCCGGGCGCCATCGAGCACTTCCGGACGGCGGTCAAGCAAGAGCCCACCTTCCTGCCCGGACGTCTCAACCTCGTGCGTCTCCTCGGCAACGCCGGTCGGACCAACGAGGCCCTCGCTCATCTCGAAGAGGCGCGGAGGATGGCTCCGAACCACCCGGCCGTGCAGGAGCTCACGGCCTACTTCGCGGCGAACCGCTGATGTCGTCCCAGCCCGTCGCAACCCGCTGGCTCCTCGCCGGCTGTGCGCTGCTGCTCCTGGCCGGCTGCAACGGTGGCTCGTCCCCTCCTGGCAATGGCGGCGCGACGGGTGGTGACGGCTCCGGCGGCTCGACCGGGACCGGCAGCTCGAGCAGCGGCTCGGGCGGAAGCGGCGGGGGCACGCCCTGGTTCGAGGACGCGACCGCGGCGAGCGGGCTCGACTTTCAGCACGTGTACGGGACCGAGACGCGCTACTGGTTCCCCGAGCTCACCGGTCCCGGCGCCGGCCTGTTCGACGCCGACGGCGACGGCGATCTCGACGCTTACCTGCTTCAGTCCGGTGACTTGAGCGGACCGAGCGCGCAGGGAGCCAACGTCTACTTCGAGAACCTCGGTGACGGGAGCTACGTCGACGGGACCGCCCGTGCCGGCCTGGGCGATCGCGGCTACGGCCAGGGCTGCTCGGTGGCCGACGCCGACGGCGATGGTGACCTCGACGTCCACGTGACCAACGTCGGGCCCAACGTGCTCTACCGCAACGAGGGCAACGGTCGCTTCACCGACGTGTCGGAGAGCGCGCGAGTCCAGGACCCGGGCTGGAGCCTCGGCTCGGCCTTCCTCGACCATGACGCCGACGGCGACCTCGACCTCTTCGTGACGAACTACCTGGTTTGGTCGATCGAGACCGACATCAAGTGCAGCAACCCCCAGGGCAACCGGGACTACTGCGGGCCCAAGAGCTACCAGACGGTCGCCCCCGACACCCTCTACCGCAACGACGGCGAGCTGCGCTTCACCGACGTCAGCTCCGAGGCGGGTCTCCGCAAGGCCTTTGGCACGGGCATGGGCATCGCCTGCGCGGACTTCGATGAGGACGGTCGTCTCGACGTCTACGTCGCCAACGACGGACGCAGCAACCAGCTCTGGATGAACCGCGGCGGCCAGTTCGAGGACGAGGCCCTCCTCCGCGGCTGTGCCTTGAACTCCCAGGGTCAGGCCGAGGCGAGCATGGGCGTCGTCGCCGGCGACCTCGACACCGACGGCGACCTCGACCTCTTCATGACACACCTCCGCGGCGAGACCAACACGGTCTACCTCAACAACCGCGGCAGCTTCCGCGACCGCAGCGGACGCTCGAAGCTCGGCAAGAGCAGTCTCGCCTTCACCGGCTTCGGCGTCGCCCTGGTCGACTTCGATCAGGACGGAAACCAGGACCTCTACATCACCAACGGTCGGGTCATGGACAAGCTCCCTCGCTACAGCGAGGAGAACGTCTACGCCGAGCCCGACCTCCTCTACCGTGGCCAAGGCGGAGGCAGCTTCGTCGAACAGGGGCCCCGCGGCGGCACGGCCGAGGAGCGTCTCGACAGCGGTCGAGGCGTGGCCGCCGGTGACGTGGACGGTGACGGCGACATCGACCTGCTCGTCTCGAACTGGGGCGGCCCTGCCCGACTGCTGAAGAACGTCGCCGCCTCGGGTCACTGGCTGCGAGTGGATCCCCGACGTCGGGACGGCAACCAGGCCCTGGGTGCCGTCGTCACGCTCCAGCTCGGCGACCGCTCGGTCAGCCAGCTCGTGCAGGGCTCGCTGTCGTACTGCAGCGCCAGCGATCCCCGCGCGCACTTCGGTCTCGGCGCGACGACGAAGGTCGACTCCATCACGGTGGCCTGGCCTGGGGGCGCGAAGGAGGCCTTTCCCGGCAGCGAGGTCGACCGAACGCTGGTCCTCACCGAGGGCGGCGGCGCCTGAGGCCCGGACTCGCCTGGCTAGGGGCAGTCGACGGCGGGACGGCGGACACCGGCAGAGTCGGTGCCGTAGCCGTCGGGGGCGACACCACACGCGTTGCGGGCGGCGACCAGGTAGTAGTGGCCAGGTGAGCTCGTCGAGGGATCGACGAACGCGGTCGATGGCGCGACCAGCCAACACTCGTGGTCGTAGGGCATGGCGCGACTGGCCAGGCCGCCCAAGGCGAGCGTCCCCCTCAACACGACGTACTCGGTCGCGTCGACCACCGGCGCCCAGCCGAAGCTCGAACCCGCTGATGCTCGCAGGGTCGTCCCCGGTCCGTTGGCCGGCGGCATGACCACGGTCGTGCCGCACTCGCAGGCGTCCCCCACTCCGTTGCCGTCGGCGTCTTCCTGACCCGGGTTGGCGACGGTCGGGCAGTTGTCGACGTCGGCACAGGCACCGTCACCGTCCGCGTCGTCCAGGGGATCGGCCGGGCAGGGATCGCAGGCGTCACCCCGACCGTCGGCGTCACCGTCGTCCTGACGAGGGTTCGGAACGCGGGGACAGTTGTCACAGGCGTCACCGGAGCCGTCGCCATCGGCATCGTCTTGGAGCGGGTTGGCGACTTCCGAGCAGTTGTCGCAAGCATCGCCGAGTCCGTCGCCATCACCGTCCGCCTGGTCGGAGTTGTCCACGGCCGGGCAGTTGTCGCAGGCCGTGCCAACACCGTCGCCATCGTCGTCGGCCTGATCGGCATTGGTCAGCCCTGGACAGTTGTCACATACCTCACCCACGCCGTCGCCATCATTGTCGGCCTGGTCGGCGTTGGCCACCCGCGTGCAGTTGTCGCAGGCATCTCCGATGCCGTCACCGTCGCTGTCGGGACCGCAAGGGTCGACGACGGCGAAGGTCGCTCGGTCGTCGGTCAGGACGGCGCCGCAGTCGAGCACCCAACGCAAGGTGATGGAGTAATCGGGCGCCGGCAGCGGGAAGCCCACCGAGAGCACGGCGACCTGACTCTCGAAGCTGGCTCCGGCCGCCAACGCGGGCAGCTCGCGACGGGTGGTGAGCTCGGCTCCCGTGTAGGGCGCGAAGCTGCCGTCGGAGAGCAGGATCTCGTCGCCGGCTGGCGTGAGCACGACGACCTCGAGCACGCTCGGCGCCAGGCTGCGCTCGTCGCGGCTCTCGACACGGGCCCGCACGAGAAGGTCGTCTCCGCTCAAGTCGACGCTGGGCTCGAGGCTGCCGAGCTCGAGCACGCCCGCACGACGCCCGACCTCCACGACGTGCTCGGCGAGCTCGCTCTCGATGGCCGGACAGTTGCCGGCCGCGTCGTAGGGCGCGGGACAGTGGAAGAGGTTCAGCGTCCAGTCGCCCGTGGCCGCTTCCGGCGGCAGCTCGAAGGACGCGAAGGCTCGACCGTCGAGGTCGGAGGTGAGGATCGCGTTGAAGGCGCGTCCGCCCACGGGATCCGACCAGCGGAGCCGGTGGGTGGCCACGTCGCGAGCCCCCAAGCCGAAGACCCCGACGTGCACGGTGTCGCAGGGAGAGAACTGGTCGGTCGCGAAGGCGAACAGCGGATCGCGGTAGGTGACGACCTGCCCGACGACGGTCTCGTCGAGCGCTGCGGCGAGCCCGCCTCCCACCATGTCGCTGATGGCGAAGAGGTTCGTGGTGTCGACCGTGCCAAGAGGAGCGCCCTCGACCCGCAGGCCGAGCACGAAGCAGAAGGTGCCCCCGAAGGGCTCGAAGCTCGTCGTGGTGCCGCCGAAGGGCACGCCGTCGACGGGCGAGCCGTCACAGTCGGGATCGGTGGCGTAGCCCTCGGCGAAGCCCACGCTCGACACGTGGGTCATTCGCACCGTGTCCGGCTCCGCCGCGTTGTTGGTCAACACGTGCGGGAACAGCACGAACGTGTCGGGTCCGGCCCGTCGCTCCCGACCGTCGACCTGCTCGTAGCTCGGTCGCAGCGTGAGGACCTCCTCGACGGTGGTCGTGTCGACGACGGTGACGACCTGGCTGGAGTCCCGCGCCGAGGTGAAGGTCAGGGTGGTCTCGTCGACGACGCCGGGCGGCGTGCCGAGCGGGGTCTGGATCTCGGCGACCAGGCAACGCAGCTCACCCGCCGCCAGGTCGATCGTCCCGCCCACCAGCGTGTCGGAGATCCCGTCGCAGCCGTCGTCGAGGAACAGGGCCACCGGCCAGCCCTCGCTCGAGACGATGGCCACCGCGACCGCGTCATCGGTGGCGCTGGCATTCTCGATCACGTGCTTCCGCGGCGCGAGGATGCCGGAGGAGCTGGTGACGTCGCGATCGGGCCAGGCACCGAGAGAGCCAACCTGAGTCGTGGCCGTGGCCAGCAGCAACACCTCGTCGTTCAGGCTGCGGGCTCGCAGTCGAGTGAGCTCGACCAGCGGCGCCATCGCATCGGCGGGGACGACCACCTCCACGAGAAGCTCGGCCCGCCCGCCTGCAGCATCGGCCCGCGCACCGTCCAGCCAGCCGGCCTCCGGACGGCCGTTGCCGTCACTGTCGCTCCCGGCTTCGAGCAGGTCACCGGGATCGTCGAAGTCGCCGTCACCGGTCGTGTCGCGTCCGAGCAGGACGTCCGGCGGCGTGATCGCACCGTCGCCGTCGACGTCGAGATACACGCTCACCGAGTAACCGTTGGACGAGGTGACCCACAGGTCGTGGATGTCGTCGAGGTTGCCGCAGGTCTCCAGCACGAAGGGATGAACGACGGCCGTGCCCGGCGCTGCCGCCGTCTCGCGATCGGGACCCAGCGTGGACCAGGTGTAGCCGGTCGACGCCCCACCCCCGTCGGCCGCGCCCAGGTTGTCCCAGCGATCGACGGCCGTGTACGTGTCGTTGCTCGGCCAACGCGTGGTCGCGGTCGACGCGTGGAAGGCGAAGGGCTGCCCGGGCTCCATGGCGAGGTCGGCCCAGGGCACCGCCCACTCCATGCTCCGACCGTCGGCGGCGACGCACTGGTTGCGCATGCACGGCGAGGTCATCCTGACCTCGTCGTAGTCGTCGCTGGCCACGCCGGGGAAGTAGCCGTCACCGCAGGGGTCGTTGCCGTCGGGGCCGCAGCTCCTGTCGGAGAAGCTCACCAGGCTCGCGCCACGGGGTGGCAGCAAGCTGTAGATGCGTGCCTCGAGCTCGTCTTCCCAGGGAGCGGCCGCCTGCCGCGGTCGCACCCGCAGCTCGAGGATCAGGTCGCGCTCCTCGAACGGGGCCCCAGGCCCGGCGTCGAGAAGCTGCTCGTCGTCCCGGTCGATCCAGAGGTGGTAGTACCGCCACTGGTCTTGCGTCGTGTTGCGACCGTGAATGTCGAAGCGGACGAAGAGATGCGTCCGGTCCCAGGTGTAGGCCACCCGACGAAGATCGAGCGGGTCGCCGCCCGGGCAGTCGCGGTCACCGGCGCTGCCGCAGGGGGCGAGGCTCCCGATGGCGTCGAGGACGACGTTGGCCGGGTTCATGAGAACCAGGGTCCAGTCGTCGAAGCGACCGTCGACGTCGATGGTGGTGAGAGTCGGGCCGCCGGCCCCTTGCGCCGGAGATGCCAGGAAGACGAGCACCGCGACGATCCACGCCCCGCCCCACGACCCTCGGCGGCCGCCGGGTGCGGACGTCGCGGCGTGGGACATCGGCGGGTTCTCCTGAACGTGGAGCCGTGCCGTCGAGACGGCGGCGGCCGGGCTCGGCTCGAGGGCCGGTGAAGGGAGAGACACCGAGGAGAACGTGGGCCACCCCCGGCCTGAGGGCAACCGGCACGAAATCATCCGGTGCAAGTGGCAAGAATTACCACTCTCAGGGGCAGGGCGCCCCTCCACTCTCAATTTAGCAAGCCGCGGGCCAATCCACCCACCGCCGGACCACGGGCCCCGGCGGCCGGTCCGAGGCACGCCGCTCAGGCGCCCCTGGCCAGACCGGACTCGCGAGTCCACACGACCCGACCGTCGACCACGGTGGCAGCGACGGCCCCCTTGAGCTCGCGACCGGCGAGCGGGGTGTTGCGGGAGAGGCTGAGCCAGGAGTCCGGGTCGACCGTGGTGGTCGCCTCGAGATCGAGGATGGTCACGTCGGCGGGGGCGCCGACGGCCAGGGTGCCTCCGCGCAGGCCGAGGATCCTCGCCGGGTTCCACGACATCAGCGACACCAGCCGGGGCAGGTCGATGACCGAGCGCGAGCAGAGCAAGTCGAGCACCAGCGGCACCGTGCTCTCGAGACCGGCGATGCCGAACTCCGCCTCGGGGAAGGGGACGTCCTTCTCGTCGACGTGACGAGGACGATGGGCACTGGTGATGCAGTCGACCGTGCCGTCCTTCACGCCGCGGAGCAGGGCCTTGCGGTCCTGGGCCGAGCGCAGGGGCGGGCGCACCTTGCAGTTGGTGTCGAAGGTCGCGCAGGCCTCGTCCTCGAGGAGGAGGTGATGCGGCGAGACCGCACAGCTCACGACCTCTCCCCCCCGCTTGCCCTGACGCACGAGGTCGACCGAGGTCGCGGTGGAGACCAGTGCGAGGTGGAGATGGCTCCCGGTCAGCGCCGAGAGCATGACGTCACGAGCGACGACGTGCTCCTCTGCCACCGCGGGCAGGCCAGGCATCCCCAGACGCGTCGACACCCAGCCCTCGTGGACCTGCCCACCGGCGGTGAGGCTCGGGTCCTCGGGGAAGTCGATGACCGGCAGGGCGAACATGCCGGCGTGGTCGAGAGCCTGACGGAGGATGCCCGCGTCGGTGACGGGGCGGTCGGCGTCGGAGACCGCCACCGCCCCCGCCTCGCGGAGGTGGCCCATCTCGGTGAGCTGCTTGCCCTCGCGACCGCGGGTCAACGCGGCGATGGGATGGATGCGACACGCGGCCTCGGCCTCGGCGCGACGTCGCAACGCCATGGTGGTCTCGGCGTCGTCGTTGACCGGGTCGGTTCCCGGCAGCACGGCCAGGGCCGTGAAGCCACCGGCCACCGCCGCGCGACCGCCGCTGGTGATCGTGTCGAGCTCTTCACGACCGGGCTCGCCGAGCCGGACGTGCATGTCGATGAAGCCAGGGCAGACGACCTTGCCCTTGCAGTCGAGAGTGCGGACGCCCGTCTCCTTGATCGCGCGGCCGATCTTGGCGATGCGACCGCTGCGGATGAGGACGTCGGCCTTGCCTTCTCGGTCGGAGGCCGGGTCCACGACGAGCCCGCCCTTGAGCAGGATCTTGCTCATGCCTCCGCCTCCACCCGGCGGTCACCGCCGCCGAAGACCAGGAAGAGCACGGCCATTCGGACCGCGACCCCGTGCTGCACCTGGTCGAGGATGACCGAGCGCTCGTGGTCGGCGACCTCGGAGGCGATCTCGACCCCGCGGTTCATCGGACCAGGGTGCATGACGATGGCGTTCGACTTCGCCAGGGCCAGGCGCTCCATGGTCAACCCGAAGTGCTTGAAGTACTCGCGAGCGCTCGGGAACATCGAGACCCCGTGCCGCTCGAACTGACAGCGCAGCATCATGACGACGTCGGAGCCCGGCAGGGCGGCGTCGAAGTCGCTGGTGATGTCGATGCCGAAGCGCTCGGCGTCCGGCGGCATCATCGAGGGCGGAGCGCAGGCGGTGACCTTCGCGCCCATCTTGGTCAGGAGCTGCACGTTGCTCCTCACCACTCGCGAGTGCGTGAAGTCACCCCCGATGAGCACCTTCAGCCCTTCGAGCCGACCGAAGTGCCTGCGCATGGTGAAGGCATCGAGGAGAGCCTGCGTGGGGTGCTGGTGCGCGCCGTCACCAGCGTTGACCACGCGGCAGTGCATCCGCTCGGCGAGGTAGGACGCCGCCCCTGCCGACTGATGACGGACGACCACCATGTCCGGCTGCATGGCCTCGAGGGTGCGCGCGGTGTCGAGGAGCGTCTCGCCCTTCTTCACCGAGCTGGTGCTGGTCGAGAAGTTGACCATGTCGGCGGAGAGCCGCTTGCCCGCCAGCTCGAAGGAGGCCCGCGTGCGCGTGCTGGCCTCGAAGAAGAGGTTCATGATCGTGCGGCCGCGCAGGGCCGGGACCTTCTTCACGGGCCGCTGCGAGACCGCGTCCATCTCCTCGGCCGTGTCGAGGATCAGGGTGATGTCGTCGGGGCTCAGGTCCTCGATGGACAGCAAGTGCTCGGCACTGAAGCTCATCGCTTCTTCCCCGGGGGCGGCTCGATGTCGACGCCATCGGCCTCGTCGATTTCCTTCAGCCGGACTTGGACGAGCTCGTCCTTGCCGGTCTCGATCTTCTTGCCCACGTAGTCCGCCGCCACCGGCAGCTCGCGGTGACCGCGGTCGATGAGCACCGCGAGCTGGATGCTCCGCGGTCGCCCGAGCGCGAAGAGAGCGTCCAGCGCCGCACGCACCGTTCGACCGGTGAAGAGGACGTCGTCGACCAAGACGATGTCCTTGTCCTCCATCTCGAAGGAGACATCGGTGCGACCGACCACCGGTTGGGGCCCCACTGGGACGAGGTCGTCGCGGTAGAGGGTGATGTCGAGGCTGCCGACGGGCACCTTCTCGCCCTCGGCACGATGAAGCTTCCGCGCCAGCCGTTCAGCCAGCGGGACGCCTCGCGTGTGGATGCCCACCAGACCCAGGGCGGAGGCTCCGCCATGGCGCTCGAGGATCTCCGACGAGATGCGGGTCAGCGCCCGGGTCACGGCCGCCGAGTTCATGACTTCGCGCAGGTCGGGCAAGGACGACTCCAGAGCTCCGGGTGGGGTCGACGAGCGAAAAATCTGATGGAACGGAAACTGACCGGCACGCTATCCGCTCACGGGTCCGGGTGTCAACGGAACTCTGGGCTCGCGGGCGACGGTCGGCGTGGTCGTGCTCAGGCACCGTCCAGCGCGCTCACGAGCAAGTCGACGCCGCGCACCCGACCCGACCCGTGCTCGGTCCCTGGCCGAGGACCACCGGCCCGCAACGCCCGCAGGAGCTGACCGAGCTCGAGTCGAAGGGGCCAGCTCGTGAAGCGATGATGGGGCTCACCGTCGACGAGCCAGGTCCCCGACGCCAGGCCTCGCCAGGTCAGCCGCACCGGATCGAGGCCCAGCGTGACGACCTCCTCGCAGCGCGGGCCCGTGCCGAGGGCGGCGGCCAGCTCCTCGTCCGCCTGCGCCGCATCGCTCTCCCACGACAGGCGCAGCCAGCCTGGCCCCGGCGTGTCGGCGAAGCCGGGGCGACAGGTCGGCAGGTCGTCGAGAGCCGGCCTTCGCCATCCTTCCTCGTCGAGGATCACGCGCCGTCGAAGGCCACGCCCGGCATCGTCGACCCGCGGGCTCCGTCCCGCCTCGTCCACGGCGTCCTCGACGAGACGCAGGCCGGTGACCACCACCGACCCACCGTCGATCGACGCGTCCTGCCCGGTCAAGCCGAGCAGGGTCGGAGCCCACCCGGCCGTGACCTCCGCCACGACTTGCGGTGCCAGCCAGATGCGCGACCAGCTCACGGGCCGCGTCAGCCCCGACAGCTCGGCTTCGGCGGCCCGTCGGACCCGCTCCACGAGGGCCGCCGCGAGAGCCTCGTTCCACTCGCGTCCCGACCAGGCGAGACGCACCTCGGCCTCATCGCCGTCGGCATGGAGCCTGGCTCGTGCTCGCCAGTGGACGATCTCCTCGTCCCATTCCCGGCGGGCCCCCCTCGACGTCAAGCGACGCTGCCGCACGCGACCGACCTGCAGCTCCTGCTCGAAGAGAGACACCTCGAGGGCATCGCCTCCAGACAGGCACGCCTCGATCGCGTCGAGCCCGTCGGCCGGAGTGCGCTCGCTCGACAACACGAGCCGGCCCGTCGCCGGCTCGTCTTCTGGTCCTCCAGGCGACGAGGGGGCCTCGACCCTCTCGTCAGCCGTGTCATCGATCACGAGCTGCGACCTCGCCAGCTCCCAGGCTTCGGCGGGACGCACCGCCGCCCCGGCCGCGAGCAACGCGTCGCCCTGCGTCACGCGGACTGACGACCCGGTCTCGTGCCAGGACCTCTCCGAGACCATCGACGAGTGGCCGGCCTGGTGCCGGCGGAGCTCGGCGCGACCGCTCGCCGTCTTGGCCAGGAGCTCGATGAGCAGGCCGGCCCGCTCCGACAGCACGCGGCGGGCGTCGGCCAGGGTCTCTTCGAGCTGCGCGAACGAGACTGTCTCAGGCAACGGTGAGGGCTCCCTTCGCGAGCAGCAGGCTGGGACCGCCCGCCGACACCGGCAGCCACTGTCCGTGCCGACCGCAAGTGGCCGTGCCGTCGTCCCACGCGAAGTCGTCACCGAGCGCCCGGATGCCCGCCAGGACGTCGGCTGCTCGCCCCACGAGCACGCAGGGTTCCAGGGGTGCCGTCGGCCGACCGTCTTCCACTCGACGTCCCTCCGCCACCACGAGCCGCAGCTCGCCGCTCCTCGGGTCCGCGTGTCCCCCACTGAGCTGCTCGATGAGCAGCCCCTCTCGCAGCTCGTGCAGCAGCTCGTCGACGGGGGCGTCGGCTCCCAGCAGCGCCGTGTTGGAGAGCCGCGGAAGGATGGGGTCACGGGGGCTCGCCCGGCGGGCGTGACCGGTGAGCCAGCGCGGGTCGAAGCCGGCGCTCACGAGATCGTGGACGCAGCCGACGACGCGTCCCTCCTCGACGAGGGTCGCCGGACGCGCCAGCACGCCCTCGTCGTCGTGGTGCCAACAGGCCGGCCCATCGGAGCGCGTGGGATCGTCGACGACGGTGATCGGACGGCCCATGCTCAGCCCCTCTCGGGCACTCCACAGAGCCGAGTCGTCGCGGCTCGCGACGTCGCCCTCCAGCGCGTGCCCCACGGCCTCGTGCACGAGCACCGCGGTCGCTGCCGGGGACAGCACGACGGCCGCTGGCCCCGACGCTGGGGCCTGCCTGTCGTCCGACCGATGGGTCCGCGCCGTGGCGACCAACTCTTCGGCCCGGTGGCGGACCATCTGCGGGCTCGGTCGTTCCGTCGCCCCGATCCCACGGCGGAAGCGACGCCCCTCGTGCTCGAGCTCGAGGACGACCCTGCACCAGGCCCGTCGGCGCCGGCGCTCACCCCACTCGCTGGTGAGGACCCGCGACGTGACGTCGGTGACGGAGGCCCTCAGCTCGAGGCGCGCGCCCTCGTCCACGGCGAGACCGTCGAGGGCGGCAGTGAGCCCCTTGGCGTCGAGACGAGCCGGATCCGTCTCGTCGGACTGGGCAGGTGCAGGGGGCGGAGGCTCCTGCCCCCTCAACAGGCAGCGAGCGGTCGCGACGTCGGGAGCGCTCAACTGTCGGGCCGTTCCGGTCGAGGGATCCACTCGACGCAGCGCGACGCCCGTGTCGACACGTCGGCTCTGGAGCAGCTCGGGGCAGCGGTCGTCACGGAACCGGAGCGAGAGCTCGTCAACCCGACGGAGCTCGGCGAGGACGTCATGCCAGCCTTCACCCCAGCGATCGAGCGTCTCGAGGAGCAGCTCGTCGAGAGGGGTTCCGTCACCCGTCGGATCGGCTGGCGTGAGGTGCTGCCCGGCCTTCACGTCTGAGGAACCCCACACGCCGGTTGACTCAAACCCGGCCTCGACTGATCATTTCACGTTCTGCAGGAATGGGCGTCGTCCGGCTCGAAATCGGAGTGACGGAGTCGCCCCTGCACGAGGCACCGAAATGGCCGAAAGCATGTACTGCCCCGCGTGCGGCGCTCAGTCGCCCACGAACCTGAGTCAACGTGATGGACAGGACGTCACCGAGTGTACGACCTGTGGCCTGATCCTCGATTCGTCACAGGCACGGCAGTACGAGCCGATCTCGGAGATCCTCTTCGCAGACGACTCGGACCTGCTCCGGGTCGCCATCGAAGACGTTCTCGTCGACAAGCGTCTGGCGAAGTCGGTGCTGGCGGCCAACAACGGCCAGGAGTTCCTCGAGCTCTTCGTCCAGCGTCTCCGCGAGGGGCGCCCGGTCGACCTGGTCATGCTCGACGTGCAGATGCCGGTGATGAACGGCTTCAACGCCGCGATCGCCTGCCGCGCGGTCGAGCGGGGCTTCGAGCTCCCCAAGCCCACGCCGATGATGTTCTTCTCGTCCCAGCCCTGCGACGAGACGGCGAAGAAGGTGCTCCAGTTCTGCGGCCGCGCCATCTACGTGAACAAGGTCGCGAGCCCGAACCTCGGTGAGCTGGCCAACCGCGTGGAGCAGGTCCTGATCGACCTCTTGACGAAAGGCACGGCCTGATTCGGGGGCTGGGGCACGCCCTTCGCGGCCCGTTCCTCGCTCCTCGTCTCAGACCACGCCTGACGCACCCCAACCCCCGACTCATTCGTCGCGGGGAGCATGCGTCTTGACGAGTCGGACCTGACCGGTCGAGCTAGCCGCCCACCTCTTCGAGGGTGCTCTCGAAGACGTGGTAGAAGTCGTCGCGGTCCTCGCTGCCTTCGGCGAGGAGCTCGCTGAAGCGGGGCAGGTCGGCGGGCGTCATGACGAGGTTGGCGCCCATCATGAAGGCGATGCCGGCGTCGGCCGCCCGGACGCCGTCACGCACGGCCACGACGAAGGTCGCCCGACGTCGATCACTCGGGAGCCGGCTGAGACGATTCAGCAGGCCCTCCGGCGTGCCCTCCTCCAGGGTCGGGCCCACCACGACCACCGACACCTCTCGACGGCTCAGGCGCGCGCTCGCCGCCATCTCGGTTCCCGTGCGCTCCGTCTTGTGACCGAGCTGCTTGAGGACCTGAGACAGCTCCGTCGTGAAGGCCGGGTCCGCCGAGCAGATGAGCGCTGTCCGCCCTCGGCCCCGAGGCTCGATGGGCGTCGCAGGACCGGCTGCCGCGGCACCCGCCTGGAGCTCGCTGCGAAGCTCCGATCGAAGCTCCTCACGTAGGAAGCCGAGCTGCTGCTTCAGCCAGGTGGAGAGCTGGTCGGGGGTCGGCTCGTGGCTCATGTCGGGCTCCTCACTCCATCCAGTCGGGAAGCTTGCTGGTCCCCGTCGACGTCGCCGCTCCGACACCGATGGAGACCTCCTCGTCACCGTCCGTGTCGCCGAGGGAGAGCGAGAGGTCGTTGACGTTCGACGAGTGCGAGAGCGCCACGTCGCGGCTCAGGATCCCTGCCCGCACGAGTCGCTCGAGCTCGCGGTCGAAGGACTGCATGCCCGACTCCGCCTGGTTCATGGCGTCGATGAGCGAGCGCCCCTCCCCCTCTCCCCGCGCCACGTAGTCGCGGGTCCGCTGGGTGGCCTTGAGGATCTCGAGCACCGCGATGCGACCCTCCACGTCGTCGCGCTTGGCCAGTCGCTGCGAGATGACGTAGCGGAAGCTCTGGGCGAAGCGACGTCGAATCGACTCCTCCTCCTCTCGGGGGAAGAAGCCCACGATGCGGTCGATGGTCTTCGCGGCGTCCGTCGTGTGCAGGGTCGAGAGCACGAGGTGACCGGTCTCGGCCGCCTCCATCGCGGTCTCCACCGTCTCGACGTCGCGCATCTCCCCCACGAGCAGGACCTTGGGCGCCTGACGCAAGGCCGCCCGCAGCCCCTCGGCGAAGGTCTTGGCGTCGGTGCCGATCTCGCGCTGGTTCACCGTGGAGAGCGCGTGGCTGTGGAGGTACTCGATGGGGTCTTCGACCGTGACGATGTGGTACGCGTGGCGGTGATTGATCTCGTTGATCATCGCCGCCAGGGTCGTGCTCTTGCCCGAGCCGGTGGGACCGGTCACGAGGACCAGGCCGTTGCGCAGGTCCGGCACGGCGTGCAGCTCCTTCGGTAGGTGCAGGTCGTCGAGCTTGGGCACCCACTGCGGGATGACCCGCAAGACGATGGAGTAGGTGCCACGCTGCCGGAAGACGTTCACGCGGAAGCGGGTCTTGCCGGGGATCGCGTGCGAGAGGTCGACCGACCCGGTCCGATGAAGCCGACGCGCCAGGTCCCGGTTGCGCCCGATGAGGTGCAGGGCGATGACCTCGGTCTGGAAGGGCGTGAGCTTGGTCAATCCTCGCGTGGGCACCGAGCACAGGAGGCCGTTGACCTCGGCTTGCGGCGGACGCCCCACCGACAGGTTGATGTCGGAGATGTCGGACGCGAACGACAGGACGTGCTCGAGCAGCGGGTTGAGCTCGAAGTTGAGCAAGAGACGTCACCGGGAGGCTCGAACGGCCACGTCCACTCGCGGGCGCTGAGGGCTCCTGCCGGGTCGAACCGGCAATCGGAAGATCGGCACGCCTCAGCAGGGGCTTGACCCCGAGCTGAGGTCGTTCGAGTCAGGGGCGCTCGGGGATCTCGAGCAGCCGGACCTCGATCTGGAAGCGGAGCTCGGCGGCGAGGTCCTCGACCAGACGCGCCCGCGACCGCGCGTAGCGGAGGAAGCTCTGGCGGTAGATCTCGATCCGGGGACCGTCCACGGTGCCCGCGAAGTGCAAGGCCGCCGACGGGCGGAGGGTGCCGTCGGCCAGGTGCTCGTTGCTCGGCCGATCCCGCGCGACGGTCTCGCAGCTCTTGACGATGCGACGGATGCGGCGAGGCAGGACGTTCACCGCCTCCTCGATCGCGGCGTCGAAGTCGTCGTCCTCGATCTCGAAGGGGAGCTGGTAGTTCTCGGAGTCGAGCTCCGCCGCCCGGCCGTGGGCGCGCGAGGCCAGCTCCTCCTGACCGAGCTGGTCGTAGAGACAGCCGATGAAGTGATGCGGACGCGGGTGACGCGGGTCCGCCTCGATGACCTGCCTCAGGGTCTTGAGCGCCTCGCCGAAGCTGTAGCACTCGTACAAGGACACGCCGATCTCGCAGCGGGCCTCGGGGTGGTCGGGGTCGAGCTCGAGGGCGAGCCGGAAGTTGGGCAGGGCCTCCTCGTGATCATCGAGGTTGGCGTAGGCGACGCCCTTCATGAAGTAGGCGTGAGCCTGGTCGAGCTCGTGGGGCTCGAGCCGCAGGATGCGGTCGGACAGGGCGATGGCCCCCTCCGAGTCCCCCAGGTGATGGGTCAGGAGCTCGGCCTTGTCGAGCAGCGCGGGGACGTACTCGGGCTCGAGAAGGATGGCCTTCTCGTAGCAAGGCAACGCCTCGCGGTAGCGACCGAGCCGGCAGAGGATGACGCCTCGGAAGTCGTGGGCCTCGGCGCAGTGCGGGTGGACGCCCAGGGCCTTGTCGCAGACCGACAGGGCCTGGCGGTACGACTGCCGCTCGATGAGCTCACCGATGGCCTGCAGGTAGCGCTCGCGATCGTCCATGCCGCCGGGGCCGACTCCTGGAGCGACCCGCCGCGGCCGCTTCAGGAATGATGCCTGTTGCGGCGGGCCCGATCCATCTCCTTGACACTGGAAGAGGCCCGTCTCGACAATCGCGGCGCCACCGAGCCCTTCCCGCTGGTGCCGAGCGACCTCTCCCGTGGCCGAAGAACCCGACTCCAACGTCCTCATCCGCCCCATCGGGGAGTCCGAGGCGATCCTGACCATGCCGGTCCTGCCGGCCGATACGAACACCTACGGCAACCTCTTCGGGGGCCAGATGGTGGCGTGGATCGACAAGGTCGCCTCCATCACCGCGTTCCGCCACGCCCGGCAAAACGTGGTCACCGCCAGCATCGACCACCTCGACTTCCTCGCCCCGGTCCACCTGGGCGACATCCTGACCCTCCGCTCGGCCCTCAACTACGTCGGCCGCAGCTCGATGGAGGTGGAGGTCGAGGTGGTGACCGAGAACCGGCTCACCGGGGCCACCCAGCAGGCCTGTCGGGCGCTGCTGACCTTCGTGGCCATCGACGAGAACGAGCGTCCGAGCCCCGTCCCCCGGCTGGACCTGCAGACCGACGACGAGCGACGCCGCTACCAGCAAGGCCTCGAGCGCTGTCAGCGGCGTCGCGAAGCCGCCCGCGAGGCTCAGGGAGAATCATCGTGAACGACGACACGACCACCGAGAACGGCCCCAACTTCTTCAAGCGCTCGTGGGACGCGCTGCGTCAGATCCCCGAGCAGACCTGGCTGAAGCGTCAGGCCGAGGTCCTGCGTCTCCGCGGCGAGCTCCCCGCTCGTCGTCGCGAGCGCGACGCCGCGCTCCGCGAGCTGGGTGAGGCCGTCCACGACCTCGTCCGTCAGCAGGGCGGCCTCCAGGTCGAGGAGGTCCGCCTCCACCTCGACCGGGCCGAGCTGGCAGACCGCGAGGTCCGCGAGCGGGAGGCTCGTCTCGAGCAGCTTCTCGCGGCCGCCATCCGTGACGGCGACGAGGCCGAGGCCCAGGCTGCCGCTCGCCCCAAGACCGCGCGGACCAAGACCGGCCCGGCTCGCAAGAAGAAGGCGACCCGCAAGAAGACGGCGGCCCGAAAGACCACGAGCCGTCGCCCACCCGCACGTCAGGCCGACTCCTCTCGTCGTCGTGAGGCCGTGGCCAAGACCGCCAAGAAGAAAGCGGCCAAGAAGACGGCCAAGAAGAAGGCGGCCCGCAAGAGCACCCGCGCCGGCACGACCAAGAAGGCCAAGACCGCCAAGAAGAAGACCAGCAAGACCTCTCGCCGCCGCACTCCGAGCCGACGCCCCAAGAGCTGACGACTCTCGACCCCCAAAAAAAACTGTCAAGCCCTCAGTCGGCGGGGACGATTCCCTAGCGAGCTTCCGTCACGGATCGTGACGCCGCTCTCTCCCCACCCGCTCGGCTGGAGGCCCGGATGGCCCTTCAGGGCAGTCTCGACACGATGGCGCTCCCCGAGATCCTGCAGTTCGTGGGACTCGGGCAGAAGACGGGTCAGCTCGTCTTGAGCCGTCCGGACTGTGAGAAGCGCATCGTCTTCGAGGACGGCTTCGTCGTCGGCTGCCTGTCGAGCCGACCGGCCGAGTGCTCGTTGCGACACCTGCTCTTCCGCAGCTCGCTGACGCCTCGGCACCTCGAGGCGTACCTCGCCGATCAGCAACGAACTTCGCGGCCGCTGCACGAGATCCTCAGCGCCCGTGCCGGCGCGAGCGAGGACCAGCTCCGACAGTTGATGGCGCACAAGGTCGAGGACTGGCTCTGCGAGCCCTTCCAGTGGACCGAGGGCGACTTCGACTTCGTCGCCGGTGAGGCCCCCGGCCTGGCTCAGCCGGCCCCCCTCCGACTCGACTGGCAGAACCTCGTCATGGAGGGAGCGCGACGCTGCGACGAGGCCAACCACTGCGCCGGCGACTTCCCCGCCTACGACACGCGCTTCGAGCTCATCGCCGACCCTGCGCAAGGCGCACCGGCGCACCAGGGAGACCGTCGCCTCGTCGAGCTCCTTCAGGCAGGCCACGCCGCTGGCGACTGCTTGCCGCGCTTCAACTCGAGCGACTTCGCCATCCTCACCCGGATCGCACAGCTCGAGGCGCAGGGCGCCCTGCGTCGTCGCGACGACGACCGGCCTCCGCCCGTCGACGTCGACGAGCTGGAGCTCGACGTCATCGTGCACGCACACGCCGGTCGCTACTGGCCTGCCCTCGCGCTCATCGAAGAAGCACCGGCGGAGGCGCAGCAACGTCTGGGGCCGCGGCGCAACGCGCTGCTCGCGCGCATCCACGACGACCTCCCGCCGCCCCGCGACTGCATCCCGGAGCTGCTGGCGGGTCGTGCGATGTCGGCTCAGAACCTCGACGCGCGTCTCGCCTTCATCGCCTCGCGATTGAACGGGACGTGGAACCTCGAGGCCATCGCCCAGGTCTGTCCCTTCGATGCACCAGTGGTGAACGCGGCCGTTCACGAGCTGCGGAGGCTGGGACTGGTCGCGCTCGCGCCGAGCAACGCGATCGCGGCGTTCCGCTGAGGCGGCGGTCGATCAGCGACGCACGCCGGTCAGGCCGACCAGCGACAGGAACTCCTCCCGCGTGGGGCGATCCTGGAGGAAGCCTCCGAGCATCGCCGAGGTCACCGCGGACGAGTTCTGCTTCGCGACCCCACGCATGGCCATGCAGAGATGCACGGCCTCGACGACCACCGCGACGCCTCGCGGCTGCAACACCGCTTGCAGGGTGTTGGCGACCTGCTGCGTGAGGCGCTCCTGAACTTGAAGTCGTCGAGCGTAGACGTCGACCAGACGAGCGACCTTGGACAGGCCGAGGATCTTGCCGTCGGGGATGTAGCCGACGTGACAGCGTCCGTGGAAGGGCAGCAGGTGATGCTCACAGAGACTGTAGAGCTCGATGTCCTTGACCACGACCATCTCGTCGCAGCCTTCCGCGTCGAAGATGGCGCCCCGCAGCATCGCTTCCGGGTCCTGCCGCATCCCGCTGGTGAGGAACTGGAACGACCGCGCCACGCGCGCCGGAGTCTTGAGCAGCCCCTCGCGCTGCGGGTCCTCGCCGATGGCTTCCAGGATGTTGGTGATCGCCGCTTCGACGGCGGGATCTCCGGGTGTCTTGCCGGACTCGTCGTGACTCACTGTTGCCTTCTCCTGCCGGCGGCGATCATGTCACCGAGCCAGACGAGCACCGCGGCGACACCGATCACGAGCAGGGACTCCAGGGGCTGCCGATACCGCGCCTCGACGTGGGTCATCGCCGGCACGATCGCCTGAGCCAGCAGGACGAGTAGCAACAGGCCCGCGCCACGGCCGGTCCGTCGACGCCACGCGAGCGCCAACCCGCTCAAGCCGACGACCGCCGGCAAGGCGTGGGCCAGTCCCCGCAGCGCGCTGGCCGGCCCGGACCACAAGGGGTGGTCGACGCTGCTCCACCACGACGCGCGCCCCAGCCACACGACCCCGTAGCGCCAGGTACAAGACGCCATCCAGCGGCCCGGATCGTCGGCGATGAGCCGGCCCGTCGCCGCGGTCTTCTCACGGGCATAGGCTGCCTCACCGATCTCCTGCATCCGACGGAGCTCGCCCGGATTCCGGCTCGGGTGATGCGCGATGGGCGTCGGCTCGCCGGGTCCCGCGAGCGCGCCCAGCCAGAGCTCGGGTCCTCCCCACGAGCGCAGGTAGGTCGGCTCACCGAGGGCGACCGTGTTGCGCACGGCCCAGGGACTGGCGAGCAGCACGCCCGCCATCCCCGCCAGGGCGCCGGTCTTCACGAGGTCCCAGCGTCGGCGCACGACGAGCGTGAGCCACCAGCAACCGAGCGCCGGGACGAGCAGCGGCTCGATCCAGAAGCTCAGGCCGATGAGCAGCGCGAGCGTGGCGACCGCCCGAGGACGCACCGACTCGTCAGCGGTCTCGAGTCGGAGCAGGGCGAGCACGACCAGCGGCACGACCAAGGCGAAGAGGCCACTGGCTCCCTGATAGCCGGAAGCCGCGAGGACGAGCACGGGATGAACGGCCATGGCGGCGGCGGCCACGAGGGCGACGCGCTCGTCGAAGACCTCCCTCGCCAGCAACGCGGTCGCGCCCACGACGAGGCTCGAGACGATCAACTCGAAGACGATCGTCCACGGCCAGGCCTTCTCCTCGCTGCCCGCCAGACGATGCAGGGTCGCGCGCACCCAGGGCTGCACGGGTCCCACCACGGCGGTCGGTCCGGTCTCGGCGAGGAAGGGGTCGGAGAAGCCCCGCCCGTCGACCAGGGCTCTCGCGACCGAGCCGATCTCGTAGGCGCGCTCCCAGCGTCCCTCCGGTGCGACCAGAGCATCGCGAGCGACGGCAGCACCGAGCCGACAGCCGAAGGCCACCACCATCATCAGCAGCAACCAGCGCCCGAAGCGACTCACGCGACGACCTCGTGGGCTTCAGCCGTCTCGAGACCCGTGCTCGCCTCGGGCCGCACCAGGAGGCCGGCGGCAACGGCGAGGAGCACGAGGTCAAGGTAGGCGCGATAGCCGGAGTGCCCGAAGAACACCGCGGACTGCAGCGCCAGCAGGCCCATGGCCAGGCCGACCGGGAGCAGCACCTCGAGCCAACGTGCCCGCCAGCGCCAGGCCGTCGCGAGCGCCAGCAGCAGCAGGCCGCCGTAGCCGACGAGGTGAGCAACCTGAACGAAGGTGCTGCCGCGGGGGCTGCGCCAGGGCGAGAAGGTCGCCCAGGCCTTGACGAGCCCCCGCTTCACGGCGGCCGCCGGCTCGGCGCGGAGGTGCGCGAGCGCACGCTGGCGGAACCAGTCGTCGGCGAGCAGCTCCTCTTCGGCTCGGGCTTCGAGCACGTCCTGCTCGACCTCGGGGACGGCGCTCCACGCCCGCTCCTCGGCGCGGTCGATGCTCTGGTTCGGATAGACGGACAGCGTGTGCGGGTTGTTGCCGAGCCAGAGCGAGCGGCCGGTGTCGCTGGTGAGCACGGGCTTGCCGAGCCGAAGGTGGTTGCGGACCAGCCACGGCGACAGGGTGAGCCCGAGCACTGCGAAGGTGACGACGAGCGGACGCCACCAGCCACTCCGACGCGGCCCCGGCCAGGGCAGGACCATCCACGCCGTCAACACGACCACCGTCGGGAGCAGGGCCACCCGCGTGAGGACAGCCAGGCCTCCGAGCAGGCCGGCCAGCGCGGCCTGGCGTCCGAGACCCGAGGCAGGCGTTGCGACACGGGCGGCACGCAAGCGGACCACGAGCAGGAGAAAGCCGAGGAACAGAGCGGTGTAGAGAGCGGTGTCCTGAAGCACGGTGTCGTGCAGCACCGAGTGCGGCCAGAGCGCGGCGCCCCATCCAGCGACGCGACCGGCGGGTCGCCCCCACCACTGCTGGGCCAACGCGCCGACCAGGAGCACGCTCGTCGTCCCGGCCAGGAGGCCGAGGAGCACGATGGACCAGCCGTCGGGGAGCCCCAGGGTCCGGCCAGTGGCGAGGCACAGGGGATAGAGCGGAGTGCGGATCGCGTGGCGGTCACCGTGACCGTAGGGCAGCGTCCGCATGATCCCGCGGCCGGCCTCGAGGTTGTCGACCATCTCCAGGTAGAAGTGGTAGCCCCGGGCCAAGTGAGCCTCGAAGAGCAGCTTGCGTTACCTTTTTATCGCAATGAGCGACTTACAGATCTGTGATCTAAGGGCGTTCGCTAACTTTTGCTGCAATCTCCCTGAAC
>JBCCFW010000109.1:0-24498 GCA_039029535.1 Acidobacteriota bacterium
CGACGTAGAGCCGGCCGTCGATGACGCCACCGGCGTGGTGACCCGTGGCGGGCGCGAGGTCCGAGCGACGCTCCCAGTCGACCTGCCCCTGGGCGGCACCGGCCGCGAGCAGGAGCACGAGGCTCAGAACGTGAAGAAACGGGCGCTGCGGGCGGCTGACTCGATGCTTGATGACATCCCCCTCGATGAATTCCGCTCGAACGCGGCGCACTCCCCTCTTAGATGTTAGGTCCGGCTCGTCCGCGGCATCAACGAGCCCCGGGCTGACGGGAGCGCTGACTGCCGGAGGGAGGGCGAAACGCAACGACGGGGCCCGGGTCACGCCCCGTTCCGGGTAACCTCGGCCCCATGAGCGCTCAAGAGCTGGAGACCCTCGAAGCCCACCCCGCCGGCGAGGCCGACGCCTCCGTCATCTGGCTGCACGGACTCGGAGCCTCCGGGCACGACTTCGGGAGCTGTCCTCCCGCGCTCCGGCTCCCCGACGACCTGCGGATCCGCTTCATCTTCCCCCACGCCCCGAACATCCCGGTGACCCTCAACAACGGGATGGTCATGCCGGCTTGGTACGACATCGAGGGCCTGGAGAACCTCGAGCAGCGCGAGTCCGACCTCGACGGCGTGACCGCCAGCCAGCGTCGGGTCGAGCAGCTCGTCCGTCGCGAGAACGAGCGGGGCATGCCCTGCGACAGGATCGTCCTCGGCGGCTTCTCCATGGGCGGCGCCATCGGGCTCTACACCGGTCTCCGCTTCGAGGAGAAGCTGGCCGGCCTCATGGGTCTCTCGAGCTACCTGCTGCTGGGCTCGCGCCTGGCCGAGGAGGCGAGCGGAGCCAACCGCGACACGCCGGTCTTCCTCGGCCACGGCACCATGGATCCCATGGTCCCCTTCGAGATGGGCACCGAGTGTCGTGACGCGCTGACCCACGACGACCGCACGCCGTCGTGGAACGAGTACCCGATGGCCCACAACGTCTCGCTGGACGAGTTCCGGGACATCGGCCGCTGGCTCGTCAGCGTGCTGCGCGACTGAGACCTTCGAAGACGGCGTTTCGACTTCGTCTCAGATGCCGCCCAGCGCCACCGCGGCCTCGAAGCCGGCCGGCGGTGCTTCTTCGTCGCACACCGCCACGACCGGACCGAGCGTCGACTCGAGCCGCCGCAGGTAGCCCCGCGCCCGCTCCGACTCCTCCTGGTTCAGCCCCTCGAGCCCACCGACCAGGTGAGCCCAGCTCGGTCGCGCACAGCCGGCCTGGAGGGCCAGCGCATCGGCGCGTCCGAGACAGATCGCCAGGGCGGCGAGGAGCCTCTCATCGGCGGCGAGCTCGGTCATCGAGGTCTGACGCCGCCCGTGGACCTCGCAGAGCAGGAGCTCACCCTCTGCGGTGCGACGCAGCTCGAAGCGATCGTCGCTGAGCGACCGCGCCCAGGCAGCCGAGCGCACGAGCGTCTCTTCGAGCAGCGTCTCGCGCACGAACGAGGCGAGTGAGGGCGCGCCGGAGAGACGTCCCGCCACCTGGTCGGCCAGGCGAGACAGGAAGACGTGCCGCTCGCGCAGGGCACGCAGCCTTTCGGAGACCTCGGTGATCTCCTTCTCGGTGGCCTGCAACACCTGGGTGACCTCGACCCAGCTCGCGCGCTCGGTGAGGACCTCCTCGCGAGCGCTCCGGGTCTCGGCGGCGAGGTCCTCGAGATACTCGCGATCGCGCAGGACACGACCGGCCTGCTCGCGATCCCGACGCTCCTTCTGCCGTCGCTCCCACTCCTCGTCTTCCCACTTCGCGCGATCGCTCTCGCGGAGGGCGGGGAGGTCGGTGGCACCCCGGGCTTCGTTGAGTGTCTGCCGCGCCGCCGCGACCGCCTCGTCGTGAGCGGCCACCTTCGCCGCGAGCTCCTCGACCTGCTCGGGATCGAGCCGGCTTCCACGGTACTCGTTGAGGTCGGAGAAGCCGGCGGCGATCACCACCTCGCGGAGCTGACCGAGCACGGTCTCGACTTTCTTGCGGGCCTGCAACTCGCTCTTGGCCGCGAGCTCGCGCTCCTGAGCCAAGCCGTCGAGCTCCCGCTGCGCTTCCTTCAGCCGCTCGCGACTCTCGGCGAGCTTGGTCTCGTGCTCCTCGATGCGACGGTCGAGCTCTTCGCTCACCGTCTCGAGCGCACCGGCAGCCCGCAGGTGCTCGGGGAGACGCTCCTCGAGCTCGAAGACCATGGCGCCCTCGGTCTCCTCCCGGGCGACGAGACCTTCCAGGTCGAGCTGGGCGGCGTCGCGGTCGCGCTCGAGCTGACGCTTCTTCTCCGACAGGGCCAGCAGCGCCGACTCGTGGGCGGCGAGCTGGTCCTCACCACCGCCCGCCAGCTCGAGCTGCTCGCGCGCTCGCTCCGCCGCGGACTCGAGCAGGCTCGGCTCGGTGTAGGCGTCGCTGCCCAGGGCCTGCCGCAGCTTGAGGACTTCCTGTCCGAGGTCGGTGACCGACTGCCCGAGCTCACGCTCCTGCACGCCCAGCGTGGTGATGTCGGTCTTCAGGGTGTCCACGCGTCGCCGTCGCTCGGTCAGCTCGGACTCGGAGGTGTAGCGCTGGTCGCCGCCCCTGGCCTGAACGAGGTAGCGATCCTCACGCTCGAGATCGCGGCGGGCGCGGTCGAGCTGAATCTTCGCGGTCGCGTGCTTCTTGGTGACCTCCTTGCGGCTGACCAGCACCTCAGCCAGTCGGCGCGCTTGGCTGACGACGCGCTCGGAGTTCTCGACTCGCTCGCGCAGGTTCTTCAGCCGCTCGAGCCGTTGACCGCCCACGCCCTCGGCGGCCTGATCGCGCTCGGCCTCACGCGCGGCACGAGCGACGGTGGCCTCTTCGATCTCGACGCTGAGACGACGCAGGCGATCCTCGGCCTCGCCACGGAGCTTCGTGCTCTCCGCCAGCGACGCCGACTGCTCTTCCAGGACGTTGCGGACGGTGAAGAGCTCATCGAGCTGCGTGCGGTGCTGACGGTCGGCCTCGATGGCCTCGGCTCGGGCCTCCTCGGCGGCCAGCACGCGCTCGTGACGCTCGACCTCCTGCTCGCCCTGACGGAACGCCGCCTGGACGGTCTCGAGCGCCTCGCGGACGCGGTCGTGCTCCTCGAAGAGCTCGGAGCGCTCGAGCTCGGGCCGGTCGGCGGAGAGCTGCGCGGCGGTGCGAGCGCGCTCGACGCGACGACGCCACGAGTCGGCCTCGGGGCTGCCCTCCTCGATCGCGGCCAGGGCCTTCTCGGCTTCCTTGATCTTCTCGAGCCGCTGCTCGTGCTCGATGGCCGACTCGAGCAATTGCTCGGTGGTCTCGACCGCCTCGTCGAGCTCCTCGAGCTGCTTGCCGAGGATCGCGTCGCGGGTGGTGAGGAAGCGGAGCTCGACGGCGAGCGCGTCGGCTTGCAGCGGCGCCTGCGCGCTGGGGTCGAGCCGACGGGCCGCCTCGGCCAACACCTGCTCACGACGCTCGACCAGCTCCTCGGCCTCACGCTCGATGGGCGCGAGCCGACGGTCGAGCTGCTCCTCCAACGCCTCGAAGTCACCCAGCGGCGTGGCGCCCTGAAGCTCGCGCACGAGGCGCTCGGGATCGGAGAGCCACGCGCGGACCTCGCCCACCGGCAAGGAGCGCAGGGTCGCGAAGGTGCTCGGGTGGAGGCTCAGCAGCTCGCGGAGCTGAGCGTCGACGGCCTCGGCTCCATCGGCGAGGAGCTCGCCGTCATCACCGCTGTCGACCTCACTTCCCGCAGGACGCTGCCAGAGCTTGGCGACGCCTGCCTTGCGACCGCTGGCCGGTCGCCGTCGCACGCGCAGGCTGCGGCCCTCCACTTGAAGCTCGAGCTCGACCTCGGTCGCGCGACTCTTCGCGGCGTCGGAGCTCCGCATGGGCTGGCCGTGACGCGCGACGCCGAGCTCGAGCCCGAAGAGCCCGAAGGCGAGTGCGTCGAGGACCGCGCGCTTGCCGCTGCCGCTGGCCCCGTGCAGCACCCAGGGCTCACCGTCGCCGGCGCCGTGGAGCTCGACGACCTGGGTGGTCGTGAACGGACCGAACGCAGACATCCGGCAGCGCAGCAACTTCACGAGGCCGCCTCCGCCGAGCGGTCGGCCTTCAGCCGCGGCTCTTCCTCCGGCGGCTCGTCGGACACCGCCGCGCGGGCGGCCTCAGCCAGGACCTCGCGCCAGTCGTCTTCCGCGACGTCCTCACCCAGCGCGTGCTCGAGGTAGGCGGTGAGGAGATCTTCCATGGCGCCGGCACGACCGGCAGCGTGCGCGGTCGGTGCGCTGCGCTCGATGGCCATCACTCGCGGGAAGCGGGTGGCGAGTCGCTCTCCGAGACGCGGCAGCGGTCGCGAGTCGCTGACGGTGAGCGCGACGTGGTCTTCGCTCGGGCCGGCGGCGAGCACCTCGGACAGCTCGCCTTCGAGACGTCGGAAGGTGCGGTCGAGGAAGAGGGTCTCGCGGGTCACCGAGGCGCCGGCGTCGGAGAGCTCGCAGGCGTGCAGCCCGAGCCCACCCTGGAGGTCGTCGAAGCGACGGGGCAGCAGCGGGGCGGCCTCGCTCACCCGTCCGGACTCGGCGATCACCGGTCGGTCGGCCTTGAGCGCGAGCTGGTCGACGACATCGAGCCAGGGACGACCGAGCAAGGGGTCGGGGTCGTCGTCGCGCGCCGGCTCGACCACGGCCTCCGAGTTCGACCAGCAGGCCCGGGCCAGGAGCACCCGGGGCCGCGAGCGGGGCCGTTCACGGAGCTGCTCGTGGAGCGCTCCGAGCTCGTCGGGGCCGAGGTGGCCCGGCACGGCGTGGACGTCGACGGTGTCGGCACCCGAGCCGAGGACGATGGGCTCGGTCGGGTCGTGGCCGGCGTCGATCAGGTGGAGACCCTGGCGCCGGAGGATGGAGGTGCCGGGCCCGGAGGGCTGCGGTCGCCCCGCCTCGCCGGCCAACACGATGGTGGTGACGCCGGCCTCGAGCGCCAGGGAGGCGAGAACCTCGTCGGCCGCCTCGCGCTCGGAAGCGCTGGGCGCCGTGCCCTCGTGCAGCCCGCCACAGGCCAGGACGGCCCCGACGGGTCGGGCCCGGGCTGCCTGGACGACCTGCTCGAGGAGCCGGACCTGCTCGGAGGCGAGCTCGACCCCGTGCCAGACCCGCCCCAGACGCCAATCGGAGAGATGGAGAAAACGCATCTTACGTAGACCGATGCTACACCCGGAGGGTCCCTGAACCCGAGCATTCCTCCACCGCCGCCACGGCCCCTCCTCCCCCCGCTCGAAACCGAGGACAGGGCGCCCAAGTCGTCGAGCTCGCGTCGCGTTGACCTTTCAGCACGGCGCGGCCTAGCTTCGGGTGCTGGCAGGAAGCACGGTGCGAAGCGGGTCCCGAAGGGGTGGGCCCCGCCGTCGGTCGTGTCTTCTCGGGGGACGAGGGGAAGCACATGGGAACGATGCGTGGCGAGAGCACGACCTCGCCTGGGTGGGCGCGTGCCGGCTGGATTCGATCACTGTTCGCGACCTGCGCCGTCGCGCTCCTGGCCACGCCGGGAGAGGCGACGCTGCGACTGGGCGCGACCCAATCCCTGACCGAGGCGGACGACAGCGTCCATCTCGCCTGGGGTGATCGCGACGGAGACGGCGACCTCGACCTCGTCGTCGCCAACCGCAGCGGCGACAACAAGGTCTACGACAACGAAGGCGGCACGCTGAGCCTCGCCTGGAACGACTCCGACCCCGGCACGTGCCGGTCGGCTGCATGGGGTGACTTCGACGGCGACGGCGACCTCGACCTCGCCCTGGCCGGTGACGGCTCGCCCAACCGGGTGCTGCGCAACATCGGCACGACCTTCGTGGCCGCCTGGGACTCCGGCGACACGGGCCGGACCTTCTCGCTGGCCTGGGCCGACTACGACCTCGACGGCGTCCTCGACCTGGCGACCGGTCGCTTTGGCGAGAGCAACCAGCTCCTGGCCGGTCGCTTCGGCGCCTTCATCGAGGACTGGAATTCCGGTGATGCGGAGAACACCTTCTCCGTGGCCTGGGGCGAGTGGGACACCGACGGCTTCCCCGACCTGGCGGTCGGTAGCTACGGCGCTCCCGTGCGGGTCTACCGCAGCGACGGCACGACCCTGCTCCCGAGCTGGTCTTCCATGGAGACCGACGACACGGCGAGCGTGGCCTGGGGCGACTTCGACGGTGACGAGGACCTCGACCTCATCGTCGGCAACACCGCGCAGGTCAACCGGCTCTACCAGAACATCGGTGCCGGTCTCGACTTCGTGCTCCGCAGCAGCAGCACCGAAACGGAGGAGACCTTCGGCACGGCCTGGGGCGACTGGGACGGCGACGGCGACCTCGACGTCGGCACGTCGAACTGGACTCAGGCCAACCGCCTCTACCAGAACGTCGCGGGCAACCTCGTGTCGGCCTGGCAGTCGCTCGAGACCGACTCGTCACGGTCGGGTCCCGCCTGGGCGGACGTCGACGGTGACGGTGACTTCGAGCTCGCCTTCGCCTCCGACAGCGGCGAGCCCAACCGCATCCACGACAACCGGGGCGCCCCGCTCTCGCTGGCGTGGACGTCACCCGAGTCCGAGCCGACCATCGACATCTCCTTCGGCGACTTCGACGGCGACGAGGACCTCGACCTGGCGGTGGCCAACGGCGGGATGCCCAGCCGCATCTATCGCAACGACGGCGGTCAGTTCACGGCGGACTGGATGACGCCGATGACCCGCAACTCCTACTTCATGGCCTACGGCGACCACGACGACGACGGTGACCTCGACCTCGTGGTGAGCAACACCGGCGAAGAGGTCGACGTCTACCGCAACGACGCGGGGACTTACTCGCTGCAGTGGAGCTCGGTGGAGACCGAGGACACGCGGCACGTCGCCTGGGCCGACGTGGATGGCGACGCCGACCTCGACTTCGTGGTGGGCAACGCCACGGCCGGTGAGCCCGTGCGTCTCTACACCAACGACGCGGGCACCTTCACGCCGACCTGGGCGGCCACGGCCGAGATGGACCGCACGCGCGCCATCGTCTTCGGTGACTGGGACAACGACGGCGACCTCGACGTCGGCGCCGGCAGCCAGGGCACGCCGAACCGGGTGTACCAGAACGATGGCGGCTCCTTCAGCCTGGCGTGGTCCGACACCGAGTCGGACGACACGGCGTCCATCGGCTGGTCCGACTGGAACGCCGACGGCGACCTCGACCTGGGCGTCGCCAACATCAACGGCCCCAACCGGGTGTACGCCTCGGTGGGCGGCACGCTCATCCTGAGCTGGTCCTCGACGTCCGAGAGCGGCGACAACAGCTGGGCCATGGCCTGGGGCGACTGGAACGGCGACGGTCTCGAGGAGATGGCGGTCGGCAACGTCGGTCAGCCCAGCCGCGTGTACGCCAACACCGGCGGCGACCTGCAGCTCGCCTGGTCGTCGGTCAACGAGATCGAAGGCACTCGCGGCATCGCCTGGGGCGACATCGACGACGACGGCGACCTCGACCTGGCGACGGCCAACGAGTCGGGCGCCAACCGCATCTACGTGAACAACTACCAGTCGCCCACGCGGCATCAGCCCGAGACGCCGGTGCGTCCGGCGACGGTGCTGCGTCCGGGCGGCGTGCCCCGCGCGGGCTTCCAGTCCTCGCCACGCTTGCTGGCCTCGCCCGTCTTCGTCCCCTACCGGCTCAGCGACGCCGAGGCCGACCTCGGCAGCGTGCGGGTCGAGTACTCGGAGGTGGGCAGCGGTCAATGGCTGCCGGCCAGCGAGGGACCGCGCGGCACGGCGACGGCCTTCATCGCTCCCAACGCGGCGCGGACCGATCCCTTGCACGTGTTCTCGTGGGACGCCCGCCGGGACGGCGTGCTCGGCCACGGCGTGGCGGTGCGGGTCATCATCGACCAGCAGGCGCCGACGCTCATCGCCGGTCCGCAGCTCATGCCGCGGGTGTCGGCTCCGTCGCCGGCCTTCCGCGTCGCGGAGGACCGCGACTTCGACACCATCCCGGACCTCTACGACATCTGTCCGGACGACATCGACCCCTTGCAGCGCGACGACGACGGCGACGGCAATGGCGACGCTTGCGACCTTTGCCCCGGCTTCGACGACAACGTCGACATGGACCTCGACACGGTCCCGGACGGCTGCGACCTCTGCCCCGGGGTGGACGACCGCATCGACGCGGACCTCGACCTCTATCCGGACCTCTGCGACAACTGCCCGATGTACCCGAACCCGGACCAGACCGACCTCGACATGGACGGCGTGGGTGACATCTGTCAGTGCGCCGGTCCTCCGGCGGACATCGGTCCGTCGCTGCGCGTGTTCGGCCCCGACCAGCTCGACTGGACGGCGGCCGCTGGCGGCGCGGTGAGCTATCAGGTCTACCGCGGGACGATCCCCCACGACGGTCTCGCGAGCCGGATGACGCCCTATGACCACGACACGAGCTGCTGGGCGCAGGAGTTCGGCAACGGCGTGTCGGATCCTCAGGCGGTGCCTCCGATCTTGGCGGGGTTCTACTACCTCGTGAGCGTGGCCAATGCCTGTGGCGAGGCCAGTGACGGCGTGGGCACGGACTCGGCCGGCGTGCCGCGTCCGAATGGGGTGTGTCCGTAGGTTCGGGGTCGGCGGCGGTCGTGGGATCGTCGCCGGCTTGCTGAGCTGAAGAGCCGCGCACGGGAGACGTCTCCCCGTGCTCTGGCGAGGTCGGGTCGACCGCGTTCGTCGGCAACCCGATCACGATCAAGGACTCGTCTCAATCCCCATCGGGCCTCGAGGAACCGAGGCTCTCGGGCACTGAGCTTCCGCCTGCCGTCAGTGGTCGTGCTCCGCGGCTCCTGAAGCCTCTGTCCTCATCGGTTCGGGGAGGGGTCACGAACGACACTTGAAGCGAGCCGTCGGAGTCGGTCTGTTCCAGGGAGTCCGTGACCCCTCCTCCCCGGCGAGCTCATCTCCGTCGCTCGGGGACGCACTCCATGCTCGGCACGCCCCCCATTCCCCTAGAGCGCCCTTTGCTCGTACCTCAGTGATCTGCCAGGCTGACAGCATGCCCAACATCGAAGTCCTCTCAGCGATCCCAGTCCTACCTGGCCTCGACTTCGAGGAGAGCGCCGCTTTCTATCCGGAGAAGCTCGGCTTCGCCGTGTGCTTCAGGGACGACGAGTGCTTGGTCGTTCAACGCGACTCCGTCCGGCTGCACCTCTGGGCGTGTGAGGATCCTGGGCTTCCCGGGATGACCCAGTGCCGGCTCGTCGTCCGTGACGTTGCCTCGCTCTACGCGGAGCTCGAGCCGAAGGGCGTCATCCACCCGAACGGTCACTTGGAAGACAAGCCGTGGGGATTCCGGGAGCTCACGGCGCTCGACCCCTCCGGCAACGCGCTCGTGTTCGTGGAGAACTTGGCTGACTTGAAGCCGCTCGAGAGCTAGACGAGACAGGCCAACTGCGCGAGCAACCGCGACTACCGGAGACCGCTGCGTCCCGTCCCGTCTCCCATTCAGGGCTCTCCCTTCCGCCGACATGAGCCATCCGTGCACGCAGCGGCGCAGCAGTCAAGGAGCGCGAAGCGCCCGAACGCTCGTCCTTGACGGCCAGCCGCAGAGTGCAACGATGAGTGACGGGCGGAAGGGGAGCGCCCGAGGGCCTCGGCCCTCCACTGAAAGCCGAGGCCATGCCGCCTCAGTTCCGACCAGCCATCACCCCACCATCGACATCCCACACCGCACCGGTCACCCAGGACGTCTCATCCGAGAGCAAGTGGTCGACCGTGGACGCGACGTCCTCCACTCGACCCACGCGTCCGATCGGATGGAACCCGTCGAAGCCCGCGAGCTCTTCCTCGATCTTCGAGGGTTCGATGAACGCGCCGTAGATCGGCGTGACCACCACCGCAGGTGACACCGCGTTCACGCGGATGCCGTCCTCGGCGAGCTCCATGGCGAGGTGCTGCGTGAACGCATGCAACCCCGCCTTGGCCATGGAGTAGGCGGAGCTCGGCGTGGCCTTGACCGCCTGGCGCGCCCACATCGAGCCGACGTTGACGATCGCACCACCACCATTCGCCTTCATGTTCTTCGCCACCGCCTGCGTGATGAAGAAGGTCGCGCGGTTGAGCGAGTGGTAGGCGTCGTAGTCGTCCTTGCCGTGCTCGAGGAAGGGCTTGGGGAAGAAGGTGCCCGCCGCGTTGACCAAGTAGCGGACGTGACGACCCGAGCCCTCGAGCTCGGAGACGAAGCCGTCGACGGAGCTCTCGTCGAGCAGGTTGACGGCCGAGGTCGTGACCTCACCGCGGCCGGACAGCTTGTCCTGCGCGGCGCTGAGCTTCTCGCCGTTGCGACCGACCAGGTTGACGGCCACGCCGCGTTCGAGAAGACGCTCGGCCGTGGCGAGACCCATGCCCGAGGAGCCTCCGATGATGAGTGCGACGGTGTCGTTGTTGTCTCGTGTCATGGCTTCGTTTCCGTGAATGACTACCTACTAGAAGGTAGATTTGAGGACGAGCGCAGTGGCTCGGATGAGTGAAGGAACGGGGAAGACCACCCGACGCTCGGGTCAGGACGGTCGCAAGGACGCCAGGAACGTGCGCTGCACGTGGTCGAGCAGGGTCGCCCCGCCGCGGGCCCGACCGAGGATGAGCCCGCCCTGCAAGCTGGCCACCAAGGTCGCCGCGACGTCGGCCGGCTTGCCGGAAGGAGCGAGCTCGCCGGAGCGCGCTCCTTCTTCGATGGTCGTCGCCACCCAGCGCTCGCTGCGCTCGAGGTAGGTACGGACCGCCGCCTGAACCGACTCGGGCAAGGTCTCCACGTCGGAAGCCAGCGAGCCGCAGAGGCAGATGGCCCCCCGGCTGCCCGTCTCCCGGTAGAGCCCGATGAACTTCTTGAGCCGCGCCTCGCTCGTGCGACCGACACGGTCGATCTCGGCGAGCGCCTCGTCGAGCTGACGGAGATAGCGCTCCATCAACGCCTGTCCGAGGTCGGCCTTGGCCCGGAAGTGGTAGTGGATGCTCGCGGTGCGGATGCCCACCTCCGCCGCCAGGTCGTGGTAGCTGAACGCGTTGAACCCTCGCTCCTCGACGAAGAGCTGGGCCGCGTCGAGCAGGCGCGTGGCGGTGTCGGTGGCGCTCATGGAGGGAATCTACCTACTAGTAGGCAGAACGTCAAGTCTGGTCGGGGGACGCGAAGGAGGGCGCTTCGGAGACGATGGGCCATGCCGACCATCGACGACGTCTTCCGACTCCAGGCCGACCTGCTCCAGCGACACGCCGACGCGACCACCGCCGCACTCGAGCAGGAGCTCCGCGAGGGTCGGCTCGAGCTGGACACCGTGCTCGGTCCGCTCGAGCGCTTCGCCCGCGAGCAGGACCTCGACTCGTCGACCCTCACGAAGCTCATCCGCGACGGGCGCGCCAAGGACCTCCGCCGTCCCGTGCACGACCTCGTCCTCGGCGCCCTCTCGACCGTGGCCGAGGAGCGTCATCGCGACGAGGGCCATGCCTTGCCCTACCTCGCACCGGCCTACCTGGACTTCCTCGGCGTCGGCTCGGTGGACGCGTTGTTCCTCACCGAGGAGATGGGCGCGGCCAGCGCCGTGGGTGCCGTTCGGATCCGCGTGCGCAGCCTGAAGGAGGTGAGCTGCCCGTCCTGCCGGGAGCTGCTTCAGGACCACTCGAAGGGCGACTGATCCCGACGCAAGATCGATGGGCCAGCACGTCCAGACAAGTTAACAGGCTCAAGTGGCCCAGTCGCGCCAGTGAGGCAGGCTCGACAGGCCAGGCCGCTTCGGGAGCGGTCACGATCCACCACGCACTCCACCCAGCGAGGGCGGCCTCAAGATGAGCATCGAAACCGGGGTCGACGAGCCCGCAACCTCTTTCCTCAATCTCCTGCGCCGGGCTCGGCTCCGGGGTAGCAGGAAGAAGCAGACCGCCGAGATCCTCGGTGCCCTCGAGTCAGTGGCGCGAGACATCGACGAAGAAGCACATGCGAAAGTCCTGCAGCGCCTGGTCCTACAAGCCATGCGCGTGGACAACGTGCTGTCGACCGTGGCTTCCGTCCTGAAGAAGTCGATCCTGGAGTGGGCCGAGCGCAACGGGCGCGGGGTGCCTTCAGCGTTTCTCGTCTGCGATCTCCCCACCCTGCTGACGGCGATCGAGGACACGAAGCTCCGTCTCCGCCGCAGTAGCTCAGGCACCTTCTCGGGAGGTATTCTCGACTGCTTCCGTAGCACCGATGGCTCACACGGCAGCAACCAAGCCAGCTGGCGACCGCCAGAGGAGACGAAGCCCGAGCAGCAAGCCACCTCGTTCAGCATCACCGTCACCTGGCTGGGTGATTCGATCGATGCCAACCGATTCTCGGAGCTCGCGTGGCGGCTGTCCCATGCGCTCTCGCTGGTCGATGGCGTCAAGGTCGTCGTGGACAGCCTCGGCACCGGCAGCGCGTGGCTCAAGGTCCGCCTGTTCTTCAAGAACATCTTCGCAGAGCAACAAGTCGCCGAGATCCTCGACAAGGCTCGCAACAGCGCTGAGTCTCGCTATCTCGAACAGCCCCGACTGGACGCCGAGAAAGCCGAGGCAGAAGCGGACAAGCTCCGGACGGAAACGTCCCGGCTCGAGCGAGAAGCATCACTACTCGCCTCTCCGGACGAAGCAGCCGAAGACCGGGCCTTGGAGAGAGAGGCGAAGCGGCTCGCCCTCCGCCGAGAGCGTCTGGAGCAAGCGAAGCTGCAGTTCGAACTGCTGACGACGGCCTCCCAGCTGATCGCCGATGGAATCCTCGGCGCGGACCCCGTTCAGATAGCCATCGGCGACGGTGAGTTCTTGAGCCTGAACCAAGGCAAGTTCATCGCAGGGCAATCTGCCGCCAAGCTGATCACGGACGAAAAGCAAGCTCAGCCCAGCCAGAATCGCGATCCGAGGGACGGTTCCTGAGTCCTTGCTAGCGTGCGTCGTCCCGTCCGAGAGTTGTCGCTCCTCTCCGCGCCTCCCTGTTACGATGAAGACCGGATGAAGAACGGGCAGGAGCGGACGCGGAACGAGACATGACGAGACGAGCTGGCGTGTTCGGCTGGGGCATCGTCGCCCCGAAGAGCCCGAACATCGACGTCTTCGCGGACAACCTCGAGAAGAGCGGGAGCTGGCTCGAGGCCTTCCAGGGCTACGGTCCGGCGAGCTTCCTCGTCGGCACGCCCGAGTTCGACTTCTCCGCTTATCGCGACTGGCTCCTCGAGCGCTTCCCGCCCAACCGCTTCGCCCAGCTCGAATCCAAGATGGGGATGCCGACCCTCTACGCCGTCGGCTCCTTCATCCAGGCCCTCCGTCAGAACGAGGGCATCGAGGCCGAGCTCCAGTCCCTCGGTCCCCGCTGCCAAGTCCTCATCGGCACGGGCCTCGGCGATGTCGCCACCGCCGACGACCAGTCCCGCTCCTACTGGAAGGCCCAGCGTCGCTGGGATCGCTTCTGGTCCGACCCCGAGCGCAACGCCGCAGCCCGTCGTCACGCCGAGAGCCCCGACGGCTGGGACGGACCCGAGCCCCCGCCCCACCCCGACTCCGTCGACGATCCGGAAGACCGTCTCGAGGCCGAGGATCGCTGGTGGTCATTCTGGGCCTCGCAGAGCGATCAGCTCGGTCGTTACCTCGAACAGCTCTGTGAGATCGAAGGGGCCGCCGTCGAGGGCGACATCGAGAAGGGCAAGCTCGCGACCATCAAGGCCAAGCGCCGCGGTCACGCCCGGCTCGCCAAGGAGTGGGGAGCGCCCACCCCGCCGTGGTTGGCCGTCTCCGCCAACCTCATCTGGAACATCCACAACATCCCCGCCGCCCAGGTGAGCATGCTCGGCAAGATCACGGGCATGGCCATGGCGCCGGTCGCCGCCTGCTCGACCTTCGGCGTCGCCTTGCACCTCGGCCTCTCCGCGATCCGCTCGGGTGAGGCCGACGCAGTGGTCGTCGGCGCGACCGATCCCCCGCCCCATCCGCTCACCGTCGGCGCCTTTCACGCCGCGCGCGTCATCGCCGCCGACGGTCAGGTCTCGAAGCCGCTCACGCAGCTCCGCGGCACCCACGTCGCCGGTGGCTCGGTGGTCTGGATCCTCGGTGAGCTCGAGCACATGAAGAGCCGTGGCTTCCAGCCGCTGGGTCTCGAGCCGGTCGCGGTGGGCGTGACCTCCGATGCCGACCACATCATCACGCCCTCCCAGGAAGGACCGAGCACCGCCGTGAAGATGGCGCTCGAAGCCGCCGCCGTCGACGGCGACGACCTGGGCAGCTGGGACCTTCACGCCACCGCCACGCCCGGTGACTACAACGAGATGGAGCTGCTCAAGTCGGTCGTGACCAGCGACGTGCTGGTGAGCGCACGCAAGGGCAGCTTCGGTCACGGGATGTCCGCGGGCGGCGGCTGGGAGCTCACCGCTCAGTACCTGGCGCATGAGCGAGGTCACGTCCTCCCCACCGCCTTGAGCAAGGACGAGCTGCACGAGGCCATCGGCGGCCTCCACGGCAACTACGTCTTCGACGAGCCCCTTCCCCTGCCCACCGGCCCGGAAGGCAAGCTCTCGATGGGCATCGGCGGCATCAACGCCTGCGTGATTTCGCGTCCCCACGAGGACTGACGCGAGCACTCTCGCTTCGGGGCGAGATTCGCGTGCCGCATTCCGATCGGGCCGCCTTGCTCGACCTCCGGACCGTGACCATGCTCCTTCCATCGTTCGTTGATGGGAGGACACGTGGCGACACGACCAGTGGCGCAGCACTTCGGGAACGGGAGGTCCCGAAGGAAGAAGACCGGCAAGACGACGAGCCGCAAGGTGGCTCGGCTGGAACGACAGCACGTCGAGGCCGTCGCGCTCGAGGTCGACGGGCTCCGACGTCCGGCCGGTGAGCGCGTGACGCGGCGACGACCTCGTCGTCGTGCATCGAGTCAGGTGGCGACGGAGGGTCGTGACCGCGTCCTGCCGCCGAACTGGATGCGCGCCATGATCGAGCGCGGCACGGACGAGCGTTCCTTGCTCGACGAAGCCCTCGGACGCCTGCGTCGCTCCGGCAGCAAGAAGAACCTGCTGCTGGTGCACTGCCTGCTCCGCGGCATCGGTCGACGTCCTGGAGGCGCCGCCGTCTTCAACGAGGTCGTCACCCGTGACCTCGTGCGCGACCTCGCCGGCGGGACCGGCTCGTGACGCTGCAAGGGCTGGGCGTCCTGTACTCGGGTCGGAGCTTCAACAACGCGGGGACCGCCAGCCTCCAGCACGCCAGCCTCGGCTCGCGCTACTCGCTGCTGCGTCAGGGCGACCTCGCCGAGCTCGGCCTGCTCCGGTCCATCGCCTCGAGCAAGGTCTACGCCGGGCACGGCACCGACACGGCGCTGTTCTTCTTCCACCCCCTCCAGGCCGGCTCGGTCACCGCCGACTTCGAAGGGAGCTTCCTTCATCAACACGCCCGCGTCGGACGACCGCTGGAGGTCGACGACCTGCGGGAGCACGCCTTCGAGGGCGACACCACCAGCGCCCTGCTCGTCCGCCTCGACGAAAACGCGCTCTACACGAAAGCCAGCGAGGTGCTCGGCCCCATCGCCCGACAGGCGATGTCCCTCTTGCTGAAGGCGGCCAAGGCGACGGGGGCCAGGCCCTCGATCCGCCGCGGTCCCACGTTCTCCACCCGTCTCTTCCCGGAAGGCGACGCGGCCATCGACGCCGACGAGGCCGCCCTGCGCGTGAGCTGGGAGCTGGCGCTCGCCCTTCCCTGGCCCCTGCGCGATCACGGCATCTGGCTCACGCTCGACCTCGTGCCGGGAGTCGACGACGGCCGCCCTACCCTCGACCCCGCCCGGATCCGCTGGTCGGTGGACCCGGGCCCGAAGCGTGACGAGGTCAGCGCCCACGTCGCCGAGCTCGTCGACGCCAACGCCGAGGCCCTCGCTGCTCAGGTCGACGCCATGGCCGGCGTGCTGGATCCTGGCGGCGTCACGCTCACCGATCTCTACGTGATCCCGGGTGCCCGTTCCGCTCGCCCCAGCACCGGAGTGAGCGCCGGCTTCACCGCGCTCGACGCCACCTTGGTCGCGGAGTACTGAATCCGTTCGCTTTCGGACCATTCAGTTCCCACGCGGATGTTCTGACCCCTCACGTGACGACGTGAGACCACCGAACTGCCGAGGCGGACCGCCCCCGGACCCTCACGCCATTCCGCTGGTCTCACCAAGTACACTCGGCGCGTGTTCGGGACTCACCGGAATCCTCCCCACGAAATGACCAGGAGCACCCTCCATGTCTGAACTTCACGACATCGGCGTCGTCGGCCTCGGCGTCATGGGATCGCGGCTCGCGCGCAACCTCCGCAGCCGGGACCTCGCCGTCGCGGGCTACGACCTCGACCCGGAAGCCGGTCGCCGTCTCGAGTCCGCTCCCGAGGGTGCGATCACGGCCGCGACCAGCCTCGAAGACCTGGTCTCCCAGCTCGAGCGCCCCCGTCGCCTGCTCCTCATGGTCAACGCCGGTCGTGCCGTCGACGCGGTGCTGGACGGCCTCGCCCCTCATCTCGACGAGGACGACATCGTCATCGATGGTGGCAACAGTCACTTCGAGAACACCGAGGCCCGCCAAGCCCGCGCGGCCGAGCAGCCCTGGCGCTTCGTCGGCATGGGGATCTCGGGCGGCTCCGAAGGCGCGCTGCACGGTCCCTCGATGATGCCCGGTGGTGACGTCGAGGCGTGGCAGCGCCTGCAGCCGGTGCTCGAGTCCATCGCGGCGAAGAGCGAGTCGGGTCCCTGCGTGACGCACTGCGGACGCGGCTCGGCCGGTCACTTCGTGAAGATGGTGCACAACGGCATCGAGTACGGCGACATGCAGCTCATCGCCGAGTCGGTGACCTTGCTGCGCGACGGGCTCGGCCTCTCCCCCGAGGTCGCCGCCGAGACGCTCGAGCGCTGGAACGAGGGTGAGCTTCAGAGCTACCTCATCGAGATCACCCGCGACATCCTCCGCGTCGCCGATCCCGAGAAGGACGACGGCAGCCTCCTCCTCGACGTCGTGCTCGACGTCGCCGGCCAGAAGGGCACGGGTCGTTGGACCGTGCTGTCGGCAGTCGATCGCGGCCTCCCCATCCCGACCATCACCGCCGCGGTCGAGGCCCGCGGCCTCTCGGCGCTCAAGGAGCTCCGCGAGAAGGCGGACGAGAGCTTCGGTCTCACCCGCGGCAAGCTCGAAGGCATCGAGGTCGACGACCTCCAGCGGGCGATGTACGGCGCCAAGCTCGCGTCCTACGCGCAGGGCTTCATGCTCTTGCGCGAGGCGAGCGAAGACAAGGACTACGGCACGAACCTCGCCGAGGTCGCGCGCATCTGGACGGCCGGCTGCATCATCCGCGCCGGCTTCCTCGATCGCATCCGCGAGGCCTTCGTCGCCGACCCTGCCCTCCCTTGCCTGGTGCTCTCGCCCCAGTTCAAGCAAGACGTCCTCGACTGCCTGCCGTCTTGGCGCAAGGTGGTGGCGGCCGCGGTGAACGCCGGCGTGCCGGTGCCCGGCCTGTCGGGCTCGCTGGCCTGGCTCGACTCGCTCACCACCGCCCGGGGCAGCGCCAAGGTCATCCAGGCGCAGCGTGACTACTTCGGGAGTCACACCTTCGAGCGCACCGATCGACGCGGCGAGAAGATCCACGTCGACTGGCCGACGCTCCTCCCGGGTGCCGACTCGTGAGTGGCGGCAAGGCCGAGCCCGCGCTCTTCGTCATCTTCGGAGGCACCGGCGACCTCGCCAAGCGCAAGCTCCTGCCCGAGCTCGCACGGGCGCTGCACGCGGGTGGCTTGGAGAACGACGTCCACGTGGTGGGCGTGGCGCCGACCGCCGAGTTCGACGATGCGTCGTACTACGAGTTCGTCCGCGGCTGCCTCGAGCAGTCCATCCATTCCGATGCGGCGTCCCAGGTCTCCCCCGAGCGGATTCACTATCACACCATCGGTGACGGCACGCCGGCCGACTACGCGGCCCTCGGCAAGCACCTCGACACGATCGAGACCGAGCACGAGCTCGAGGGGAATCGCGTCTACTACCTGGCGCTGCCGCCGCCCGTATTCCCCTTGGCCATCCGAGGGCTCGGCGAGGCCGGGATGAACCAGGGCCGGGGCTGGCGTCGGCTGGTCATCGAGAAGCCCTTCGGCAAGGACCTCGAGACGGCGCAGGCTCTCAACAACGTGCTGCACCGTTACTTCGACGAGAAGCAGGTCTACCGCATCGACCACTACCTCGGGAAGGACACGGTCCAGAACCTGTTGGTCCTGCGCTTCGCCAACAGTCTTCTCGAGTCGGCCTGGAGCCGCGACCGCGTCCACTCGGTGCAGATCACCGCCTGCGAGAGCATCGGGGTGGGCACGCGCGCCGGGTACTACGACCAGTCCGGTTGCATGAAGGACATGATCCAGAACCACCTCATGCAGGTGCTGACCCTCGTGGCCATGGAGGTCCCGTCGGCCTTCGAGGCCGAGGCCATCCGCTACGAGAAGGTGAAGGTTCTCCGACGCATCAGCGAGATCAAGCCGGAGGACGTGGTCTTCGGTCAGTACACGACCGGTCGCGTGGGCAACGAGAAGGTGCCGGGCTATCTCGACGAGCCCAACGTGCCCGACGACTCGAAGACCGAGACCTTCGTGGCCATGAAGCTCATGGTCGACTCCTGGCGCTGGAGCGGCGTGCCCTTCTATCTCTGGGCCGGCAAGCGTCTGCCGTACCGCTCGTCGCGGATCGCGGTGCGCTTCAAGCCCGCTCCGGTGAGTCTCTTCGAGGTCGTGGGCGGCCGCCGCGCCGAGCGCGAGTGCCTCACCGACGTGCTGGTCATCAAGCTCCAGCCCGACGAGGGCTTCTCGCTCCACGTCGACGTCAAGCGACCCGGTGAGCCCTTCGCGCTGCAGGAGGTGCCGCTGAGCTTCGACTACGACGAGGCCTTCGAGAAGATCCCGGGCGCCTACCAGACGCTCCTGCTCGACGTGCTGGAAGGCAACCAGACGCTCTTCGTCCACGCCGACGAGGTGGAGGGCTCCTGGAAGGTGCTCGCGCCAGTGCTGAATGCACCACCCGAGCCCGAGCTCTACCGCGCGGGTGAGTGGGGGCCGAAGGAGGCCGCCAAGCTCGCCATCCCCGAGAGCCATCTCTGGCAGGACGCCCCCAAGGAGGACGCGTGAGCACGCTGACCTCTTGCCCGAGCTGGAAGGCCCTGCAGGCTCACCGCCAGGAGCTCGACGGCTTCCGGCTCCGCGACGCCTTCGCGGCCGACCCCGCTCGCTTCGAGCGGCTCTCGCTGCGCCTGGACGACCTGCTCGTCGACTTCTCGAAGAACCTCGTCACCGACGACACCGTCGCCCTGCTCGTGGAGCTGGCCAACGAGCGCAAGCTCCCCGAGGCCATCGCGGCGATGTTCTCCGGCGAGCGCATCAACGTGACCGAGGACCGCGCGGTCCTGCACGTGGCGCTGCGTCAGGTCTCCGACCGCCCCATCCTCGAAGACGGTGAGAACGTCCTCCCGCTCGTGCGCGAGACCAAGCAGCGCTTCCTCGCGTTCGCCGAGTCGGTCCGCGGCGGTGAGTGGCGGGGCTTCACCGGCGACACGATCGAGGACGTCGTCAACATCGGCATCGGGGGCTCGGACCTCGGTCCGGTCATGGTCACCGAGGCCCTGGCGCCGTTCTGCGACGGCCCGCGGGTTCACTTCGTCTCCAACATCGATGGCGCGCATCTCCACCAGACCCTGGCGAAGTGCAAGCCGGAGACGACGCTCTTCCTGGTCGCGAGCAAGACCTTCACGACCCAGGAGACCCTCACCAACGCGCGCTCGGCCCGGAGCTGGCTCCTCGACTCGCTCTCGGGCGAGGGCGTGGTGGCCAAGCACTTCGCGGCCCTGTCGACGAATGAGTCCGGAGTGGCCGACTTCGGCATCGACCCGGCCAACATGTTCGGCTTCTGGGACTGGGTCGGCGGTCGCTACTCGCTGTGGTCGGCCATCGGCACCTCCATCGCACTCGCCGTCGGCGCCGAGGCCTTCGAGGAGCTCCTCGCCGGCGCGGCGGAGATGGACGAACACTTCGCGACGACCGAGCTCTCGCGGAACATCCCCGTGCTCAAGGGGCTCATCGGTGCCTGGCACCAGGAGTTCTTCGACGCCCACGCCCACGCCATCCTCCCCTACGACCAGAACCTCCATCGCTTCGCCGCCTACTTCCAGCAGGGCGACATGGAGAGCAACGGCAAGGGCGTGGACCGCGAGGGTCGACGCATCGAGGGTCACCACACCGGCCCCATCATCTTCGGCGAGCCGGGTACCAACGGTCAGCACGCGTTCTACCAGCTCATCCACCAGGGCACGCGGGTGATCCCCTGCGACTTCCTGGCGGCGGCGCGGCCGCAGCATCCGCTGGACGAGCACCACCGCATCCTCCTGGCCAACTTCTTCGCCCAGACCGAGGCCCTCATGAAGGGCAAGACGGAGGACGAAGCGCGGGCCGAGCTCGAGGAGAAAGGCGTCACGGGCGACCGGCTGAAGGAGCTCTCGGTTCACCGGAGCTTCAGCGGCAATCGTCCGACGACGTCCTTCCTCTACCAGAAGCTCGATGCGCGGACCCTGGGTCGGCTGGTCGCCCTGTACGAGCACGCGATCTTCGTGCAGGGGTGGATCTGGAACGTCAACAGCTACGACCAGTGGGGCGTCGAGCTCGGCAAGCAGCTCGCGAAGGCGATCCTGCCGGAGCTGGAAGACGATGTACCCGTGGAGACGCACGACGCGTCGACCAACGGGCTCATCGGGCACTACAAGACGCTGCGTGGGAGCTGACGCACGCCTACAGGCGTTCACTTAACTTGACTTGATATGCTAAGTGAGCGCCGATTAGCATCGGCCCTCGCCCTGGAGCTCGACTTCCAGGGCAAGAGGAGCCGATGCGATCACGTCACCTGCTGGCCGCCCTGCTCGTCGTCCTGTTCACCGACACGGCGGCGGCTCGCGTGCGCGGAGTCAAGGGCCGAGGCCTCGTCCACCTGAGCGACGCCACGGGGTACGAGGCGCTCGTCCTGCGACCCACGACCATCACGGGCAACGGCAATCGAGCTCGGCCCGTCGAGGACGCGATGGTCCGCGCCTACGCCGACCAGTTCCTCGCCAAGCGTCTACTGGACTTCCCCACGCCGGTCTTCACCGCGCCCGACTCCTCGCGTCGAGACCTCCTCCTCGTCCCGCACGTGTTGCATCAAGCCGGCAAGGGTGCCGGATGCCGCGAACGACTCGTGCTCCGCGTCGACTTGGTCGATGCCCGCACGGAGCAGCTCGTCGCCTACTACAGCGGCTACGGTTCGGGCATCCTCGGTCCGCTCACGCGCTCTCGTGACGACCTACAAGAGAACACGCGTGTCTTTCGGCGGCTGTTGGCGCGCTCCCCCTTGCTGCGTCGCGATGCAGCACTCCGGCAGCGGGAGGCACCCTCGACCAGGGCGCCCGAAAACGGTCCTCCCCAGCCCATGGATGCAGCAGCATCTCCATCTCCATCACGGAGAGATGAGACACCGACCTCCGACGTGGTGTTCACCGTCCAGGGCACGGGCGAGTACCACCTCTTCGACGGCTGCCCACGAGTTCATGCCCCCACGACCCGGAGGCTGTTCCTCTCCGATGCCCAAGAGGAAGACCTGAGCTGCTGCCGTCGCTGTCAGCGAGCTCCCTCTCGCTGACGAGAGCTCACCGAAGCGGGTCGGTCGAGGCGGCCTCGCTCACTTCGAGTGATGCCGCTCCAGGTGCTGACGCAGGAGGTCCTTGCCGTAGTCGTTCCCGTTCGGCGTGCGGACGACGACGTGGACGTGGTCGCGTGACATCGGCCCGCCACGGTTGTAGGCGATCGGGTACTGGTGGTCGAACTCGATCATGACGACCGGGCTCTGGATGCGGTAGTAGAAGACCGCGTCGTCGTCGGTCGGCCCCACCCAGGCGAACCAGGTGTCGTCCAGGTGCGCGGCGACCTCGTCCATCTTGATCCGGGCGTGCCCGGTGGCCACGTGGCCGACGTGGGCCTCGATCAGCTTCAAGAGCCGCTTGCGTTGCTTGCGGTTCAGCTCCTTGCCGGGGATGCCGTACAGGTCGAGCTGGTGATTGTCGGACCAGGACTCGGCGACGTTGTACGTGCCTTCCTTGTGGGTCTTCACGATCGCCTTGTCGCGCTGCTTCGCGTTGAGCATGTTGACGAAGCGGAGCCCCTCGTCTTGTTCATCCTGGAGGACGATCGTTCCCTTGAAGCGCCCACCCTTCGCCTCGATGGGCTCAGAGCCCATGAACACCGGGCTCATGACGACCTGGTCACCGAGCACGAAGTAGTTGATGACGAGGTGGTGACCGTCGACCTGCCAACCCCAGGGCTCGGTGGCCGAGGGCTCACCCATGACCGTCAGGTAGTAGCTCCACTCGCCGTAGTCGTCTTGACCGGTGAGCTCTGCCAGGGTCCCGTTGAGCCTCATGATGTCGCGGGACTGACGCAGCCCGCGGGCGCTCAGGCTGGCCCGCATGAGGGCGATGCCAGCCTCGCGCTGGGCTGGGGTGAGCTCCTGGAAGCTCACGCCCTCGCGGGGGTAGAAGGGTCGGTTGTCCCAGCTCAGCCACTCGTCGTCGGTGACCGCGAAGAAGGTGCGCTTCCGCTGCTCGTTGCTCAGGGCGGCGAGGAAGGCGACGGCAGCTCGCCGGACGGGCTCCGTGCTGACGCCAGTCTGTCGCAGCGGGAACAGCCCCTCGCTATCGAGGCCGTTGAAGAAGATCCCGCGGAAGGGCTCGAGCGGAAACTCCGACGAATCGGGCTGAGCGAGCACTGGGTAGGAAGGAGCAACGGACAGGATGAGCAGGAGGAACGTTCTCATGCGGAGCTCCTGACACGACGGCTGGAGATGGAGCCGCCGTTCGGGTCGGGAGATCTTGCTCCCTCGTCGTCTCGCTGTCGAACTACCCTTCAGTCATGGCCTTCACGCTCGAGACCGACCGACTCCGCCTCCGCGAATTCACTCTCGCCGACACCGCCTTCACGCTCGAGCTGATCAACGAGCCGGCCTGGCACGAGTTCATCGGCGACCGGGGCCTCCGCACCGAGGACGGAGCCCAGGAGTACCTCGAGCAGGCGATTCTCGGCAGCTACCAGCGTCACGGCTTCGGGCTCTACCACGTGGCCCTGAGCGTCGACGACACGCCAGTGGGGATGTGCGGCCTCGTCCGGCGCGACGTGCTCGACGCCCCCGACCTCGGCTTCGCGATCCTCGAACGTCACTGGAGACGAGGCTACGCCTTCGAGGCCTCGGCCGCCGTGCTGGCGCACGCGCGGGAGCAGCTCGGCCTCGATCCGATCCTCGCCGTGACCAATCGCGCGAATGCTCGCTCCATCGCCCTGCTCGAGAAGCTGGGCTTCCGACCCGACGGGACGGCGCGTCTGACGGAGGACGCCGACGAGAGCGCGCTCTTCACCACGGCCTCGGAGGCCTGAGGAGGCTCCTGCCGCTCGCGACGAAACACTCCTGAAGGGTCGAGAGTAGAGTCCCGGAGGAGGCCTCTCATGCGCACCGTCCCGGCCAGTTCCCTCGTGCTCGCCCTCACCGCGCTGCTGCAGCTCGGCTGCGTCGAGAGCCGGAGCGTCGTCGTTCACCAGCCGGAGAGGACGATCCCGCCCGGTCGCTGGAGCGTCGACGGTGTCGTCCTCGACATGACGATGGACGAGGTGCGCGCGGCGGCCGGTGAGCCCGAGCACGTCATGGGTCGGCAGCACGCCCCACTCTGGAAGTACCCGGACAACCGCACGAACGTCACCTTCGACGCCGAGGGTCGCGTCCGTGAGGTGGCGGGCGAACAGCTCTGGCGCGACGGCAGCGTCGTCCTCCGCATGGGCTCGCCCGAGACGCTCCTGGAGCCGCTGCTGGGAGAAGGCCGGCAGGTGGAGTTTCACCGACCGGTCGGTGACGGCCCCTTCCAGACCGAGACCGAGCACTGGAACACCGACCACTTCTACCGTCGGGACGCCGAGGTGCTGCACGTCTTCGTCCGCAAGGGACATGTCGGCTCCCTCCGCCTGACCTGGGACCCGCCGACACGCGACGCCCGCTGAGGAGCGGACTCGGCCCTCGGGACCCGTGGCGCGTACCGAGTTACCTTGGTACCATTCCTTCCATGAGACTCTCGACCTTCCTCCTCCTCGATCGCGATCCGACCGTCCCCGACGACGACCCGCTCACCCGGGCAGTGGAGACCTGCGTGGCGGCCGAACGGGCCGGGCTCGACGGGGTCTGGGTCGCCGAGCACCACTTCCGCGACTTCGGCGGGATGCCCAACCCCGCCGTGCTTCTCGCCCACGTCGCGGCCCGCACCGAGCGGATCCGACTCGGGCCGGCTGTTTCCGTGCTGCCCTTCCGCGACCCGCGGCTGGTGGCGGAGGACTACGGGCTGGTCGACCGTCTCTCCGGTGGTCGGCTGGTCATGGGCGTGGGCGCCGGCACGCTCGACTTCGA
>JBCCFW010000110.1:0-24461 GCA_039029535.1 Acidobacteriota bacterium
ATGCGATGAACTTCCCGCTCGCCACCCTGCCCGGCCTCGCGCGCGGGGAACGCGAGCGGTGCGAGGGCCCCCCCGGGGCCCCACCACGGGTGGAGCTCGTCCTCCCCATCTCGCAGGGGCCACGAAGCTTGCACGACGCCGGTCCCTGGCTGGCCGGACGTGACGAGGGCGGCTTCGTGCGCGAAGTCTTCTCGCACTTCGCCGAGCTCACCCAGCGCTACTTGGGTCCACTCGAGCTCGTGCAGGCTCGTGTCGAGCACGACGACCCCGAGCGGACGGAGACCCGCGTCGAGGCCTCCTTCCGTGCGGGTGAGGTGCCCGTCTCATTGCTCGGCGGCGTGGGCGGTGCCGCCCCCGACTTCAACCGCTGGACCCTGTTCGCCGAGGAGCGCAGCTACCGCGTCGAGGACTGGTCGCAGGTGAGCTGGTCCGACGGGTCGAGCTGGGAGGCCATGCCTCTTCAGCCCGACGAGTCACCGGGGCTCGACGCCCAGCTCGACCAGCTCGCGGCCCTGCTGCGGGGCGAGCCTTCCTTGCTGCCGACCCTGCGCGACGGCCTCACCGTCCAGCGCGCCATCGAGGCCGTGCTCGCAACCTGATCAGAGCATCCGAAGACGGCGGAAGACGATCAGCAACGCCACCGCCATCACGGTCAGGCCGATGGAGACGATGCTGAAGGCCCAGGGGTTGTCCACCCCCGGCATCCCTCCCACGTTGATGCCGAGCAGGCCGGTGATGAGGCCCAGGGGCAGGAAGACCACCGTCACCACCGAGAGCACGAACATCGTGTGGTTGAGCCGCTCGGCCAGGTGGCTGCTGAGCTCTTCCTGGGTGACCGCCGCGCGGTCGCGATCGGCGTCGATCTCCTCGACGTAGCGGGCGATGCGCTCGGCCTCCTCACGCAGGCGAGCGCGGTGCAGGTCGTCCAGCCACGGCACCGACTCGTTGGGGAGACGCGAGAGCACGTCGCGCTGCGGGGCCATGAAGCGACGGAGCGAGATCGCCTGACGACGCACCTTGGCGAGGACCGGACGCAGGTCGTGGCTGCGTTCCTCGAGCACGCGGTCCTCGAGGTTGTCGACGGACTCACCCAGCTCACCCACCAGGCCGATCATCCGATCGAGCAGGCGGTTGATGAGGTCGACCAGGAAGTCACCGACGTCGGTGGGTCCGCGACCGACGAGCAGGCAGGCGCGCAGGTCCTGGATGGCCATGACCTTCGGCCGGCGGAGCGTGATGATGCGGTTCTCCTCGAAGCGTCCCCGCAGGGCGACCATGTCCTCGGGCTCGGAGCCGGGGTTGAAGTTGACCCCTCGCAGCACGGTGAGGAGGTTGCTGCCCTGAGAGTGGGCACGGGGACGCGGCACCTCGCTGCGCAAGGCGCCGGCGGTCACGCCGTCGATGCCTCCCAGGCGTTCGAGCCAGCTCGGCTTGGTCTCGTCGTCGGTGAGCCCCAGGTGGACCCAGAGCAAGCCCTGCTCGGGCTTCCAGTTCAAGACCTGCTCCTCGCTCAGCTCACGGCCTCCCCCCTTGCCGTCGAGCACCATCGCGTACACGAGCTCGGTGTCGTTCATCTCGGGCCCTCGAGCCGACGAGCGCAGCCGGCGATCGCGAGATTCTGGCACCGATGACCGAGGCCTCGAACCCTTTCGTGACTCAGCGCCGGCGCATCAGCAACGCCAGGGCAATCCCGAGCAAGACCGCAGCCCCGCCCAACAAGAGCCGCGACGTGACGGTCTCGGCGAGGAAGATCACGCTTCCGAGGGCCGCCAGCACCGGGACCACGAGCTGCACGATGGCCGCCCGCGTCGCCGTCAGTCCAGCCAACGCCGCATACCAGAAGGCGTAGCCCAGCCCGGAGGCGACCGCCCCCGAGAGCACCGCGAGACCGATCCCCCGCGTCGAGCCAGCGCCCTCCTCACCCATCGCGATCGCGAGTCCCGCCACCAGCACCGCCACCGGCGCGGTCAGCACGAAGCTCCGGGCGTTGGCGGCGATCGGCTCGTCGGCCCGTCGTCCCCGCAGCGAGTAGACCGCCCAGCCCACGCCCGCCAGGACCATGAGGGCGGCACCGACGGGTGACGGTGCGCTCGCGCCGGGCACCGTCAGGATCCCCAGCCCGCCGATGGCCAGGGCGACGCCGAGCAGCTCGCCGGACGTGGGTCGCTCGCCCCCCGCCATCCCGACGCCGATCATGACGAGCTGAACGGTGCCGAAGAGCAGCAGGGCGCCCAGCCCGGCGTCGAGCCTCAGGTAGGCCAGTGAGAACGCCAGGGCGTAGGTCAGCAGGGCCAGTGGGGCCCAAGGATCGCGACCCATCGCCGAAGTCCAGCCGAGCCTGCCCCGGGCGAGAACCAGAAGCACCAGGGCTCCGGCAACCAACCGCCAGGCGGTGAAGACGGTGGGCCCGACGTCACCGTCGGCGAGGGCCGCGCGACACAGCAGCGAGTTCGCCGCGAAGCAAGTCAGCGTGATGAGGGTGAGAACGACGGTGCGAGACGCCGAAGGACCGCTCAGCGCGCCAGCTCGCGCTGAATCGCCGTCTCGATGACCGACTCGTTCCAGCTCGTCCAGTACTCCGCGACGACTCCGAACTTGTCGATGAGGATGTACTGAGGCTGGTAGTCGTTGCGGTTGTACAGGTCGTACACCGCGTAGGCGTCGTCCGGGAAGATGGGCGAGGTGCGACCGAAGTCACTGGCCCATCGCTCGGCCGTGGCGAGGTCCGCCGGACGACGCGAGCTGTTCTCGAAGAGCACGTCGACGTGGAGGTAGCCGTCGTCCTGGTAGCGCTGGTAGATGATCTCGTGCCGTCCCGCGGCCGACCTGCAGACCGGTCACCACTCGGCGCCGATGTGGATCAGGATGACTCGGCACGTGTAGTCGGCGAAGAAGTTCACCGGGCCGATGACATTGCCTGATCCCTCGACGCCCTCCTCGAGGGTGAAGCCGGGAGCACAGTCGCCGTCGTTGCGGCCGACCGTGCCCTCGCAGGGGTCCATGCAGGTGGGGTTGAGAACGTTGCCGCCGGGACGGTCGGTCCCGGCCGAGTCGGTGCCGACGCCGCTCTCCCCCGCCGTGCCGCGGGCGGAGACCACGAAGTACGCGGCGTCACCACCGCGGGCGTCGAGAACGGAGACGTCGACCTCGAAGCGGGTCGTCGCCTCGCCGTCGGCCGGTTCGACCGGGTAGACGAGGTCGGTCGTGTCGCCGTGCGTGGTGGCACCCGCGCCGAGGGAACCGACGTAGAGACCGAGCTCGTCGGCGCCGGGACGTCGCTCGACGCCGACCTCGACACCAGTGCCGGTGCGGCTCACGAAGAGGGGCACGACGCTGTCGCGCGGTGACGGCTCGACCAGGGGCCCGCCGCTCGACCGCAGCCAGCGGTGAGCACCGCCGTCGGCCTCGACCAGGTAGACGTGGCCGTCGGAGCCCAGCCCGACGTCCGCGAAGGACGACGGCTCGCCTGCTTCGGGAACGTAGAGCGGTCGCTCCTCGCTCACCCCCGCCATGCCGAGAGGCTCGCGGAGCTGGACGAGACGGCCGTCGCCCAGCGCGACCAACAGGTCGCCCTGCTCGGCCTCGGGCAGGTCGTCGCCACGGTAGGCGAGCAGGCCTCGTGGCGCGCTCGCCGGGCTCCAGACATGGACTGGGTCGGTGAGACCGGGCATCGCGAGCCGACCGGCGCCCGTGGGCCAGCCGTGGTCGGCATCGGCGACGACGCGGTTCACCTCGTCGGAGTCGCCCGGGCCCAGGTCGAGAACCCAGCTCTCACCCGAGACGGAGTCGGTGACGATCCGCACCGGATCGCGGAAGCCACGAGCGTGGACGAGACCGCCGCTCGGGCTGTCGACGGGGACGCTGCCGTCGGCCTCGAAGCGCAGGATCTTGCCGGCTGGGCTCGCCGGGTCGGCTGCCGCGACCGTGTCACCGTGGTCACCCACTCCGAGGAGCAGGCGTCCGCTCGCGTCGAAGACGAGACCACCGCCGACGCGATCGCACGAAGGAGCGAGCGCGACCTCGACCACGACCTCCGAGCTGGCGATGCGCGAGCCGACGAGCGTGAGCCGTGCCACCGCGAGACGACTCGAGGTCGCGTCGCGGTGGCTGACGAAGAGCTCGTTCGAAGCGGTCGGGCTCCAGGCCGCATCGAGCAGGCCGCCACCGGGACAGCCGGTGTCGACCGGCACGGTGCCGAGCACTTCATCGAGCAATCCGTCGCCGCTCACCAGGTGGAGCGCACCACCGTCACGCAGGACCAGGAGCCGCCCTCGTCCCGGCGCCGTGACCGCAGCCACCTCCGTCGGCGTCGTGCCCACCCGCTCGAAGACGTGCGACGCGTCGACCGGCCCCGCCCAGACGCGAGCTCCCAGCGTGATCGCGACCAGCGCGATCAACGGAAGGAAGCTGCGGCGGAGGTGGTTCACGTCTGTCGTCTCGGAGGCTCGGTGAGCGCCGTGGGTTCGTGGACAAACCCTAGCCTCTCGCCGAGGGTCATCCCTGATCCGTTCCTGAAGCGACCGTGTCGGGAAGTCGAAGGAACCGACGCGGTCCGTGGCACGAACACGAAGAATGTCGCACGGGCGCTTCGCCCGAATCAAGACGCGACGATAGCCTTGCGACCGAACCCCCTCGCCTCACGGGACCGACGTGCTCACTCGCTCCATCGCGCTGCCGCTCCTCTTCCTTTTCCTGACCCCCGGTCTCTCCGCTCAGGAGGAGCTCGTCCTCCCCGCGCTGAGTGATGACGAAGCGCCCGCCGAGCTCTCCGACGACGAGCCTGGCTCGGACGACGACCTCGACGCCGGCAGCGGCGTGCGCGTCGCCACGACCTGCACGAACTGCAACGCGGCCACGCTCACCATGAACGGCCTGTCCGGAGATCACGTGAGCGTCACCTGGGACGGCCTCCCGAGCACGGGCGGGCTCGCGACCGTCTACTACCTGACCCAGGTCCCCGAGGATCTCCTCGGCCACGTCGAGGTCCACCGAGGGCCCGGCTCGGTGCTCACCGGCTCGTCGGCCCTGGGTGGGGAGCTGGCGCTTCACTCCGCGCGGAAGGATCGAAGCCGACTGTTCGTCCGCACGGAGCTCGGGAGCCGCGGCTGGCAGCAGCTCTTGGCGGGAGGCACCGAGCGGAAGGGCCGCTTCGGTGGTCTCGTCCTCGTCCAGGCCGCGCGGTCGCAGTCCTGGGACGCCAACGACGACGGCTTCAACGACGTCGCACGCTTCGAGCGCTTCACCTATCACGGCAGCCTCGACATCGACCTCGGCGATAGGCAGACGCTCACCCTCGGTGCCAACTTCTACGGCGAGGATCAGGTCGAGGGCCCCGGTCGTCCCGTCGACTTTCGTGAGCTGTACCTGCACGAGGACGCCTTCCTCAACTGGCGCGACTTCTCGGTCGGCTGGAAGCTCGAACGACCTGACGGCTTGCGCGTCGCAGCCGACGCTCGCTGGAGTCGCCGCTCCCAGCAACAGTGGTCCCCGATCGACGTCGGCTTCGACGACGACTTGACCTTCGCGATCGAGGACATCCGCTGGATGGGCCGCGTGACGCTCGAAACTCCGCTGGGCGCGGCGTCCTGGCTGTCGGCCGGCCTGTCGTGGGAAGAGATCGAGCTCGGTGTTCGCCAGACCTTCATCCTCCCCGGCCAGGCCGGCTTCATCGAGGACGGCCTGCGTCATCGGGCGGCCTGGGCTCAGGTCGATCGCAGCGTCGGGACGCGCTGGGACTGGACCCTCGGCGCTCGCGTCGACGACTACCGGATCTTCGGTCGCTCCGAGGCGCTGTTTCGCGGCGAGCTCGTCGAGGAGACCGAGCCCACCCGCGAGACCGCCTTCCTCTCCCCCCGCGCCAGCGTGAGCTTCCGACCGAGCGACGGCGTGGCCCTGACCCTCGCGACCGGTCGGGGCACCATCGGTCCCCGACCGACCTTCGAGCAGACCTGCTGTGGCGCGCGCTACCAGCGCAGCCTCGACCTCGAGCCCGAGCGTGCCTGGTCGAGCGAGCTCCGTCTCGACTGGCAACCGCACCCCCGTCAGCGAATCAGCGCGACGGCCTTCCGCACCGACTTCCGCCGCTACCACGAGCGCATCGTCTACCAGAGCCTGTCGGGCATCCCCTACTACAAGAAGGCGGCCCTGCCTCGCGCCCGCCTCCAGGGTCTCGACCTGATCCACGACCTCCGCTTCGCCCAGGACCGTCTCACCGTCGGCTGGACCTACACCTACACCGACTCGGAGGTCCGTGAAGCACTGACCATCGACGACATCGACGCCGCCGAGGAGTGGCAGTGCCGCGAGGTCGACCCGGGCGACGTGCCAGCCGTCCTCGACGAGGAAGGCAGCCCCCTGCGCTACACGCCCCGGCACGCCGGCTCGGTCTATCTCCGCTGGGACGACCAGCGTCGCGGCCGAAAGATCGGGCTCGACCTCAGCTACACGGGCTCGCTGCGGCACTTCCGCCTCGGTGAGCCGGGTACCGGCGCTGCCGATCTCACGCGGCTCCCGTGCCAGCACTGGAGCTTCCTCGCGTCGGAGTCGTTCTGGACCGCCGACCTGTCGTTCGAACAACGGTTGGGTCGCTCGAGCTGGACGCTCCACGCCGCCGTCGACAACGTCTTCGACTACGTGATGCCTGACCTCGGCGAGCTCGACAGCGCCTGGGACTGGGGACCGCTCCAGGGCCGCTTCTTCCGCATCGGTGCCACCTGGCGCCCGACCGATCACTGACCGAACGATCGCCGTCACGAGCACGTGACGCGTGCAGCGGCGTGTCGTCCGCACCGACCGTCTTCGAGTTGAGACCGTCTTCTCAGCACGACGCCGTCACCTCGGACCGAGTGACCCGATCCGTCTCGATCCTCACGTTCGAGCCAGAACGAAACACGTCGACGAAAAACGACACCCTGCGACGCAGATCAGCACCAAACGAGTCACCAGTCTCATCCTGAAACGTCCTCGTCACGTGCCGCACGAAAAGCCCGAGATTGGGTCTTCCCTACCCTGAAGCACGCTGCACCGTCCGTTCTCCCCTGTCGCCCTCGAAGCACGTCGCTCCAACGGCAGCAAACACGTCACGGCACGCTCCTTGCTCGTAGAGGAAGACGTGATGTCTCTCCTCGACCCCCAGGCACGCACTGGTCACGGCTCTTCTTACTTTCGCTTTCGCCGTGTCCGAGGCGATGCGCATCGAGCGCGTGCCTCTCGTGACCCGTGGCAGCCACCGGCGTTCGGACGCTCGCCGGCCGTGGTCGACACGATTTCTTGACCGACACGACGACCCCAGGGAGACGGGTCGTCGCGCGCTTCGTCCGCTGCTCTCATGGCGGACCAAGGGGATGGGTGAATGCTCCATCGACAACTCCGACTCAGCCGTCGGACCGTCCTTTCACGGTCGCTCGCCGTCGCGCTCGCGCTCGGCACCGCCCTCACGGTGTCCGCTCAGGAGCGGGTGCTGCTCGGCTTGGACAATTACTTGACCGACCGCCTGCTCGCCCTGGGTGGCGAGCCGCTTCCCGACCTCAACTGCGACGTGCTCGAGGACGAGCGCTCCGGCCTGCTCGTCATCGTTCAAGACGACAGCAGCGGTTCGGCCAACAGGCTCCGCGAGATTCGCGACAACGCTCAAGAGGTCGCCGACCGCCTCGCGGCCATGGAGTCCGAGCTGCTTGCGGAGTGGCGTCGGGACGGGCTCTGGCACGCCTACGAGATCAACTGGTTCCCGGAGGCCGAGCTTCCCGCTCCGATGGAGGCCTTGCCCGTCATCGTGGAGCTGCGTGCAGCCACGACCGGGAGCTCCTCGACCGGCGCCCGCGGCAAGCGGGGCCAGCACCCCCATGGCCGCTCCTCCAGAGGGAGCCGCGTGGCGCACGCTCCAGGCAAGGTGGTCGCGGAGCTCTACCTCTTCACCGAAGCTCAGTACCTCGCACGGCGTGCCGAGCTCGAGGCCGTGGTCGGAGCTCCCCTCGACGAGCTCACCGTGGCTCGCCTGCCCGCGGTGGCCGACACGACCGTTCGGGCCTTCCTGCCCTCCACGAACTTCGGGACGAAGTCTCATCTCGACGTCATCGGTGATGGCGGCGGACGCACCCTGGTTCGCTTCGATCCGGACGCGATCGACGAGCAGCTCCTCGATCGCGAGCTCGTCACCGCCCAACTCGTCCTGCACCCCACCTGGGTGAGCGATCGCGAGTTCCCCTGGAGGCGCAGTGATCCCGGCATGGGTGCCCACCGTCTCCTGGAGCCCTGGAACGAGACGGGTGCGACTTGGCTCTCACCCGACGATCCCGACCCGACCAACTGGCGGCACGAAGGAGACGACTGGGACATGAGTGGCCGCAACCACCACGAGTGCCCTCACGCGATGACCGCCAGCGCGGTCTCCAAGCAGGTCCCCACCGCCGACGGCCGCCTCGTCCTCGACGTGACCGAGGACGTGGCCGCCTTCGCCCGCGGAGAGCACGAGCATCACGGCTGGATCGTCATGAAGACCCTCGAGCGCACGCTCGGGGCCGCTCTCTACGCCTCGCGGGAGTCGGACGGCACCGGCCCGGAGCTCATCCTCGAGCTGCGCTGAGGTCGAGGCGTCAGTCCTCGCGGGTCCCGAGCGCGTGCGCCACGGCACGTGCCAGGGCCCGCGCGGTCACGGGCTTGCCGATGGTGAGGACCACGTCGGGGTCGTCACCGGGCGCGACGGTCAGCGCCGTCTCCCAGCCACTGGCCAGGATGACGGGGACCTGCGGATGGATTTCGGCGACTCGCCGAGCCAGCTCGCGCCCCGTCATCTCGGGCATGTCGTGGTCGGTGATCACCAGGTCGATCGACCGTTGGCGGAGGAGCTCGAGAGCTTCCTCCCCGCTCCCGGCCGTGCACGCCTCGTGACCACGCGACTCGAGCAGGCGAGCGAGAACGTCCCGCACGCGGTCTTCGTCGTCGACCACGAGGATCGCGGCGCGGGCGACGGCCGGCTCCTCCTCACGGGCGGCAGGCAGGGCGAGGTCGCCGACCTCGTTCGAGGCAGCCGGCAGCACGATCTGGAAGGTCGTGCCGTTGCCCGACGACCGGGCCTCCAGCTTGCCGCCGAGACGTCGCACGACGCCCCAGCAGATGGAGAGCCCGAGGCCGGTGCCCTCGTCCTTGCTGGTGACGAAGGGCTCGAACATCCGCGCCCGGATCTCCGGCTCGATGCCGGGACCGCCGTCTTCCACCTGGAGCTGGACTCCGTCGGCCACGCTCCGGGTCGAGACTCGCACCCGGCCTCCCTCGGGCATGGCCTCCAGGGCGTTCACCACGAGGTTCATCACGACGTCCCGGAGCTCCGCCCAGGCCCCCATCACCGGCTCGACCGGCGCGACGTCGAGGACGATCTCGTGGGCCGTACCGGGGCAGAAGCGACTCTCACAGAGCTTGGCGACGTCTTCTGCCACGCTGGACAGGTCGACTCGCTCGGGTTCACTGGGGTTGCGCGTGCCACGCGCGAGGTCTTGTAGGCGAGCGACCAGGGTCGCACCGTCGACGGCTCGGTCTCGGATCGAGCGGAGGTCCTCGACCTGCCCGTCCGGTAGCTCGCTCTCACGCAGCATGATCTCGGACAGGCCGATGATCGACGCGAGCAGGTTGTTGAAGTGGTGAGCGACGCCGGCCGACATCTGGCCGAGAGCGGTGAGCCTCTCGACGACGAGCAGACGCGCCTGCGCCCGCTCGAGCTCGGCGTCGGCCCTCTCCCGCTGCTCGGCGAGGAGCACGTTGCTCAACGCGGTCGCGGCCTGATTCGCGAAGAGCTCGAGCAAGACCAGGTCGGCCTGACTGAACCCGTGTGGCTCGTGCCGGTGGTCGAACTGGATGACGCCCATCACCCGGTCGTCGACGATGAGTGGAGCACACAGCACCGAAGTGAGTGACAGCCGCCGGACGCTGCTCCGGTCACGGAGCCCGGCATCGGCGGCCACGTCGCGGATGAGCAACGGCGTGCGCTCCCGCACGACGCGCTCGATCACCCCGTGGCAGAGCTCGGCCGAGACCTGGTCCGAGCGCCCCAGAGCCTGGGGCGGCGCGTCGACCGGCAGCAGGATGAGCTGACTGTTCTCCGCCTCGAAGAGCTCCTGAAGCCTCTCCTCCAGGTAGCGCAGCAGCTCATCCCGATCGCGGATGCGGTTCATGTTCCGGGACAGCTCGAGCAGCCGTTTCAGCACCGCGGGCGACGGGCGTTCGCCGCTCTCGCGGACGGTGGTCTCCGCGCGGGCTCGAGCCAGGAGCTGGTCGAGCCGACGCCGCGGTCCGCTGGTGCGCGGGGCGCTCACGTGGTTCCTCCCGGGGCCGCCTCGAGCGGCGTGAGCAGCGCGTCGAGCGCCTCCACGATCCAGGCGCGCTCGGGGTGCTGCGTGAAGCAGGACTCGTCGGGCACCGAGATCAACGACGCCCGGATGGTCTCCACGCCACGCGTCCACCAGGCGATGGCGCGATCACGCTGACCGCACGCCAGAGCGTGCAGGCCCTTGAGGCCCCAGAGCTCGAGACGGAGATCCCAGGACCCGAGCCGATCGACGAGCGGAGAGGCCGCCGAGAGGTGCGCGGCGGCCTCGTCGAGCAACCCCGCCTCGGACTCCAGGCGAGCACCGAGCAGGTGTGCGCTGGCCTGGAGTCGGCGCGCTCCCAGGTGTCGACCCAGTCCCATGGCCGCCTCGAGGTCACGGTGTCCATCAGGGCCACCGGCATGAAGATGACACCGAGCCCGGTGGAAGTGAACCCATCCCTCCCCCCAGGCGTCGGCCTGAGCGGCAGCGGCGCGCCCCACGGCGGCTCGTGCGGAGCTCGCGTCATCGCGACAGAGCTGCAGCCGGCAGTCGAGGAGATGGAGGTCCAGGAGAGCGCGTTGGTCCTTCAGCCGCTCGGCTTCCGCGAGGCAGCGTGGCAGCAGGTCACGGACCTCGTCGAAGTGCCCCAACTCGAAGGCGAGACGAGCCTCGAGCACCATCAGGCCCAGGTCGAGCCCGCCGCGCGCTCCTCCCCCTCGCACGAGCAGGCGCGTGAGGTCGACCTCGGCCAGCGCCTGCTGGTGACGGCCCTTCTCGAGATAGAGCTCTGCGGCCTGCACGCGCGTGTTGGCTTCCCCGAGGACGTCACCGCTCCGGGCGTGGAGCTCGACCGCCTCCTCGAAGCTGCGCAAGGCGATCGCGTAGTCCCCTTGATGGGTGGCCACCATCCCCAAGTTGGTGAGCGCCACCGCCTGCTCGCGGAGAGTCCCGAGCTCGCGCTTGAGGGCCAGGCTCTCGGTGTAGAGCTCACCCGCTCGCCCGAAGTCGCCGCGCTTGAAGGCGATGGTGGCGAGATTGGTGAGGGACCTGGACTCGCCGTCTCGATCGCCCCGCCGCTGCCGCACGGCGAGCGCGTGCCGGTGGTGTCGGGTCGCCGTCTCCAGCTCGAGCTGACGCGAGGCGACCACGCCGAGATCGTTGTGCAGGTCGGCGATGACGCTGTCATCGAGATCGGGCCCGTCCGCCAGGGCTCCTTCCCAAGTCGCTCGGGCCGTTGCGTAGTCACCGAGCCCGTAGCGCACGGCGCCGAGTCGTTCGGCCAGGCGCAGCTGGTCCCGCTCGGTCAGCGAGGCCGCGAACGCCTCGGCCCGCTCGAGGGAGTCCAGCGCCTTCTCCAGGGAGCCTTCCTTCTCGTGAAGGCTGGCCTCGAGGAGCAGAGCCCTACCGCGCCGTGCCCGCACCGTGTCGTCGCCATCCTCGCCGTCGGCTTCCGCGAGGAGCTCATCGAGCGTCTCCCGAGCCTCCGTCACGGATCCCAAGCGCAACGCCCCCTCGGCCCGCTGCTCGCGCAGCCAGGCACGTTCACCTTCGTCGACGCCGTCGAGCTCGAGCAGCCCCGCCGTCAGCGCCAGGTGCTCGGCAAACTCCCCACTCGTCATCATCCTCGGCAGGGCCAGGTGGGCATGTGTCAGGGCCTGCTCGGTGAGCCCGGCCGCCAGCGCATGACGCAGCAGGACGCCGGCCGGCGCGTCTCGCTCGGTCCAGGCCGTGAGCGCGGCCTGGTGCAGCCGTCGCTTCGACTCCTCGCCGAGACGTCCCAACAAGACCCGACGCAAGCTCGCATCGGCCAGACCGTGACGCCCCTCGACCGCGTCGTCGAGGGCCACCAGGCCGCGTTCCATCAAGCCCTCGAGACGGCCGGCGAGCCACGTGGGCTCGGCTCCGTGAACGGCGGCCAGGACCTCGACGTCGACCGGCTGACGCAGCACGGCCAGGGCAAGGAGAACCTCCTGATCCGGCTCGGTGACCGTGGCGAGCTGCCGCTCGAGCAGCAAGAGAAGACGCTCCTCGTCCGAGACCGCCTCGAGCTCCTTGGGTCCGACCCGACCGAGCAAGGTCGCCAGGCCCGGGTTGCCGTTGGCCAGGAGGGCGAGCCCCTGAACCGAGTCGTCTTCGAGGGGATGGCGCAGCAGGCGGATGAGCTCGTGCGAGTCCGCATCCGACAACGCCGGCACGGGAAGCTCTTGAAGCTCGGCCTCGGCGGCCATCACGCGGGCGGCCGCGCCGTCGTCGCGGGCCGCGAGAACGACACGCGCGCCCTCGTCGCGCTGTCCCTGGACGAGACTCGCGATCAGCGGGAGGGCCGACGGCTCGAGTCGGTCGAGGTGATCGATCGCCAAGATCAGAGGTCGACGACGCGATGCCCGACACAGCGCCGAGCCGAGAGTCCTCGCCTTCTTTTCGCGAGTCTCGATCCGCTTCGAGCTCGGCGCCGACGACACGCCCGTCACCACGAGTCGTCGCTCGAGCTCTTCGAGCAGCTCCCCCCCACCGGTCACCGTCGACGCGTCGAGACGCAAGCTCGTCAGGTCGCGGAGGCTGGCCTCGAGATGCAGCTCCTTCAGCAGCCGTGTCTTTCCCGCACCGGCCGGACCCGTGAGCAAGAGGGCCGTCGCATCTTCGGGCTCGCGCTCGCGTCGGGTCGCCGTGGTCACCAGCGACGTCCAGGTGGCTTCCTGCCCCAGGAGCGGCGACTCCTCCGGACGTGGCAACGACCCATGCCCGGGAAGGGCCTGGCTGAGCTCGGCGAGCGCGCGGGTCGCCGTGTCGTAGCGGAAGTCGTCGTCGGCCTCGGCCAGGCGATCGATCACGCGACGGGCCGTGCCGACGGTCGAGCCGTCATCGGGACCGTGCTGCTCACCGAGCGCGTGCCGGAAGCTCAGGCCCAGGGCATAGAGGTCGGTGCTGGCCGACACCTGACCGTCGCGCAGCGTCGAGGGCGCGAGGTAGGCCCGCGTGCCGCCACGCAGCGGACTCGACGAGGCCTCGCCGTCAATGGCCAACGAGAGACCGAAGTCGACCAGGCGCAGCCGTGGAGAGTCGCCGGCATCGACCAGGAAGTGCTCCGGCTTGAGATCGCCATGCACGATCCGACGACCATGCAGGAAGGCCACCACGTTGAGTGCCTGAAGCAGCAGCTCGGGCAGGAGAGCCTCGCCGCGCTGGCTCAGGCTCTCGGCGAGGTCGAGCCCCTCGACGTTGCGCATGACGAAGTACGCACGTTCGTCATCGCAACCGACGTCGTGCAGGGCCGGCAGTTGGGGATGCGAGAGCTCGCGCCGCAGACGCCACTCGTCACGAAGAGTCTCGACGCGCTCGGGCTCGTCGAGCGGCACCCACTTGAGCGCGTGCTGTCGCCCGTCGAGTCGGCCACGCACCAACTCGACTCGACCACCCGCGCCCGTCCCGAGAGTGCGCAGCACCTCGTAGCGACCGCCGATCAGCATCCGCACTCCATCGGCGGCACCAGCACGTCATCCCTCGTGGCTGTTCGACTCGTTAGGTGAGCATGCCATGGGGGTCTTTGAGACGGCAGGAGCCCCCCCCGGGCCCGCCGTCTACGACTCCAGACGCTCCTGGGCGACCTCGTCGAGCCACGCGATCAGCCGCTCGCGGTCGTGCCGAAGCGACGGACAGTCATTGGCGTCCAGGATGCGAGCGAACAACTCTGCGAGAACACGCTCACCCTCCCGGCGGGTCCCGACGAGCGTGCGGCGGCGGGGCCGCTCGGACTCGAGCACGTCGATGACGGCCTCGGTCACGACGGACGGCGGCGACGGACGGCGATGCTCTTCGGACTCCGGTGCGTCCTGCTCGGCGCCCTCTCCCTCCGAAGCCTCGGTCTCCAGGGCCTCTCGCATCGCGGTCAGCAGCTCACGCGCCTCCACGTCGAAGGGCGGCGGAGCACGCTTCAGACGCGCCTCGGTGCCGGGCCAGGACTTGCGTCCGATCTCGGACACCACGCCTCCCGGCTGAACGATGCCGACGAACACGCCGTGGGGAGCCAGCTCCTCGGCGAGCGCGGTCGTGTACGCCTCCAAGGCGTGCTTGGTCATCGTGTACGGACCGAACAGGGCCTTGGAGAGCATCCCGCCCTGGGAACCGACGTTCACGATCCGTCCCCCGCTGGCGAGGAGCATCGGCAGCAGGGCGTTGACGAGCCGATGCGGTCCGAAGACGTTGACCTCGAACTGGTCGCGCAGGTCCTCGTCGGTGAAGGACGCCAGGCTCCCCAGCCCCCCCACCCCCGCGTTGTTGACGAGACCGTGCAGGCCGCCTCCAGCGCCCTCGACGGTCTCGCGCACCGCCTGCACCGAGTCGGCTTGGCGCACGTCGAGCGGGACGGCGGTGACGTTGTCGATCCGGGCCAGCTCAGCGAGGTCCTCCTCGCGACGTGCGGTGGCGAACACCCGACGGCCCCGGCGCGCCAGCTCCTCGGTCAGGTGACGACCGATCCCCGAGCTGGCTCCGGTGACGAGGACCGGTCCGCCGCTCACTTCGTCCGTCGCGCCGGTGGTGACGCGGTGACGGTACCGACGTAAAGGGCTCCCTCGTAGCCGTGATCGATGAGGTCGTAGACCTTCAGGAACGGTGAAGCCCCGCGATCCTTGCCGCGGATGCGCGCGACGCCGGTGTTGGCGTCGGTGGTCGCCCAGATCGTTCCGCCCGCCCACCAGATGCGGACCCCGAGCACGTTCTCCCGCGTGCGCTGGAGACAACCGGCCAGCCACGGGATCAGCACCTGGGCATGCGAGGCCTGCGTGAGGACCAGCACGACCGAGTCGGGTCGGGCTTGGATGGCCTGGTCGACGACGAGGGCCATCGCGTTGCCGCTCTCCCGCTCGACGTCGTGGCCGGCGGAGGTGGTCACGACCTGCACGAGATCGGTGGCCTGGGCGAGCACCCGCAGGCGGTCGAGCAGCTCGACGACGGCCTCACTGCCCCGGGCGTCCGGCAGGGCCCAGACCTCGTGCTTCAGCAGGGCCGCGCGGTCCGTCGGCTTGCCCGGCGACGCCAGGAAGAGGTCGACGGCGGCCTGCATGTCGATGGGCAGCTCGAGCGCGACCATGACGGGCAGCCCCCGGACGGACGCCGCCTCGCAGGCCATCTCCCCCACGAAGCGGGGGATCTCCTGGGTGCCCCGGATGTCCCCGATGACGGTGACGGCGCCGGGAGCCAGCCGGTCGTCGACCGCGGCCGGGACGGACCCACAGCCCGCGGCCCGCGCGCCGGGCGAGAGGAGTAACACGGCGATCCCCAGCAGCAGGCGGGGACCGAACGAACGAGACGGACTCGGCAGGATCATGGGCCCAAGGTGCCCGAGCCCCCCGGGGCGCGCAAGTCGGCAAGCGGTGGCCTCGATTCGGCTCTGGTCACCAAAGATGAACGCGAAGGGTGGACCCGGACCCGTTCTGGGCGACATTCTGGGCAACCTGAGACGGCTGAGGGGAGGCCTCGATGAAGCGACGACTCGACGTGGATCGGGCAGCGCAGCTGCTCGCGTGTTGGCTCCTGCTCGTCCCTCTCCCTGCCAGCAGCCAGTGCCCCTGTCCGGGGGAGCAGCCTTACCTGGTGAGCGATCTCGTCCTCAGGGGCCGCTCCTCGCTCCCGAGCTGGATGGCGGCCAACTCCGACCACTCGCGGGTCTTCTTCGTCGCCAGTCACCCGGGGCTCGGCCGGGAGCTGACGATCACCGACGGGACCGAGGACGGGACCCGGCTCGTGGTCGACCTCGCGCCTGGCGAAGACTCTGCCTTCGACCTCTCCGCCTCGCTCGCCGTGGTGGGCGACGTCGCCTACTTCGTCCTCGACGAAGAACGACCCGCCGGCCGGCAACTCTGGCGCAGTGACGGCACGGCCGCCGGGACCGAGCTCGCCCTGGACCTGCCCGACGGCACGGTCAGCATCGCCGACCTCACGCCCGTGGGCGACGAGCTCTACTTCACGCTCGGCGATGCCCTCTACGTCACCGACGGCACGCCGACTGGCACGCGCTTCCTCACGGAGTCGTCCGGTGAGCCCCCGCAGGAGCTCACCCCCTTCGGCGATCGGCTCGTCTTCTCGGGTCACTCGGTCGCGGCGGGACGCGAGCTCTGGATCAGCGACGGGACCGCCGCCGGCACCGGACCGACCGCCGATGTCCAGCCTGGTGACGTCGGCTCCGAGCCCACCGAGCTCACCGTGCTCGACGAAGTCCTCTACTTCGCCGCCTTCCGCAACGACGTCGGCCGCGAGCTCTGGCGGAGCGACGGCACCGAGGAAGGCACCTCGCTGGTCGCGAACGTGAGGGCCGGCTCGTTCTCCTCGAACCCGACCGACCTGGCGGCGTCGAGCGGTCGGCTGCTCTTCCGCGCGGATCTCAGCGACACCGATCGGCAGCTCGTGCTCAGCGACGGCACCGAGGAGGGCACCGGGATCCTGCTCGAGCAAGCACCTGGCGTCGGCCGCTTCTCGGGGAACGCCTCGATGGCCACCGGCCGAGCCCACTTCATCGTCGAGCTCGTCGATCGCGACAACCTCGTTCTCTGGACGACCGACGGCACCGAGGCCGGGACGATTCTCCTCCACCGGGTCACCGCCGAGGGGTCCAGTCCCTTCCCCACCCGGATCCGCTACCTGACACCCGTCGATGACCACCTCGTCTTTCTCGTCCAGATCGCGACACCGGGAAACGTCCGCTTCGAGGTGATGGTCAGCGACGGAACGCCAGCGGGCACCCACCGACTGATCGACGACACCGGCGCCGCTCTCGAGGACTACCTGGTCTTCGCCGGTGCCCATGCCGCCCCACTGGCCGGCGGCATCGTGTTGAGCGCCGAGACCGAGCAGGCCGGCACGGAGCCTTGGTGGACCGACGGCACGAGCAGCCCCGCTCGCTTGCTGCGCGACCTGGTCCCCGGCAACGACGGCTCCACGCCGAGCTCGCTGAACGACGTGCAGGGACGACTGGTCTTCAACACCTGGGAGGGAGTCTTCGGCACCGACGGCACGGAGACCGGGACCGTGCTCCTGGCGGATAGGTCAGCCCCCCGTCTCCTCTCGACCCGCTCGCAGGGCTTCTTCACTCAACCGGGCTTCGCCGGCTCCGAGCACCGGCTGCTCCGCACCGACGGCACTCCTGCCGGCACGACCGACGTGTTCGAGTCGTTCGGCACGATGCCTGTCCTCGACATCTGGCCACTTCGCGACGAAGTCCTGTTCGCCGCCCACGCGTCCCCCGGTTACGACATCTGCCATCTCATCGGCAGCGGCAGCGGCTTCTTCGGTCCCAGCGCGCCGGGTTACTCACCGGTGTGTCCGTCGGTGAGGACCGACGGGCTCCGCGCCCTGGTCAACGACGGCACCGACTGGCTCACCGATGCCGACGGCGTCGTGGTCGAGCTGCCGTCGACGGCTCGCACGCCGGCTCAGCTCGCCGACCTCGACGGCGTCGCACACTTCACGGCATCGGGTGGCGTCGGCCGTGGGCTCTGGCAGAGCGACGGGACGGAGCCAGGCACCCTCGAGCTCTCCGACCTCGGCGGCTCGGGCGCGACCATCCCCGACGGCGACGTCGTGAGCGCGGGCGGCTTCCTCTTCTTCGTGGGCAGTGACCGCGCGGCGGGCAACGAGCTCTGGGTCAGCGACGGCACGACGCCGGGCACGCAGCGGTTGCTCGACATCAATCCGGGCCCGGACGGCTCGGATCCGACCGAGCTCGTCGCGGTGGGCGACCGCCTCTTCTTCGCCGCGCAGGATCCGATCGAGGGTCGCGAGCTCTGGGTCAGCGACGGCACGCCTGGAGGGACGATGCAGCTCGCCGACCTCCGCGACGGCATCCCCGGCTCGGACCCGAGCGACTTCGCCAGCGCCGGAGACCTGCTCTTCTTCCTCGCGCACGACGGCACGACCGGACGCGAGCTCTACCGCAGCGACGGCACGCCCGGCGGCACCTTCCGCATCACCGACATCTCGCCGGGCTTCGGCAGCATCTCCCCCGACGGCTTCCTCGCTCTCGGCGACCTGCTCGTCTTTCTCCTCGACGACGGCAGCACCGGACGCGAGCCCTGGCGCTCCGACGGCACGCCCGAGGGAACCTTCGCTCTCGGCGACATTCGCTCGGGCAGCGACTCCTCGGAGCCCGAGGAGCTCGTCATCGGCGGAGACCTGCTCTGGTTCACCGCCGACGACGGCATCGCGGGTCGGGAGCTCTGGCGCAGCGACGGCACCACTGAGGGCACCGTCCTCGTCGACGACCTCGTCCCCGGCCCCGAACCCTCGTCACCGAGCGAGCTGACCGTCTCAGGAGGGCTGCTGTACTTCGCCGCCGACACTGTTCAGCAAGGGCGCGAGCTGCACGCGGTGTGTCTGAACGTCGACGGGGACGGTGACGGCGTGCTCGACGCCTGCGACAACTGCCCCGACGACGCCAACCCCGACCAGGACGGGGACGGCTGGCAGCTCGACGAGGACGGCGACGGAATCGGCGATGCTTGCGACGGCGAGCTCGATCCCGACGGTCTTCCTGGGGACTGCGACGACCTCGACCCGGACGTGCGCGCCCATCCGCTGGCCGTCGAGCAGCTCCGCGTCACCAAGGTGGACGCGAGCGTCCGGTTGAGCTGGATCGGTCAGGAAGACCGCTCGGGCACGGCCCTGCGCTACGAGGTGCTCGGCGACGAGCTCGGCACCTGGGACCGCGTCGCCCCCTGGGCGACCACGACTTGCCGCGTCCGCGACGTCACGGGACCGCAGGCCGACCTCGACGTCGGCGGCGTGAGCTCTTGGTACCTCGTGCGGGCGGGGCTCCCCGGCACGAGCTGCACCGAGGGTCCCGTGGCCCCGAGCAGCGGTGGCCTCGGACGCACCGGGCTGGACGGCTTCACCTGTCCCTGAAGCCCCGGGACGGGCATGCTCGGCCCCTCGGAGGTCCGCATGTCCGTCCACGCTCGCCCTCTCTCCGCGCTACTCGTCCTCTCGCTGATCGCGACCTCACCCACCCTGGCCGAGCGTGCGTCCGAGCGCGTCCACCCAGTGGCGACCTACTCCATCGTCGCCCGCGACGCCGAGACCGGTCACCTGGGCGTGGCCGTGCAGTCGCACTGGTTCTCGGTGGGCAGCATCGTCACCTGGGCCGAAGCGGGAGTCGGCGCGGTGGCGACCCAGAGCTTCGCACGTGCCGCCTATGGCCCCGAGCTGCTGGCGGACCTGCGCGGCGGGATGAGCCCGGACGAAGCGATGGCGAAGCGGACCACCGCCGACGAGGGTCGCGACGTCCGACAGGTCGCGGTCGTCGATGCGACGGGTCGCGTGGCCGCTCACACGGGCTCGGCCTGCATCGCCAGCGCCGGTCACGTCGTCGGCGATCAGTTCTCGGTGCAGGCCAACATCATGGTCGACGACGACGTCGTGCCCGCGATGGCGGCCGGCTACCGTCGAGCCACCGGCGACCTCGCCGAGCGAATGCTGCAAGCCATGGAGGCCGCTCAGGAGGCCGGCGGCGACCTGCGGGGCAAGCAGAGCGCGGCCATCCTCATCGTCGACGGCGAGAAGCAAGACGAGCCCTGGCAGGGCGTCGTCATGGAGCTCCGCGTCGAGGATCACCCTCACCCCCTGGAGGAGCTGCGACGCCTGGTCGGCGTGCACCGGGCCTACGAGGCCGCCAACGCCGGTGACGAGCGCCTCGCCGAAGCCGACCTCGACGGAGCCTTGCGCGAGTACGCGCGGGCCAGCGAGCTCCTGCCCGAGCAGGTCGAGCTGGCGTACTGGCGAGCCATCGGCCTGCTGTCGGCCGGGCACGAGAAGGAAGCCCTTCCCCTGCTGAAAGACGTCCTGGCGAAGCAGCCGCTCTGGGCGGAGATCACGCCCCGGCTGGCCGCCGCCGGTCATCTCGAGGCCGATGCTGCGCTCCTGAAGAAGATGGCAGCGCTCGCAAGGTCCTTCGAGCTCAGCCAACGGGCAGCGGGTGCTCGAGCAGACCGGCTCGAGAAGGACGTCCGCAAGCAGGCGAGCTTCCACACGCGACACACGCTCAGCGAAACCGGCAGCGATCGCCGGGGAATCGGCGCCGCACGTCGCTGGCTCGCCGACGAGCTGAAGCGGATCTCACGAGAGCACCACGGCGGCCGGCTCCGGGTCGAGCTCGCCGAGCACCGCATCCCCCCCAACCCCCGGCTGCATCGCGGCGCCGTCGTGGTCAACGTCGTCGGCACCCTGCCCGGCACCGATCCCGACCGGTTGGTGGTCGTGTCCGGCCACTACGACTCCCGCGCCAGCGATCGTCTCGACGCGACCTCGGCGGCTCCCGGCGCCAACGACGACGCCTCGGGCGTGGCGGCCGCCTGGGAAGCCGCGCGCTTGCTGGGTGGTCTCCACCCGCGAGCCACCCTCGTCTTCATGGCCGTCGCCGGCGAGGAGCAGGGTCTCCACGGAGCGCGCGCCCAGGCGGAGCAGTGGAAGAAGGAAGGCAAGACGGTCGAGGCCTTCCTCACCCTCGACATCGTCGGCGGCGCGACCGGTAGCAACGGGCGGAAGGAACCGTGGAAGCTGCGCGTGTTCAGCGAGGGCGTGCCGTCGGAAGGACGCGTGGTCGGCAGCGACAACGACTCGAGCTCACGTCAGCTCGCCCGCTACCTCCTCCGTGCCGGCAGCGCCGCGGTGCCCGGCTTCGAGATCGTGCCCGTCTTCCGGCAGGACCGCTTCCTGCGCGGTGGCGATCACCGCCCGTTCAACGCCCTGGGTTGGCCGGGCATCCGCCTGACGGAGCCGAACGAGAACTACGGCTGGCAGCACCAAGACGTGCGGGCAGAGCATGGCGTGCAGTTCGGCGACCTCCCAGACAACGTCGACTACGACTACCTCGCGCGGGTGACCGCGGCCACCGCCGCCACCCTGGGTGAGCTCGCGCTGGCTCCCCGTCCTCCCGCCGATGTCATCGTCGACATCAGCAAGCTCACGCCGGACTCGACCCTGCGCTGGTCACCCGACCTGCTGGCGGAGCGCCATGCGGTGTTGCGTCGTCGCACGCACGAGCCGGGCTGGACGCATCGGGACATGGTCCCGGCGGGCCAGACCGAGCTCACGCTCGAGGGCGTGTCCAAGGACGACTGGCTCTTCGCCGTCGAGGCCATCGGTGCCGATGGCTCACGCAGCCTGCCGGTCTATCCGACACCGCACCGAGGACGCTGATCGAGGCTGGTTGCTCAGTCGCCGAGGAAGTCGACCAGCGAGTCCATCGTGGAGTCGCCGCGCTCGGCGTGGAAGCGCTCCATCACCTCGCGAACGTTGGGGAACTTGGCGACCACCTCGTTCATCGCGTCCTGGGTGAGCTTGAGACAGTCGGTGGGCTCGAGGGCCTTGACCGTCGCCGTGCGCGGGCCACCGGAGATGAGCGCGGCCTCGCCGAAGAAGTCGCCGGGACCGAGCTGCGCGACCTCGGCTTCTCCATCGCCCTTCTCGATGAGAACGGACACCTTGCCCTTGGCGATGATGAACATCGAGTCGCCGAGGACGTTCTGCTCGACGATGTTCTCGCTCTCCTGGTACTCCTGCACGCCGAGCTGAGCAGACACCTCGACGTACTCCTCGTCGGACAAGGCGTCGAAGAGCGGCGTGGGGATGCGCGCGAGAGGCGTGGCCGCCGGTGCGGCAGGAGCCGCGGCGGGAGCCGGGGTCGGCTCCGCTGGCGGGGCTTCGACCGGAGCCTCGGCCGCACCGAAGGACGGGAGTGGCGCCGCTTCGGCTTCTTCGCCACCGCCGATGTCGAAGCCACCCAGGCCCGACGCAGGCTCCTCGGCGGCCGGCGGCGCGGCGGCAGCGCCGGCGTCGGGATCACCGAAGCCACCGAAGCTCGGTAGCGCCTCATCGGCAGGCTCGGCCGCGGCGGCAGGCTCCTCGGACCCCATGTCGAAGCCACCCGCGGCGGGCGCTTCTTCAGCCATCGGCGCGATGGGGATGCCGGCGGGCTCCGGGGCCGCTGCCGGCTCGACGGCGGCCGGCTCCGGCGCTGGCGGCTCGGGCTCGGGCTCTCCGCCCATGTCCAGGCCGGCGCCCATGTCGAGGCCGGCTCCCATGTCGAAGCCCTCGGCCTCCTCGAACTCCTCGAAGTCGCCGAAGCCTCCGCCCGCGTCGTCGTCGGCAGCCGCATCGGCAGCCGGAGCGTCTCCACCGCCTCCACCGCCTCCACCGAGACCCGCGAGCTTGGAGTGGTCGGGCTCGACGTTGAGGGCCTCGGCCTTCTTCTGACACGAGACCGCTTGGATGGTGTTTCCAGCGGCCGTGTACAGCTCCGAAGCCACCAGCAGGGCTGCGGCAGACCCCGGCTTGTCGCCGGAGAACTTCATCGCCGTGGCCACCAGCTCGTAGGCCGGAATGTCGTCGGAGTGACCCTGCAGGTGGTCCAGCACGAAGGGCACTGCCTCCGCGTACTGGCCCTGCCGGAACATCATCCGAACGTCGTCTTCGACCTCGCTCTTCAGCTCCTCGTCAGCCATCTCGCTCTCCACTCACGCTAGGTGCCGGCGTGCCCGAGACCGCACTTCTCTTGACGCGCGAACCACGCGGCTCCGTGACGCAGGCTCCTGACCCCGATGGTACTTCAGCCGCGAGCGGACCGCTCGGCCCCGATCAGTTCCCCGCTCGCGGTCAGTCGCCGGGGATGAGCTCGACCCCACCGACGGCCAGGCCCAGGTCGGAGTCGACCAGGTGGAGCGCGACGGTGAGAGACGACGGATCGACGGGCTCGGCGGCCCGGTAGTCGATCGTCAACAGCGAGCCCGCCGTCGAGTGAGTGGACGGATCGCTCGCACAGGTGGCCACCAGGAGCTCGCCGACGGCGTCCATCCCGCTCCCCTCCTCGCCCTCACAGTGAGCAGCCAGGGCGTCGAGAACGACGGCCCAGCGGGGCCAGGCCTCCACGACGAGCTGATGGGCGGCGACTTGCCGGTCGTCGAGTCCCGTCACCGTGAGCCGGCGCTCCGGCCAGGCGAGCTCGTCGAGCCCCACCGAGGCCCGCAGGACGGCCACCACGTCGGAGATGTCGACCCGGTCGTCGCCGATGACCACGAGCAGGTCCCCCACTCGCTCGTTGGGCGACACGTCCCCTCTCAGGAGCGTCTCGTCCGAGGGCGGATCGCCGAGCCCCACCGAGACCTGAAGCAGGGCGACCACGTCGCCGATGTTGACCGCACCGTCACCCGCTTGCGCGACGGGAGCCACGTCGCCGGCCCGACGCACGCCGCCGGCGGGAGCGGGCTCCGGGGTCTCGCAGGGCGTGCAGTCGGCTCGCCAGGCGTCGGCGGCCACGCGACGGATGGTCGTGAGGTCGTCCAGGTCCAGCGTGGCATCACCCGTGGAGCACCAGGAGCTCGGCCCCGCGTTCGACGCGCAGGCCAAGGTGGCGGGCCAGGCGTCCGCGCAGCCGACCACCGCCCCGGGCAGGGTCTCCGTCTCGAGACCGATCACGCGACGAGCGAGGACCCAGTCGCGAAGGTCGACGCTCCCCTGCGCGGCCTCGTCGCGATGGACGTCGCCTGGGACGCACTCGCACTCGAAGACCGTGTCGCCGTCGCTGTCGACTTCCTGGCTCCCACAGCCGCAATCACCCGGCTCGGTCCGCGCAGGATCGGCGGGACAGAGGTCGCAGCCGTCTGGCGTGTCGTCGGCGTCGGCATCGGCGTCGTCGGGGAAGCCCGGACAGGCATCGCAGCCATCGGCCACGCCGTCGCCGTCCGAGTCGACGAGATCGTTCGAGCCAGGGCACTGATCGCAACCGTCGGGGATGGAGTCCGCGTCGGTGTCGACCGCGTCGTGGAAGCCGGGGCAGGCATCGCAGCCATCGGCCACCCCGTCGCCGTCGCTGTCGGCCAGGTCGTCCGAGCCCACGCAGCGATCGCAACCGTCGGGGATCGAGTCGCCGTCGGCGTCGTCACCGTCGTTCGAGCCGGGGCAGCGATCACAACCATCGGCCACGCCGTCTCCGTCGGAGTCCACCGCGTCGTCGAAGCCAGCGCACTGGTCGCAGCCGTCCGGCACCGAGTCACCGTCCTCGTCGTCGGCATCGTTCGAGCCGGGACAGGCGTCGCAACCATTGGCCACGCCATCCATGTCGGTGTCGATCGCGTCGTCGGAGCCAGCGCACTCGTCGCAGCCGTCCGGCACCGAGTC
>JBCCFW010000111.1:0-24332 GCA_039029535.1 Acidobacteriota bacterium
CGGGGCCCGCCGTCGCCAACGGTTTTGTCTACGTGATGGATCGCATCAACGATACCAAGGCACGCCGCCGGATCCCGAACCGGAGCCGGCGCGTGGTCTCCGGTTCCGGCTCGGGTGGAAGGAGCTCGAGCAGCGAGGGCGACTCGGTCGGCGGCTCGGGGTCCGGCTCGGGAGGAGGGTCGGGCTCCGGCGCTCGCTCGGGTTCGGGCTCCGCCTGCGGTGTCTCGACCTCGGGCTCGTCGGGCTCGGGGGTGGCCGGCACGTTCGGGGCAGCCGGGGTCGGGAGGAAGCCGGCCTCGTCCGCCGAGACCAGGCGGATCGCCAGTGGCGGCGGCACGTCGTCCTCACTCGGCAGGCTCAGCCACCAGGCCCCGACGAGCACGAGCACGTGACCGAGCGTCGAAAGCAGCCACGCGCTGACACCCGTGCCGCGCCAGGCCGCCGCCCCCGCCCGTCCGCGGTAGCGCAGCAGCACGCCGGCCGGCAGCCGACTCATCCCCGCGCCCGCCCGGTCGTCATCCGGGGCCGCCCTCGGCCAGCGGCGTCACGACCAGCGCCGGCTCGCGCACGCCCGCGCGACGCAGGGCGTCGAGCACCGACAGCACGTAGCCGTAGGGCGCCTCGCGATCCCCACGCAGCACGACCGCCGTCTCCCGCTCCGCCCGGGCTGCCTCGGCCGCTCGGGCACGAATGACGACCTCGTCGAGCGTCACGATCTCCTCGTCGATGGAGAGGCTGCCCTCGGCACCGACGACCACGGTGAGCGGCGGCCGTCCCCCGTCGGCGCGCGCCGTCGAAACCTCGGGCAGGTCGACGTCGATGACGTGCTGGAGCAGCGGGGCCGTGATCATGAAGACCAGCAGGAGGATGAGAAAGACGTCGACCAGCGGGGTGACGTTGATCTCCGGCGACAGCTCATCGTCGAGCCCGTCGTGACCTCCGAGGTTCAGGCCCATCAGCTCGCCGAGCCCTCCCCCGCCGACTCGATGGCGACCGAGCGGTCGTAGACGTCGAGCAGCTCGGAGGCGAACGAGTCGAGCTCGGTCCGCAGCTCCCGGAGAGAGCCGAGCAAGACGGCGTGGCCCCACACCGCGGGGATGGCCGCCACGAGACCGGCCGCGGTCGCGATGAGCGCCTCGGCGATGCCCGGCGCGATGACCGCGAGCTCGGCGCTCCCCTCGAGCCCGAGGGCGGAGAGGGCGTCCATGACCCCCCAAACCGTGCCGAACAGTCCGACGAAGGGAGCGGTCGAGCCGACCACCGCCAGCAGGGTGAGGCCGCCCCGCGCTTGCTCGACCTGGCGGTTGCGGGCGTCGCCCACGCGGCGTCCGAGGAGCTGACGCGCGGCCTCCTGCGAGGCCAGCGAACCGCCGAGACGACCGCCGCCACGACGGACCAGCGCTTCGTACTCGTCGTGGAAGGAGAAGAAGAGCCGGGAGACCGGCGCGTCGGGGTCCGTCTCGCAGGCGCCGGCGAAGCGGGCGGTGTCACCGGCGTCGCGGAAGGAGCGTCGGCCCTGACGGACGGAGGTGACCCGGCGCTTGAGCCGCCACCAGGCGGTGATCCACGTGGCCCAGGTGGCGATGGACATCACCAGCAGGACGAAGAGGGTCAGTCGTGCGGCGAGACCGGACGCGGCCAGCGCCTCGGCGACATCCAGGCCTGCCAAGCCTGGGATCACCCGCGGCTCCCGGCGAGGTCCAGCCGCTGCTGGATGTCTTCCATCGTGGCGGTGAGACCGTCGTGGAGGCTCGTGCGAGGCTCCCAACCGAGGAGCTCGCTGGCCCGCGTGATGTCGGGCTGGCGGACCTTGGGGTCGTCGACCGGCAGCTCGCGATGCTCGATGGCGCTCTTGCTCCCGGTGACCTCGAGGACCGCCTGAGCAAACTGGTTCATCGTCATCTCGTTCGGGTTGCCGATGTTCACCGGCTCGATCTCGTCGGAGTCGAGCAGGAGCAGGATGCCCCGCACGAGATCGTCGACGAAGCAGAACGAGCGGGTCTGCTCGCCCTCGCCGAACACCGTGAGCGGCTCACCGCGCAGCGCCTGCGACAGGAAAGCCGGCACGACCCGGCCGTCCTGGATGCGCATCCGCGGACCGTAGGTGTTGAAGATGCGGACGATGCGCGTGTCGACCCCGTGCGTGCGGTGGTAGGCCATGGTCATCGCCTCGGCGAAGCGCTTGGCCTCGTCGTAGACGCCGCGGGGGCCGATGGGGTTGACGTTGCCCCAGTACGACTCCGGCTGGGGGTGCACGAGCGGATCGCCGTAGACCTCGGAGGTCGAGGCGAGGAGGAAGCGTGCGCCCTTGGCCTTGGCCAGACCGAGCGTGAACAGGGTGCCCATCGAGCCGACCTTGAGGGTCTGGATCGGCAGCTCGAGGTAGTCGATGGGCGAGGCCGGGCTCGCGAAGTGGAGGATCGCGTCGAGCGGACCATCGACGTGCACGTAGTTGGTCACGTCGTGGTGGAAGAATGAGAAGCGCCCGTCGCGGCGCCCCATCAGGTGCTCGACGTTGGCTACGCTGCCGGTGAGGAGATTGTCCATCGCGATGACTTCGTCACCGCGCTCGACCAGCTCCGTGCAGAGGTGAGAGCCGAGAAAGCCGGCCCCTCCCGTGATGAGTACGCGTCGGCTCATGCTCGTCTCGCTCGACGTGGCGCGCTGGCTCAGTTGTCGTCGCCGTTGTCGCCGTCGTCGCTGCCACCGTCACCGGCATCGGCGCTCTCGGCGTTCTCCTCGTTCTTGTCGGAGGACTCTTCCTTGTCGTCGTCGGACGACTCCTCCGCCTCCGCCTTGGCACTGGCTGCCGCCAGGGCGGCCACCGCGGCCCGACCGCGCTTGGTGGTCGTGAAGGTGCCAACGTCTCGGCAGAGGAGGAGCTTGGGACCCTCCTGGAAAGCGACCTCCATCTTGCCGCCGGCACGCAGGGTCATGACCCGGCCGGGACCGAACTTCGCGTGCGCGATGATCGTGCCGGCCTCGAAGGCCCCGTCGATCGCGTACGGCTTGGCCGTGGCGAGCTCTTCCTCGGTGACCGAGAACTCGTTCTTGCGACGCCGCCGGGTCGTGCTCGCCTTCTTCTTCGTGCCGTCGCCCTTGGGCCGGCGGAAGAGACGACTGCCTTCACAAGTCGGGCAGATGACGCGGTTGATGTTGCCATCGGACTTGAGGGTCTCGATGTGGTGGATGCGGTCGAACTTGCACTTCGTGCACCACGCCTCGACCTCGGCACCGACCTTGTAATTCTTCGCGCTCATCGTCGCCCCATCCCTGGGAGGTTGAGTTCCGGACATGCCCCCTGTCGCGGGCGGGGGAGTGTAACAGAAACCCCTGCAGACTCGGCCGCCCGCAACGCGGCCTTCTCGTCGCCTTTTTTGGGCCGATCCCGACCGGCAGCGACGCTACAGTTGCCGGCGACCGGCGGGGGCGCGAGGCCCGACCGTCGTCGGGCCGTCTCACCGTGTTGCAACGCCCCTCCGCCCCCCGTGGGCTTTCCGAACGTCCCGCCCCCGGTCACCGGGGTCGGCTCTCCCTCCTTCCGCCTCGGATCGAGGCTTGAGCCCCGCGACCCGACCCACGCGGGTGTTCATCCTGGCGGGCGAGGCCTCAGGTGACGCCCACGCTGCTGGGGTCGTGCGGGCCCTCCGCGAGCTTCGACCCGAGCTCGAGCTGAAGGCCATGGGCGGCCCCCGCCTGGCCGCTGAGGGGGCGGAGTTGGTCGTCGACTCCACCCCCCTCGCGGTGGTCGGCCTGACCGAGGTGCTGGGCCGCCTGCCCTCCCTCTTCCGCGCCAAGTGGGCGCTCCAGGCCAGCATCCGCGAGTGGCGCCCCGACGTGCTGCTCGCCGTCGACTACCCCGACTTCAACCTCAGGCTCACCCGCTGGGCCCGCGGGCTGAACGTCCCGGTCGCGTACTTCGTCAGTCCGCAGGTTTGGGCCTGGCGACCCGGTCGCATCACCGGCATCGGTCGCTCGATCTCGAGGATGCTCGTCATCTTCCCCTTCGAGACCGCGCCCTACTCCGCGGCGTCCATCCCCGTCGAGCACGTCGGCCACCCCCTCATGGACGAGCCGGTGACGGGACCCACGCGCGACGAGGCACGCTCCGCCCTCGGCCTCTCCCCTGACGTCTCGGTGATCGCCATCCTGCCCGGCAGCCGGGTGAGCGAGTGGAAGCGCACCTGGTCGATCATGTTGGCCACCTGCCGTCGCCTGGCGGCCGAGCGCGACGCGCGCTTCCTCGTCCCGCTCCCGCCCGGACGTCAGGCCGAGGAGCTCCGCTCCGTGGAGGATCCCGGCGACCTCCCCCTCCAGTTCGTCGACGACGGGACCCACCCCGTCCTCGCGGCCTGCGACGTCGCCCTGGTCGCCTCGGGGACCGCCACGCTCGAGACGGCCCTGCTCCCCCGACCTCTGGTGGTCGGCTATCGGGTGAGCCGCCTCACCGACTGGCTGGGGAGCCGGCTCATCGATCGCGACTTCGGCGCCGCCGGACGCTTCGCGCTCCCCAACCTGGTGCTCGCCGACGATGTCGTCCCCGAGCTCTACCAGGACGACTTCTCCCCCGAGCGGCTCGCCTCCGAGCTCGGCCGTCTCCTCGACGACCCGGAGGCTCGAGAGCGTCAGCTCAGAGCGCTGCGTCGGCTCCCGGAGAAGCTCGGCGGACCCGGCACTTTCGAGCGCGTGGCCCGGGCCTGCCTGGAGCTCGCCGACGAGGGCTCCGCCCGCTCCAACTGAAGGGGCCCCCTTCCGCTGACGGGCGCCTTCCGGGCTAGCCGCCGAGCAGCGCCTTGAGCTCTTGCGTGGTCTCGTCGTCGATCTTCTGCCGGCCGCGGAGCTTCGGATCGCGCACGGTGCGCGCGTCCTCGGGCCAGTCGTCGTCCTCGGTGTCGGCCTGCCAGAGCGTCCGGTCCGGGTCGAGCTGAACCTGCAGCAGCGGTCCGTCCGACTCGAAGCTCAGGGTCTTCGTCTCGCCCGCCTCGAGGTCGAGGAAGTACCGCGGCTCGCTGCCACGCGCTCGCACCTCCACCACGCAGCGGATCGGTCCCTGCCCCTCGTTGAACACGACCACGGCGTTGTCGTGCTTGCCGTCCGGCCGCTCGGTGGTCGTGACCGTCTCGACACGCACGTCCGTGAAGCCGCTGGAGAGGAACCAGCTCCCGACGTAGGCGGACAGGCCGGGGTCGTCGCCGGAGAGCGTCCCGAGCAGGTCGCCGAAGCGGGCCCCGGTGCTGCGGTGCTTCTCGAAGAAGGTGCGCATGGTCGCCCGCCAGTGCTCCTCACCGGCGCGGACCCGGTAGCCGTCCAGGACGAGCTGCCCCTTGCCGCGACCGAGCAGGCCCTCGTCGGGCATGCCGGGGAACGCGTCGCTCAGCGGCTTGTCCGATCCGATGAAGTGGACCAGCGGGGCCATGAGGTTGGCCCGATGCTTGGTCGCCAGCTCCGGCGTGATCGCCTCGGCGACCCAGGCGGTGGCCATGTGATCGAAGAGCGCCTCGGCCATGACCTTCATGGCGGGGTCTTCCGACGGCAGGGCGTCGATGACCCAGAGATGGGCCAGACGATGCGCGAGGTAGAGAGCGGGCTCCCGCTCGGAGGCATCGCCACGGAGATCCTTCTGCAGGAAGTCCGAGTCGATGGCGAGGAAGGCCGCCCCACCCCGCTGCTTGCTGCCGAGCTGCTCGACGACGGTGAAGCGCGACGACGGGCAGGGCCCGAGCAGCTCGACCGCCGGCTTCATGAGACGCGCGAACTCCTCGACGAACTCTTCGCTGAGCTTCTGGCTCTGTTCGCGGAAGTGCAGGTCGAGGGTCACTCCCTCCACCTTCACTTCGCGGTGCTTCAGCGGTCCGACGACGACCGCGAGCCCACCGGCCTCGAAGCGCGAGAACCAGCGGTAGCGCTTGCGGCCGTCCTTCTCCTCGACGCCGGCCGCGACGCCCGGGGCGACCCCGCTCCAGTCGGAGGGCACGTCGATGACGATGTCGTGCGACGCACGGGCCGGGTCGGCGTGGTGACGACGTCCGAACACCGGCAGCCAGGCGCCCTGCTCGAAGAGATGCCCGCCCGGCTCGCCGAGGGCGAAGTCGTCGCTGGCGCCGAGGCTGTGGAGCGAGTAGGTCATCGAGACCTCGACCGCCTCACCGGGCTCGATCGCCGCGGGCAGCTCGACCTGCCAGAGATCACGGCCGCCGTGATGCCGGACGACCGGCACGAGCTGCCCACCGATCTCGGCCTCCAGCTCGTCGGCGAAGGGGTCCAGGGAGAACGCGACCACCGACCGCGGCTCGGCCTTCGAGGGCAGGCGCAGGCGGACCGTGGTCTGGATGTCGACGGTCCCCTCGGGGCTCCCGAAGCGGGGCGTCGGCTTCGGGTGGACGGCGACGACGACCTTCCAGTCTTCAGGGCGCCAGGGCGGCACGTCGGGGCGGGGCACCGGGACGGGCTCGAAGCTCGTGAGCTGCACGCCGGTCGGACGACGCTCGAGTCGGCAGCGCCACGCGGTCTTGTCCCGCGAGTCGTGAGGCTGCTGCACGTGACGGCTGCGCAGGATGGTGACGAGAGCGACCTCCGCGCCGTCTGGCACCGGGTCGTAGGAGAGGATCTCGTGCTCGAGTCGGATGTAGTTGTGGACGTTGAAGAGCCACCGGACGTGCCCGAGCATCTGCGGGTGCAGGGAGGGGTCGACCAGCTTCGCCAGGGCCTCCTGGCTCTCGCGACGGTGGGCGTGGCTCCACTCGGCGAGGAAAGCCTCGCACTCCTCACGACTCAGCGGCGGGGGCATCTCCGGGCCGGCCTGAGCGCGCAGGTCCGAGCTCAGCAGGCCGAGCGCTCCAAGAAGAAGGACCGACCGACGCCAGGCCGAGCTCATCGGCTCTGCCCCGCCGGCGTCGGCTGCTTGGGCTGCGGCAAGCGAATGCCGCCGCCGAGCCGGCTGACCATCCGCCGGGCTTCGCGCTGGTTGCCCATGGCCCACTCGAGGTCGACGAGCCGTTGCTGGATGGAGCGGTCCTCCGGGGCGAGTGTGATCGCCTTGCGGAGCTCGGCGCGAGCGTCGTTGAGACGACCGAGGAGACCGTGTGCCAGGCCGAGGTTCACGTGCACCGAGGGGTTGAAAGGGTCGGCCTCGGCCGCACGCACGAGGTAGGACAGGCCGGCGTGCACCTCGCCGTCGCTGACCAGCAGGGTGCCCAGGTCGAAGTTCGTCGTGAACGCCGCGGGCCGCAGCTCGAGCGACTCGGCGTAGAGCCGGCGGGCGGCCTGCCCGTCGCCGAGCGCGCTGTGACAGCGGGCGAGGTCGGCGAGGACTCGCGGCTGTCGGAAGCCGCGCTCGGTCACGAAGGCGTCGGCGGAGAGCTCGTTCAGGAGCGCCGCGGCCTCGTCCCACTTCTCCTCGGACATGAGGACGGCGGCCCGTCCGTGACTCTCCTCCACACGGGTGCGGTCTTCCTTGATCTCCTCACGCTCGTCGGTGAGTCGCTCGAAGTTGGCCAGCGCTTCTTCCTGGGCGTCGAAGTCGCCGCGCGAGCGATGGAGAGAGGCGAGCGAGTAGTGGATCTCGGGATCGTCGGGCGCGAGCTCGACGGCGCGCTTCAGGGCGTCCTGCGCACCGTCGAAGTCGTCGAGACGAAGCAACGCCTTGGAGTAACCGAGCCAACCGTCGGCGGTGGAGTCCGCCTGACGGAGCGCCTCGGCATAGCTGGCGGCGGCCTCCTGGTTGCGGCCGAGCTTGAGCTCGAGCGCGGCGAGCTGGAAGCGGGGCTCGACGAAGTCGGGCTCGACCTCGAGCGCACGGCGGAATGCGGTCTCCGCCCCCTCGAAGTCGACGGTGCCGACGAGGGTGAGGCCGTGCTGGTAGTGGAAGCGACCGATGCCGAACAAGGCTTGCTTGTCGGCTGGCATCGAGTCGAGGATGGCCACCGCCCGCAGGGCGGCCTCACGCGCCTCGGCGATCTTCCCGTCGAGATGGAGGGCACGCGAGAGGAGGAACCAGCCACCGGGATGACCGGGGGCCGAGCGCGTGACCTTGTCGAAGGACTCGACCGCACGACGGTAGAGTCCGCCGTCGAGAGCGCGCTGACCGAGGTGCAGCTCGAAGCGGACCCGCGCAGGGGGCAGGATGCCCGTGCCGTCGACGATGCCCTTCAAGTCGACGGCGTCGGGCTCGGCCTCGGCGTCCTGGGCCAGGGCCGGGAGCGTCGGGACCGCGACGCAGGCGAGACCCACGACGAAGGCGAGAAGAGCCCGCTGGGGCCGCTGAAAAGGACGGGATGAGGCGTTTTCGATGTTTGCTGTCACAGCAAGAAAGAGCATACACTCCTCTGCGCGCACGGACCAAGGCGGTCCGTCGCTCTTCGTGTCGGAGGGGAGGCCGTGAGCCCATCCCGCCTAGATCCTAGTCGTGGTCCGCGTGACTTCCATGCTCTCGATGTCCTGGTCGGTGCCGCACTGGCCTGGCAAGTCCTGGCGGTCGGCCGTGCGCTGACGCTGGTGGCGGGGCGTGATCCCGACGCCAGCCCGTACCTGGCGGCGGCCGCCTTGCTCGGCCTCGGTGCCGGACGCTTCGCGTCGCCCGCGGGCGGACGCCGGGCCGGCCTGATCCTCGCAGTGGCGACGATCGCGCTGTCGGTCTTCTTCATCCCGCTGCTCGCGCGCACCGGTCCCCACGGCGCCGTCCTCTGGGGCGTGATCTTCGTCGGCGTGCCGGCACTGGCCGCCGGTTGGGGTCGACCGGGCCTGCACGCTGCGCCCCTCACGCTCGGCGCGACCCTCGCCGCGCTGGTCGGCGGCCTGGCCTTCCTCCCCTGGCTCGGCCCGACGCCGACCGGGCTGCTGGCCGCCGGCGCACTGCTGGTCGTCGCGCTGCTCGGACGTCGCACCGACACGGGAGATGCCGTGGTGAGCCGCGCCACGCCCACCGAGCTGGTCAGCCGGATGGCGGCCCTCCCCATCGGTCTCGTGCTGGCGGCCGCACCGGGCTTCGCTCTCGAGCTCACGGAACGCCCCCTCCCCTTCGCCGCGACCTGCGCCGGCTTCGTCGGCCTCGGCCTGTTCTTCGGTCGTCGTCTCGCCGACATGCTCGTCGGCGTCCCCTACGTCGCGGTGACCGTCGTGCTCGGCCTCCTGCTTCCTTGGCACGTGGCCTTCCGCGAGTCGGGCATCCGCGACCTCATCGCATCGGACACCCGTCACGTCGAAGGCGTGACCTGGGGCTTCGTCGCGCTCGTGCTGGCGGCCCTCGTTCACGGCCTGCCGGTCGGGCTCCTCGGCGGGCTCGCGCTCGGCCGTCGTCGCGACGTCGGTCTCGCTGGCGACCTCGTCCTCGCCGGTGTCGGCGTGCTGCTGGTCGGGCTCACCGGCCTGTCGGCGGCGACCAACCTCGGGCTCGGCGCGGCGCTGCTCTTCCTCATGGCGCTGCTCGCCGGCATCGGTCGACTGACGGGCGGCGCCTGGCCGAGCCGACCGCTGGTGGCGGGCTGGCTCGTCGCTCTCGTGCTCGCGCTGACCGCGTGGCCTGCCTGGCTGCAGGGTCGTCGTTCCGAAGGTCGCGAGCTCGTGCGCGTCGGTGGTCACGAGCTGTCGCTGACCCATGCCGACGAGCATCCCTGGAGCGAGCAGTTCGACTGGGAGGTCGACGGCTGGTCGCTGGCCCGCCTCGACGTCACCACGCGTCCGGACATGGCCCTGGCCGGTCACCTCGCGGGCTTGCTGTCGCCCGAGCGCGGTCCGGTGCTCGTGGCGTCTTCACTGGGTGGCGAGGTCGTGCGCGCGCTGGTCACCGAGGGCTTCGAGGAGATCGCGGTCCACGAGCCGCGACGCAGCCAGCTCGAGCTCAACGACGAGGCCTGGCGCGCGAGCTTCGAGGCCGACGACGCCAGCGGCTTCCTCCGCGAGATGGGGCTGACCGAGCTCGCGGACGACCCTGCCAATGCTGACGCCTTCGGCGAAGCACTCGGGACGCTCGAGGCCGACGAGGCCATCCGCGTGCGACGGGCGCGACGCTTCTTGCTGGCGGTGGACGACGAGCGCTTGCAGCGTCACCACTCCCCCTCCCCGCTCGACTGGTCGGCCGAGCCGGAGTCACTGGCGGTGCTCATCAATCAGGTCGACGACCCCAGCGTGCCGGGTCACGAGGCCTTCTTCACTCCGGCGGCGGTGCGACGCGCGGCCGAGCTCCTCGCGCCCGACGGCACCTACATCTGGCGGCTGCGTCTCGATCGCCTCGGCCCGGTGGGACTGGTGTCCTGTCTCCAGCTTCTCCGCGAGGAGTTCCCGGCCACCTGGGTGGTGACGGCGGACAACGGTGACGACGGCGCCGTGCTCGCGCTGGCGTTGAAGTCGCACGGTGTCCCTCGCCAGCTCCCGGCCACAGCCATCGACCTCGCCGACGGTCGGGCGGAGCCGTGGACGACCGAGCGTCAGCAGGGCCTGGCGCGGGCCCTCGTCTTCCGGCCACGCAACCTGCTCGACGCGATCGTGGCGCCGGCGGAGACGCTGACGAAGCTGCACCCCGAGGCGGCGGCCCTCGACCTGTGGACTCCCGGCGCCGACGCCTTCCGGCATCCGGCGCCACGCGAGGCCGCGCTCGTGCTCGGCCAGGCCTTGCTCCACGCGGGTCCTGGGATCGTCGAGCTCGCCTTCGACGTCACGCCCGGCTCGCACCAGGAGGGTCGTGACGCCTGGCCGTTCCTGGGGATCGAGACCTCGTTCAAGTCGGGATGGAAGCAGTCGGACGCGATCGAGCGGCGGGCCCAGGGAATGGTCGAGCACTTCGGCCGGCTGGGCGTGCATCGCGAGGCGTCACGACGGATGGTGTTCACTCGAGAGAAGGGCCGGTTGGCGGTGACCGAGCGTCCGGCCAGCCAGGGTGGTCCGGCGCTGCTGACCTCGTCGATTCAGAGCCGGATGGATCAGGACGTCCGCGAGACCTTGCGGGCCCGCATCCACGGCCACGAGGCGCTGGGCCTGTTCCGCGAAGCGGAGAATCTCGAGTGGCAGGAGGTCCACCTGACCTGGCACTGCCCGGTGCAGGGGCGGCTGTTCATGGCGGAGTACCAGCTCGAGGACGGAATCCCGGGTCGGCACGCGCCGATCATGGACGACCTCGGTCAGATGATGCGCTGTCTCCATCCCCGCCCCACGAGTCGGACGAGCGCCGCGCTCTCGGTGCCGTCCGGGGCGGGGCAGCCCTGAGGAAGGCTCTTTCCTCGGCCCTTTCGGCCTGGTAGGGTCTCTGACTCTTCGGGGTCTCCCGACCCCCGAGCCGACGTAGCTCAGTTGGTAGAGCAGCTGATTCGTAATCAGCAGGTCACCGGTTCGAGTCCGGTCGTCGGCTCCAGGCGAGCCCTGGCGCAGTTGTCGCCTCCTCGAAGCCTGACGCCGCCCCCCGTGCACTAGATCAGCACCCTGAGTCGGGTTGGTCGAGCTTGCGGTCATGGCAGGTGAGCGCCGAGTAGTTCCTGCTCGGTGGATCCCGGAAGTAGCTCGCGCGAACACCGAGCAAGCCGACCTCTGGTCTCCACAGGTGCCAGTTGAGAACCGGGTCGGGCTGGGTGACGTCTGGCAAGTCCAGCCTGAGCTCGGGAGGACAGACCGGCCAGGTCCGAGCTCCTGCGAGGCGCACGCAGCGATGTGCGTAGAAGAGGGCGCACTCTCGCTCGAAGTCCAGCGTGGCACGGCCCCCCACTTCGTTCTCCACTCGTTCCATGTAGGAACCGAAGCCGGGCAGACGCGGCGCTCCGAGGTGGTAGCGCAGGCTCACCTCTCGCATCTTGTCGTAGAGAGCCTCATTGAGAGCACGCCCCGCCCCACGCATCGTCGAGCCGATCGTGATTCCGTAGAGGCCATTCCCGCGTGGATCGTGGGTTCTCCGGGTGAAGCTCTGGTCGGTCGCACCGTCGCAGCTCGTGTAGGAGCTCAGGTCGTCCGGGTCGAAGTGCACGAGCTGGTTGTAGGTGTAGCCGACGATGCTTCCCCTGCACTCCGCGAGCAGGAACCACTCGGGATTGACTTCGAGCCAAGCGCGATGGTGCGTGCGGGTGAAGCCATCGATGCCGTTTCGAGTCCAGAGCTTGCGATCGATGTCGGCGAGCGCATCGAGGTCACGAAGGGTGACGCAGCGGATGGTGATGGACACGCCGACGAGCCTCCTGCATTCTCGAATCGGAGCACCTGATCATGTACCGGCTCGGGGCAAGACCTCATCGAGGACGGGAGCGACGATGACCAGCAAGCCGATCGAACTCGACGGGCTCACCTACTTCGGCAAGCACCTCATCGCCACCGCCCGGCAGTGCGACGAGCGACTCATGAAGCTCGAGAACATCTCCGGTTTCCTCTCCGAGGTCGTGCTCGAGATCGGCATGCAGCCCTACGGTGAACCAAGAGTCGCGCGGTACGGAGAAGGCGAGGAGGTCGGCATCACGGGCGTGCAACTCGTCCAGACGAGCTCCATCACGATCCACACTCTCGATCACTCACGCACGGCCTTCATCGACATCTTCAGCTGCAGGGGCTACAGCGAAGAGACAGCCCTCGAGTTCGTCCGTTCCTGCTTCGCACCTCGGGAGGTGAGCTCTCAAGTCCTCCTGCGTCGCTGACTCGCACCCTCAGCGGCATCGCTCGACTGCCTCGATGCCCTTGCTCAGCCGTGACCCGACCTGTTTCGTGATCGCCCCCGACGGCGCCGTGCTCGCTTCCGGGTGCAAGGCCCCTCAGGCTGACGGACATCCGCCCCCATCATCGCCACGGGCTCTGGCGGTCGGTCATCGGCGCTCTCGTGCCAGCCAGCAACCCAACTGCCCGCTAGACGTAACCATCGGATGCTGGTGTAACTTCACCCATCGAGACCACGCCATCACGGGAGGGAACCATGGCGCTCACGCTCGACCTTCGTCCGCTCGTCACCCTGCTCGTGTTCGTGCTGTGCCTCGCCCCCGCCGCGTCGGCGCAGAACTGGGCTGGCACCTACGTCGGCGCGCCGAACGAGCGGCCGCTGGCCCTGCACCCGTGGGTGGACGGGCCCATCCTGGTCGCCAGTGCCGGACGCTCGACAATGGACGGCCCCCTCGTGGGACATCTCTTCGATGCCCACCCGACACTGGCCACGACGGAGTACTCGTTCGGAGACTCGATCACGGGCGAGGCCACGGCGTCAGCCGGTGTCCTTCCAGTGGCCTTCGTCGGCCGCGAGAGTCCCGACGAGACGACGACGGTCGCTTGGTTCGCGTCCGGACCGTACTTCCTCCCGCCGGAAGACGCCGCCCGCTACTCCGCCCCCGCCGCCAACCACTCGCTCGAAGCCATCGCCACCAACGACGCTCGCTGGGCTGACTTCGTGGCTGGCGGTTGGACCAACGAAGGAGCCGGCACGCCGACGCGGGCCTGGCTGATGACCCTCGCCGACATCGGTGCCCCCATCGACCAGTGGGCCTACGGAAGCACCACGGGCTCGGAGTGGATCCAGGCGGTGACCGCGAGCAGCACCGGCGCTGCGATCGTTGCTGGCCGGACGACCGACACGGGCTCTGGCCTCTCCGACGCCTGGCTGATGAAGGTCGACGACGCGGGCGCTCCTGCCTGGCAGTGGGCGCTCGGCGGCGACGCTCGTGACGAGGCCCTCGACGTCATCGAGCTCGACGATGGTCGCGTCATCGCCTGCGGCATCACCGAGTCGCTCACCATCTCCGGTCACGCCGGTTGGTATCTCCTCGCCGACGCGGCCGGAGCGATCATCTGGTCGGTCGTGCTCGGTGACCGCGAGTGGTCCGAGCTGGTCTCCGTCGAGCTCATCGACGACACGCTCCTGCTCGCCGGCTCTTTCCGGGAGCCGGGGGACACCAACGCCGAGGCCCTCTTCCTCGAGGCCAGCCTCGTCGACGGCAGCCTGACCTGGCAGCGAGCCGTCGATGATGGCGGTGACGATCGCGGAATCACGTTCACTCGCGACGCCGATGGCAACCGCGTGCTGGCCAGCATCCTCGACGTCGGCTCTCCTACTCGAAGGATGCACCTGGCCGTGACCGATGGCAGCACCGAGTTGGGCACCTGCACGCTGCTCGCGCCGACCCTCACCACGCGGAGTGGCCTCCTCCCCGCCCGCTCGGCCACGGCAGTCTCGGTGCCGTTCACCGAGGCCGTCGCTGCCCCGTTCACCCCCGACGACACTGGCGACGACATCGAGCACGGCGTCGCCTGCGATTGCCCTCCTCTCTCTTGCGGCAGCATCGTCGTCGACCCTGAGCTGGTCTGTGACGGAGACAGTCAGACCCTCACCGTGCTACTCGACGAGGGGGGGCTCGCTCCGCTCACCTTCGAGTGGGAGTGGGACTTCGATCCCGAGCCCGAGGCCTCCGGGATGTCCGTGACGGCAACGCTTCCGGACGGCTTGAACATCGTCTCTGTTCGGGTGACCGACGACTGCGACCAAGTCGCTCGCTGCGAGACGAACGCCTGGGTTCAGCCGACCATCCCACCGGACGAAGTCGCCGCTCCCGGCTCCACCGGGCTGCGGATCGAGAACCGAGGTGAGCGCGTGCGCTTCCCGACCTTCCTCGGCGACCTGGTCACCGTCTACAACCTCTACACGGACCGCATCGGCTCGTGGCACGCTCCTTCTGCCGCCACGGGCACGACCTGTCACGTCGAGCGCACCGGAGAGCTCGAGGAGGTCCTCGACTTCACCGTGCCGGACGACTCCTGGCTCCTGGTCACCAGCTCCACTCGCTGCGCCGAGGGCCCCGCCGGGACCGACAGCCAGGGACGGGACCGCACGATGCCCGGGGCCTGGGAGTCCTGCGGGCGACCCACTCCCTGAGGTCCGCTCGGGCCTCGTGACGACGCTCGTCGGAGGCCCGAAGCCGCGTGACATGATGACCTCTCGAGGCAGGGAGCCGCCGGCCGCGGCCCCCCTCACGAGGTCGACGTCCGGGCATGAGCGAAGCGGCGGTGAGTGAGCAAGCGATCGCACAGCACGCGGTCCGCCGTGCCGAACGGCTCGACGAGTCCGTCCTCCGCGAGGTGCTCGACGGCGCTCTCTACCGTGTCCCCGCTCCCGAGCTCACCCGGGACCTGCGCGACTTCACGCTCGAGTACTTGAAGCGCTCGGCGAAGGAGCGCTTCGACGTCCAGCTTCCCGACGAGCTCGACACCCTCCACGAGCACCTCTCGCCGCCACAGCTCGCCGAGCTCTACGAGGGCACCTACGCCTGGGAGGGCTCCCTCACCGAGCCGCCCCGCCTGATCGCGCGCTGGCTCGACCAGGCCGGGCTCGCGTCGACGATCCTGCTCGGCTTCAAGGAGCACCTGCGGCTCGTCTCACCGGGGAAGGAGCTGCTCTCCACCCTGCGCGTCGCCGCTCACCGCGACTCCTGGTACTGCTTGCCTGCCGACGCGATCAACGTCTGGATTCCCTGCACGCAGAACCTCGCCGGCGTGGGTCTCAACCCCACCCTGTTCCGCAGCGAGCTCTCGGTCGGCCCCATCGATCCGGACACGCGGCACAACGCGATCCTCGACCGCGACCTGCACGACGAGCCGGTGATCGAGTCACGCTGCCCTTTCGGAGAGGTCTTCCTCTTCTGCTCCAACCAGCTCCACTTCAGCATGCCCAACCCCGGACCCGGCATGCGGGTCTCCTGGGACTACCGGCTGCTGTTCGCGAACGAGTGCCGACCCAACCAGCGGCTGGGCGAGTTCGTTCACGCCGACAGCCTGCTCGAGAGCGACGGCGCCCCGTCTCGCTCGACGCGCTACCGCACGAGCCGGCGGATGTGGTCGGGCGGCAACCGACGCAGCGCAACCTGGCACGCCCTGGGCACCAGCCCGCTCGCGCGACGGCTCAGTCATCTCCGCGCCTACAAGACTCGTCACCCTGAGAGGTTCTTCTCGTGAGCGGCATGAAACAGGCCATTGCCCGTCGGCTCAGCAGCTTCATCAACCGCTTCGTTCATCAGCCCGGCGAACGCTCCGAGATCTTCAAGCGCTGTCTCGCGCTCCAGCTCTCGCACGAGGCGACCTGGCGACGACGCGGCAGCCAGCAAGACACCCGCCTGGGATCGATCTGCGAGTTCGGCGTCTGGAACGGCGAGTCCATGGCCATGCTCTGGGACTCGCTGCACTCGCTCCGGGCCGACACCTCGAAGTGGCGTCTCTACGGCTTCGATTCCTTCGAGGGCATGCCCGCCAGCGACGACGATCGCGATCGCCACGCCTTCATCTCCGAGGGCTCGTTCAAGTCCGAGGGCGAGGAGCGCGTCGCCTCGCACCTCGCCTCACGCGGCGTGCCGAGCTCGGCCTTCGAGCTCATCCCGGGGATGTTCGACGAGTCCCTCACCGAGGAAGCACGCGCCAAGCTGACGGTCCCTCACGTGTGCTTCGCCAACATCGATGTCGACTACTACTCGTCCACCATGACCGTCCTGAAGTGGCTCGAGCCCCTGCTCTTCGACGGCTCCCTGCTGTACTTCGACGACATGTACTTCTACAACGGCAACCCGCACCGCGGGCAGCCCCGGGCGATCCACGAGTTCAACGCGACGGACGAACGCCGCGGGCTGACCCCGGCCCTCAACGTGGACCCCACCGGTCGCGTCCACGTCTTCTGGCGCGACGACGCCAACGAGAGCTCGGAAGAGCTGCAGTTCTCGAAGAGCTAGCTAGCCGCCGCGCTCCTGCTCGCGTCATGAGGCTCCGGCCGCTCACGCGCTCTCTCCTCGATGTCACGAGAGACTCGGGCACCTCTCCCCGAAGAGGCGCAGGCTCAGCTCGACTGGGCCTGCGCCCTCGTGCCACGGCAAGCGTTCGAGCGTCACGAAGGGTCACGCCAGGACGGCAGCCTGCCGACGCGAGCCTCGCCTGAGGACGTCCTCAGCCCTGAGCGGCGGCCTCCTCCTCGTCCTTCTCCTTCACCGGCGTCAGGAACATGTTGCACTTCGGACAGCGTGCCGGCTCCTTCGCCGAGAGCTCGGGATGGTTCGGGCAGGCGTACACGACCTCCTTCTTCTCCGCGTCGCTCTCATCGCCTGCATCGTCGGACTCGTGGTCATGGTCGTCCTCGTCGTCGTGGGGGTGGCCGTGACCATGACCGTGCCCGTCGTCGTGATGGTGGTGGTGGTCACAGGCCACCGAGCCCAAGACGAAGAGCACGAGCACGACGAGACGAGCGAACGACATGACGACCTCCGGCACTCAGTCGGCAGCCCGGCGCGAGCGACCGAGCCAGCTGTAGAGGACGGGAACCACGATGAGCGTGAGGAAGGTGGAGCTGACCAGCCCACCGAGGATGACGAGAGCCATCGGCGCCTGAATCTCGTTGCCCGGCTCACCCAGGGCCAGGGCGATGGGCACCAACGCCAGCCCCGAGGCCAGCGCCGTCATGAGCACGGGGCTCAGCCGCTCGAGGCTCCCCCGCCGGATGGCCTCCTGGAGGTCCTCCCCCTCGTGCTCCATGAGGTGGCGATAGTGCGTGAGCAGCAAGATGCCGTTGCGGGTGGCGATGCCGAACAGGGTGATGAAGCCGACCATGGAGGCGATGCTGAGCACGCCCCCGGTGAGCCACACCGCCGCCGCCCCGCCCATGAGCGACAGGGGCAGCGCAGCGAGCGTGAGAAGGGCCTCCCTCAACGACTGGAACGCCAGCCAGAGCAGGAGGACCATGGCGACGATGGCCAGGCTGCCGAGGGCGAGAATGGTCTTGCTCGCCCGGGCCTCACTCTCGAACTCGCCTCCGAACTCGACGTAGTAGCCCTCGGGGAAGTCGACATCGGAGTCGATGCGCGCCTGAACGTCGTCGATGATCGAGCGGATGTCTCGTCCCGCGGTGTTGGCCATGACCACGATGCGACGCCGCACGTTCTCTCGGTTGACCAGGTTCGGACCGAGCGTCTTCTCCACCCGAGCCACGTCGCCCAGGGTCGTGAAGATCTCTCCGTCGACGTCGATCGGCGTGGCCTTCATCGAGGTGAGATCGCTGCGGTAGCGCTCGGGGTAACGAACGACCAGGTCCACCGCCCGGTCGCGCTCCCACCACTGACCGACCACGTGACCGAGGAACGCCGTCTCGGTGAACTCCGCGAGCTCGCCCGGGCTCATGCCGAGCTGGGCCAGGGCGGCGAAGCGCGGCCGCACGACGACCTGAGGCACGTCGGTCTGGGGCTCGATGGCGAGGTCGACCACGCCCGGCACGCCGGACATGGCCGACTCGACCTGCTGGGCCAGCGATCGGAGGATGGGGAGGTCGTCACCGAAGACCTTCACGGCGATCGAGGTCTTCACGCCCGAGAGCATGTGCTCGATGCGATGACCGATGGGCTGCCCCACCGACACCGCCAGCCCCGCCACTCCGTGTGCGACCTCGCGAATCGCTGCCGCCGCCTCTTCGGTCGAGACCATCTCGGAGTCGACGGTGATCTCCATCTCGCTGAACTGCACGTCCATCGAGTGCTCGTCCTGCTCGCCCCGACCGGTGCGCCGCACGATCGACTCGATGAAGTCCAGCTCGAGCAGTGAGTCTTCCAGGCGCGAGACCGCTCGCTCGGACTCGATCAACGGCGCTCCCGGCACGGTCGCCGCCGCGATGGTGAAGCTCCCCTCGTTGAAGCCCGGCAAGAAGCTGCGGCCGAACGAGAGGATGACCATCACCGACAGCACGGTCCCCAGCAGTGCGAGGAGGGCGACCGCCCAGCGCCCCTTCAGCGCGGCGTCCAGCACGGGTCGGTAGACGTCCTTGAGCGTCCGCACGACCAGGCTCTCCGAGCGCTCACCGTGGGGCTTGGCGTTCTTCAGGAGGAGGAAGCAGAGCACCGGCGTGACGGTGACCGCCACCAGCAGCGACGCGACGAGGCTCGCCACGTAGGCCATGCCCAGCGGCACGAGCAAGCGCCCCTCGAGCCCGCTGAGGAAGAACAGCGGCAAGAAGACGACGACGATGATCGCCGTCGCGTGCACGATGGACCCGCGGATCTCGCTCGACGCCCGGAACACGATCTCGAGCAACGGCTCTCGGTCGTCTTCCGGCCCGGCCGCTCGCTGACGGAGCCGTCGATAGACGTTCTCCACGTCGATGATCGCGTCGTCGACCAGTGCTCCGATGGCGATGGCGAAGCCGCCCAGGGTCATCGTGTTCATCGACGCACCGAAGAGCGCGAGGATCTCGACCCCGGCCAGCAGCGACAGCGGCAGGGCGGTGAGCGAGATGAAGGTCGTCCGCCAGTTGGCCAGGAACAACGCGAGCAGCACGGCCACGAAGATCGCGCTCTCGAGCACGTGACGGCTCACGTTGCCCAGCGCCACCTCGATGAAGCGCGCCTGCCGGAAGCCCTTGCGATAGAGCGTCACGCCCTCGGGCAGTGTCTTCTCCAGCCCGTCGAGGGCGTCGTCGATGCGTGCGGTGAGCTCGAGGGTGTCGGCAGCCGGCTGCTTCTGCACGGCGAGCACGACCGCCGGACGACCGTTCACCGCCGCCGCGCCCCGAGCCAGAGCGGGACCGAAACGCACCTCGGCGACGTCGCCGAGCAGCACGGGATGGTCGTCGAGCCGTCCCACCACGAGCAGCGACAGCTCCTCGAGCGTCGCGGCGCGACCGATGCCGCGGATGAGGTACTCCTGATGACCGGAGATCAGGAAGCCGCCCGGCGCATTCTCCGAGGAGCCCTCGAGTGCTTCCATGACCTGGCGGTGACCGATGCTCATCCCCTCGAGACGAACGGGGTCGAGGACGACCTGGACCTGCCGCAAGTCACCGCCGATGGGCGACACGTTGGCGACCCCCGGCACGCCCAGGAGCCGACGTCGTAGCTCCCACTGCGCGAGGTCGCGGAGCTCCATGGGGTCGACCTCGCCCTCGGGCACGAGAGCGAGGAACATGATCTCGCCCATGATCGACGACTGCGGCGCGAGCAGCGGCTGCGGCACGTCCGGCGGCAGGCTGGCCCGCGCGACCTGGAGCCGCTCCGAGACGACCTGCCGGGCCGCGAGCGGGTCGACGTCCCACTCGAACTCGGCCCAGATCGTCGCGCTGCCGATGCCCGACGAGCTGCGCAGGCGACGCAGCCCCGGCGTGCCGTTGAGCGCGCTCTCCAGCGGCACGGTGACCAGGGCCTCGACCTCGTCGGGGGCCATGCCGTGCGCGTCGACGAGGAGGGTCACCGTCGGCGCGGTGATCTCCGGCAGCACCTCGACGTCGAGCTGCGTCGCCGTCCAGGTGCCGTGCAGGATGAGCAGGCCGGCGAGGCCCAGCACGATCGAGCGGTTCCGCAGCGACCAGCGGATGAGGGCGTCCCACATGTCAGCGACCTCTGACCATCACCAACATCAGTGGCGGTGCGACTCGACCGAGCCGGCGAGCGAGGTCGTGTAGATGTCGAAGCCGCCCACGGTGACGACGAGGTCCTCCTCGGTCACGCCATCGAGGATCGCGACACGCTTCCCGTCGGACGGACCGAGCGTGACCGCCCGACGCTCGAAGCTCTCCCCCGTCACCTGGACGAACACGTAGGGCCGCGTGTTGACCTCCACGATGGCCGAGAGAGGCAAGGTGAGGTGCTCTTGCGGCGTGCCCAGGCCCAGGGTCAGCTCCACCAGCTCGCCGAGGAACAGCCGGCCGTCGTCAGGCACGCTCCAGGCGATGCGCGCACCGCTGACGTGCGGATCGACCGAGTACGGTAGCGAGAGGAGCTCGGCGCCCACCTCCAGGAGATCGACGCTGCGCTCGGCATCGCGCGGTCGAACCACGGCGTGCTGAACGTGGGCGAGCTGACCGGGCGCCGCCGCCCGCAGCGTCCCGCTCACGAGGAGCTTTTCCGCGGACGCGATGCGCACGAGGGCCTCACCGGCTTCCACGTGCAGGCCCTGCGGTCTCAGGAGCTCGAGAACCACCCCGGAGAGAGGAGCTTGCAGCTCGACGGGCGCGGCCCGACCCGATCTCGCTCGGCTCTCACGACGGGCATTGACGACCGCGGCCTCGGCTGCCTGCTGCTTGGCGCTGACCTCGACCAGACGGCGGTCGGGCAACAGGCCGTCCCGGACCAGCCCTTGCACTCTCTCCATCTCGGACGATGCCCGCTCGAGCTCGATGCGCGCCTGGCGCAGCTCGAGCTCGAGGGAGTTCCAGCTCGCGTAGGCCGACGCCGGCACGAGCCGACCGAGCACGTGCCCCTTCTCCACCGCCGAGCCGGCCAGGGTCACGTGCTCCTCGGTGCTCCACACGATCCGACCCGCGGCCGGAGCCGTCACCGTCGCCGTCAGACGAGGGTCCGCTTCTACCCGCGCAGGGACCGTGACCGGCCTCGCGATCGCGTCCCGTCGTGGGCGTCGCACGCGGAAGGGCAAGGACCAGGACGTTTCCTTGCGGAAGGTGATGTCCCCCTCGGGTTGCTCGGGGGGACCGACGGCCTCGGTGCCGACTTGCACGATGCCGGCATCCCACTCGGCGACCTCGGCGAGGTCGTAGCTCACCACGTCCTCGTCGAGGTCCGAGCCGCCAGTCCCACCCTGATAGCGGTAGATGAGTCGATAGCGACCCGGCTCCGTCGGCGGCGCGCCCTCGAGCGTGAAGATCCCACGACGTGAGACGTCGGTCACCGCAAAGGACGCCGCGACCCGCGCCGGGTCGTCGGCATCGAGGTAGGCGACCGCGAAGGTTCCGTCGGGCACCGGCACGTTGTTCTCCATCCGCGTCACGTGCGCGGCATGCTGGCCTCTCTCCCCGACCACTGGCACGTCCAGCCGGACGAACAGCTCGTACGCATCGGCATGGAGCGTGAAGACCATCGTGTCGTCATGGTCCTCGTGGGCGTGCCCATGACCTCCATGACCATGCCCACCATGCGAGTGACCGTGGCCTTCGTGCGAGTGACCATGACCGCCGCCCAGGCCGGGGAGCTGGCAGCCAGCCGCGAGCGTCAGCAGGAGGAGCCCGACGAGTCGGACCGACGTGTTCACGATGCTCACTCCATCAGCTCCTCGAGGAGGCGGCCCAACCGGGGCTCGGTGAGCAGCCCGGTGATGCGATCCAGGTCGAGCCGCGCCTCGTGAGCAGCGGTCTCGACTTCCAGCTGCAAGAGCTCGCGCTCCTGAAGACCGACGAGCACGTCGGCCAGCTCGGTCACGCTCGACTCGCCGCTGCGGTAGCGACGCAGGCTCCCCTCGCGCAGCGACTCGACGTCGAGCTCGTCGGGCGTGCCGATGTCCGCGAGAGCCGCCAGCCGCGCCAGCGCCGACTCGAGCTCGGCGGTCACGTGACGTTCGGCGTGAGCCAATGACAGGTCGCGCTCGGCACGGTCATGCCGTGCCCGAGCTTGCTCGAGCCGACGCAGCGACTGCGACGGCAAGACATAGCCCAGCTCGAGCTCGTAGCCCTCCCCCCGTGGTCCGGCGGGAACGTCGTCTCGTCGAAATCCACCACGCAGCGCGATCCGACCGGGATGCGAGCGACCGGCCAACTCGACGGCGAGGTCCTCGGCCTCGAGCTGGTTGCGGAGCATGGCGAGGATGGGATGCTCCTGCCGCACGCGCTCGACCAGCCCATCCTCTCGTCCCGGCTCGAGCGAGGCCGGCGCCAGCTCGACCCAGGTGACCTCGCGACCACTGAGCGTCGCGAGCTCGGCGTGGCTCGACTTCACGTCCGCCCGGACGAGCCGGAGCTCGACGTCCTGGGCTGCCGCCAAGGCGCGCAGCCGCTGGAGGTCGAAGCGGGCGTGCTCACCGGCGTCGACGAGCCGAGTGAGCTCGCCGAGCAGGGAGCGCACGCGTCGGAGCCCGGCCTCCCGGAGCTCGACCTCACGCTCCGCTCGCCAGGCGACGAGGATGAGCCCCCGCAGCTCGCTCACCGCGTCGATGAGCTCAGCGCGGTGCATGAGCTCTTCGGCGGCGAGCTCCGCCAATGCCCGACGCCGCTCGATCGCGTTGCGCTGTCCGAGCTCGAGCCCGACGGCGAGGCTCAGCACCTCGGTGGTGAACGCGGCCGCGCCGCCGGTCGACTCCTCGCGCAAGCCGCGAACTTCCCAGCTCGGTGCCGACACGCGGGCGAGGCCCGCCATCTCGCGCCGGGCCTCGATCGCGACGTGGTGCAAGCCGTGGTCGAGCTCGAGGAAGCTGGCGACCAGCTCGGGCTCAGTGACGGCCTGGACCGGTGGAGGGGCCAACACCGTGATGAGCCCCAGGACGAGGCCAACGCATCCTCGTCTCACGTGAAGAGGCCGAGCAAGGACTCGAAGGCCACGTGAACCCGGTGCGCCGAGAGCAGCGGCACGGCCATGACGACGCCGAGCAGCAACCAGCTCGTGCGACCGAGATCGGGGCCGGGCCGGATCACGGTGCTCTCGTCCAGCAAGGCCCGAACACGCTCCTCGAGACCGGCGCCATCCGACATCGCCAACCCCGGTGCTCCTTGCGGGATCGCGCGACGGTGCAAGTCGACCAGCAGCGTCGCGACCGCCGGTGCGTCCCCCACCGTGCGGGCCGCGGCGGCATCGGCCTGACACTCGGCATGGGCGCGCCAGGCGGCCAGGGCATCGACGGCGAGCCAGGCAGGCTGGAAGTGGCCGACCAGGCTCATCACCTCGAGCAGCAAGGGATCGCCGCGACGCAGGTGCGCCCCCTCATGAGCGAGCACGATGCGACGCTCCGCTGGCGCGAGCTCGGCCCACCACGCCCCATCGACGACGATGCGCGGTCGAGGGAAGGCGAGCGAGAGCGCGTTGCCGAAGGGCTCGCTCACGCGCGCGAAGACACCCGAGCCGGGAGCGAGCGCGAGGCTGGTCCGGATGCGTGGGGCCAGGCGACGGAGATGAGGCACGACGCGCAGGCCGAAGAGCCCGAGCAGGGCCAGGCCCAGCGGCAGCAGCGCCAGGGAGTGCTGAGGATGCGACACGCAGAGGTGGACCGCCACCGCCACGTCCTGCACGCAGTGGCAGTGGTGAGAATCGGGGAACGCCACGGCGTAGGTGAGTGCGGCGGCCAGGGCCGGAGGCAGCAGCATGAGACAGGGCACGAGCCGGCCCAGGCGGGCGCGGTCGACGCCGAGAGCCCAGGCCAGGCGCCAGCCACCGAGCACGACGGCACCGAGGATCCAGGTGGTCGCCAGGGCGAGACCGAGCAACGTGACGGCGAGGACGAGGCTGTTCATTCCTTCGCCTCCCGACGCTGCTGGATGAGCGTCTCCAGTCGGTCGAGGAGCTTCGAGTCCACCGAGTCGGCCGACTCGAGGAAGGCCATGAGGAGGGGCTCACGCTCGACACCGGGCGTGCCGAGCAGGCCGGTCATCTCGCGACCGAGCTCGACCTCCCGCGACTCGGCGGCCCGGTAGGCCCAGGCGCTGCCCCTCTTCCGAC
>JBCCFW010000112.1:0-24188 GCA_039029535.1 Acidobacteriota bacterium
CCTGCCCCCGGGAGCCTGCGTCACCTGGGTTCCGGAGCTCCGCATGAACGCCGACACGCACACCCTGACCTCACTGGCGGTGGTCGGCCTGTACTACTTCGTGGTCTTCGTCCTCGCGCTGTTCTCCGTGGGCTACTACTTCTGGTTCACCGGTCCCCTGCTCCTCCTCCTGGTGACCACCGGCAGCCTCGTGTACGTGCTGCTGCCCAGTCCGAAGAGCTTCCTCCTCCACGTGCCGGGCCTGCTGGTGTCACTCGGGCTCTGGCGTGGCCTGGAGCACGCCCGTTCTCCGGTCATCCTCCTGGAGTGGCTCGATCGCGACGAGCAGGCCATCGTCTATTGGTCGTTTCTCCTGGCCCTGGTTCCCTTCATCAAGCTCTTCGTCTTCTGGAAGGGAGAGGGTTCTCAGGCCACGCGTCGCTCGGTGATGATCTCGATCGCCGCTCACCTCCTCGCCATCTTGGTCCTCTGGCTCGTCGGTCGTCAGGCCCTCGACGATCCGAGCAGCCAAGCCTGGAGCTACCGGGTCGAGTCGGCGGTGCGCGATCAAGATCTCACGCACCTGGCCGAGCTCGGTGAGCGTGGCGTGTTGACCGAGACCAGCGGTCGCGATCCGGTGTTCATCGCCTTCCGCGAGGGCAAGTCCGACTCGGCTCGCTGGTTGCTCGAGAACGGACACTCGCTGGACTCGGTCGAGGAGTCCCTGTTCGATGCCATCGACCGCGACGACCCCGAGCTCGTCTCGCTGGTCCTCGCTCACGGCGGCTCGGTCGACAGCAAGGTGCAAGGCATGGCCGACGGAGCCCCGAGCGGCACCGTGCTCGCCGCCAGGCTCGGTGCCCAGTCCGCGCTCGAAACACTTCTCGCCGCTGGACCCGATCTCGAGATCAGCGACTGGGCCGCCAAGACCGCGCTGCATCACGCCGTGGAGCGACGTCGCGTCGAGGCCGTTCACTCGCTGCTCGAGGCCGGCGCGGACCCCAACGCTCGTGGCCGAGCCGGCCTCTCCCCGCTCGAGCTCGCGATCGCTCGTCTCGACCTCGACGACATCGCCAGGCAAGACCTGGAGAACGCCCGTCTCCTCCTCCAGGCAGGAGCCGATCCCCGACGTCTTCACTCACGACGGGAGCAGGAGCTCCACGTGGTCTCGGGTCGGCACGGGCACGACTTGCTCACCGCTCAGGGCGGCTCCTCGCTCGGCTCGCTGGACCCTGCGCTCGCGAAGTTCCTCGCCGAGGCCGACCTCGATCGGCTGACCAGTGAGCCGCCGGTCAGCACGAAGCTCCCTCGACACGTCGAGAACCGCTGTCGAGCCAACGAGCTGCTGCGGCGGCTCGGTCCCGTCGCTACCGAGTAGGCGCGGCGCCCACTTCCTTCCGCCGCTCGCCAATCCAACGATCGACCGCACCAGGGCCTTCGCGCTCGGCGGTGATGAGCGACATCACGTCCACCCGTCGTTCGTCTCGCAGTTGCATCAGGTCGGAAGCCGGAGGTCGGTGCCGACCGTTCCAGAGCGCGCTGGCAGCCTTGAGGATCGTGCGATCTGGCTCGTCGAGCGGGATCCACTGCTCGAGCATCGCGCGCGCACGGCAGGTCGGTCCCCGCTCGGTCCAGAGCAACTCACCTCGCATCTCGTCTTCGTGACTCTCGATCCCGGCGCGTCGACACAACATCGTCAGTGCCATGGCCGCCTGAAGCTCATCCCGAAACATCCGCTCGCCCCTTTCCATCAGGTCGACGTGCCGACCCGATGCCGCATCAGCCAGTCCTCGATGGCTCGTGAACCCGTGCCGGAAGTGGCCGTCAGCAATGCGGTGACCTCTTCGAAGCGTTCCTCGCCGAGGACGCTTCGCCAGTCGTCACTGGGCACGACGGTCCGGCCGCTCCAGAGGCGGAGAGTCATCAAGGTCACCAGCCGTTGACCCGCTGTCAGCGGCGCGGCCACGAGCTGACTCAAGCGTCGCGGGCCCTGCTCACCCCACAGGCCACGCAGGCCCGACCGCTCGCAGAGCACTCGACACGCCACGCCGAGTCGCCGTCGCTCGGGGGAGCTGCGTCGGACCCGCAGGGTCGTTCGCCACGCTCGTCTCGTGTCCGGGATCACGCTTCGTCCACCTCCGCACCCCATCGTCGAAGTCACTGTCAGCACGATCTTCAGAAAAATCAATGCCCCACTGGACGAGACCGACGTGACCAGGCCCTCGCACGCCTCGGCGCCACGACGGCGGGCCGTTCCTTCGAGAAAGGCGAATTCGCCATTCTCACTGGGCATCCATCGCTGTCTCGGACCCGAACGAGACTCGCAATCCGAACCTCGGGGCCACCAGGCAGCTTCTCGCGCAAGTTCTTGACTAGCGGACGCAGCCGACCGCCGAGCGACGCAACGGGACTTCCGTCCCACCGGTGGGGGGTGACTTGCCTTTTTCTGAAGACACCCCAATCCTCCCCCTGTCACCTGGGAGAGCCCGACCATGGAGCAAGGAATCGGCAGCACGGACCGGACGATGGTCGAACGCGAGGTCGAGGAGACCCCGAGCTCCCTGGAGCGACTGGCGGAGACGCCACCGAAGGGTCCCGCCATCGTCAACCGTCGAGTGATCGCGGCCTGGCTCCGGAGACGTTGAGGTGGCCACCCCACAGCAACGACCCGAGCTCCGACTCCTGGCCTCGGAGCTGGTGAGACTGCGGGGGCAGACGAGTCTCGACGCGATCGTCGGCCGCATCGATCACCTCGCTCGTCACGGGCGGTGTGCACCGATCAGCAAGGGGACGCTGCTCAACGCTGAAAAGGCTCAACGCGCACCAGGGATCGACAAGCTCGCGGCGATGGCCCTGGCCTACGGTGTCTCGCCGGGCGAGCTCGCCGATCTCGTCGGCGAGGGACTGCTCACCGCGCGCTTCGCGCGAGAGCCGACCTTCGATGCCTCGGTGACGGCCTTTCATCGCTCCGCCGGCGACGAGGACTGGGGCGCCGCGATCGCTCATGCTCGTCAAGCGGAGACCTTGGCTCCCTCGGCCTCTCTCCGCCGCCGGTGGCGTGCGAATCGGGCCTTGGCCATGGAGTCCTGTGGCCTCTTGCGACCGGCGCTGGCCGCGATCGACGGTTGCCTCGCCGAGCTGGAAGAAGACCCGCCCGCATGCAGCCTTCTCTCCACCCGGGCTGGGATCCAGGCCGGCCTCGGACGCTTCGAAGACGCGCTGGACTCCATCTCGAAGGCGCGTCGCCTGGTCCCGAGCGACCTCGAGCCGGAGCGTCGTTGGAGCATCGCCTGGACCCACCTTCGCATCCTCCTCCTGCAGGAGCAGTCGCGGAAGGAGCGCGGGCTAGAGAGCGCCATCGACCGAGACGAGCTCTTGATGGTGGTCGATCGTCTTCACGCTGCCACCGAGAAGAGCCGAGAGCCCGCCCATCAACTCTGGTCCGAGCTCTACATCGCCCTGTCCCGCGAGCACTTCGGCCAACCGCAGGCCGGGCTCGTGGGCCTGCGCTCGGTGCTGGAAGTCGCTCGGCTCCGTGGGTTGCGTCGTCTCGAGGTCTACGCTCGGCTCAACATGGGGATGTTGCAGAGCTCGTTGGGCGAGATCGAGCAAGCCGAGATCCAACTCGCACGAGCGGCCGAGCTGGCCGAAGAAGACGGCCGCTTCGCCGAGGCCTTCCGCGCCCACTTCGAGCTCCATCGCTTGGCCCGTGAGGAGCCGGAGCGAGCAGCGGTGCACCTGCGAGCCTGCGTGCGGCTGCGTCCTTACGTCCGCGATGCCACCGATGCCGCGGGATTCGACGAGATGGTGGGTCGCGCGGACGGCTGAGCGTTCGACTGGCTACAGGCCGATGCTCATGAGCTGGTCGAGCATCTCGTCGACTTGTCGGATCAGGTTGGTCGCGGCCTCCAGGCCTCGCTGATAGCGGATGAGATCGATGGAGGACTCTTCGATGCTCACGCCCGAGTGCAGCTCCCGACTGGCCAGCGCGTCGTCGAGTAGAGCGCCCCGCAAGTCCCGTTCGCGCTCGGCCTGACGGACGTCGAAGCCGACCTGCTGCGAGAGCTCGTCGAAGGCATGCCGCGCCGACAACGTGCCGCCGTCGAGGAGCCCCGCGTCACGGGTGGCGAGTAGGGTCGCCACGTTGCCGAGCTCGTCGCTGGCATCACCGAGCGCCAGGCGACTCGGGTCGGACAGCAGCGTCGCCGAGACCGCGAAGTCCATCGCAGGATCCGTGGTGCTGCGCGCCTCGAACAGCGGACCGCCCGGCGTGACGCCGTCGGACTCGAGCCCGGCCGCGTGCAGGGTGTCGAGCTCGTCGGCGAGGGCGACGACGATCTCGTCGAGTCGCTGCTCCATCCCCTGCAAGCTGCCGTCGCGCGCCTCGAGGAGGCCGCCGAGGCGCCCACCCTGAAGGCTCGCGGTGACGTCGGTCTCCTGGAGGTCGAACCCGCCCAGGAGCACGTCGGACAGGCCCGCGTTGCTCGCGTTGCCGCTCGAGCGGAACGAGACCGCGCTTCGCCCGAGCACCAACGGCTCGCCGCTGCGCAGGCTCACGTCGCGTCCACCGGCCTCGTTGACCCGCACGTGAACGTCGACCAGCTCGGAGAGCTCGACGAGACGCCCGGTGAGCTGGTCCAACATCGGCTGCTGGTCGGCGCCGTCCTTCTCCCCGTCGATCGCCTCGTTGAGCTGTGCGATCTCCTGCAGAAGCGAGTTGAGGTCCTCGACACCGCCCTCCAGCGACTGGTCGATGCGGCGTCGCTCGTCGCGCAGGAAGCTCGCGGTGGTGCGAACCCCGGCCGCGAGCTCGTCGAGATGCGCGACCACGTCGTGACGGCGAGAGCCGAGGTTGCCGTCGACCGAGGCGGCCGACAGCGAGTCGTAGAAGCCCTGCAGCAGGCCGGACAGCGGCTCGAAGGCTCCGTCGCCGAAGTAGCGATCGACCTGGGAGAGCGAGGACGCCCTCGCATCGGCCGAAGCGTGCTCGGAGGTCTCGCGACGCAGGCCCGTCTCGAGAGCCTCGTTCCGGATCGCCCTGAGCTCGCCGGCCCGCACGCCACCACCCGCCGACAGGCTGACCGTGTCGAAGTCGGTGCGCCGTTTCGCATGTCCGGGCGTGCCCACGTTGGCCAGGTTCTGGCCGACGACGTCGATGCCTTGGGAGTGAGCACGCACCGAGCTCGCCCCCACGTGGAGGGACGAGAAGAGGTTGGTGCTCATGCGCGGTCGGTCACCACGCGCAGGCGTCGTGACCAGTCGACGTGCGGCAGGGTCGCCACCGACGCGATCCGTGCCTCTCGGCAGCGCTGCCGGAACGGCTCGTCCAGGCCCTTGCCCTCCTCCTCACACCGCAGGCGGACCCGCTCGAGGTCCGCCCGCGCGTGGGCGAGGTCGTCCACGGCCTGCTCGACGAGGGCGATGTCGGGTCCCAGCGCCGCCCGTCGCACGCGACGGATCGACTCGGCCAGGGCCGAGAGACAGCGATCCAACTCATCGTCCAGCCGGGACACCGACTCGGTGCCCAGGCTCACTTCCCGCCCCACCGAGCTCTACTCGTCGTCGGGGACGCGATCCAGCATCGCCTCCGCCGTCGCGCGGGGATCGGGGTTGAAGCGCCCGTCCTGGACGGCCTCCTTCAACTCTTGCATCCGGATCGCCCGGGCGGACGTGTCGTCCGAGAGAAGGCGAAGGGACAGGGAACGCACTGCCGAGGCGAGCCCGGAGAGCTCGAGCGAGTCGCCTCGCCGCTCCCGACCTCTCCCGACCTCGCCGCGTTCGTGGCCCGCTGCCTCGGTGCCACGAATCGACGTCACTTCTGGTCGACCGTTGTTGTCGATTCTCATCGATTTTCGCTCCTGCTCGATGACCGAGAGACTCGGTCACCTCACCTATCGGACCTCCCGCTCCGAGGATGAGGGTCGGTCCGACATTTCTTTCGTGAGGCTCTCGGCCAGGGTCCGACCGAGCCCCGTCGCTCCCGCCGATGCCATGGCTTCCGCGAACGCCGTCAGCGCCGCCTGACCCGCCGGACCGGGGAGGCTCTTCTCGAGAGCGGGCCTCAAGAGGTCTTCCAGCAGGCGGGCCTCCCAGGCCTCCGCCGCCTCGAGTCGTCGTCTCGTCTGGAGCTGCTCGCTCTGCTCCGGGCTCAGGGCCAAGCGCGGTCCCGTGGCTCCACCGATCTCCATCACATCACCACCAATTCCGCGTGCAGCGCACCGGCCGCCCGCAAGCTCTGAAGGATCGACATGACGTCGCGTGGCGACGCCCCCAGCGCATTGAGCGCGGACACGAGGTCGCCGAGGCTGGTCGTGCGCGGCAACACCGACAACAGCGCCACCTCCTCTTCCACCCGCAGCGTGCTGTCGAAGGTCTCCACGGTCTCCCCGTCGGAGAAGGCCGGGGGTTGGGAGACCAGCGGCTCGGTCGCGACGGCCACCGAGAGGTTGCCGTGGGCCACCGCGACCCGCGAGATGCGCACGGTCTCACCCACGACGATGGTCCCGGTGCGCTCGTTGATGACCACCCGAGCGGGCACGTCCGGTCGAACGCGCACGCTGCCGAGCAGGGCGAGGAACTCCGCCGTGTCGTGATGCCAGCGAGTCGGGATCCGGACCTCGATGGTTGCGGGATCGACGGCCTGCGCCGCCCCCTGCCCAAAGCGCTCGCGGATGGCTCCTGCTGCCAGGGCCGCCGTGCCGAAGTCTTGCTGCTCGAGGAACACCCGCACGGTGGTCCGCCCCTGGAGCGGCTCGTAGGCCGAGCGCTCCACCAGCGCGCCTTGCGGCAGCCGAGCCACCGTCGGCACGTTGCGCTGCACGGCGTCCCCGCCGTTGCCGATGGTGAAACCGCCCACCACCAGCGGTCCCTGCGCCACCGCGTGGACCTGTTCGTCGGCACCCTGCAGCGGTGCCTGGATGAGGATGCCTCCCTCGAGGCTGGTGGCGTCGAGCACCGTCGAGACCGTCACGTCGAGCCGCGTGCCCGGTCGGGCGAAGGGAGGCAGGGTCGCGGTGAGCAGCACCAGCGCCGCGTTCTTCGGCTTGAGCTGGGTCGCGTCGACGCCGAGGCCGCTGCGATCGAGCAGGTTCGCGATCTGGGTGCTGGCCAGGGAAGCGCTCTTGTCACCCGTGCCGTTGAGACCCACGACGAGCCCGTAGCCGGTGAGCTGGTTCTCACGCACGCCCTCGAAGCGCGCGATGTCCTTGAGCCGCACGCCCTGCGACGGCTGCGCCTGCGCCATGCCGGAGTCGAGACCGACGAGGAGCAGCAAGGCTGCGACTCCGAATGAGCAAGCCCAGGTCCGGCTCGCCCGTGGCGTCGGCGACTCGGCGCACGTCAAAACGGGAGGATCCACGACAGCGCCTTGAGGAACCATCCCTTCTTCTGCACCTTGGAGAGGTCCCCCACCCCGGCGAAGACGACACGGAGATCGGCGACCTGCGTCGACAGCACGGAGTTGTCGGAGGCCACGTCGCGAGGTCGCACCACGCCGGCCACGAGGAGGTACTGGCGCTCGTTGTTGATGGTGATCTCGCGGGCCGCCTCCACGTGGAGGTTGCCGTTGGGCAGCACGGCCACGACGCGTCCGGTGACCAGAGTCGTCAGGCTCTCCTGACGACGCGTGCTGCCGTCACCGCTGAAGCTGTTGCTGGTGTTGCCATTGAGCAGGCTCGCCGGAGACAGGTTGGTGGACGCCAGGCTCTCGGTCAGGCCCGCGAGGTTGGGCAGCCCGAACGACGCGTCGGCGTCGCGGCTCGTGTCGGTCGTGACCTGGCTCTCGGCGATCGAGCTCTCCAGGATGCGGATCGTCAGGAGGTCGTTCACGCGATGCGCCCGAAGGTCGGACGTGAGCGCCTGCGTCCGACTCGTCCAGAGCGAGTTCGGCGCGCGCTCGACCGGCGGCTCGGCCACCGGCGGCGGCGTCCAGGTCGGCACCGGCGGCAGGCGCTTCTCCTTGCGCTTCTTGCGTCGCCGCGCCTCGGCTTCGGCGGGCAGGAGCAGGCCCACCGCGACGACGAGAAGGACCAGTCGAGTCAGGCGAGCTCTCATCATCGCGACGACACCTCCACGACGCCCGGCGACACGACTCGACCGACGAGCCGAGCCCCAGTGCGCTGGTTGGTCAGGCGCACCTCGGCGCCATGGGCTCCGTCTTCGAGCACCTTGGCGTCGAGCGTGACGACCAACGGCCCGCGACGGACGAAGGCGGTGACCCTCTCGCCGCGCTCCACCATCGGCGGTGCGACGAAGTCGGAGGCTCGCAAGACCTGACCCGGCCGCAGGTGACGGCGGGCGACGGACCCCACCAGCTCGGGCGGGATCGCACCACCGACGAGATGCCGACCCGTGAGCGGCTCGCCACGACGCAGCGGTGCCTGAAGCTCGAGCTCGGCGCCGGGCGCGGACACGGTCGCCGCCGCTGACGTCGTGGTCGTTCGCTCGGCTCGAGGGCGACGACGTCGCTCCAGCTCGCGTCGCAGGGCGCGACGCTTCTCCACTTCCGTGGGCGTGGCAGCGTTCGTCGTGGTCTCGGTGCCACCGAGGGTCGACGGCGAGACGACCGACAGCGCCAGGACGGCAAGTGACGACAGCGCGACTCTCACTGGAGCACCTGGTTGAGGGTCTCGAGCATCTCGTCGGCGACGCTCACCGCCCGGGCGTTCATCTCATAGGCGCGTTGTGCCGTGATCATGTTCACCATTTCCTCGACCACCGACACGTTGCTCTGCTCGACGAAGCCGTGGCGGATCCGACCGAGCCCTTCCTGGCCCGGGGTCGCGGTGACCGCGTCGCCAGAGGCATCGGTCTGACCGTAAAGACCACCGCCCAGCGACTCGAGCCCCTGGGGATTGACGAAGCGGCTGAGAAGGAGCTGGCCGACGACCTGGGAGACCCCATCGACGGTGACGCTGATGGTGCCGTCCGACGACACCTCCACCACCTCGGCGTCGTCGGGGACGTTGAAGTCGCCTTCGAGCAGGCGTCCCTGGTTGTCGACGATGCGCCCCTGACCATCGGTCTGGAAGCTGCTGTTGCGCGTGTAGCCGAGACGGCCTCCGGCCAGCTCCATGGCGAAGAAGCCCTCCCCTTCGATCGCGAAATCGAAGGGCTGACCGCTGTGCTGGAGCGAGCCTTGCGAGAAGTCGCGACGCACGGCTGCGGGCCGCGCACCGTGACCGACGTAGAGCCCGATGGGAGAGTTGCCGTCCGCCGACGGCGCTCCCGGAGCTTGCTGATAGCTGGCGAAGAGCTCGCTGAACTCGGCGCGGCCTCGCTTGAAGCCGACCGTGTTCACGTTCGCCAGGTCGTGCGCGATCGTGTCGAGATTGAGCTGCTGCGCGATCATGCCGGACGCGCCGACCCACAGTGTCCTGTTCATCTCTAGCTCCGACGTCCGAGACGTTCGATGGCCTGACCGAGCACGTCATCGGCGACCAGCTCGAAGGCCCGGGCTGCCGCCCGGTAGTGGTGCTGGGTCCAGTCCAGCTCGATGGCGGCCTCCTCGGCCGGGAGGTTCGTGTTCTCGAGGAAGCCCTGACGGACGACCCCGTCGGCCGGGGCCGGCTCGGGTGGCACGATGAAGTGCCCGTCGAGGTCCCTCGGCGTGTCGTGGGGAAGGTCGACGAGCCGCAAGCGACCCAGACGGGCACCGTCTGCCGTCACCGTGCCGTCGAGACCGAACTCCAGCTTCCCCTGACCTCGCAGGATCGGCCCGCCCTCACCCCGCACCGGATATCCCGCCAGTGACAGGCGCCCTTGGATGTCGACGTCGAGGTGCCCCTGACGCACGGCGCGCTGGCCACCCGGGGTGTCGATGACGATGAGACCGGGCCCCTCGATCGCGAGGTCGAGCGGCTGACCCGTGTAGTGGGTCGGCCCCTGCCCCAGGTCGAGGCGGCTCTCGTACTTCGGCTCCAGGCCTTCGAGCCGGAAGGCCGTGCGCGTCGCCTTGTGACCGGTGCGCGTGCTGTTGGCGAGGTCCGAGGCGACCGTCTCGAGACGTCGTCCCGAAGCGACCAGGCTGCCTCGCAGGGCGATGACGGCATCGTTCACGCGAGCACCTCGAGCAGGTCGCGGTCGACCTGTCCCGCCGGCTCGAGAGACGAACGACCCGACCGCGCCGGCAGGCAGCGACCACCCATGGCGACGAGCTCTCGCTCGAGCGCCTGCTCGCTCTCCAATGCCTCGGCAGCCGAAGGCTTCTGGCTGCGCGGAGCGGATGAGGTGGTCTCGACCGGACGCTCCACGCGCTGCGGACGGTAGAAGTAGACCAGCAGGGCCAGGTTGATGAGCACCTGCAGGACGATGACCAGCTTCATCGCGACTCCAGCACGTCGGTCACGATGACCATGGGGCCTTCCTCTTCCATGACGACCTCTCCCCGACCGACGAGCTGGCCGTTCAGCAGCAGGTCGACGGGATCGTCGACGAAGCGATCGAGCTCGACGACCTGCCCCTGCGTGAGCCGGGATGCCTCTTCCAGCGTGAGCTCGGCCGTGCCGAGGAGGACGGTGAGCTCGACCTCCACGTCTCCCGGTCCTCTCAGCCCTCCTGATTCGGCCGGCCAGGGTCCTCGATGAGTGCAGTCGTTCACGCCCTTCATGCCGGCATCCTCGTTCGATCGACTCGCAAGCCCTTGTGGACACCGGTGATGGTCGGACGTCCTTCGGCGACCACGACTCCCCCCGTCTCCAGGAAGATCAGCTTCGATGGGTCCTCACCCAGACGCAGCTTCACGCCCTCTTGCAGACGCGCGACCTGACCGGCGGTGGTCGTCACGCGGCTGGTGCGGACGGTCATCCTCACGGGCAGGCGACCTAGCTCGGACAGGGGCAGCAGCGGCTCGACCTGCTCGCCGAGCTCCGGCGGCCGACCGAGGATGCGCTCGAAATGCGACGCCCAGCGGCTCGGAAGGCAGAGCCGCATGACCCCCGCAGGCGTGTTGCCCACCGACACGGCCAGCTCGGCGACGGCGAAGAGGCCGGAGCCACAGAGCCGAGCGGCAAGGCTGGTCGAGGTCTCGACTTCTTCGGCGACGAAGCGGGACTCGAGCAGCTCCTGAATGGAGTTGTTGAGCACCTCGACCGTCTCTTCCGCCAGCGGACGAAGCACCTCGACCTCGACCTCGGTGAGCTCGCGGTTGAGGTTCGCCAGGCCGCCACGACCACCGAGGAGCAGGCTGACGAACCAACCTGCGAGGTTGGTGTCGACCTGGAGCAGGCCGTCGTCATTGGTGCCGTCCAGGCGCAGCTGGCAGAAGTAGCCCGTGTCTTCGAGCTGACCGAGCAGGCCGTCAGGGTACTCCTCGCTCAAGCCGTCGAAGCGAAGACGGATGGGGAGCTCCAGCGCCACGGCCATCCGCGCACCGAGCTCGCGTGCATAGCGCGAGAGCCAGGGGTGAAGCGCCGGTCGCGGCGAGCTCATCCGAAGCAGGCTCGCGCTCCCGACGCTCACGTCGAGGCCCCCGCCATGGCCTGCGAGCGGAGCTTGCCGCGGAGATTGGCCACCGCGGAGCCGTGGAGCTGCGACACGCGCGACTCGGTCACCTCGAGGATCTCCCCGATCTCACGCATGGTCAGCCCCTCGTCGTAGTAGAGCGAGAGGACCTGCTGGTGACGGTCGGGTAGCTCGGAGATGGCGCCGGCGAGCTCCTCGACCAGCTCGGTCTTGAGCAGGGCCGAGCAGGGGTCCTCTTGCGGCTGCGACGAGAAGGCCTCGGTGTACTCACCCTCTTCGGGAAGCTCGAGCGTCTGCGCCCAGCCCACCGAGAGCGCGGCGAGATCTCCTTGGGCCTCGATGACCGCCTCGAGATCCCAGGACAGCTCACGTGCGAGCTCCTCGGTCTCGGGCTCGCGTCCATGGCGCGATTCGAGATCACGGATGGCCTCTTCGAGACGTCGCACGCTCTTGCGACGACGACGGCTCAGCGGATCGAGCTCGCGCAGTGCGTCGCAAATCGCCCCGCGAATCCGCTGCTTGGCGAAGGCCTCGAAGGTGTCGTGCCGACGCGGGTCATAGCGACGTGCCGCGTCGATGAGCCCGAGTGCGCCGACCTGCAGGAGGTCCGAGTACTCCACGTGCGTGCGACATCGCGACCGCCAGCGGCTGCCGATCCGTCGCACGAGGGACAGGTGGGACTCGACCAGCTCCTGCTGTTCGGTCGTCAGGAACCCGAGGTCTCGGCTCACGGTGGCCATCTCAGCTCACTCCTCACTACCCTCGGACGAGGCAGCAGCCCCGACCGTGGCGGTTTGTCGAACGAAGGGAACGACGCATCCTTCGGCGGACTCGGCGGTGGGTGACTCGCTCGCTCCCCGAAGGCAGCGCGCCAACCGAGCAAAGGCACCGGAAGCCCCCTTCCCTCCTTCGGAGGCTCGGACCGGGCTCTGGAGGGCGACCGAGTCCATGACGAGGGGATCCCAAGGCACCGCGCAAGCGAGACCGACGTCCAGCCCCTGCCCTTCCCGAAGTGCTTCGCGGAGGCGCCAGTGGACGTCGGCCCCCTGTCGAAGCGACTCGACCTGGTTCACGACGATCTCCGGGACGAGATCGCGGTGCATGACCCCCAGCGCTCGAGCGACCGAGTAGGTGCCGACCACTGCGGCCGGATCGGGGGTCAACACGAGCAGGATCCGGTCGGCCAGGCGCAGGGGCTCACGGGCCGCGGCGTGAAGCCCCGCACCGGTGTCGATGACGACGTGATCGTGACGACTGACCAGGAACCGGACGAGCCCGATGAATCGCTCGGCCAGCGGCGGGCGCAAGTCGGCGATCTCGGGAGAGCCCGTGCAGCCGGGCAAGACGCTCAGGTGATCGTCGACCTCGACCATGACGTCGTCGAGCCCATGTCGACAGTGCAACACGTCGGCCAGGTCGCGCAGGGGCGACAGGCCGAGGTGCAAGTCGACGCAGCCGTGGCTGAAGCTGGCGTCGATCAAGACGGTGCTCGCTCCAGACTCGGCCAAGCCCATCGCCGCCTGAATGGCGAGGGTCGTCTTGCCGACGCCGCCCTTACCTCCGGTGACCGCCAGGACCGTCATGCTCGCCCCTCCAGCGCACGTAGCGCCGCTCGTGGATCGGTCCCGACGGCACCGCCGCCCGGCAGGATCCGCCGTGCCTCTGCCGCAGGTGACGGGGTTCTCAAGTCGCTGGGAACCCGCGGGCCTTCGCTCACGTGACGCAGCGGTCGCCGTGCCACGGAGCAGGCGGTGACCATCAGGCCGTGAGCGGGGCGCTCGTCGAGCTTGGTGAACGCCAGGCCCCAGATCCCCAAGGGGCGAGCGCCCTCGACGGAGCTCCGTACGGCCTCCACGCTGGAGGCCCCCGAGAGAACGAGCAGCAAGGACGCCTTGCCCGCGAGGTCGAGCCAGCGCGAGAGCTGCCCGCGATCCTCGGATCGATGAAGCAGCAGCCCCGGCGTGTCGATGAGAATGGGATGGTGACGACGGTGCAGCTTGAGCTGCTGGCTCAGCGCTTCGTCGTCGTCGACGGCCGCGAAGGGAACGCCGATGAGCTCGGCGAAGGTCCGGAGCTGATCCTGCGCACCGACCCGGAAGCGGTCGACTGAGATCAGCACGGGCTGATGACCACGGCGGAAGAGATGTTGGGCGGCGAGCTTGGCCGCCAAGGTCGTCTTCCCCACCCCGCTCGGGCCCGCCAGCATGATGATCCGCTCCGGGTCCTGTCGCTCACCCGAACCGGCCAGGCGTCGGGCCATGACCTCGCGGAGGGCTTCTTGAATCTCACCACCTCGCGCGGTCGCTTCCTGGATCAGCTCGGGTACCAGGGCCTCGTCGACCCCGGACTGGACGAGTGGTCGCACGAGCGGATCGCTCGCACGCCGTCCCAGCGACGAGCCACCGCGGGCCGGGCTCGACTCAGGCGCTGGCTCACGACCACGACGAGTCTTGCGCACGAGCTCGGCCAGCACGCCGCGGGCACCGCTCCCGACGAGACGTCCGAGAAGCTGATTGCGATCGCGGGTGGGCACGGGAGTGAGGGCGGTCTCTCCCGCATCGCAGCTCACGACGAGCTCGTGTTGCGGAGGAGAGCTCGAGAGCTGGCGGGTGGAGACGACCACCGCCGACTCGCCCAGGTCCTCGACGGCCCGACGCAGCAGGTCGCTGGGGGATGCGCCCCGATAGGTCTTCTTCACGCGACTTCTCCCAGGCGGACCACGGACACCGAGTCCGGCACCTCGGCATGTGACATGACGGCTGCGGCCGGATGCAGCTTCGCCACGACGCGCTGGAGCAGCGGCCGCGCACGTGGGCTGCAGAGCACGACGTGGTCAGGCTCGTCCGGTGCGGACTGGAAGGCGCGCTGAAGGGCTTCGCCCACCGCCTGCCAGGTCTCCGGATCCAGGCCGTGCTCGGCCTCCCCCTGACGGAGACGCTCTTCGAGATCGGGACCCAGGGCGAAGACCTTGAGCCGCCCGGTCCCATCGAGACGTCGCGAGCAGATCGCGGGCCCCAACGCGATGCGGACGAAGGCCGTCAGCTCCCCGGCCCCCTTGACTTGCTCGGAACCGAGCGCGATCGCGTCGACGACTCCTCGTGCGTCGCGCAGGCTCACGCCCTCGGTGAGCAAGTTGCGCATGACCTGCTGCACGAGCCCCAGCGAGAGGAGCTTTGGCACGACCTCCTCCTCCGTCTCTCGCTGGACGACGTCGAGGATCATCTTGGTCTCCTTGCGGCCGAGGAGCCGCCAGGCCTCTCGTCGCAAGACCTGCCCCAGGTGCGTGGCGAGCACGACCTCGGGCTCGACCACCGTGCAACCGGTGGCCACTGCGCGATCGCGATCGCTGGGTCGCAGCCAGCGCGCCGGGAGACCGAAGGTCGGATCGGTCGCGTCGATCCCTTCCGGCACGCCCTTGGTGGACACCGGCAGGATCGCCATGACCGAGTGAGGCATGAGCTGCCCCCTTCCCACCTCGGCGTCCTGCATGCGCAGGCGATAGTCCTGCGACGCGAGGTCGACCTTGTCTCGGATTCGGATGGCCGGGACCGGCAGGCCCAGCTCCTCCGACACTTGCCGCCGCACGGTCTTCACGCGACCGAGGAGATCACCGCCCGATGCTTCGTCGACCAATGACAGGAGAGAGAAACCGAGCTCGACGACGATCGGATCGATGCTCGTGAGCTCGGCGAGATCCGGCTCCTCCGACGACGACTCGGTCGGTACCTCTTCCTCTTCCGGCTGCTCGGCTTCTTCCCGAGCACGCTCTCGGGCCCGCCAACCACCATAGGCGCAGGCGAGCGACAACGCGGCGAAGGGAATGAGCGGCAGCCCGGGGACCAGCGCCAGGGCCATGAGCACTCCGGACGCCGCCAGCAGCGGTGTCGCGAGACCCAGGACCTGTGAGACCAGCTCGTCGCCGAGCCGTTCTTCGGCGGCAGCACGGGTCGTGAGGATGCCGCCGGCGACGGAGATGAGCAGCGCGGGGATGGCCGCGACGATGCCGTCACCGATGGTCAGGACGGTGAAGAGCTTCAAGGCCTCGACCGGCTCGAGGCCGTGCTTGAAGACGCCCAGCCCCAGCCCCGCCAGGACGTTGACGGCCATGAGGATGAGGGCCGCGACGGCATCGCGCTGCGAGAATCGCACGGCACCGTCCATCGAGCCGTAGAACTCGGCCTCCCGCGCGATCTCGCGTCGACGGACACGGGCCTCGGCGTCGGTGAGCGCGCCGGAGTTGAGGTCGGCGTCCACGGCCATCTGCTTGCCGGGCAGGGCGTCGAGGGTGAAGCGAGCGATGACCTCGGAGACACGGACGGCACCGTGGTTGATGACCACGTACTGGATGACGATGAGCGCGAGGAAGACCGACGCACCGACGATGGGCTCGCCCCCCACCACGAACTGACCGAACGCGCGGATGACCTCACCGGCCGCCGCCTCGCCGTTCACGCCGCCCAGCAAGATGAGCCGCGTCGAGGCGACGTTCAGGGACAAGCGGAACAGCGTCGCGATGAGGAGCACCGCCGGGAAGGCGGTGAACTCGATGGGTCGCAGCAAGGTGAGCGCGACCATGAGCACGACCACCGAGCTCATGAGGTTGGCGGTGACGAACAGGTCGAGGAGAAACGGCGGCAGCGGTACGACCATGACCGCCAAGATCACCATGACGAAGAGCGGCAGCAGGAGACCGCCGTCGAGCACCGAGGTCTGCCGCTCGCCGCTCACTGTCGGATCTCCTCACTCGACAGCACCTCGACCAGAACGGCCGCCACCGCTGCATAGTGGGCCTCAGCCACCGGGTGCCCGAGGTCGATCTCGGCGTAGAGCGTCCGCGCCAGCGCGGGGCTCCGCAGGAGCGGAACGCCGTGAGTCCGCGCCTCGTCGCGGATGCGGAAGGCGAGGTGCCCCTTGCCCTTGGCCACGACGAACGGCACCTCGTCCTCACCGAGGCGATACCGGACGGCGACCGAGTAGTGGGTGGGGTTGGTGACCACCACCGTCGCGGTCGCGACCTCGGCCAGCATCTTGCGTCGGGACTTCTCGCGCATGATCGCGCGGATGCGTCCCTTCACCAGCGGGTCGCCCTCTTGCTGCTTGTGCTCGTCCTTGATCTCGCGCCGGCTCATCTTCAACTCACCGGCGTGCTGCCAGCGCTGGTGGAAGTAGTCGCCGAGGCCGAGGAGGATGCCGCAGGACAAGGTCACCGAGAGCGGTCCGGAGAGTTGCTCGGTAGCCGTCGCTACCATGACTGCCGGCTGCAGCTCGATCAGGTACTGGAACGAGCCGAGCAGGGGCCAGGTCGCCCAGAGCGCCGCTCCGAACAGCAGGCCGACCTTGAGGTGCCCCCAGACGATGAGCCCCGCCGCCCGCTTGGGCGAGAAGGCCTTGCCCAGGTTCTTCACCGGTGAGAAGCGGTCGGGCTTCATCTCGAAGGGGGTCGCCGAAAGCGTCGGTCGTCCCTGGAGGAAGGCGGCCAGCACCGCGCTCCCGAAGGCGATCACCGCTGGCAGGAGCATGAGCTCGATGGCATCACGCAGGATCGCCAGGAGCAGTGGCATCGGATCGTCGCCCGACCAGATCGACGGCTCACGCAGGGGCGCCACCGCGTGCTCGAGGACGCGACCGCCCCAGTCTCCGTCGGCGAGCTTCGCCAGGCCGTAGACGGTGAACGCGATGACCGCGACGCCGGTGAGCTCGCGGCTGCGAGGGACCTGTCCCTTCTTGAGCGCGTCTTGCTTGCGCTTGGGAGTCGGTTGCTCGGTCTTGTCCGAGCGGTGCGTCTCGGCCATCTACCGTCGTTCGACCAGGAGCACCCAGCTCTCCGGAAGCACGTGAAGCTCGTGAAGCACGACCGGCACGAGCACGGGAAGCGAAGCGACGAAGACGATGAGCCCGACCAGGATCTTGATCGGGTGGATGAGCATGAGGGACTTGACCTGCGGGACGAGACGACCGGTGATGGCCACGACCAGGTCGGTCACCAGCAGGCAAACCATGACCGGAGCGGCCAGTCGGATGCCGAGAGAGAAGACCTGCTCTCCGAGGGTGACCAGCCAGGCGAAGCCCTCCAGGCGAGGACGGGCATCGAGCCGGAAGATCTCGGACAGCGCGAGGAAGACGTGACGGTGCCAGCCGAGCGCGATGCCGAGCGCGAGGGTCATCCAGTACTGGAGTCGACCGAGCACCACTTCTTGGTTGCCGGTCTCCGGGTCCGCCACGGCCGACAGGGACAGGCCCATCTGCAGGCCGTGGAGGCCCGAGGCCGCCTGCACCGCGGCCAGCACGATGCGCACCGAGAGTCCGGCCCCACCCCCCACCATCAGGTCGCCGAGAAGGGCGACGAGGAAGTCCTCCGGTGTCGCCAGCTCGGGAAGGGGCGCGCCGGAGTGCGGCAGCCACATGAGCGGCCCGAGCATCAGGCCCAGCAATGCTCGCACGGGAATGGGGATGGCCCGCCCGCTCGGCCAGGGGAGGAAGGCGAGCAGGGTGATCGCACGCAGCCCCGCCCTCAGCAGGGGCAAGAGCTCCATGAGATCGACGGTCACCGTGGTCATCAGACGCCCGCCGCCACCAGACCCATCACGCGAACGACGAAGTCGACCAGGGCGTCGATGCCCCAGGTGAAGGCGAGATAGATCGCGACCAGGGTCGCCGCCATCTTCGGGACCTGGGTCAGCGTCGCGTCCTGCACGCTCGTCGCGGTCTGAACGATGCTCACCGTCAGGCCCACGAGCAGGCCGGCCAGGAGCGGAGGCGTCGCGAGCTTGAGCGTCAGCCAGAGCATCTCTTGAACGAGACCGAGGATGGTGTCGGCAGTCATCAATGCACCCCACTCACGAAGGACACCACGAGCAGGTTCCACCCCCCGGCGAGGACGAAGACCATCACCTTCAGGGGCATCGAGACCATGACGGGTGGCATCATCATCATTCCCATGGACAAGAGCACCGAGGCCACGAGGAGATCCACGACCAGGAACGGCAGGAAGATGAGAAAGCCCGCGGTGAACGCGGTGTTGAGCTCGGAGATCACGAAGGCCGGGATGAGGTTCTTGAACGAGACCTCCTCCGGGCTCGCCGGCATGGGATCACCGGCGATGTTCTGCATGAGGATGAGATCCTCTGCTCGTGTGTTGCGGAGCATGAAGCGTCTCAGGGGCGCGCTGCCTTCCGTCACCGCCTCTTCGAAGGAGATCTCCCCGTCGCGATAGGGCACGAGCCCTCGCTCCCACGACTCGCTCGCCACCGGTCCCATGACGAAGGCCGTCAGGAAGAGCGCAAGCCCGACCAGCACCTGGTTCGGCGGCGTGCCGGGGATGCCCAGCGCCTGACGCAGGAAGTGGAAGACGACGACGAAGCGAGTGAAGCAGGTCGCCGTCAGCATGAGCGCCGGCAGGAAGGAGAGCGCCGTGATCAGCGTGGCGATCTCGATCACCCGGGTCAGGCGTCCGGGCTCCCAGCCGTCAAGCCCTTCCAGCTCGACGGTGACTCCCTGCGCCTGCGCGCTGCCCGCCAGGCCGAGAGAAGTCAAGACGAGGAGTCCCGTTCCGAGGAAGCGCTGGAAGCGCCTCCACCCTTCCGCCGAGGGGGCCATTCGACGCTCGGCGTCGTCGTCGGCCGACGGCTCGTCTCCCGTGGGAGCCTCGTCACCCAGCACGTCCAGGTCCCATTCACCGAGCGCACGCACCGAGCCCTCGGCGACACCGACCAGCACCATCCGCGAACCAACGCGAAGGAGAGTGGCGTGACGCCGAGGCCCGAGGGAGCAGGTCCCGAGCGGACGCAACACGCCGCTGGTGAAGCGACCGCCGCGCCGCGCGAGGAAGGCCGCCAGCGCCAGGGCTCCCAGCAGGAGAAGCGGCAGGCCCCAGCTCGCTGCTCCCTGAGGTAGTGGCGAGAGAGCCGGCGTCTCGGGAGGCGGGGCCGTTCCGGTGAGCAGGTCTTCGGCCGTGCGATGAGTGCTCATTCCACTTTCCGAGGTGAAGCCGAGAGACGCACGGCGAGACGCCGGTCCCGCTCGAGGAGCGCGCCGGACAGGAGGGGCCGCCCCTGCAAGGTGATGGCGAGGTCGTTGCGCTGACCGCGATCGACGTGCAGGGACTGGCCGGCACCGAGGTCGATCAACTGCCCGAGCGGCAGTCGCACGACGCCGAGCACGACTCCCAGGCGAAGACGCATCCGACCGAGACGTCGTCGAAGCGCCTCGTCGTCGTCGGTCATCGCGTTCAGCATCTCTTCGGGAGAGACCTGGAGCTCGTCGATGGCGTCGACGGTGGCAACCGCGTCGTCGCCGGTGTCGGAACCGTTGTCCTGCACGTCGCTCACGATTCAGCCCACCTCACCGCTTCATGTTGATCGCCTCCTGGGTCACCTCGTCACTCGTGGTGATCACCCGGGAAGACGCCTGATAGCCCCGCTGGGCCAAGATGAGCGAGGTGAATTGCTCGGCGATGTCGACGTTGCTCATCTCGAGCGCGCCACCGAGAAGCTGCCCTCGACCGCCTTCGCCAGGCGAGCCGAAGATGGCTTCACCGGACGAGCGGGTCGTCGCGAAGCTGTTGCCACCAAGCCGCTGGAGCCCTGCCTCGTTGGAGAAGGAGGCGATGGCGATGCGAGCCAGCTCGAAGCTCCGCCCGTTGCTGAAGCGGCCGCGGATGACGCCGTTGGAGTCGACCTGGAGATCGGTGAGGTTGCCGGCGGCGAAGCCGTTCTGGTCCACCGTGGAAACCACCGAGGGTGCGGCGAACGCCGTCAGCCGGCTCTCACTGTTGGTGTCGAGCACGTCCCAGGTGAGATTCACGCCCGTCGCGCCGTTGAGGAAGGTCGTCGGCGTGCTCACCGTGATCGGGGCCGGCGCAGCACCGTCGACGCCCGTGGCGGGGTCGAGCTTGCCGTCACCGCCGAAGGCCAACGTTCCCGACGCGATGCTCTGGGGCACGCCGAGCGTCCCGCCCGTGAGCTCACCGCCGTCGATCGAGACGTCGTAGTCCCAGGTCAACGTGCCCGTCTTGGTGAAGTTGAGCGTGAGCAAGTGACGCGCGCCGAGCGAGTCGAAGATCTCGACGGGAGCCGCAAAGCTCTCGCCGGTGGCCATCTCACCATCGAGATTCAGGCTGACCCCGAGGCTCGAGGTGGACTTCTGCGGATCGGAGAGATCGGTCGGGATGGCGATGGGGCTCACCGGACCGCTGGCGGGGATGGCCCCGTCAGCAGCAGCCGTCTGCCAGCCGAGCACCGAGTATCCACTCGAGGTCGTGAGGTTGCCCTGCTCCCCCAGGAGGAAGTCACCCGCCCGAGTGAAGACGGCACCACCGTTCTCGTCGAGGGCCGAGAAGAAGCCGGAACCGTCGAGAGCGATGTCGAGAGGACGGCCGGTAGTCTGCAACACGCCTTGCTTCAACGTGGGGGTCACCGCATTCACGGTCACGCCCAGTCCCTCTTGCTGGGGGTTGCCGGCGCGTGAGCGTGTTCCGCCCGAGACGAGATCGGCGAAGCGGGCCGTGCTGCCCTTGAAGCCCACCGTGTTGACGTTCGCCAGGTTGTCGGCGATGACGTTGATGGACGAGCTCTGAGCATTGAGTCCGGACAGGCCGGTGAAGAACGAGTTCAAGCCCATTGTTTCGAGACCTCAGGAAGCGGGTTGATCGGTGGGGGGAAGAAAGGACGGCGTCGGCTCGGCCGCAGGCTCGCCTTCGAGCACCGCGACGATCCGGTCGAGCTGGGCTCGCAGCCCGGCGAGCTCGCCGAGCGGTGCGAGCTGCTCGTCGAGCGAGCCCAGGTCGTCGAGAGATCCGAGCTGACCCACGAGGTTCTCCACTCCGTCGGAGATGTCGGTGAGCTGCTCGAGCGAGGAGAAGGTCGCCAGCTGCGAGACGTACTCGGTGCCGTCGGCCGGGTTGAGGGGATCCTGGTTGGCGAGCTGCGTCACCAGGAGCTGGAGAAACACGTCCTCGTCGGCGAGGTCGGTCACCGTCGACGTCGGAGTCGAGGGCTCACGGGTCAGGTCGTCGATGCTCGCGAAGCCATTGATCGAATCCACTCTCTCGAACCTCTCGCTTCGTCCGACAGATCACCCGAGGGCTCGGACGACGACTCGACGTGAGCAACGTGCCTCGACGTCGTCACCCCGGTGCTTCCGGGACGCGAACACCCTTCCTGCAGGCCGCGTGCCGCCATCGAGCGACACGGCTTCGTCGGCCGCGCGCGAAGAGAGCAATTCGTGTCACATCGTCTCGGGAGGAGTCGATGGGCGTCGCAACGGACCCGACTTCCTGATCGTGGTCACGTTCCGAAGGATCCGAGTGGCAGCTTCCTGCCGTCGTCGACGACCCGAGGCGTCACGAGGAGGCCACTGATTTCCGCGGGCGTCACGATCTCGGCGCAGCACTCGCCTGCCTGGCAGGCTGGACGCGGGAACGCACGGACTCGAGCTCGTTCTCGCGCTCAGTGACCGTGAGCGTGATGAGCCGAGTCGTCGTGGTGCGAGTCCTGCTGCGTCGAAGCCGGCTCGGACTTCGTGTCGGTGTCTTGCGACACCCGAGCCTGGTCCTCCTCCGACGAGCCGGCCGCCTCCTCTTCCGTCCGGTTCGGGATCCCGAGCTCGAACGCGGGCTGGCTCTCTCCCTCCGGCGAGCTCGTGCCGTCGTCCTCGGAAGGTGGCTCACTCTCGAGGATCATCGGCTCGTAGCGTCGAGCGGCTTCGCTCAGGAGCACCACGTCGACCCGACGGTTCTTCGCCCGACCGGACGACTCGTCGTTGTCACCGACCGGTGCATGCTCGCCGAAGATACCGGCCGACAAGCGACTCCCGTCGAACCCGAGACGACCCTCGAAGTGATGCAGCACGGCGAGGGCGCGGGCGCTCGAAAGCTCCCAGTTCGAGGGAAAGAGCGTCGTGCTGATGGGTCGGTTGTCGGCGTGGCCTTCGAAGCGGAGAGGGCGCCCGCTCTCGCGGAGCCGAGCCGCGACGCGATCGAGCAGCGGCCAGGCCTCTGCTCGGATCCGCGCGCTGCCCGAGTCGAAGAAGCCGACTTCCAGCAACGAGATCACGGCTCCCCGTGGCTCGGTCCTCAGCGCGATCTTCCCGATCAAGTCCTCGTCGATCGCCAGGTCGAGAAGCTCCTCCGGCAGGTCAGCCGGGTGTCCGCCGGGAACCTCGTCGGCCGGTTCGCCGCCTTCGCCTTCGCCCTTGCCTTCGCCTTCACCCTCGCCCAGGCCTCTCCCCCCTGCACCGGCCTCTCCCTTGGGGTGGCCGCCTCCGGGGCCCTCCCCCGGGCCCTCGCCGTTGCCGGGGACCTCGTCAGCCTCGATCATGAGACGGCTGCGGACGAGACGGGGGAGCTCGGTGTTGAGCACGGAGATCCGGTAGGGATCGCCGGCCGCCGCACCAGAGCCGAACTTGATGGGCGAGCCGGTCATGCCGTCGAGAACGCCCGAGGTGCTCGTCGCGGCCTGCACCGACTCCACGAAGCGTCCGACCTTGGCGGAGTCCACCTGCGAGACCGCGAACATGACGACGAAGAACGCGAACAGCAGGGTGATGAAGTCGGCGTAGCTGATCAGCCACGCCTCGGCGTTGACGTGCTCGGGGTGCTTCTTCTTCCGAGCCACGTCTACTTGCCTTCCGCCGCGACTCCCGTGTAGGCGCGCAGGAGAGCCTCGACCTCACGAGGGTTCATCCCCTCCTGAATGGCGATGGCGCCCTCCATGGCCATCTCGCGAAACTGCGTGTGGTGGTGGATCTGTAGGGCGATCTTCTTGTTGATCGGGAGGAACACGATGTTGGCCGCGCCGACCCCATAGATCGTCGCGACGAATGCCACCGCGATGCCGGCGCCGACCTTCGCCACGTCGGAGAGGTTCGACATCACGTGGATGAGGCCCATGACCGCGCCGATGATCCCCATGGTCGGACAGAATGCACCGGCGGATTCGAAGACCTTGGCGATGGCCTCGGCCTCGTGCTCCTCTCGCCCGATGGTCGTTTCGAGCTGATTGCGCATGGCCTGGGAGTCCATGCCGTCCAGCGCGAGCATCAGGGCATCACGCAGGAACTCGTCCTCGAGGTTGGCCACCTCGCCTTCGAGCGAGACCAGGCCGTCCTTCCTCGCTCGCTTCGCGATGTCCACGATGACCTCGGCCAGCGCCGCCGAGTCGTGATGCGGAGCGAGGAACCCGTCGATGATGCCCTTCAAGGAGGCGATGAAGACGTTGAGCGGCGCGGAGATCATCACGCAACCGAGGGTGCCGCCGAACACGATGATCGCCGCCGTGATCTGGATGAGCGAGCTGGTGTGACCGCCTTCCAGGATGTTGCCGATGAGCAGGAAGCCCGGTCCGGCAATGATGCCGATGATGCTCGCGAGCTCAGGCTTCCGTCCGGCCATCCTGCACCTCGTCTTCGACCGGCTCTCCGGCCTCGTCCTCTTCCTGCCCGCGCGACACCTCGGTCGCGATGGCGCTGGTCACTGCGTCTTCAGCATCGAGAATCCGGCTGCGATTCCGCCGGAAGGCATGCACCACCTCATCCAGCCCTTCGCGCACGCGGATCCGATCGCCGTTGATCAACGTGATGACCGTGTCCGGGGTCTTCTCGACCCAGAGCACGTGCGCCGTGTTCATGGCCAGCGGCGTCCCGTTGATGCGAGTGAGGAGGATCACGTTGGATCTCTGGCGAGTCTCTACTGCGAGACGAACTCGTTGAAGAACACGCCCTTGACCGCTCGCAAGTTGAGCTCGAGCGTCTCG
>JBCCFW010000113.1:0-24068 GCA_039029535.1 Acidobacteriota bacterium
TCATCCAGCCCTACCGGCTCGAGATGGGGCTGAAGTTCCCGGTCGCTCGCAAGAAGAACCTCTACGAGTACTGGGGCTCTCGCATCACCGACGAGATCAACGCCGCCGTCGAGGCCTCAGGCAGCACGACCGTCGTGAACCTGGCATCGAACGAGTACTTCAAGGCCGTGCAGCCCGAGGGCCTGTCGGTGCCCCTCGTGAGCCCGACTTTCCGGGAAGTGAAAGACGGTGACCTCAAGATGATCAGCTTCTCCGCGAAGCGGGCGCGAGGTCGGCTGACGCGCTACATCATCGACCACCGCCTCACCTCGCCCGAGCAGCTCACCGAGTTCAAGGAAGACCGCTACCGCCTGCGCAAGAGTGAGTCGACCGACGACCGGCCGCTGTTTGCCCGGAAGTTCGTTCCCGTCGGCGGCTGATCGCGACGCCATTGCTCGCCGTGAGTCCCATTTCCAAGATGGTCCTGGCGACCAATGGGCCCGGCATTTCCCCGGCGCGGTCCCAGACGAGCGCTGCGACCCAGGCGCCGTGAGCGGGACCGAAGACTCACTAGAGAAAGCCCAGAGTGCGGTCTCGCGCCCGTTTGAGGGCAAATTCGGGCTGCTCAGCCACGGCCCGAGAGGGGGCTTGATCGTTTGCGAGCGCCAACTAGTGCATGATCGAGGCGCGTTGGATCGCTCCGATCCCGCTTCCTACCTCGTCCGTTGACCCGCGCTCTTGGTTCTACAGCCGTTCGCGTGCACAGACGGCTGGAGAAAGACCAAGATGAAGATCTTCGTGGGCAACCTGTCCTTCCAATCCACTGACGAGACCGTCCGTTCCGTGTTCGCCGAGTACGGAACCGTCGATGAGGTCGCGCTCATCACCGATCGCGAGACCGGCCGTCCCCGCGGCTTCGGCTTCGTCAACATGCCGAGCGACGACGAGGCCCGCGCGGCCATCGAAGGCGTCAACGGTCGCGACGTCGACGGCCGCACCCTCAACGTCAACGAGGCGAAGCCCCGTGAGGGCGGCCGTGGCGGTGGTGGCGGCGGCGGCGGCCGTCGCTGGTAGTCACCTGATGAGGAGCACGTCGCTCATCCCGTGACGTGCTCCTGCTCGATCCGGGTGGTGACCACCGGTCGCCACCCGGACGATTCCAAGCAACGAGCCCTCGAAGAACCTCGTTGCCGACGCGGCGACCGACGATGCTTGGCTGTCGAGTCGCTTGATGTCACGCTTGGCTCTCTCCGAGCCCGAGCCTGGCATGAACGTCTCTCCCCCCCTTCCCGCCTTCTTCCTCTCGCTGGCCTTCCTCTCCTTCGGCGTCACTCCCACGACCGCCGAGGTCAGCCGAGTCGGCGCGCTCGGACGCATCGAGCCCCGGAGCGAAGTCCTCGACATCGACGCGGCCGGACCCGATCGGGTCGCGAGGCTGCTCGTCGAGGAAGGCCAGGCCGTAAAGCGTGGCCAGGAGCTCGTCCATCTCGATCGTCATGGCGTGAGCGTCGCCGAGCGGGACGCCATCGCGGCGCGGCTGGAGGAAGCACGTCGTCGCTTGGTGGCTGCGCAGCAAGTCGGCGAAGCGAAGACCGAGCTGGCACGTCTCGCCCTCCGATCGGTCGAAGAGCTCACCCCCACTCGCATCGCCGCCCAAGCGGCGGCCATCCGATCCCTCGAGGCCGAACGAGAGAACGCCCGCCGGGAATCCCGTCGAGCGCAGAGGCTCCTCGGTACCGACACGATGCCCGAGGAGATCGCCCAACGACGCGACCTGGTCGCCGTGAGCCTGAGCGAGCGTCTCGCCAGCGAACGTCTGGTGCTGAAGGAGATGAAGGCCGACCATCAGCTCTCCCTCGCCACCGCCCAGGCCGAGCTCGTGGCCGCCGAGGCCTCGTTGGCCGAGGAGGTCGCCTCCATCCCCACCGAGTCGCTCGAAGCCGAGCTGGCTCTCGCCGAAGCGCAGCTCGAGCTGACTCTCATCCGCGCGCCGATCGACGGGCGGGTGCTCAACGTGTTCACTTGGCCAGGTGAGCGGACCGGCGTCGAGCCCATTCTCCAGCTCGGCGACACCAGCGAGATGCACGTCGTCGCCGAGGTTTACGAGACCGACGTGCAACACCTGCGACTCGGTCAGGCTGCCAGCATCCAGAGCGCGGCGCTGCCGACGGAGCTCACCGGAGAGGTCGTCTTCATCGGGCTCATGATCCACAAGAACGACGTCCTCGAGGTCGACCCGGCTGCCGAGGCCGACGCGCGGGTGGTCGAGGTGCGGATCCGCCTGACCGACGCCAGCGCCGTTGCCGGTCTCACCAACCTCCAGGTCGACGTGGTCATCGACGTGGCCGGGGGCCGATGAAGACTCCCCTGGCGTGGCGCAACCTCGTCCACGCCAAGGTGCGCACCGGTCTGGCCCTCGCCGGCATCGCGTTCGCGGTCATGCTCGTGTTCCTCCAGGTCGGCCTGCACGGCGCCATGAAGACCGGGGCCACCTTGTTCTTCGACGCGATGGAGCACGACCTCGTCGTCCTTCCGACGGACTACATCTTCCTCGCCAGCCCGGCGGTCTTCCCCAAGCGACGTCTTCAGCAGGTGGCTGCCCTCCCGGAGGTCGCGAGCGTCGCCCCCCTCTTCGTCGGCCAGAGCCACTGGGCCGTGCCCGAATCGGGCGCGAGGCTCAGCACGGTCGTCTTCGGCATCGATCCGGAAGCGCCGGCCTTCCCCGCCGAGACGCTCGGCGCAGACCCTGCCTTGCTGCGCTCCTTGGACACCGTGCTTGCCGACACGCAGACCCGAGACATCTTCGGACCTCGCGACGTGGGCAGCACGATCGAGGTCGGCGACCGGCGGGTGAAGGTCGTCGGCGAGTCCACGCTCGGCACCGCGTTCCTCGACCTGGGCGTGCTGGTCGCCAGCGATCGCACCTATCAGCACGTGCTTCCCGGAGCTCGGCTCGACCGCCCGAGCATGGGTCTCGTCGAGCTGCGCGATGGCGCGGATGCCGAGCAAGTCCTCGAACGGCTCCGACTGAGCCTGCCACCCGACGTCGAGGTGGTGAGCCGCGCCACGCTCAATCAGCGCGAGACCCATCACTGGCTCGTCTTGACCTCGACCGGTCCCATCTTCGGATCGGGTGCTCTCGTGGCCATCATCGTCGGCGTGGTCGTCATCTACCAGGCACTCGCGACGCAAGTCATGCGTCACTTGCCCGAGTACGCCACCATGAAGGCCATGGGCTACGCCGATGGTCAGGTCTCACGGGTCGTCATCCAGCAGTCCGTCTTGCTGGCGATCACCGGGTTCGTCCCGGGGCTGCTGGCGGCCCTCGGCCTCTACGCGATGCTCCGTCAGAAGGACTTCATCCCCATCTGGATGACGCCCACCCGCGTCATCGCCGTCCTCGTGCTCACCGTGGCCATGGCGGTGGTCGCCGGTTTCCTCGCCCTCGGCAAGGTCCGCAAGGCCGACCCGGCCGATCTGTTCTGATGGGCCGCGTCCCCCTCGCGTGGAGGAACCTCACCCACGACCCGCGCCGGCTCGCCCTGTCGGTGGCCGGTGTCGGCTTCGCGGTGCTGCTCATCCTCATGCAGCTCGGCTTTCGCAACGCCATGATCGACAGTCAGGTCGAGGTGCTGCGTCGTCTCGACTGCGACCTCGCGCTGGTGAGCCCGTCCAAGTACCGGCTCTACACGACCGACTCCTTTCCGCAGCGACGCCTGCTCCAGGCGCTCGGCCACGAGTCCGTGGTGAGCGTCAGCGCCCTGCACTGCGAGTCGGAAGACCTGTTCTGGCGGAACCCGGTCGAGGGCAACGCTCACTTCATGCGCGTGCTGGCCTTCGACCCGGACGAGTCGGTCTTCCTCGACGAGGAGATCCGTTCCCAGCAGGAGAAGCTCAAGGTCGCCGACACCGTCCTCATGGATCGGCTCTCGAAGGAGCTCATGGGACCCGTGGAGACGGGAGTCGAGACCGTGCTCTCGGGCCGGCAAGTGCGGGTCGTGGGCACCTTCGCCCTCGGCACGGACCTCGGTGTCGACGGCAACCTCATCATGAGCGACCGCACCTTCCTCTCGATCATGGCCGAGTCGGGTGATGGTCGACGACGCAACGACCGCGTGGAGCTCGGTCTCCTCCACCTGGTCGAGGGCGCGGACGAAGTGGCAACTCAGGCCTCGCTCAGGGATGCCTTGCCGGACGACGTGAGCGTCCTCACCAAGGACGAGCTCATCGGAGTGGAGGCTGGCTATTGGCTGGAGAACTCGGCCATCGGCGTGGTCTTCAACCTCGGCACGGTCATCGGCTTCATCGTCGGGCTGGTCATCTGCTATCAGGTGCTGTTCACCGACATCTCCGACAACCTCCCTCAGCTCGCCACGCTCCGGGCCATCGGTCACGCCAACGGTCGTGTCTTTCGGCTCGTCCTCACGCAGGCCGCGCTCCTTTCCCTCATCGCCTTCGTGCCGGCGGTGGTCCTCGGGCGCCTCCTCTATGGCGTCACGGCGACGATCTCGGGTCTCGCCATGCGGTTGACCCCTCAGGTCCTGCTTCTCGTGTTCGCCATGACCGTCGTCATGTGCTCGATCGCCGGAGCGCTGGCGGCACGCAAGGCCATGGCGGCCGATCCCGCGGAGGTCTTCTGATGGCCGACCCCGTCGTCACCACGCGCGATCTCACGCACCACTTTGGCGAGCAGCCGCACGACAAGCAGGTGCTCTTCGACATCACGCTGGACGTCGCACCGGGCGAGCTCGTCATCATGACGGGGCCTTCCGGCTCGGGGAAGACGACCCTGCTCACGCTGCTGGGAGGCTTGCGCGCCACGCAGGCCGGCAGCAACCGAGTGCTCGGGCAGGAGCTGCTCGGGCTCGCGCCCCGTGATCTCGTCGACCTGCGACGCCGCATCGGCTTCATCTTCCAGCTCCACAACCTCTTCGACTCGCTGTCGGCCGGCGAGAACGTGAAGATGGCGCTCGAGCTTCACGATCACTCGGCGTCCGAGAGGAACCGACTCGCACGCGAGGCACTCGCACAGCTCGGACTCGGCGACCGGGTCGCCAGCAAGCCGCGAGAGCTCTCCGGAGGCCAGCGTCAGCGGGTGGCCATCGCGCGTGCTCTCGTGAACCGACCCAAGCTCATCCTCGCCGACGAGCCGACGGCGGCCCTGGACAAGGACGCGAGCCGGGACGTGGTCGACCTCCTGCGTCGGCTCACCCGCGAGGAGAACGCGACCATCCTCATGGTCACGCACGACAGCCGCATCCTCGACGTCGCGGATCGCATCGTGAACATGGTCGACGGTCAGATCGAGTCCGACGTCCACGTCGAGGGATCGATCTACGTCTGCGAGCTGCTCAAGCGATCGAAGGTCTTCGAGAAGCTCAGCCCCACCGAGCTCCTCAACGTCGCCGAGCAGATGACCCGGGAGCAGCACTCCGCGGGGACGCGCATCATCGAGCAGGGCGACGAGGGCGAGACCTTCCACGTCATCGGCTCAGGCAAGGTCGAGGTCCACGTGAGCGGGAAGCACGTCGCCGAGCTCGGCGAGGCCGAGTTCTTCGGCGAGCAGTCGCTGCTCACGGACGAGCCCCGCAACGCCACCATCGTCGCCGCCGAGGACGTCGTGATCTACTCGTTGGAGAAGGCCGCCTTCCGCAAGGCCCTCGCGATGAGCGACGACTTCGACGAGCAGCTCCGGAAGGTCGCCTTCCAGCGCTGAGCCGCCGCCTGGCTCACCCGGAAGCTCGAGTTGCCAGGGCACTGACCTGCTCTCGCCAGTAGTCGTGTCGTGCCGAGTGCTCGTGTCGGGAGTGCCAGTACAGCATCAGCCCTCTCTTCGGGTCCGGCCAGGGAGGAGCGATGCAGCCCAGGCCCTTCCCGCAGTGCTTCGCCAGGAGGCTCGGCAAGGTGGCGACCAGGGGTGTTCCTCGAAGCAGCTCGAGCGCGCTGTTGAAGTCTGCGACCTGCAACGCGACGTGTCGTGACTTGCGCAGCTTCGCCAGCGGTCCTTCGACGTTGAAGCCAGCCTCCTCGCCGAGGGCCACGCGCACCTGAGGCCGGGCACAGAAGCCATCGACGTCCCCTTCCGCCAGGGGGAACGCTGGATCGAAGAAGACCGCGTCTTCGAAATCCAGCAGCCTCCGCTGCCTGAAGCCCTCCCCTTCCAGCCACCGCTCGGGGAGGATGGTGAAGTCGACCTGGCCCTGCCGAAGCGTCTCGGCGGCCCCGGACGCCGAGCCCGACCGAAGGATCTCGAGGGTCAGTCTCGGCGCCAGCTCCAGCACCTTGCGCACGAGCGGCGCGATCAGGAGGTCGCGCTCGACCGAGCTGATGGCGATGCGCAAGCGGCCCGTGTCCTCTGCCGGGGTGTACTCCTCGGGTTGGCAGATCGACTGTAGCTGGAGCAACGCTTCGCGGGCCCGAGGCAGGAGTGCCTTGGCACGCTCGGTCGGCTCCACGCCGTTGCCCGCGCGAACGAAGAGAGGATCGCCGAGCCGCTTTCGCAACAGGTCGAGCCAGTAGCTGACCGTCGACTGGCTGAGATCCAGGATCTTCCCCGCCGCACTCAGCGAACCGGCTTGTTCGATGGTCAGCAGGATCTGGAGCTGCCGACCGTCGAGCTCGAGGTAATCGAATTCTTCCATGACCACTATCAATGACATGGCGTTTCTTCGATGACAAGTCTTCCCTAGAGTCGCCCTCCCCTGGAGCGGAGTCGCTCGGGGAAGGAGCTCACGATGAAGACCACCCTCGTTGGCCTCGGCCTGGCGGCGCTCCTGTCCGCCTGCAGCTCGAAGCAAGACCCGCCTCCTTCGGCGCCCATGCCCGCGCACGCCTCGACTGGCACCTCGATCTCGGCGGAGCTGCTTCACGAGAAGCGGTTCATCGAGGTGAAGGGCTCCCGGATGGCCTATCTCGACGAGGGCGAGGGCCCGACCGTGCTCTTCGTGCACGGCAACCCGACCTCGTCGTACCTCTGGCGCAACGTCATCCCCTTCGTCACGCCGACTCATCGCGCCATCGCGGTCGACCTCATCGGCATGGGCGACAGCGACAAGCCGGACATCGACTACACCCTTCAGGATCAGTACGAGTACCTCGAGGCCTTCATCGAGAAGCTCGACCTGAAGGACCTCATTCTCGTGGGCCACGACTGGGGCGGAGGCCTCACGCCGCTCTACGCGGCGCGCAACAGCCGGAACGTCCGCGCGATCGCGCTCATGGAGCCGGCTGCCTTCCCCATGCTGCCCATGACGAACCTGGAGGCCCTTGGAGAGCGCGAGCTGATCGAGGCCTTCACGGCCTTCCGTGATGCCGAGATGGGACCGAAGCTCCTGCTCGAACAGAACGCCATGGTCGAGGTCGTCCTCCCGGGCGGCGTGCTCCGACCCCTCTCGGTCGCCGAGATGAATGCCTACCGGAAGCCGTTCCCGACTCCGGAGTCGCGCAAGCCGGCCTACACGTTCCCCAACGAGATCCCGATCGCAGGAAGCCCGGCACGCAACGTCGCCATCATGGAAGAGATCGGTGCATGGCTCACGAAGTCGGCACAGCCCAAGCTGGTCCTCTACGCGTCGCCGGGCATGTTGGTCTCTCCCAACACGGCAAGGATCCTCGCGAGCACCTACCGCAACGTGCAGGTGCGCTACATCGGCGCCGGCGTCCACTTCATTCAAGAAGACCAACCGGAGACCATCGGACGCAACCTGTCGGACTGGCTCCATGGCCTGAGCTGACGGTCACGCCACTCCAGGTGGGCCCAGGCCCCTCTCGATGGGCAGCCGGTGTCGCGGAAGCGAGCTCTCTCGAAGCGGAACGAGGCGAGCCGGTCCGACCGCCTACACCCCTGGGCCCAGTCCGAATTGGTGCCGTGGGCCGATGCGCGACCCCTCGACACGTCGTTAGCTTTCTCGAATCCGAGGAGGCCCGACGTGATGCAGCACGCGAAGATCAAGCTGGCGTTCCTGATCCCACTCATCGTCATCGCGGCGATCCATGCCGCGGGGCTCGCCGACTCGGACGAGATCGCCACCACTGGCTTCGCTCAGCGCTCCGGCGAGATCGTCCGCTTGCGACCGGGCGGCGCGGCCGAGCAGGCCGGTCTGAAAGTCGGCGACCAGGTCCAAACCATCGACGGTGTCGCACCGGCCGACCTGCCGAGCTGGCCGCGAACCGAGGTCGGTCAAGTGCGCGAGATCGTGGTCGAGCGCGACGGAGAGACGCTGACCCTCGGCCTCACGCAGGAGCGCCTGCCACCGATCTTCATGGCCCTGTTCTTCGGCATGACCCTCGTGATGGCCTGCTTCCTCCTCGCCGGAGCCTGGGCCTACCTACGCGAGCCTGGCTCGGCCACGCTGTTACTCGGTCTCTTCGGGCTCTTCATGGGGGCAGCGCTCGTCGCCCAGCCCAGGTTCACGTCCGAGCTCGTCACCAACATCGGCAACACCTTCACGACCCTGGCGTTTTGCTGGAGCATGGCCTTCCTGCTGCACCTGGCCCTCCGCCATCCGGAGCCGGGCCGTGTCTTGCGCTCGCGGATCGGGTGGATGCTCGTGCACGCCCTGCCCGCTCTCTCCGCGATCACCATCCTGCTGCTCATCGTCCTGGGGCGCGACCCGAGCAAGGGAGTCGGAGGCATCGTGAGCACTGCGATGGGCCTCGGCTCACTCGGTTTCCTGTTCTTGTCCGTCGTGCTCTTTGCTCGAAGCTGGTTCAAGGCCACGTCCGGCGATCGCGTGACGTCGGGCTTGAACGTCATCCTCCTTGGACTGGCAGCGAGCATCTTGCCCATCGTGTTCGTGATCGTCTTGAACATGGTCGCGCCACGTTTCGTCGGGCCCGGCGTGCAGTTCCTCTTCTTGTCATTGGGGCTCTTGCCCTTGTTCCTGGCCCACGCCCTGACTCGACCGCGGACTGCGACGGCGTCGGCCCTTGCGGCTTGAAGCGCCGAAGCTCGAGACGATCCGTGCTGATAACCTGAGGCATGTCCCCTGCTCCCCAGCGCGGCCAGTCGTCGGGCGCTGCCCACCCGCTGCTCGCGAGCTTCCTCAACCTCCGCTGGAAGCTGACCTTCTCCGCCAGCATGGCGATCGTCGGCGCCGTGTTGATCGGCGGCTGCATCGCGCTCGCCATCTACACGGCTCAGGAGCAGCGAGTCCTTCGCGAGCCTTGGTTCCCTGAGGCTCTCCACGCCGAGCTGCAAGTGCTCTCCTGGAGACTGCGACCGTCGGTCGTGGCCGAGCCTCCGGTGCGAGCGGACATCCAGCGCTGGATTCAGGAGCGCACGCGTGACGGCTCGTTCGACATCCACCTTGGCGGAGAGGGAGTGCAGCGCGAAGGCGTGACGGCGGAGTTCCGCGTGGGTTTGCAGAGCCTGACGGTGCGCGATCGCACCGGAGCGGAGCTGGCGTCCTTTCGACAGGAGAAGACTCCGAGCTCGGCACCCGAGCCTCCCGAGCTGAGCAAGGTTCTAGAGGCCGCCCTCGCCAACGTCCGTGACCCGAAGGCCCTGGCGCGGCGGACGAGCACGGGTGACGTCGTCGTCGGGGTTCCCTTCGTCGACGATCGGGGGCAGGTCGCCGGAACCGTCGTCGCCGTGGCGCACGCAGCTCCGGCCTCGATGAAGCAGCTCGCTCGCCGCTTCCTCGAGCTCCCGAGGATCGCGCTCGAGATCTTCCCCTACGCCGTTCTCGTTGGGCTCCTGCTCGGGTGGATGTTCAGCCGAAGCCTCGTCCGACGCGTGCGGCACCTGGGCACGGCGGCCGAGGCCTGGAGCGAGGGTGACCTCACGCGACGGGTCGGCGATCGCTCTGCGGACGAGCTCGGTGAGCTGGGTCGTGACCTCGACCGCATGGCCACCGAGCTCTCCAACCTCCTGAAGACGCGTCAGGAGCTGGCGGCCGTCGACGAGCGCAACCACCTCGCCCGCGAGCTGCACGACACGGTCAAGCAGCAGGTGTTCTCCCTGTCCCTGCTGCTGGGCAGCGTCGAGTCTCGCCTGGACGACGATGGCGAGCAGGCACGGGCGCACCTGAAGGAGGCCCGCGCACTGGCCCAGCTCGCCGGACGCGAGCTCAACGCCCTCATCCTTCAGCTCCGACCCGCCGCGCTCGACGACAAGGGCCTCGCCCCGGCCCTTCGGGAGCACGTCGCGACGTGGTCCGAAGAGACAGGGGTCAGCGCCGAGCTGCACGTTCAAGGGGAGAGGTCACTGCCCCTCGACCTCGAGCTCGACGTGTTCCGAGTGGCGCAGGAAGCACTGGTCAACGTCGCACGCCACGCGGGGGCGACGAACGTCGACTTGCACCTGGAAGTGGGGCCCGCCGGCGGAGAGCTCACGCTGCGCGTGACCGACGACGGGCGCGGCTTCGAGCCAGGCTCCTCCTCGGGAGGCTTCGGTCTCAGCGGGATGTCCGAGCGCATGGAGAGTCGAGGAGGTCACCTCGAGATGCGCAGCACGCCCGGTGAGGGAACGACGGTGATGGCGAGAGTGCCACTCCATGAGACGACGATGGCTGACGAGGAGGCTCCATGACGTCGGAAGGTGAATCGATGGATCCCGTCACGATCGTGCTCATCGACGATCACGCCGTCGTGCGACGAGGCGCCCGCGCCTTCCTCGAGACCCAAGCAGGTCTCGAGGTGATCGGTGAGGCGGAGTCCGGTGAGCGAGGCGTCGAGCTGGTCCGCGACCTGGCGCCGGACGTCGCCCTCGTCGATCTCCTCATGCCGGGCATGGACGGCGTCGAGGCCACGCGACGGATGAAGGAGCTCAGCCCCTCCACCCGAGTCATCGTGCTCACCTCCTACCACGACGACGAGCACGTCTTCCCCGCGATCCGGGCGGGTGCCTTGTCCTACCTCTTGAAGGAAGTCAGCCCGGAAGAGCTGGCCGAGGCGGTGCGTCGGGCGGCACTTGGCGAAGCAGTCCTCCATCCGAGGGTGGCCTCACGCGTCATCAACGAGTTGCACGGTGCTCGCGAGAGCCAGGCCGGTCCGTCGATGGAGCTGACGAGCCGGGAGCTGGAGGTCTTGCGGCTCATCGCCGACGGCTTGAACAACGTGGACCTGGCCGAGCGGCTCGGGATCAGTCCGCGCACGGTCAAGCGACACGTGAGCAACATCCTCGGCAAGCTCCACCTGGCCGACCGCACGCAGGCCGCGGTGCACGCCTGGCGTGAGGGACTGGTGAGACGGGACGAGTCGCCCTGACTCACTCCACCGGGACGAAGATGTCGAACGCGCTCTCGTCCGAGTCGACCTTGAAGCGCGAGTCGTAGTACTCGAACTCGGGCGTGTCGCGACGCTTCAAGCCGCTGTTCGGCACGCCCTCCGTGAAGATCCAGTCGAAGGTCGCGGGCAGCTTCGAGATGTCGCCCTCGTGGGTGAACTTGAGGTACTTCCCACCGGGAAGCTCGATCCGCTCGAGGCCATCCGGAGCCGCCGCGGCCGTCGAAGCCATGCCCGCGACGTAGTGGAGCTGCAGGGCGCCATCGACGCCGACCTTCTGGCCGACCCCGTAGGCGCAGGAAGTGTCCGCCTCGGGGATCTCCTCCTTGCGCTGGCCGAAGACCCCCCAGAGCTGAGCGATCTGCCCCAGCTCACTCATCTGATAGGTCTTCCCGAACCCGATCACGAACCGCGTCTCCAGCTCCACGACTTCCGGCTGCTTCACGACGGTCTCCTCCTGCCCGGTTCCAGGGCTCTTCGGCCGATGGCTCCAGCCTGACCCGATCGACTTGCACCTGCAAGCACGCGGAGTCGCTCGTCGTTTCACCATCTCCCCAAGTGGTGAATTCTCTGGCGAGATCGCCGTTGAAGCTGGCGATTCGCCGACGGGTCACCGTGCGAGTGAGTGGGAGCGTCCAGGGTCTTCGGTCCGGGCAGAAAGGACAGCCGTGGAGCGAGACGACGAGGTGACGTCCGGGCTGGCTGTGGGAAGGGCAGGCCGATACCATCACGCCCACGAAGCGACAGGCCACGCGTCGAGGTGAATCTCCGGAAGCAGCTCGACCGCTAGGCATCGCCCACGTCGGCCAGCCCGCCCCTCGCCGACGTGACGCCGGCATCCAGGCTCTTCAGCGAGGCCATCGACCAGATGATCGTCACGAACAATGTCAGCAAGTCGTTTGGAAAGACGAAGGCGCTCCGGGGCCTGTCCCTGAAGGTGGAACCCGGCGAGGTCCTCGGCCTGCTCGGCCCGAACGGCGCGGGGAAGACGACGACCATCCACCTCCTGCTCGGCTTCCTCGAGGCGGACAAGGGTTCCGTCACCATCGACGGCGTCGACGTCGCGAAGGATCCCGACGAGGCGCGCCGACGGACCGGGTACATCTCGGAGAACGTCGCGCTCTATCCCTTCCTGACCGCGCGCGAGAACCTCGAGCACTTCGCCTCCCTGGCAGGGCTCTCGTTCTCGGACACCGAGCTCGGCGAGCGGCTGGAGGCTGCGGGCCTGGCCTCCCACGCCATCAACCACCGCGTCTCCACCTTCTCGAAGGGCATGCGGCAGAAGGTGGGCATCGCGATCGCGACCTCGAAGTCGGCCAAGGCCGTCGTGCTGGACGAGCCGGCGTCGGGTCTCGACCCGCACGCGAGCCACGAGCTGTCCACGTTGGTGCGCAAGGTGGCCGACGAAGGAGCGTCGGTGCTCATGGCCACCCACGACCTCTTCCGCGCGAAGGAGACCTGCGACCGCGTGATCATCTTGCAGGCCGGCAAGCTCGTGCGTGAGCTCGACCCCAGCACGATGACGGCGAACGACCTCGAGGACATCTACCTCCAGCAGATGGAGACGAAGTCGTGATCGCTCGACTCTTCCGCCTGGAGCTGCGAGCCATCCGTAGCGACGGTCGATCGGTGGCGCTCCTGGTCATCGCGCTCGCCATGCTCGTGCTGTCGGCGTGGATCGGCGCGGACGCTCGCCGCGTCGCCGACGAGGGACGGGCGCAGGCCCTGGAGGTCTCTCGTGCGCAGTGGGAGTCCATCCAGGGACTCTCCGCCCACGCGGTGGGCCACTACGGCAGCTACGTCTACAAGCCGGGTGGCGCGCTGGCCGCCCTGGACGGCGGGGTCATGCCGTTCACCGGCAAGGTCGTCCGCGTCGAGGCCCACGTCCAGACGCCGCCCTCGCACTCGGATGCCTCCTCTTGGAGCTCGCTCGTGCGGCTCGGCGCGTTCGATGCGGGGTCGATCCTCGCGCACGTTCTGCCCCTGCTCCTGGCGTTCACGGCGTTCTCCTCCGTGGCGCGGGACCGCGAGACCGGCCTGCTTCGGTCGCTCGTGGCGCAGGGCGTGCCGCTGCGCGACGTCTTGTGGGGGAAGGTCCTGGCGTACTGGGCCCTGGCGCTCGTGCTGGTGGCAGCGCTCACGGTGACGCACGTCGGCATCGACCTCACGAGCGGCGGAGCTCTCACGGGCGACACGATCGCGCGCTTGACCGGCTTTGCCGGGTCTCACGCCATCCACCTGCTCGTGGTGGTGGTGCTCTCGGTCGGCGTGTCGGCCTGGGTCGCGGACTCGCGGGCAGCGCTGGCCATCCTCACCATCGCCTGGCTCGGCGCGACCGTGATCTTGCCGCGCATCACCGCACAGCTCGGCTCGCAGCTCTACCCGCTGAGCTCCCAGGTCGAGTTCGAAGACGCCATGAAGGTCGACCGCTCCAAGGGTCTCGACGGTCATGACCCCCACGACGAGCGACGCCTGGCTCTCCAGCAGCAGATTCTCGACGAGTACGGCGTGCAGAACGCTCGCGAGCTGCCCGTCAACATCGGCGGCCTCCTCATGCAGGCGGACGACGAGTACGGCGACAAGGTCTGGGACCACCACTTCGGGAACCGTCACGCCACGGTCCGCAAGCAGATCGGGGTGACGCAGGCAGTGGCCTTCCTCAACCCGTACCAGGCGGTGCGTGGGCTCAGCATGGCCTTCGCGGGAACGGACCAGTTCCACGACGTGCAGTTCCAGCGTCAGGCGGAGAACTACCGTCGCGTCATGGTCGGCACCCTGAACAACCTGGACGCCACGGCGGGTCGACGCGAGAACGGCCGGTGGATCCGCGACGAGATCGACTACGCCGACATCGCGGACTTCCAGTTCGAGACTCAGCAGGTCGGCTTCGCGCTCGGCAACCGCTGGCCGGAGCTGCTCGCGCTCATCGCCTGGGCGGTCGCGTCGGTCGTGATGTTGAACAAGCACGCGGGTCGCATCCCCGTGGTGGGAGCGGGCCGATGATCGACATCCTGAAAGCCCTCGTTCGCTTCGAGTGGATGCGTCTCTCGCGCTCGCGGATGCGTGCCTCGGCCATCTTGGTCTTCTTCGCCTGCGGTCTCTACGCGATCGCCTCGGGGCAGCATCACGTCTCCACCTGGAAGGAGACCCTCGACGAGCTCACGCAGCGCGAGACGACGCAGCGTGAGCAGGCCCTCGCCTGGTTCAGCGCAGGCCGCACGGGACCGGAGGGTCGCACCTGGATCGACGTCTCGCAGGCTCGCTGGGCGGACCGCTACGCGTCGGCCCACGCGGTCATGGAGCCCGAGCCGCTGGCCGCGCTGGCCATCGGCCTGTCCGACATCCGCGCGACCTGGGCCACCGTTTCGGGGATGGGCGGAGCCAGGCCTTTCCAGACCGCCGACCCGGCAACGCTCGGCAACGCCGAGAAGCTGCTGGCCGGCAACTTCGACCTCGCCTTCGTCTTCGCGTATCTCCTCCCCTTGCTGCTGCTGGTGCTGCTGTTCGACGTGGGAGGCCTCGAGCGCGACCTGGGCATGATGCGGATGGTGAGGGTCCAGTCGGTCTCACCACGGAGCTGGCTGCTCCTGCGCGCGGCGCTGCCGATCGTGCTGGTGGCCATGCTCGCCCTGTTGCTCTGCGTGGTCGGCGGTCTCTGGTCGGGAGCGATCGGCGCGACGTTCGGCAGTTGGTCGACCTTCACCCTCCTCGTGCTCGGTTACACCTGCCTGTGGGGTGCGCTGTTCGCGGCGGTGCTCGCGGCGGGAACGGGCGTGTCCGCGGCAGCGCTCTGGATGGTGGGCCTGTGGCTCGGGTTCTGTGTCGTCGTGCCGGCGGCGGTGCGTCAGGTGGTCGGGCAGGAGCATCCGTCGCTCTACGCCAGCGAGCTCACGACGGCCATGCGAGCCGAGAGGTACGAGATCCTCCTGGGCGACGTGGCGGAGCACGAGCCGGCGTTCTACCAGGCGCGCCCGAACCTGCCCACTTCGGAGCCTTCCTCGAGAGCCTCTGGATCGACCCGGCGGCGCATCGTCCAACAGGCGGCGTTCCTCGACATCGTCGGTGACGTCACCCAGAAGATGTCGAGCGACGAGATCGCGCGCGAGACGGCGGTGGCGCGTTGGGGCTGGGTGAATCCCGCCTACGTCCTCCAGCGTGCGCTCTGCGGCCTGGCCGGCACCGAGTCGGTCAGCTTCCGGGCCCACCGGGACGACGTGTTCACGTCGGTGACGAGCCGTCTCGATGCCCTGGTCGGGCCGACCTGGAACGAGCAGCCGTTCACTCTCGAGACCTTCGAGGGCCTCTTCGAGCACGGGCTCAGTCAACGCTACGGCCTGCCGCCTCGAGCGGGGACCTGGTCGCGCCTGCTCGTCTTGCTGGTGATCGCCGTGGTGGCGTTCGTGGTCCTGGCCACGATGCGAGGCAAGCGCGAGCGGCAAGCGGGCGTGATCTGACGGCACGCTGCGGCGATCAGGAGCCGCAGTCGTCGCCCTTCAATCGTGCGCGTCAGGCCAAGCGCCAGGGAATCGTCTCGCCGGCATGGAAGGGCACGACGGATTGCCCGGCGTGCGTCACCTCGTCCGGCACGCGCTGCTCTGCTCGCTCCAGGGTGACGGTGCCCTCGTTCAGGGGCAGCCCGTAGAAGCGCGGGCCGTTCTCGCTTGCGAAGGCCTCGAGTCGTTCGAGCTGCCCCTCCTCCTCGAACACCTGGGCGTAACTCTCGAGGGCAACGGGAGCACTGTAGATCCCGGCGCAGCCACAGCCGCTCTCCTTGGCGTTGCGGGGGTGCGGTGCCGAGTCGGTGCCGAGGAAGAACTTCGGGTTGCCGGAGACGGCCGCCCGCCGCAGGGCCTCGCGGTGCTTCCGCCGCTTGACGACGGGAAGGCAGTAGGCGTGGGGACGCAGGCCACCGTCGAACAGCGCGTTGCGGTCGAGGTGCAGGTGGTGCGCCGTGATGGACGCCGCGACGTGGGCGGGGGCTTGGCTCACGAAAGCGACGGCATCCTCGGTCGTGACGTGTTCGATCACGACCTTGAGCCCGGGGAAGCGATCGAGCAGCGGTCGCAGGACCGTGTCGATGAACACGGCCTCGCGGTCGAACACGTCCACGTCCTTGCACACGACCTCACCGTGCACGAGCAGCGGCATGCCGATGGCCTGCATCCGCTCGAGCACCGGGTCGATCGCCCGCACGTCCGTCACGCCGGCATCCGAGTTCGTGGTCGCTCCCGCGGGGTAGAGCTTGCAGGCGGTGAACGTGCCGTCCTCGAAGCCCGCGCCGACTTCGTTCGGGTCGATCGTGTCCGTGAGGTAGGCGGTCATGAGCGGGGTGAAGTCGTGCCCGTCGGGACAGGCGGCGAGGATGCGATCGCGGTAGGCGACCGCGGCGGCGCGGGTCGTGACCGGCGGGACGAGGTTCGGCATCACGATCGCGCGGCCGAACTGCCGCGCAGTCGCCGGCACGACGAGCTCGAGCAGGGCGCCGTCGCGCAGGTGGAGATGCCAGTCGTCGGGACGGCGCAGGGTCAGGGTCTTCACGGCGGTCGGCGAGCTCCTGGGGGCTGAGGGTCTTTCAGCCCGGCAGGAGCACGATACGCCATGAGTGGCGGTCAGTCCGAGAGCTCCGTAGCCGCAGTCGATGCCCGGCACCGCCAGCGCGGCGTCTCGCGCCTGGCCGAGCCGGCCTCTGCCGTAGGAGCCGCAGCCCCTGCCGGGATCACTCAACGGGCGAGGAACCACGGCGAGGCCGGCGTACCAGGGATCGAGTCGCTCGCGAGCTCGATCGAGGGCGTGTCGTCGGCGAGGCAGCCCAGCACGGAGGCTCCGAGACCGCGGGTCTGGCTAGGGCCAACCAGTCGGCGTGGACGACGTCGTACTCGTACCCCTGCGGCTGCGTTCAGGACAGGACCGCTCCCAAGGCGCAGCAGCTTCCGGCACAACAGCGAGGGAGTCCACAACCCTGCGCAAGAACCTTTTGATGCCCAGCTCCACATCCCTGACACCCTCCCCGCTCTAGCTTCCGGCAATGACCCATCAGCTGGTTCGCGAACCAGGTCTCCATCGTGGATCTCGAAACGCCACGCAAGCAGGAGTTCGCTCGCGACGAACTACATCCCTGTCACGAGTCACGATCTCGCAATATGCACTCTCCGCCATAAGAGAGGCAGCCATCAAGCCAGACATCGCCCGCGCTTTGTTTAAATTTCTTTCCAGCTCGCTTGCCATAAGACCAGCACCAGAGGCCAAGATCTCTGCACCCAAGAGACGAACTCAAGCGTCTCGCACAGCCCTGAGCCTCGGGGACCTCACGTACTGGATTCAACCTCACCCCCCAACTGCGGCCCCAGTCTGCGTCAAGACTGAGTGCTCGCGCCGCGGCGTCTCCTCCCATACGTGGAGCGAAGTCTCACTCAAGACTCAAGCGGCTCTAGTAAAAGAATAGGCCACTGCGGCCAAACCGGACGAGCACACATGACCCCTTTTGAGATAACACTAGCCGTCTCCGTCTTGATACTAGGAGGCTATGCCGCAAGCGGTGCAGTAAATTTCGGAAAGTCTAGGACCTATGACGCGTTCTTCCTAAACAATCGGAGCCTCTCGCCTCAGAACGTCCGCAACACGTTCACTGGAGCCGCGATCTCCATCTCGACAGTCCTACTGTTCTTCCTCACGCTAAGTCCAGTATTCGGCTGGCAGATTTTCCTTTCCCCTCTAACGCTTGCCGCCGGCGTACTCCTCTTCGCACACGGCGTATACCCAAGACTGAAGGCACGACCAACGCTCATAGCGTCACTACGTGGAGAGTCTAGCCAGCCCATTGACTCACTCGGGGACCTGGTATTCCACATCTACGGGAAGAGATGGCTCTCGACCGCAGTCACCGCCGTTTCAGCACTCGGAATTGGATGCGTACTCGTAGCCGAGATGATGGTAGGAGTAACCATCTACTCAGAATACTTCGTAGAGCCAGAGTGGATAGTCTTCCTCATAGCCGCAACACTCTTCCTGTACGCAGGTTTGGGAGGAATGCGCTCTGTCGTACAGACTGATGGATGGCAGGTACGGCTCATCACTGCCAGCATGGTGACGATTGTCGCTGTACTCGCCCTCCAAGGCACTAGCACCAACCCCGACATCACTGCATCCGACATGTGGACCGGCACCTGGGCCCCCGCAATGACGATGCCAGCAGCCTTGATGATAAACATGCTGCTGGTTAACCTCTGCCTGCTTCCCTCATCGCTAAGAGTCTGGCAGGTAGTAGCAGGATCGTCGAAAGGGGCAGGGTTCAAGAGGTCACTCTGGTTCTCCACGGGAATCATCTCAGTCATTCTCGTATCTGCGGTATTCGTCGCCCGAGGGGTTGCAGTCCGCAATCCGGGCGCGAACGTCGACCTCGAACTCATCTTCAGTTTTCTCGTGAAGAACGAAAACGGCTTCGTATCCTACTTAGTTTATCCACTGTTCGTAGCGGCACTGCTCTCGGCCCTGGTCAGTACCGCCGACAGCGCAATACTACCGTTAGCCCAGGTACTCTCATCCCGTAAGAACAAATGGAGCTCTGCACGCGTTCTCCGGAACGTGACACTAATGCTCGTGATCGTCATCGCCATCTACTTCCTCGTAACACGAGTACTTCAGTTCGAGCTCGTTCCATGGATACTGACGGTCCTGTCTGTAACCACCTGCATCGCCCCATCAATCATAGTCCCTCTATTCGTGAGGCCTCGCCGATTCTCACCACAGGCTAGCCTCGTTGTTGGAGTAGGAGTAGCCACCGGCTGCGTCGCTGCCTTCGCTTGGTCGATTACTTTCCGGGAGATCAGCATCCAACCCTGGAACTGCGCGATCGGCACCACGATCTCGTTGGCAGCAACGCTAATCGCCTGCGCCATGAAGGAAGAGGCCGTAGCATGAAGCCAGACGAGAGCATCAAGCTGGTAGGCAAGCTCTTCGAGATATCACCATCGCTAGCCCTCGCAGCCGTAGCCGTAGCGTGGCTCGTTCTTAGCTGGTACTTCAAGCTAGTCCACGTGGGAGTGAGAGAGTCACTACCCACCACGTTACTCATCGCATTCAAACTACATTGCAAGAAGCCGAGCATCGACCTCTACGGCTTGTTAGATTGCGACGCCAAGCCTACTACTCGCGACCCTGGAGCTCGGTCCTGGAGGATCAACGACCTCATCTTTCTCTACTGGGCTCTCCGAGTCCAAGGAATGGTGGTGATCATCTTCACCTGCCTGCTCGGGTTCATCATCGGAGCGCTAGGCGTGATGCATCTCGCCAAGCCAGCAGAGGGAATCTCCCTCGTTCACGTCTCCGAAGTATTAAGCGCCGTCTTCAGCGGCTGCCTCTTCCTCCTAGGTGGACTCTCCATAATGAAACTAGTTGGCTCAATCACCAGAATCCCACACGAGCAGCTGCGCAAGATCAAGGCTTGGCAGCTCATACTTCTAGCCTGGTAGATAGACGTACATCCAGTGGCGGCAGAAACCAATGTCTTCGTCGGAATCAGCCTACGCAACAAGAAACTCACACCTCGTTCTGTAGTGAGAATCGCAACGGAGGCCGAAGCCCAATTCTCAGCGCGAAGACTGGTGTTCCTCTTGGCAGATGATCTCGAACTACTAAACTTAAGGGCATTCGAGTCAGGGACTAATTCATCTCTACTCAAGAAGACCGCCAATAGACGCAGCCAAATCGAGAACACGATCGAGACAGGATTCCGAGAGAGCGACTACCCCAGAGTCGCATCCTCGATAGCTCGATGGAACGAGATCCTCAATCAGTACTACTGGAACTGCTACTTTGAGCTCTTCGCTACTTTTGTCGCCAACAAGAGGCTTCGGACAGACATCGACAGAGTGGTGGGACACTTCATCAAACGCCGAACCGCGCCAGTTGACGAATCCAGAAGATTATTCCTCGCCCAATACATATTAAGCGAACTACCAGCACTATTGCGTGGCGTCACACTTAACAGTCAACGCTATCACAGCATGATCTACCCTTCGGCAGCAGACGGCGGTATCGACAGAATCGCTGACGATCTAGCGAGAGGAAGGTACGGACGCGCAGACGCCTTCGCTCGCAAATGCCGCGTACACAAAGTACCAATCACGACAACTAGCTAGCCATGTCTCCGCAACGACCTACGAGAGGCGAAGAGACCAGCCCCTGTCAGATCGCCTAAGACCGCGGGCATCACGAAAGGCGAACCAAGAGAAGGCCGAAGGGTGCCCCGCGTGAGTTTTCGTAGACGAAGCGCCTCCGGATCAGACGAAGACACACCAAGACGAGCAGGCCTGGAGTACGTTGAGCAGAAGAACCTCGTGTACTGGACCCACAAGCCTGTGCGCGATTCAGTCTCAGTATTGGCCTGCTGAGAATGCCATAGAGCGTGATCGTACAGAGCAAGACTCCCGGCAGCACCTACCAGCGGTATCGCATCCGCTCTCCAATCTTGATTCTCAGCGTGCTCGGGACCATGGCGAAAGAGATGGCTCTCCGGGAGAATGAGTGGTCCATTCCGAGGAGTAAATGGATCGAGCATCCATACAGCGACCCCCACGAGATCGTTCGCCGAGGGACCGGGCTCCATGAAGATACCAGGAAAGTCGCGGTGCCACACCTCGGGGCTGTTGCCAGGAAGCTGAGTCACCGACCCCATACTCTGCAGGATCATGTCAGGCCCAAGAAATTGCTCCCAAACTTGGACGGCGATAGGGTGCGCGAGCAGTCTCTGAAACGACGGATGCAAACTTTCCAGGTCGGTCACTCGCCGATCTGGAACCTCGCGGTTGGTCCACACAAGCGACTCGATACTTCTAACCAGCTCGAGAAGCTCAGTCGCTCCTTCTTGGCTTAAGACTGCAGGAATCACCGCATATCCACACCGCGAGATCTGGGTGACGTGCTCGCCAATATCGACGCCACGAACTAAGGGCTCAATCTCTACCTGAGTCCGCCATATCCTGCCACGCGCCAGCTCAAGACGCAGCCGCTTCTTTAGCGTCAGACCCAGCCTGCGGATCCACAGCAACAGCTGAGCAAGTCCTCTCTGACGCCGAGCCATCATCCACCCCCAACTCGCCTAGCCAGTCGTCACTGAGCCTGAAGCAAGACCGCATCCTGGTGACCCAAGAGCCCCGGAACGATATCCACCACTCTGAAGAAACGGGCCCACTCCTTCTCCACGTAGCGGTGCGAGTGAGCCACATTCACATAGTAACCCTCCTCCGAAATCTGCTCACTCAGCAGAGAGTTGCAGCCCGCCAGCGCGAAGCCCGTGTCAACGTGCCGCAGGTAGCCCTCGAGCCCCCCTTCCCAAAAACCCCAAAGCGACAGCTTTGTGTAATAGTCAAGCCCTACTATCGACGTGACCAGTACACCTCCGCGCTTGCAGATTCTCCGCAGCTCCCTCAACCAGGCAAACTGAGCCTGCTCGTTGAGATGCGTAAGCACCGACACACCGATGATCAGGTCAAACTCACCATCCTCAAAGTTGGTCGGAGGGAGCAAGTCAAGCGCACAGTACTCAGCAGGAGAGCCGATGTAGCGCTGACACGCGGATACATTGTCTGAGTCAATGTCAGCAGCGACCACCCTACTCCCGACGAGCTTTATCAGATGCCTTGTCATTCTTCCAGCCCCACAACCCCAGTCCAGCACCGATCTAAAACTAGCGAGCGGTCGCCCTAGCGCTCGTCTCAGCAGATTGTCTATCGCCAAGAAATCTGTAGCCCCCAAGCACAGGTACTCGAACAAAGATGGGCATACTCGAGCGATCTTGTCCAAGGGCGGAATCTTCCTGGCGGAGTCTCCCTCTTCATCTTTCGCCCTGGGAAGCTCATCGATGACTCGCCATTGTGAAGAACTGCCTTGAGCAGTCACCACGGCAGGTAGCCCTTCCTGAAGCCGGTCAAGACGATCGGCCGGCTCAGCCCTGAAAGCAACGAAACGGCAGCTCGTAGGTCGATAGTCCACCGGACGGCGAAGGACAATGGCAGTACCTAGCAGCTCCCAAGGGATTTCATCGCCCTGGAAGAACTCACACCGACGCATACCAACGCCATTAACCTCGATGTCGAGCTCTTCGGTCAAGTTCGGGAGCACTGCCCAACCGAGCAGCGCCGTTCCGAAATCGTCAACTGAGAGTATCTCCCATAGTGGAGTCAAGCCGCCTATCGCTCTCAAGACTGGCCCCCAGAAGAACATCCGATTTAGTCAGACACTTTAGCAAGAGAGAATACCGGGAGAGGGACTCGAACCCTCACGGGCGTACGCCCAAGGGATTTTAAGTCCCCTGCGTCTACCAATTCCGCCATCCCGGCGTGGGGCACGGAGCCGTAGCGACAGCCTATCGAGTCGTGCCGATCTCCCCAAGGCCCTCACTCAGTCAGGCCTCTGAACGCACGAAGGCCCCCCGGCCGAAGCCGGAGGGCCTGTCACTCAGCAACCCCTCCGCTCCCCAACTCTCAGCCCTGCGCCCGGACCCCCATCCGGTCCTGGATCCACGTCGTCATCGCCTCCAGGGCCTCCGGGGCGAAGGTCTCCTCGATGACCGCGTACTCCTCCATGCCGCCGGTCGTGGCGTGCTGGAAGAGGTGGTTGAGGCCCGGGAGCTCACGGATGGTGATGTCGCGGTTGCCGCCGGCCCGCAGGGCCTTCTCGATCTCGGGCAGGTTCTGATCGGGCAAGACCTGCACGTCCAGGCTCCCGTTCAAGGCCAGCACCGGGCAGCGGGTGCGACGGAGCGCCGGGCGGGGGTCGAGCTCGAGGAAGGTGCGGAACCAGGGTGAGGTCACCGTGCCGACCTGGGCGTCGACCATCTCGTCGATCTGGTCGTCCGCCAGCCCCTGAACTTGCGTCTTGATGAGCGCGCGGATCTGCTTCCGAAGCTCGTCTTCGGGTACACCACGGGTGAGCGCGTCCATGACCTCGCGCTGGGCCGCCTGGCTCTTCTTGACGTCTGCCTCGTCCGCACCGCTCGCGCGCAAGATGGCCCCCACCTGCTCGTAGAGGATCTCGTCGCCCGGCACTCCCGTGCCCGCCAGCAGGACCGCGAAGGCCAGCTTGCGCTCCTTCTCCGCCACGAAGGGAGCGATGAGACCACCCTCGCTGTGGCCGATGACGCCGATGCGCTTGGAGTCGATCGTCTTGAGCGTGCGCAGGAACTTGATCGCGCCGCGCGCGTCGCCGACGAAATCGTGCGTGGTCGCCGCCGAGAAGTCACCCTGCGACTCACCCACGCCACGGTCGTCGCTGCGCAGCACCGCGATGCCACGACGGCTCAGGTGATCCGCGATGACGTGGAAGGGCTCGTGGCCCATGAGCGACTCGTTGCGGTCCTGAGGACCCGATCCCGTGATGAGCACCGCCGCCGGGAACGGCCCCTTCCCCTCCGGCACCGTCAGCGTTCCCGCCAGGCGCGTGCCGTCCTTCGGGTTCTTGTAGGTCACTTCCCACTGCTGGTACGGGAACGGACCCTCGGGCTTCTGCGGCCGGTTCGGACCCTCCGCCGCCTGCTTCGCTTCTTCACCCTGGAGCCGGCGGACCGAGCCCGCCATGGTCATCCCCGACTGCTCGAGCTTGCCGCTGCCCTCGTCACCGGTGAGCGCGTGCGAGAAGTCCGCACCCGCCTGGTCGATGCGGAAGGCGAGCTCCGAGTCCGTCCGCACGACGTCCGCGAGCTCCACGCCGATGGCACCCTGCGCCGGGATGTCGATGGTCCCCGTCCAGCCGTCCGCTCCCGGTTCGATGGTCACCGTGTAGTCGAGCGTGCCCGCGTCGCCCGGCAGCGTCACGCTCCCCGCCCACGACTCCTTGCCGCCCGACATGGACGCCGACGACGCCGACGA
>JBCCFW010000114.1:0-23774 GCA_039029535.1 Acidobacteriota bacterium
CCCGTCGCCCCGTCGGCACCGGCAGCACCGACTGGTCCCTGCGGACCGGCAGGTCCCGTCGCCCCGTCGGCACCGGCAGCGCCGGCGGGGCCTTGCGGTCCAGCGGGTCCGGTCGCGCCATCTGCACCGGCAGGCCCCTGGGCTCCCATGGGACCGATTGGCCCCTGCGGACCGGGGGGGCACTGCTCAGGACAGTCGCCGCCGCCGCAGGTCAAGTCGGTGATCGCACCGCTGCCACCGAGGATGATCTCGAGCGTCGCGACCGCGTCGGCCTCCACGGAAACGCTCTGCCAGGCGTTGTTGCCAGCAGTCGGGATCGCGACTCCGACGATCAGGTCGCCGAGGCTGTCGTAGGCGCGAATGGCACCGGGCTCCTGGACGTCGAGGACTCCGACCGCATCCACGTCACGGGGTGGGTCGATTTCGAAGAGGAAGGTGCCGCCATTGCGCTCGTCGTCGGGCAGGCAGTCGCTTCCCTCCTCTTGCAAGACGAGGACGATGTCGCGGGCGATGTCGTTGTCGACGCCGGGACCAGGAGTGGCGAGGTCGTCGTCGTCGCAAGTGGTCTCGCCCGAATCGAAGGCGACCACGTCGGATGTACCCGAGACGCTCAGACCGGTGAATTGCGTGGTGATCAGGTCACCGCCGAGCACGCCCTCGAAGTCCTCCTCGAGGCAGCCCCCGCCCAAGGAGGAGGCGTCGGCCGAGTGACGAGACGGCATCGTGAGGCCAGCGCCCGGCGCACCGATCGCCAGGCCACGATCCGGAGCGAGCAAGGCCGAGACATGGGTGAGCTCGGGCTCCCTCGTCCCGGAGAGCACGGTTGCGGAGGACGAGCAGGTCACGGGAGCCTCGACCTCGCCGGTCGCCCCTCCCAGGGAAGCGAGCTGCAGGTCCGCATGAACCTCGATCTGATGTTCGGCCCAGGAGACGCCATCCGGTCCGCGATATCGGAGCTCGATGAGGCTGCCTGCGGTGGGCACGCGAGTCACGACTTCCCAATCGCTTGGGAAAGAGCCACCGAGCTCCACGGCCACGACGCCGTCGACGCAGCTCGGACCGAAGTCGATGAGCACGCGGTCAGCGGTTCGACCGCTTCCGCCCAGAGGGCAGGCTTCTCTGCTGTCGCTGCCTCGGAGAGTGGCGGTCACCCGAGTCAGGCTCCCAGAGCGCAGGAGGGCCGGCCGGAGCCCGAAGTCCAGGCCAACGCCCGAACACCGAGCGTTGAGTGAAGAGGGGAAGACGCTCCCCAGGAGCACGAAGCAGGTGATGGCGAGCAAGCGCTGGCCGATGCATGACTGGGCGGACACGGCGTGGACCTCCTGCCTCCCGCCAGGTCGGTGAGAGGAGAGTGGTGACAGTTGGACTCTCCTGGACACGTGTGGTCGGGCTCGAGAGTCACCGGTCAGCGCCAGAGTCGAGCCGTCCTCGGCCATCAGGGAGCGCTCAGGCCACTCTCCGCCGTTGCGTTCCGCCCCGCGAGACACGTCGACGACCGACTCGCCTCGTGAGCCCGAGCTTCATCCTTCGCCAGTGCGTCCACGGGGACAGCGCCGACACCGAGAATCGTCTCGCCGACAGCCCAGGGGTCCGACGAGTCTGCTGAGAGAAAACGCTCGCGCTCTCCGGAAACTCCCCGGCCCGCGACTCCCCCGAATAGAGCAACGCCCGACGGACCTCACCCGGGCCCAGCGGGAAGGCTCGCGACTTCCCAGGCCGGGTAGGGTCGGCACCCTTCCCCCGCGGACTCACCGACCACGACGTCGGTGACGAGGAGTCTTCCCATGTTGCCCTTCCCCCTCTCCCTCATGGCCTCACTGGTCCTGCTTCAGGGCCCCATCCAGGTCAATCCGACCCAGATCTTCATCGGCCCGACCATCAGCGAGCACACCATCCAGGTCACTCTCCCCGATGGGACCACCGCCGACGAAGACGTCATGATCCAGACCCCCGGCCTCGTCCAGGCAGGCACGGGCAACCCCCTGGTGGTGGCCCTCCACGGTTACTCGCGGACCGAAGCGTCGATCTTCGCCAACGACGTCATGCTCTCCGAGGAGGCGGCACAGCGTCACTGGTTCGTCCTCGCCCCCCTCGGTCGCAACCAGTTCGATCACGGCACCCGTCACGGACGTGCTCACGTCGAGGGGGCCATCCAGTGGATGATCGACAACTACGCCATCGACGAGACCCGCATCTACGGGATGGGCCTGTCGATGGGCGGGAGCGGCGTGCTGGCCTGGGCCGCCAACCATCAGGACCCCGACGGTCCCCGCTTCGCCGCCCTCGCCACCAACGCCGCCCTGCCCAGCCAGCGGGCCGCCTACGCCACCGCCGACGACGCCGGTGACGTCTGCACCCTGGGGGTCCCCAACCCGATCCGCCAGATGGTCTTCCGCTGCATCATCGGCGATCAGTTCCAGGGTTTCGACTGCTTCGGAGATGCCAGCTTCGCCTGCGACAACTTCGCGCCCGACGACCCGATGGACGACTGGGAGACCGTGCCCTTCCTCTACCAGGCCGCCTCCGCCCTCGACCTGCAAGAGGTCGGGACCGAGTGGGAGGAGACCCCGCTGGTGCCGGCGATGGCCCACAACATCCGTCACGTCCCCATCCAGGTCTGGTACGACGTCAACGACACCGTCCACTCCGGCGAGATCCCGGCGATGAACGACGCCCTGGTCGACTGGTGGGAGGACGTGGGACGACCCGCCACCCTGCCCACGCCGATCGTGCAGAAGAAGGACGTCGACGACCCCAACGACAACGACGAGTTCCACGAGTGGGACACGATGGACTACGACGACGTCTTCGGCTTCTTCGCGATGCACTCAGTCGAATTCCCGGCACCGTCGACGCTGCGCGACACCTACACCCACGTGACGGTGGCCTCCGAGCCCGACACCTATCAGTTCTTCACCGTCGAGCAATGGGACGACGTCAACCCGTTCGACGAGATCGACTGGACCACCGGCTTCTCGACCTTCTCCTGGAGTTACTTCCCGGCCATCGGCACCGATCCCCACCTGCAACTGAAGGACAACGTCATCAACTTCGGCTTCGGTCAGAACCCCGCCCACGACACCCACGCCACCACCAACGTCCGGACGATCCGCTTCGACTATCAGGCGGCTGGGCTGGATGCCCGGCAGGACACCAATGGCGCCAGCACCGGCAACGGGGGCATCCGCTTGATGATGGCCGGCGACTCGACGAATCCGGAGTACCTCCAGACGGTGATCCTGGAGAACTACCCTGGCGATCCAGAGCTCACCGGCGAGATCGACTGGTTCGGCTGCCCCGACATCGACGTGGAGTACCAGGCCCCGGACCTCATCGTGACCCGTTGCTGTCCGGAGTTCACGTCGATCCGCATCCTGTTCGACCCCGATGTCGCCGGTCCCGACGTCTCCTGCCCGTGAGCCGTCGATCCGCCTGCCTGCTCGACCGGACCGAGAGTCGAGCACGACCTTGACGCAGCCTGCTCCCCCCTGCTCGAAGAGTCGGACGCACCGACGTCCGCGGACAGGGGGGAGCTCATGCGTGAGCAGGGCGACGAGGTCGCCAAGCCCGCACCGGGGTCCCTTGCGTCACTCGGCCGTCAGGTGAGCCCAGCGTGCTTCAAGAGGCCCTTCCCCTCCACTTGCCGACTCGGAGCCGAGGCGGGTCGCACTCGGGCCACGTTGTCCGCTGGAAGATCGATCAGGCGCAACCAGTCCTCGGTCGCCGAGGGCGGAGGGAAGATGCCGAGGTCCCGAACGCTGGTCGAGCACGACGAGAGCAGGTCCTCCACGTGCAGGGTGGCCGTCTCCTGACCTCTCTCGATCGCCCGCTTGATCGCGAGCTGTTTCCCTCTCTGGACGATCCCAGCCAGCAAGGCCCCGCTACAGAAGTCCGAGAGGTACAGCACCTGCCTCCCGCCGCTTCGAAGCTCGACGTCGAGCACCCTGTTCGCGTCACGACAGGCGAACAGTTGCTTCACCACTTCCTCCACGATGCGATCCCGAGTCGCCTCGGGAGACCCCTTCGACCTGCCCATCATGGGGAGACTCGTGGGAAGGTGAACCTTCAGGATGTCTGCCGCTGCACTCTCGTCGGGCCGCTTGACTCGAACGCTGACGTCGATCCGACCGTGCCGGAGAACCGCTGGATCGATCATGTCGGGTCGATTGCTGGCGAGGATGACGAACCCCCCGTCCAGTCGCTCGAGCCCATCCAACTCGGAGCAGAACATCGGGACGACCGTGTTGGGCGAGTGATGATGCTCGGTCACGCGGCGCGTCCCCAACAACGCCTCTGCCTCATCGATGAAGATGACGGGGATCGCAGCGTCGCCGGCCTGCGAGCGGGCGGACACGAAGAGCTCCCGCACCGACTGCTCGGTCTCCCCCTGCCACTTGCTCAGGTACTCCGGGCCCTTGACGTGCAGGAACGCGCCGCCCCTGGGCGACGAAGCCAAGGCATGAGCCGTGGCCCTTCCGAGCAACGTCTTGCCGCAACCCGGAGGGCCGTGAAGAAGAACCCCGCGAGACGTGGGGCACTGGAGCTGGCGAAACAGGTCCGGATGAAGCGCCGGAAGCTCAATGGCCTCCCTGATCGCCTCGACGGCAGAAGACTGTCCCCCGATGTCGGCCCAGCTCGTGCTCGGAACCCATGAGAGATCGACACTCCGCTCGGCCACGCCGACTCGATCCACGACCACGCGCCACGACCTGTCCAGCCGAACCCGATCTCCGACACGGAGCCCCTGAGCCGACACGTCGGCAGAACAGGGAACCACCAGCTTCTGCGAGCCCGCCCCCATCTCGACCACGAGCATGCCGTCGTCGAGGACGTCGTCCACCACGGCGACGGGGCCGTCCGACGGCACGGTGGCCTTCCCGACGATGGAGCAGCCCTCATCATGAAGACGCACCAGGACGGCCATCCCCACTCCGAGATCACGGAGCTCCCGACTCGGCGTCACCCTCGCGGAGAAGACCTCACCACGAGCCTCGACCAACACGCACCCATCCCTCGGGGGCGAGATCACCAGGCCCGTCCGAGAAACGGCATCCGCGACTTCCGAGTGATGCGCCTCGTGACGAGCGATCGTGGCCTCGAGCTCTTCCTCCCTGGCCTCTGCTTCTCGCAACTGCTCGCGCAGGGAGCGCTCGGACCTCAAGCGCTCCTTGACTTGATTGCGGAGCCTTCGGAACGAGTCAGCCACCGCCTCACGGCCACGAAGCCGAAGCGCTCGACTCAACGACTTGCTCATTCCACCACCCCTCTTCATGGCCTCTCCGGAAGGACACTCTCGTCACGGTGCCCACACGCGGACCGGACGGGCACGACACAGCATGGCGTGTCGAGACCAGCCGTCTCCGAAGTGACCAGCCGAGGAGTTAACTTATCGATACGAGCAGGAACGACGAGACCACGTCCACCGAGAGCTCGCTCGGGTCCTCGCAACGAATGGACGATGGCCAACGTCCGGGGCCGGTCGCATCCCTGAGGGCAGGCAACAGCTTCGCCGTGCGGGATCGGCAGCCACCTCTGCGGTCGCCGCAGCTGGCTCTCTCTCCTGGTGGTCGCAAGGCGCTCGAGAAGGCCATCTCGACCTTGGCACGCGGGTTGCTCCTCCCGCAGGCACGAGCCAACGAACCGGGGAAGAGACCATGCGCCAGCGCCTCCTGAGCCTCACCGTTCTCGCCACCGCCCTCCTGCTCTCGATGCAGGCCCTCGCCCAGTGCCCGACGGAGCACTTTCCCACGCTGTCACCGCATCCGGCCAACGCGGCCTACCCCGATCCCGTCCTCGACGTGAGCTGTGACGCGACCACGCTCATCATCGAGAGCAACGGCATCCCTGGCTTCGAGTTCGTCCAGGTCACGCCGAACGGCTTGAGAGCACAGGACTGGACCTTCCGCATCCCTCTCAATCCCGAGCTGCCGGCCGAGTGGACCGAGATCCCCCTGCTCGGCACCATCGGCGTCGGCGTGAACGGCCTGCCCGCCTACGGACCGAACGAGGGCCCCCACCCGGACCCCTGGGGCGACCCCGTCCACGCCGGTGTCCTCGACGACCACTTCGGTCACACGGCCCGGGACGGCGATTACCACTTCCACGCCATGCTCGTGGAGACCTTCCACGGCACTCCGGACGTGCCGGGAGAGCCCTCGCCAATCATCGGCTACGCCAGCGACGGCTTCCCCATCCATGGCCCCTGGGGCTGCGTCGACCTCGACTGCACCGAGGTCATCAGGTTCGAGAGCGGCTGGGAGCAGACCGGCGACCCCACGACCTACGCCTGGGACAACCATGAGTACGTGGAGAAGCCCGAACCGCAGTACCTCGATCGCTGCAACGGCCGCATCGGTCCCGACGGCACCTACCGCTACCACGCAACCGACACCTTCCCCTACATCCTCGGCTGCTACGCCGGTCTCGACGTGCTGAGGACGCCGGCACCGACTGCGCCCCCGCCGGTTCCCGATGGCGCGGGCGACGGTGACGCGCTCCGCGTGACGCGTCTCGACGCCGACGGCACGCGGCTGCAGGTGACCTGGGACGACTCCTGCCTCCCGGAGACGACCAAGCTCATCCACGGTGACCTGGATCAGGTCGCGGCGCTCGAGCCGCTCGGTGCGGCCTGCAACGTCGGACAACCCGTAGAATGGAACGACGTGCCCGCGGGCAACCTCTGGTTCCTGCTGGTGTCCGACGCCGCCGACGTCGAAGGCTCCTGGGGCCACGACAGCTTCGGCGAGCGGCGGCCGCTGGTCTCGAGCGGGACCTGCGGCACGACGAGCAAGGACGTCACCGGTCGTTGCACCGACTGAGCGAGAGGACATGACGCGGAGCGCCCAGCCCTCTTCATTCACCAGTGTTCGTAGCGAGTGGTCGGAGATGCTAGACGAGAAGGGAGATCGGAGCCGCGAGGGCTGGAGGCGTACTGGATCGTACGGTGAAGACCCGAGGGGCGAGACCTCCCTTCGCAGTCAGCAGACCCGGCCACGCAGCAGGAGATTGGTGAGTGAAGCGGGCTTGACGCGGTCGACGACGCTGCTGCTGGCCGGATTCCTGCTGCTGCACTGCAATCCCCCGCCTGGACCGTCCACCATCGAGTACCGACTCTCCTGGTCCTGGGGAGAGGCCCGCGAGATCCCGGGCGGCTTCGAGGTCACCAACGACCTCGGGCAGGTCGTCCGCGTGCATCGCGGCTGGCTCGTGAACCTCTCGGCGGAAGTCGTCCCCTGCGACGAAGACGGACGACCTGACGAGAAGGCACGCCTTGCGTCGTTTTCGATCCCCGTCGCGCAAGCCGGCCACCCGGGCTTTGGTCCGACCGCCGTGCACGCACCCCAGGCAGAGAGCCTCGCACCGCCCGTGAGCTCGTCGTGGCAGGAGGTCACGTCCGAGCCCGACGACTTCTGCAACCTGCACTACCTCGTCGCTCGAGCCAATCGGCGAACCCTCGGTCTGCCCGACGACGAGCCGGACGTCGATCGCATCAGCCTGCTCCTCGAAGGCGAGTGGTCTCTCGGCGATGAAGGGACTCCCAACCCCTTCTTGATCTGGACACGCTCCGCGCACGGCAAGCTCGAGCCCCGAGAGCTCAGGCTGGAGAAGGACATGGTGTTCACGGTCACGCGTGAGCTGGACAGCCTCTTCGACGGGGCCGACTTCACGACCATGAACGACGAGCAGCTCGCCCGCCGCGTGCTGCAAAACGTCGTGGAGAACACCCGTCTCGACCTGGTCGAGGCCCCCGAAGGAGCTCGGTGAGATGCGTCTCTTCCTCGCCGTCATCCTCAGCTCGGCCTGCTTGCTCACCGGAGGTTGCGCTTCCGAGACCGACCTGCGCGTCCCCTTCGAGGCCAGACTCGGCGACTGGCCGTTCAGCTGCGAAGGCAAGGAGGGCTTCCGACCGCAGGACCTGCGCTTCTTCGTGCACGACGTGCAAGTGAGCGACGGCAACGGCACGAGCGCACCGGCCCACCTGGTCCCCGACGGACGCTGGCAGACCGACCGCATCGCCCTGCTCGACTTCGAGGACGGCACGGAGTCCTGCGCCGACGGCTCGGCGGCGACCAACACCGAGCTCGTCCTGCGCGTGCCACGCGGCGAGTGGACCCGGCTGAGCTTCCGCGTCGGCGTGCCCTTCGACCTCAACCACGCCAATCCGGCCCTCGCCGAGACGCCGCTGAATCTCTCACGCATGCACTGGAGTTGGCAGGGCGGCTACAAGTTCATCCGCTTCGACGCCACCGTCGACGGCGTCCCGACGCGGCTGCACCTGGGGTCCACCGCCTGCGAGGGCGAGATGAACGCCATCACGGGCTGCGGCCGAGCGAACCGACCCGAGATCGCGCTCGACGGCTTCCGACCCGGGATGCGAGTGGTCCTCGACGCCGCGAGCCTGCTCGACTCCCGAGAAGGGTCGGACAAGCCGGGCTGCATGTCCGAGCTCGACGATCCCGAGTGCGAGCGCCCCTTCGCCGCCCTCGGTCTCGACCCGGCCACCGGCGAGGCCGCGGGCACGCAGGCCGCCTTCCGGCTGGAGGGCTCGTGACGGCACGCTGGCCCCCGCTCCTCCTCATCCTTATCTGTGCCGCGTGCCAGCAAGCGCCGCGCTGGACCTGGGACTTGCCCGAGGGCTTCCCCACGCCCTCGGTGCCCGAGACCAATCCCATGAGCGCGGAGAAGGTCGAGCTGGGACGTCATCTCTTCCACGACGTGCGGCTCTCCGGGAACGAGACGCAGAGCTGCGCGACCTGTCACGTTCAGGAGCTCGCCTTCACCGACGGTCGGGCCCAGGCCCTCGGCTCGACCGGAGAGCTCCACTCACGCTCGGCCATGGGCTTGACGAACGTCGCTTACAACTCGCGGCTGACCTGGGCCAACCACCTGATGTCGCAGCTCGAGGATCAGGCGATGGTCCCGCTCTTCGGCGACGTGCCGGTCGAGATGGGCCTGACCGAGGAGGAGGAGCTGCTGTCCCGACTCTGGAAGGACGAGGACTACGTCCGTCTCTTCGCCGAGGCCTATCCGGACCAGCCGGATCCGATCAGCATGCCCAACGTGCTGCAGGCGATCGCCTCCTTCCAGCGCACCCTCCTCTCCGGTGACTCTCCCTACGACCGCTACACCCGGGGCGAGACGGACGCGATCTCCGACTCGGCGAAGCGAGGCATGCGGCTCTTCTTCTCCGAGCGCCTCGAGTGCTTCCACTGCCACGGTGGCTTCAACTTCTCGGACTCGGTCGACCACGCCGGCCTGGTCGAAGAGGAGCGGGCCTTTCACAACACCGGGCTCTACAACGTGGACGGCGAGGGCGCCTACCCGAGCAGCGATCGCGGTCTCCACGAGCTGACCGATCGCCCGGAGGACATGGGCGCCTTCCGCGCGCCGACCCTGCGCAACCTCGCCGTGACCGCGCCCTTCATGCACGACGGCTCCATCCCGGATCTCGCGGGCGTGCTGGACCATTACGCGGCCGGTGGTCGTCGCATCGAGAGCGGTCCGAACGCCGGCGACGGCAGCGCGAATCCCTACAAGGACGAGTTCGTCGTGGGCTTCATCCTGAACGAGCAGGAGAAGACCGACGTCCTGGCCTTCCTCGAGACCCTCACCGACGAGGGCTTCCTCACCGACCCGCGCTTCGCCAGCCCGTTCGGACAGTCCGATCCGGGGGGCTCGTGACGGCCGCCGCCTGATCCTCCCAAGAGGCCACGAGTACCATCCCTGTCCGACGACGCGATCCTCGTGTCGGCATCGGGAGCCGTGACACCGTGCACGTCTTGGTCATCGAGGACGAGAAGGAGCTGCGGGAAGCCGTCGTGCGCCGGCTCCGAGCCGATGGGCACGGAGTCGACGAGGCCAGCGACGGCCGGAGCGCCGACGCGGCCATGGCGGTCCGCGAGCCAGCCGTCGTGGTCCTCGACCGCATGCTCCCCGACGGGGACTCGATCGAGCTCGTGCGACGCTGGCGAGAGGGTGGGCTCGGCGTCCCCATCCTGATGCTCACCGCTCTCGATCAAGTCGGCGATCGAGTCGCCGGCCTGGAGGCGGGCGCCGACGACTACCTCGTCAAGCCCTTCGCGATGGCCGAGCTCCTGGCCCGGGTCGCAGCCCTGTCCCGGCGGCAGGACGTCGCGTCCCCGGCGCAGCTCCGGCTCGGTCCGCTGACCCTGGACACCGGTCGACGCGAAGTGCGCCGCGACGGTGTCTTGCTCCCACTCCGGCCCAAGGAGCTCGTCCTCCTCGAGCTCCTCGCCACTCACGCCGGTCGGGTGGTCACGCGAGCCCAGATCGCCAGCGCCTGCTGGGACGAAGCCCAGGAGCCGAGCTCGAACGTCGAGGAAGTGTTGATCGCCTCCCTCCGCCGCAAGCTCGGCCGCCCCTCTCCCATCCGCACCGTCCGCGGTGCTGGCTACCTCCTCGAGAGCGACGGCGATGGACCTTCCGACGACGAGTGAGAAGCGGCTGCGAGGCCTCCTGATCTCGCTCAGTCTCACCTGGTTCGTGACCTGGAGTCTCGGCGTCGGCCTCCTCGCCGTGGTGGCCGTCGGGCTGAACGAACGTCTCCTCCGACAAGACCTCGACTCCCGCCTGGCGCTCGAAGCTACCGCCGCCTACGGCCTCGCCTATTTCGACGCGGAGGGTGTCTTCCACGACGAGCTGCTTCAGCTCGACGCCGAGTTGTTCGAGGACCTCGGCGATCTCTGGATCCTCGTGCCGGGCTCACCACCGGTCGTGCACCTCGCACCCGAGGACCCGCTCCTCCCCGCCGAGGCCCTCGCCGACGTGGTTGCTCGGGTCGTCGCCGACGAGACCGATCACCTCGGCGACCTCAGCGGCGCCGACGGCTCCTTGCTCCGAGTCCACGCGATGCCGACGTATCGCGACGGCGTCCAGGAACCCGCGCATGCGGCCATCGTCGTGGTCGCCGATCCCGGCCCACCGGCACGAGCCCACGCCGCCTTCGCGAGGAAGATCACATTCCTCTCACTGGGCATCGGCGCCCTCGGCATCGTGGTCGGGCTTCTCCTCGCGCGTTGGAGCCTTCGTCCGGCCATCCAGGCCCTGACTCGCGGTGAGCGCTTCCTCGTCGCGACGGCTCACGAGCTGCGCACGCCGGTGGCGTCGCTCCTGGCCACCTGCGAGTCGGGTCTCGCCGGGGACGAGCCCGCGGACCGCGCCCTCGAACGTGCCGCGCGCCTCGCCACCCGAACGGGCGAGGCGGTCGACCAGCTCCTCCTCCACGCGCGCTTGGACGCCGGTCATGCCGAGCTGCGGCGTCAGCCCCTGCGGCTCGATCTCCTGGTGGAGGCTTGCTGTCCCGAGACGGACGAGGTCGTCCTGGAGACGACGGAGTCCATCGTCGAGGCGGACGAGGTCCTCGTGCGAGTCGCCGTCCGCAACCTGCTCGACAACGCGTTGGCCCAGTCGGACGGGCCACCCCGAGTCACCGTCCACGACACGACCATCGTGGTCGAGGACGACGGACCCGGCTATCCAGCAGTCATCCTCGAGCTCGCCCGAGGCCCCTTCGCCGCGGCGCCGTCGTCGGGCGGTGCCGGCATCGGCCTGGCGACCTGCAAGATGATCGCGGAGCTGCACGGAGGCGACCTGATCCTGACCAACCGCCCCGAGGGTGGCGCACGCGCCGTGCTCGAGCTGACCTAGTGTCCCAAGTCAGAGATTCGCATGCAGTCTCGGCGCGCCTCGGAGCCCCTGGCGTCGTTCTCCTCCCTCGAGAATCCTCACGTGGGGTTGGCCACGCTCCGGTTCTCTCGGTCGTTGGGCCTCGCCAGCGACTCCGATCCATCGCCGATCCAAGACATGAAATCTCTGACTCAGGACACTAGCCTGCCGTCGGCGTGTCAGGTCGCTGTCAGGTGGCCCCGTCATCCTCGGACGATGACGACCTGCCGCACGAGCCTCAGCTTCCTCCTCCTGCTCCTCGTCACTCTCCCTGCGCGAGCCGGTGAGGGTCCGCCAGCCGACCTCATCCTGCACGGCGGCTTCTTCTACACCGTCGATCCGACACGCCCCAGCGCCAGCGCCGTCGCCGTGCGAGACGGTGTTCTGGTCCTCATCGGCAGTGATGCCGAGGCCCTGGCGCTGCGCGGCCCTCGAACCCACGTGCTCGATCTCGAGGGACGCATGGTCATGCCGGGTGCCCACGACAGTCACGTCCACATCCTCGAGGCCTTCCATGCCGCCGGTGGCGGCTGTCCCCTCCCCACCGGACTGCCCCTCGATGACTACGTGCCGATCGTGAGCGACTGCCTGCCCGACGGCGAGGCCTCCGACTGGGTCCTCGGCTTCGGTCACTCGATCTTCGACCTCCGGAGCGAGATCGAAGCGGGTGCGAACCCTCGGGAGGCACTCGACGCCGCCGTGCCGGATCTTCCCGCCGCGTTCCTCGAAGGCACCTCGCACTCGGTCTGGGCGAACAGCCGGGCCCTCGAAGCCGTGGGCATCGATGCGTCCACTCCCGATCCGACCGGCGGCGTCATCTTGCGCGACCCGATGACCGGCGAGCCCAACGGCGTGCTCCTCGACGCGGCGGGAGAGCTCGTGTTCGACCTCGCGTTCACCCCCGGTCCGTCGCTCGACGACCTGAACGACAGCGCGCTTCTTCAGGGCTTGGAGCACGCCAACCGTCACGGCATCACCTCGCTGTGCGACGCGCGCTGCTACTGGCGCCGCGGCTACGACACCGCCTGGGAGCGCGCACGGGACGCGGGGCAGCTCACCGTCCGCGCGGTCGTCGGGCTCTGGGCTTACCCCTACGAGACCGACGACGACGGCCAACTCACCGAGCTGATCGCCCGCTACTCGAACGACCCCGACTCACGGCTCCGCTTCTCGCAGGTCAAGCTCTACTGCGACGGTGAGATCGAGCACAACACGGCCGCCTTGCACGAGCCCTACGAGGTCGACCCCACGTTCTTCGAGGGTCCTCTCGCCGGTCCTCGCGGTCTCAACTACTTCGACGAGACGCGTCTCACCCGCTACGTCACCGAGCTCGAGGCGGCGGGCTTCGATGCCCACGTCCACGCCATCGGCGATCGCGGCGTGACCGAGGCGCTCAACGCCATCGAGGCCGCGCGCATCGCCAACGGCGGGACGACCACGCCACGACATCGTCTGACCCACGTGAGCCTCGTCGACCCGGACGACGTGCCCCGCTTCGCCGCCCTGGACGTCACCGCCGACATCCAGCCACTGGAGCAGAACACCTTCGAGTGGCTCTACGACATCTACCTCGGACCCACCGTCATCCCCAGGAAGGCGCAACGACTCCGCGACCTGCACGAGGCGGGAGTGCGCGTGGTGCTGAGCAGCGACTTCGACGTCGGCGACATCTCGCCCTTCGCCGGCATGGAAGCGGCCCTGCGTCTCCGCACCCAGAGCCTGCCCGACATCGACGCCGCGATCCGTGCTTACACGATCGACGCCGCCTACCTCATGCGTCAGGAGGATCGGGTCGGCTCGCTCGAGATCGGCAAGCTCGCCGACCTCATCGTCCTCGACCGCAACATCACGACCATCCCCACCACGGAGCTCAGCGAGACCCAGGTGCTGTGGACTCTGCTGGAAGGGGGAGAGGTGTGGAGAGACCCGGCCTTCTGCCCACCGATCCCGACGTCGCCGTCAATCCGCGTGCGCAAGGACGAGCTCGGCAACGCCATCGTCCACTGGGATCAGGACGTGTTCGCCGAGCGCTGGGAGCTCCTCTCGAATCCGCTGCCGAGCCTGCCGGCCCGCATGGACTTCGGCCTCGTGGCGACGACGACCGCCACGGAGGTCACGGCGCCGGCCGCGGTCGACGGACCTGAAGGAGCGTTCTTCCTGGTCGACGCCCGCAACGCTTGCGATCAGGCCTCACCCTGAGCCGACTCGAGCCTCCAGCACCCCACGCTCGGGGAAGTCGTGAAGGTCGAGCGCGCCCGCTGCTCGCCGCTCGGGCTCCGGAAGACTCAGCCGGCGCGTCTCAGCACGAACCACCCGACCCCTGCCGTGACCATCGCCAGGAGGGCCAGGCCCCAGGGAGGAAGGAACGGGATCTCGATGGGCTGCTCCTCGAACGCCCCGATGTCGATGGGGCCGAACTCGCGTGCGAGCCCACGCTGATCGTTCGTGAGGCCGTCCGGGTTGCTGCCCACGTCGAGAGCCGGACTCCCCGCCAGCAGCGCGTGGGTCCGCGTCATCCCACCGTTGTCAGCGAGCGGCCCCAGGCCGGGAGGATCCATCCTCCAACCAGCCAGTTCATCGAACGCTTCACTTGCATCTCCTGCATGCTGAGCCACGTCCTCGAATGGAGGCACGGCCAGGCCCAGGCAGCGGCCACGGTCTACGCAGCCTCCAGGTCGACCCGTGCGACACGCGTTCGAGGCAGGTCGTTCGAGCGATGCCATCGGCTCGTGCCAGGGGGAGCTCCGTGCGGTCCATCGTCTCTCCGCCCGACATCCGGAGCATCCGGCTCCCGCCCGACATGCGCGACGACGACGTCCGCTTCTCCGAAGCCCTCGTCGAGCACTTCCTCTCGGAGCTGACGCGACCCGACGACGTCGTCCTCGATCCCTTCGCCGGCTACGGCACGACGCTCCTGGTCGCGGAGCGGATGGGCCGACACGGCTGGGGCGTCGAGCTCGATGAAGAACGAGCTGCGTTCGCGCGGTCGACGCTCAGTCACCCCGAGCGCCTCCTGCTCGGTGACTCCCGTCGGCTCGGCACGCTCGAGCTCCCCCAGGCCGACTTCTCCATCAGCTCACCGCCGTACATGGGTCGCAACGATCCCGAGGATCCACTGACCGCCTACCGCGAGCCCGGCACGGGCTACGAGGACTACCTCCTCGGTCTTCGCAGCGTCTACGAGCAGGTCGGCAGCTTCATGAAGACGGGCGGCCACGTCGTCGTCGAGGTGTCGAACATCCGAACGGAGCAGGGCGTGACACCGTTGGCCTGGGACCTCGCTCGCGAGCTCGGCGTGCTCTGGACGTTCCGTGGCGAGGTCGTCGTGGACCTGCAAGCGACGGGACACGGCTACGAGCACTCCTACGCGCTCGTCTACGAGACCTGAGCCCTCGCCCCTTCTCGCGAAGCGAGTCAGCTCTCATCGAAGAAGCGGACGATCCGATTCCGCGCGACGAAGCCGGCTCGACCGATCGCCGTGCGCGAGGCGACGTTGCTCACCTCCGCCGAGCAGATCGGCTTCCGGCCGTCGGCCACGCTCGAGGCGATCAGCCGCCTCAAGACACCGGTCGCCAAGCCCCGCCCCCGTTCCGACTCGGCGACGACGACACCGACGTCGACGTGCTCGACGTCGTCCTCGCGGCCTCGACTCTCCCCGGTCGCGACCAAGCGACCCGACTCCCAACACCCGAAGAGCTCTCGACGTTCGATCAAGTTCGTGAAGTAGCCCTCGAGCCACTCGACGGGAGCTCCGGTCGCCGCCTTCGCGAAGTCGACCGCCTCCGAGAGCTGCGAGCTCTCCACCAGGTCCATTGCGAGACCCTCACTCGGGTCCTGCACCTCGGCACCGTCGGCGAGCTCGTACATGAGCGCGTTGACCTCGAAGCTCGCGTAACGATCGAGGCAGAGCGACAGGTAGCGTGGCTCGGCGGTGCTGACGAACGACCCCACGGTCGGGCCGACCGGCGAGCTCGCTCCACTCGTGACCAGGTCGAACAGCTCACTCGCCCTTCCTTCGCTGGAAGGAGCCACGAAGAACTGCAGGAGCTGGCCCTCGTCGTTCACGCAGCAGTAGCCGATGCAGGCCCCCTCCTCGTGGAAGGCGAAGTGACTCGACTGGGGCAGGAAGCCGTGCAGCCACATGCCGTCGAGGATCGCGGTGGCCTGTTCGAGGTAGCTCCGCTTCATCTCCCTCAGCTCGTCCGCCGAGCTCACTCTCCGCACTTCGACCATGACGCGCTCCTTCATCGGAGCAGGTTAGCTGAATCGGCCGAGACGCCCTCACCAGAGTGCTCTCGAGCCAACCCATCCGATACCCTCCCCATCTACTCCGGCCCGAGCGAGCCCACCATGCCCCTCCATCGACGGACCTTGTTGAAGCAGGCTGCCGCCTCTGCCGCCCTGCTGGGATGTAGCGTGAAAGGACACGACGAGCCCCGCCCGCCATCCATCACCTGGCAGACACCTGACGAGGGGCACCCCCACCGACGAACGTGGATGGCCTTCGGCGCCAGCGATCCGATCTGGGACGACCTGCTCCCCCGCGTCCGGACCGACCTCGGTCGCATCGCCCGAATCCTGGCCGAGCACGAGCCCGTCACCATGCTCGTCCGTCCTCACGAGCGTGCGCTCGCGGCCCGAGCCTGCGGCGACGCCGTCGAGCTGGTCGACGCCAAGCTCGACGACCTGTGGATCCGCGACACGGGACCGGTGTTCGTTCGGAGCAACACGGGTGAGCTCGGCGCCGTGGACCTCAACTTCAACGGCTGGGGCAACAAGCAAGCACATCCTTACGATGCGGAAGTCGCTCGTCTCGTCGCCAGGAAGGCCGGCGCACGCCGGCTCGAGACCACGCTCGTCGGCGAGGGCGGTGGGATCGAGGTCGATGGCCGTGGCACGGCCCTGCTCACCGAGAGCTGCGTCGTCAACGACAACCGCAACCCCGGTCTCACCCGAGAGGACTGCGAGACGCTCCTGCGTCAGACCCTTGGTCTTCGCAAGATCATCTGGCTGCCGGGGCTTCGCGGCGAGGACATCACCGATGGCCACGTCGACTTCTACGCCCGCTTCGCGAAGCCCGGTGTCGTCGTGGCCCATCTCGATCCGGATCCCCGCTCCATCGATCACGAGGTCACCCGTCGTCATCTCGAGATCCTCGAGGCGAGCCAGGATGCCGACGGTCGCCCACTCGAGGTCGTGACCCTGACGGCACCACGTCGTCATCGTCACCTGCTCGACCACGACGACGCTTGCCTCGGCTACGTGAACTACGCCCTCGCCAACGGTCTCGTCCTCGCACCGGAGTTCGGCGACGGGCGCGCCGACCGCGCCGCACGCAATGCCCTTCGTCGGCTGTTCCCCGACCGCGAGGTCGTGCAGCTCGACATCGACGGCATCGCCGCCGGAGGTGGCGGCATCCACTGCGCCACCTTGCACGAGCCCCTGCCCGTCACGGGCTAGCGCTCACCTTCCGCCACCCAGCCGCGCGTACAGCCACGCCCGCGCCATGGCCCAGTCCGAGCTCACGGTCACCGCGCTGACACCCAGGCAGTCGGCCGTCTCGTCGAGCGTGAGCCCGCCGAAGTAACGCAGCTCGACGATGCGCGCCTGGCGCGCGTCGAGCGCGGCGAGCTTCTCCAACGCCGCGTGCAGCTCGAGGATGTCGAGCTCGGACGACTCGTCACCACCGGTGGATTCCTCCAGCGTCACGCGTGTCCACGCCCCTCCCCGCTTGGCCGCGTCGCGCTCCCGCGCCTGATCGACCAGGATGCGACGCATGGCCCCCGCCGCCACCGCCAGGAGCTGGCCGCGATCGCGCCAGCTCGGCTCCGGCTCACCGAGAAGACGGATCACCGCCTCGTTCACGAGGGCCGTTGCCTGGAGGGCGTGATCGCAACGCTCGTCCCGCATCAGACGTCGGGCGATCGAGTGCAGCGCTCCGTGCACGAGGGGCACGAGTCGGTCGTAGGCCCCTCGGTCCCCGCCACGCAAGTCCGCGAGAACACGCGTGACCTCTCCCGGGCTCGCTGACGCGCTCTCAGACACCGCCTGACGGCTCCCCTTGGCAGCGCGAGGCGAGACGCCCCGCCCGAGCCGAATTCCCAGCCCTTCGCTTTGGACTTCAGGACGCGTTCCCGCCCTCCCTGCCAGAACACGCCACTTCCCGGACGCGCGATCTCGTGTCCGGCCGGTCGAAAGGGTACGCCATGCCTTCTCCCGCTCAGCCACGCCCCCCTGCTCACCGCCGCCCCCGCACGCTGATGTTCCTCGTCGCCATGTTGGCGCTGGCTTCATCGGCCACGGCCCAAACCTGGGAGTCGATCACCAGCCCCGGCGGCGGCATCCACTGGGACGTTCACTTCGTCGACGAGAACCGTGGCTGGGTGACCCGCACGAGCGGCGGCGACGTCGGCACGACCATCGACGGCGGCGTGACCTGGTCCATCTCACCCGACCTCACCCCCAACATGGTCCGCATCGACTCTCCCGACGGCGTCCACGTCTTCTCGGTCGGTGCCGGCGGCACGGGGGTCCGCTCGTCGGACGGCGGCGTGACCTGGACGACCATGCAGAACCTCCTGCACCACGCCTTCAGCGGTGTCACCTTCGTCGACGACATGACCGGCTGGCGCGGCGACGAGTTCGGTCGTGTCTTCAAGACCACCGACGGCGGCGACACCTTCACGCTCCAGCTCACGTCCCCGTCCAGCGCCTTCTTCAGTCGGGGGCAGGCCCTCGACCAGGACACCGTCCTCTGGGCCCTCGCCAACCGCGTCTTCCGCACCGATGACGGAGGCGACACGTGGTCCTCCGTGACCCTGAGCAACGGCCTCGGCAGCATCGACTGCCTCGACGACACGACCTGCTGGGTCTGCGGCAGCAACGGCTCGGTCTTCAAGACGACCGACGGCGGCACGACCTGGACGCTCCAGGACACCGGCGTCACCGATCGTCTCAACGACGTCGACTTTCTGGACGCGAACCTCGGCTGGGCCGTCGGCAACGGCGGCACCATCGTTCGCTCGAGCGACGGCGGCACGACCTGGTCGGTCCAGCCGTCGGGAACCACGCGACGGCTCAACGGCCTCTCGATGGTCCACGCCGGGCTCGGCTTCGCGGTCGGCGACAGCAACACGATGCTGAAGTTCAGCGGCCCCGTGGATGCCGATGGTGACGGCGTCGACGACCCCGACGACAACTGCCCCGACGACGCCAACCCGACGCAGGACGACGGCGACGAAGACGGGGTCGGCGATGCCTGCGACAACTGCCCGAGCACCGACAACGCCGATCAAGCCGATGGCGAGGACGACGGCGTCGGTGACGCTTGCGATCTCTGTCCGGATGCCGCGGACCCCTGTCAGGAAGACCAGGACGGCGACGGCGTGGGCGACCTCTGCGATGGCTGTCCCGCCGACGGCGCGAAGGCCCTGCCCGGTCCCTGCGGCTGCGGCGACTCCGATGATGACTCCGATGGCGACACGGTCGCCGACTGCCTCGACTGCTGTCCCGGCGACCCCGGCAAGACCGAAGCCGGGCTCTGTGGTTGCGGCATCAACGACGTCGACACCGACGGCGACGGCGTCGTCGACTGCCTCGACCTCTGCCCCACCGACCCGGACAAGACCGAGGCGGGTGCCTGCGGTTGCGGCATTCCCGACACCGATGCCGACGGAGATGGCTTGGCCGACTGTCTCGCCCCATTGCTCTGCGACGACTGCGAGCTCCGCGCCCTCTTGCAGGCCGCCCTTCCCGACCTTCCCCGGGATCCCGGCTGCACGGACCTGCCGGCCGAGCCTGCTCCGTGCTGTCCCCTCGTGAGCGAAGTGGTCGACGCGCTGACTGGCGACGTCCTCCCGAGCACGCATCCCTGCGCTGCGCCCTGCAACGAAGACTGCACGTCGCACGACTTCGACGGGCTCCCCGCCGGGACCGAGGTCAGCACGCAGTTCCTCGGCCTGACCATCACCGGCACGACGCCCGTGCAGGTCTTCGACTCCGGCTCACCGACCTGTGACGATGACGACCTGCTCACGCCAGGCAGCGGTCCCGGCAACGACACGGCGAAGGGCGGCGTGCTCGTCCTCTCCGAGCCGGGCTCGGATTGCGCACCCGACGACAACCGCGACGGCGGTGTCATGACGCTGGTCTACGACGAGCCGCAAGAGCTCCACTGGGTCGGCCTGCTCGACGTCGACGAGGACGGAGCCGCCGTCCGGGCCTTCGCCGAGGACGGCAGCCTCATCCTGGCGGTGGCCGTGCAGGCCCAGCCGGTGGACAACGGTTGGCAACGGGTGACCATCGCTCGCTGTGGCGTGAAGACCGTCGAGGTCGAGCTCGGTGGCTCGGCCGCGCTGACCGACCTCACCTGCCAGGCGACCGGCCGTCGCATCCGTCTCACCGACCGGACGGCGGAGACCGAGGACCGCGAGACGCGTCGACGCCCGACTCGCCGCGGCGTTCGCTAAGTCGCTTCCCTCTCGAGCCCGCTCGGCCGCACCGGTGCCGGTCGAGCGGGCCCCTGCCTCCTGCGCTCATCCCCTCCGTGTCATCCTCCTCCAATGTGGGCTGACGACCCCGACAACCATGCTCGGGCCCGCGCGGTGTTCATCGAGGCGGTCGAGAAGGACCACGACGATCGCGCGGCCTTCCTCGATGAGCGCTGCGCCGACGACGCGAGCCTGCGTGCCGCCGTCCAGGAGCTTCTCGATGCTCACGAAGCCATGGGTGGCTTCCTCGAAGGGCGCGTGGCGCTTCCCTCCTCGGCCCCGGCCGACGGGACGCTCGGCTCGGCTCGGCCGGCGGGGAGTCACCTGCACGAGGACCTCCGTCAGGTCGCCGGCTATCGCGTGCTACGCAAGCTCGGCGAAGGCGCGATGGGGGTCGTGTACGAGGCCGAGCAGTCCCAACCCCGACGCCGGGTGGCGCTGAAAGTCCTCGCGTCCGGCCTGGTCGACGCCGAGCACGTGGCGCGCTTCCGTCGCGAAGCGGAGCTGCTTGGGCTCTTCCAGCACCCCGGCATCGCCCGGGTCATCGAGGCGGGCGCCGATGAGGGACAAGCTGGTGGACCGACTCACTACCTCGCCATGGAGCTCATCGAAGGTCGTACCTTGACGGAGTTCGCCGATCATCGTGCGCTCGATCGCACGGAACGAGTGGAGCTGCTCGCCCGGGTCGCCGACGCGGTCGCGCACGCACACTCGCGCGGCGTGGTGCATCGCGACCTCAAGCCGTCCAACGTTCTCGTGGACGGCAACGGTCAGCCGAAGATCCTGGACTTCGGCATCGCGAGGCTCCTGGGCGCGACGTCACGGACGGCGACCTTGCGCACGCGGGCCGGCGAGATCCTCGGAACGCTCGCCTACATGAGCCCCGAGCAAGCGGCGGGTGCCTCCGACGAGGTCGACGAACGCTCCGACGTCTTCGGCCTGGGAGTTCTCGCCTTCGAGCTGCTGAGTGGTCGGCTTCCCCACGAGCTCGACGACCTCTCCCTGCCCGAGGCGTTGAGCATCGTGCGCGAAGGGCCGAGCCGTCGTCTCGGTCGGGTCGACGCCAGCCTGCGGGGCGACCTCGACGCCATCGTCACCAAGACTCTCGAGCTCGATCCAGCGCGCCGTTACCGATCCGCCGGCGAGCTCGCCGCCGACCTCCGTCGTCACGTCCGGAGCGAGCCCATCATCGCCCGCCCGCCGAGCGTGAGCTATCGCTTGCGACGGTTCGTCACGCGACATCGGCTCCCGGTCCTGGCGGTGGTCGCCCTCACCCTGAGTCTCACCGCCGGCCTGGTGCGTGAGCGTGCCGCCCGCAAGGTCGCCGATCGCCATGCGCTGGAGGCTCGCCGAGCGGAGTATCGAGCCTGGCTGAGCTCGGCCATCTCGGCGGATCGCGACGGAGATGCCTCCGCCCTGGCCGAGGCCATCGAACGTGCGCCATCGGATCACCGCGGCTGGGAGTGGCATCACCTCGCTTCGCGGGTCGACGAGAGTGACCTGCGCTTCACGCTGCCGCCCATCTCGCTGGACGTCGAGGTGTCCCGTGGCGGCCCCGTGCTCGCCCTCTTGAACCGCGAACGGTTCGCTCACTTCGACGCCTGCTCGGGCGAGCCCCTCGACATCCTGTCGTTCGCCGACGATCCGTTGTCCGACGAGCGTCTCCTGCCCGGTGGTCGCACGGCGCTGCTCCGACGTCTCGACGAGGGGCCGGTGTCGTTGCTGCGCCTGAGCGATCGCCACGAGCAGGTACTCGGACCGGCTGATCGCTTCTCCGTCGCCCCGGGTCGTGCCTTCCTGATGCGCGATGCGCTCGGCCGCATCGACGTGGTCGACGAGACTACGGGGCAGCTCTCCTGGTCTGCCCCCATCGCCGGCGAGGTGGTGTCGACGGGTGGCGGCGAGGGCGTGGTCATCCGACGTCCGAACAGCCGCTGGCTCTGTCGCCCGGGAGCCGAGCCCGTGCAGCTCGACTTCTCGACCTACCACGGCGTGTTCAGCCCCGACGGTCGTCGTCTCTACCTGGGGACGCCGGACGGTGTCGAGCTCCGCGATGGCGTCACGGGCGCCGCCCTGATCTGGCCGAGCGAGGCACCGGGAGACGACGCCTGGAAGTTGTTGCTGAGCCCGGACGGGTCTCGCCTTCTGACGGGAGAAGGGCTCGGTCGCAGCCACCTCATCGATGCTCACGACGGCGAGGTTCTCGCCGACCTCGGCGTGGGCAAGGGGGCGCTCCCCGCCGCCTTCTCCGATGACGGCCGTCTCCTCGTCAAGCCAGGCCGACACTCGGAGCTGCTCGTGTTCGACGCCAGTGACGGCACGCTCATGACCCGCCTGCGTGGCCATCGGCGTCGTCCGGTCGCCCTGACGTTTCACCCGGACGGGCGCGGGCTCACCTCCATCGACTCCTCGGGCGCGGCGCGGTCCTGGCGCGGTCTCGGTCATGGCGATCCCTTCGTGCTCCGAGGTCATGAGAGCTACGTGTACAGCGTCGACGTCAGCCCGGATGGACAGCGACTGGCGACGGCAGCCTGGGACGGCACCGCCCGGCTCTGGGATCGCGCGACCGGTCGGGCCATCGCGCGGATCGCTGCCATGTCGGACGAGGGCGTTCACGGTCTCGTCGCGTTCAGCCCGGACGGTGAGCGACTGCTCACGGCCCATGACAACACCGCCGTGATCGTCGACTTGCGCAGTGGCAATGTCCTCGGTCGACTTCGAGCCGAACCGGAGAACGAGGTCTGGCAACGTGGCCGTTGCGTGGGCGCTTGGTGGCACTCCTCCGGTGAACGCTTCGCCGTCCACTACCTTCATGTCCGGCTGGCGACCTACGAGATCCGGGATGACGTGATCACGCCGGGTCCGTCATGGCCGACTCCCGATTACACCCGCCTGGACCTGTCACCCGACTGGTCCTGGGTGGGCTTGGCGTCGGGTGAAGGCGAAGGCGAGGAGCCTGAGGACCAGCCCATCGCTTGGCGCGACCTGGCGACTTGGACCGAGCAAGCGCCTCTCGCCTCCCTCCCCGGGGGTCGCAGGACGGGCTTCCTCGCCGACGGCCGCCCGTGGGTCACCGGCCTCGACGGCAGCGTCCATGTCGGTGATCTCGACGGAGGACCTCCCCTCACGCTTCGGGGCCCGTCGGCCCAGGTTCACGCCGTCGCTTCGAGCCCCGACGGCTCGCGACTGGTCACGGCCTGCCACGACGGCACCGTCCGCCTCTGGGACGCGAGCGACGGTCACTGCCTGGTGGTGCTCCGCGGTCACGAAGCCTACGTTCATGACCTCGCCTTCACTCCCGACGGCGAGACCTTGGTCTCCGTGTCCGGTGACGGGACGGCGCGGCTCTGGGAGACGGTCGGCCGCGGCGAGCGGCTCGAAGCGATCGAGGAACGCCTCGAACGTGAGAAGCGCCTCGGACGAGACGTCGCGTCTCGGTTCGGGGCGCTCGGTGACGCCACTGCGGTGATCACCGACCTGGAAGAGGACGACGAGCTGAGCCTTCAGGACCGTCACGTGGCGTCACCGAGCGCCCCGAACCGAGACGCGACGTCTCGTCCGAGGCGCTTCTCACGTTCGAGGCGTTCCTCGATCGCTTCG
>JBCCFW010000115.1:0-23724 GCA_039029535.1 Acidobacteriota bacterium
GGCTGGACGAGGTCGCGGTCCAGGAGCCGCTCTCGGTGAACCCGACGGCTTCCTGGGTGCCGATCAGGTTCATCCTCAGGCCGGTCACCTCGCTCCTCGCGTAGGTCTCGTTGGTCTGGTCGATCGCCAGCTGCGCCAGCCCGGGAATGTCCCCGTGAGCGGCCTGAGCCTCCGGCGTGTACGCCACCAGCACGTTCACCACGCAGGTGTGCCCCGACTTCTCGGTCGACCGCTCGTCGTCTCTCGTCGCCTCCTCGGACCCGCTCTCCTCATCGTCATCCACGGTCGCTCGCTCGTCGGAACGTGCCGTGGAGCTCCCTCGAAAGGCCCTCAGGTCGACACGCCGGATCACGTGAACCCCGCCGCCGAGCGGACCGATGGCATGCACCTGCCACTCCCCGTCTCGGAACAGCCGCACCGTGCCGTTGATGCGATCTTCTCGAGCGACCAGGATCACTTCCTCTCCCTCATCGAGCTCACCGTACCAACTCAGGTCACGCCCACCTCGTCGCTCCAGCCGCGCGCGCTGCACGACGTGCTCCACTCCCGGAAAGAGGTTCAGGCGCAGGCTCGTGGTCCGACTCAAGTCCAACGTGCTCCTCGCGACGCGGATCTCGGCGGTCGAGTCGAGCGCTCGTTGCCGACTCACGAAGTCCTGCTGCCTCGCAGTCAACGAGCTCAGGATGACGTCCTCGGAGAAGAGGCTCGGTGGGGCCGGCTCCGGATCGGCCAGGGCACGAGCTCCCTGCCAGGAACAAACGAGGACGAGTCCCCCCACGAGGACGCCTGCGAATTTCAAAGATCTCGACATGCTCAGTTCTCCCTACCTGTCGGCGATGCCCTCGACTCGGTCGACCGGACACCACGCACTGTCTTCCCCTCCACTTCCCCTCACTCGCCAGACGAACCGGTCTCACGAGAAACCTGGGAAAAAAGGAACCGACGACCCGAGCACGAAGGCCGCCGGTTGACCAGTGTCGACCGAAGAGCACCCTCTCAGTGCCCCTCCGAGCCGGCCGTGCGACTCTCGCGGCGGGCCGCCGCCTCGGCGCTCGCCGCGTCCGGGAAGGCACCTGACGTCCCCGCCGGGTTCTCCCTCACGGCGCGGCGGAGACGCTCGGCCTCCTCTCGCGGGTCCGTCGGCGTGGGTCGGTGACGGAGCCGCTCGCGGGCCGCGAGCAAGACGTCGACGGGGCTCTCCCCGCGGGTGATCGTGAACCCGGCCTCGGCCGTGCCCAGGACCTCCCAGCGCACCGACCGACCGGCTCGCAGCCGACCCCGCTCGGCGTCGACCTCCGACGCGCGACGGAGACGCTCGGTCGCCGTCGTCACGAGCTGCGGCCAGCGGGAGCCGGGCTCGCGACGCGCCTCGGCCGCGCTCTCCCGCACGAGGAGGTCGAGCTCGCGGAGGAGGGCCTCGTCCTGCGAGCGCGAGCGGCTGTCCTGAGGTCGAGAGGCCTGGAGCTCGAAGCGACGCAGCGGCGCCTCCGCGACGAAGCGCGAGCGCTCGGTGAGCTCGAGCACGAGACCGGCCGACAGGACCTCTCCCGCTCGCAGCGCCCGACGTCGTCCGACGCCCCGCTCCTCCACCACCATCACGCTGACGGCCTCGGTGACCACCGCTCCCTCCGCCACCGCGACGAGATGTCCTTCGCGACCGTCGACCGGTGGATCCTGCGCACACGGCGAAGCCCCTCGGCAGGTGGGATCGCGACGCGGTCGGAAGCTCACGCAGTCGCTCGACGGACGCGTCCCCTCGGGACAGGTCCGCTCCAGGGGCACGAAGCCGCAGAGCCCGTCGGGACAGAGCCCCGCCAACGCCCGGCGCTCGAGCTTGGTGTCCGGGTCGTCGGAGCCACCACCCGGAGCTCCGGGCGTTTCGTCGTCGTCCGGCTCGGTCACGTCGGTGTAGAGCACGAGCGCGTGCTCCTGGCACTGAGCGTGATAGCCGAGCTGAGCCAGTTGCTGCCGGTAGATTGGGCAGAGGTCTTCGTAGGTACACGGCGGGTCGTCGCAGTACGCGTCGAGCGACGGCACCGGTGTCTCGGACTCCGGCGGCTGCACGCCCGCCAGCAGGAACTGGGGAGAGCTGAGCAAGACACCGGCGTAGGCACGGAGGAGCTCTTCGAGATCCATCCAACCACCGCTCACCTGATGCGCGCCGGTGTCCAGCGAGTGCCCTTCGCCGAGGACCTCGACCACCAGCGTCTCCAGCGCCGCGGCCTCTGCCTCGACGTCCGCGTCGAAGGCGTCGTGCAAGCGCCAGTCACCGAGAATGCGGACCTTCGTGCGCTGGAGGACCTCGCCGATCGTCGAGGTCGGGAGCCCCTGCCAGGGATCGAGGAAGCCCGCCTGTTGAGCGCAGTCCTCGAGCCAGTCATCACCGGTGTAGTTCGGCGCGTGCCCCACCGCGTCCTGCCAGGCGAGGAAGGACTGGAAGTCGACGCCGCTGCTCCCGGGCACGCGCTCGGCGAGGTAGCCGCCGGTCGCCGTGATGAAGTCCGTGCTGGGATAGCTCCAGTTCGGATAGCGGTCGTACTCGGGCCATTCCAGGGCCGAAGAGGCCTGCGACACGAGGTTGGGCACCGAGTGCCGGTGCACGAGGTCGCCTTGACCGTTGTTCTGGATCGCCGGCGAGTCCGGGTCGATGCCGGCCGCGAGAAGCTCCGCATCCGTGTCCCGCGGATCCCGCTCGACCCAGGGGTCGAAGACCATGGGGATCTCGTACGCCGAGTCACCGCCGCCGTGAGCCGGCGCGGCGCGGTTGTAGAAGTTCGAGCCCATCATCGCCCGCTGGAGCGACTGCAGCGAGTAGCCCGAGTTGATGAAGTGCTCGGTGTAGAACGTCAGCCAGAAACGCTGGGCGCTGTTGCGCGGGTAGTGATGCGCGATGGTGAGCCGCGCGCCGAAGAGCTGCTCCCAGATGTCGTTCACGATCTTGGCCGCGACGAGATACGCCGCCGCCTGCTTGCCGGGCAGGCTCGCCAGCGCGTTGCCGAAGTCGTCCTGAGCCCCCTGGCCGTGCTCGACGAAGAGCGTCGACGGCGGTGGGCTGGCGTGGAGCTGCTGAAAGCCGACCCGCAGGGCATCTTCCAGGTCGTAGACGGTCAAGCGGTTGCCCGTGACCTCGGCGATCTCCGCCGGCACCTCACCGTCGGGAAGCGACAGCGGCGTCTCGAAGCCCTCGAACAGGTCATCGATGTCGGCACCGTTGTAGGTGAGCCGCGTGACGCAGTCCAAGGTCATGCCGCCACCGGAGCCGTTCCAGGGGCGACGACCGACCGGCGCCCCGCCGGACGTGTCGCGACGCACGTCCGTGCGGAACACCGCCAGCAACTCGTCTCCGTAGGCGGACAGTGCCGTGTCCTCGAGCAGCATAGCGATGGGGTCGAAGCGGTCCCAGCCGTCGGCGTCGTCGATGCCGTCGTTGTCGGTCGTGGACCAGGTCGTGTAGTGACAGTTCATGCAGTCGACCTGACGGTCGAAGTAGGTGCGCGCGAACTCGTCCGCCATCCGCTGACGGCGATCGGTCTCGTCCCCCACCCCCGCCTGCATGAGCAGCGGGTAGAGATGCGCCCGGTAGAGCGGAGTGAGGTCCTGCAGTCGAATGGCCGAGTGCGCCACGTCGACGACGTTGAAGGACTCAGGCAACGGCCAATCGGAGTCGCCAGCCCCATGCGAGCGGAGCGCGTCCGCCAGGTCCGAAGAGCCAGCGAGATCGGCCGAGCTCGGCACCTCGTAGCACTCCTCCGGGTGCTCGCGGTCACCGGTGCGTTGGAGACGCAGGTCCTCGAAGAGCACGTCGGTCCAGTAAGGCACGTACTCCGGCTGGACCTGGAGGAGCTCGAGCGTCGCGTCGCGACCGAAGAGCACGGACACGTCGGTGAGGAGCTCGACCTCGTCCTCGCTCTTGACCGGACGGCCGAGGAGGTCGGTGGTCGCCTGCACGACGAACGAGCGCTCGCCGTTGTCGTCCTGGGGTGCCACCTCGCAGGACGTCAGCGAGAGCAGGCCGACCAGGAGGATCGTGAGGGTGAGAGAAACTTGCCTGGGGTTGCGCATGACCTGTCTCCTCACAGCCCGAGCAGCTGAGTGACGAGGGACTCGGAGGCCCCCTCTTCCGAACCGTTGCCGCGACAGCGGTCACTCACGTCTCCCACGCCGAAGACCTCGGGTGCGAACGGATACACGCCCGCGGCGAGCAGGGCCGCCGCCCGGAGGTCCGTCGGCGTGTAGCGGCTCGGGAACGTCTGACCGAGGTAGGTCACGTCCTGCGGCCGCGCGAGCGCGTCAGTGGTCAACCCACCGGCGATGCCGGCCTGCGGGATGGGGCCGCCGATGAGCAGGGTCGCGTAGCCGTCGGTCTTGTGACCCCGACCGCTGTCGTTGGGACCGTCGAACCAGTTGGTCGATCGACCGAACTCGGTGTTGATGAGGATGAGCGTGTCGTCGAGGTTGATCTTCGAGGGGTCGTTGCCGTCGACGTCGATGTTGTCGGCCAGGGCCGAGCAGGCGTTCCAGATGTTGGTCGACTGGACTCGGAAGAAGTCCTCACGCGTGGGGATGTTGCTGCCCCCGTGACTGTCGTAGCCGTGCTGCAACCCTGGGTCGATGACGCAGACGTAGCGCGCGTCGCCGTGGTCGGGGTGCAGGAGATGACGCGCGAGATCGATGCCGGTGCGGACGTAGTTCTCCTCCATGGTCGGCGTGCCGAGGCTCGCGCAGGTGCTCACCTCCGGCGGCACGAAGGTCTGGTCACCGAGCAGGTCGAGCAGGCTGCCCGACGAGAGCGCCGTGTCGACGGCGGCCTCGTAGGCCTCGTGCGCGGCCGAGCGCGTGCCGCCGTCGGGAATCCCCTGCCAGCGCAGCCAGTGGCAGTACTGCGAGCGGTACCAGGCGAGGAGGTCGTCTTGCGCAGCGAGGATGTTGCTGCGCTGAAGCTGGTCCAGGAACGTGGACGAGCCGAGCTGGATGCGCACGGGTCGCGAGAACGACGGGTGCATCCCCGTGGTGACGGCCATCCGTGACGCGGTGCCGCCGCCACTGCCCTTCGACAGCACCCACGAGGCCGGGTAGAGCCGGGTCGGGTTGATGGAGAACTCCCGGTGCGCGATGGCGGCGCCGAGCCCCGCCAGCCGCGGGTTGCCGAGACGGTTGCCGGTCAGCGCCAGGGGCACGGCGGCCTCGTGGGGGGCGAGGTCGTGCTCCATCGCCGCCAGGCAGGTGCGGCTCAAGATGGCCTCGTGCCACAGGGGCTTGGTGGCCGGGCCGAAGTTCACCGTGTTGCCGAGCTCGTCGGTGCCGAAACCCCAGGTCCGCACGTCGCCCATGGCGGGCACGGTGCCCACGCCCTGCACGGGCGGCTCGCCGTCGGGACCGGCACCGCAGTGCCAGGTCATGTCGGCTCCCTCGTCCATCCCCCGCCACAGGAGATTGTTGGCGTTGTCCTGGGCGAGCCAGAAGCTCTCCCAGGGTGACGCGCCACCCTCCAGGAAGATCTCGAGCACGCGGCGGGGCTGATAGCCCTCGGGGAGGATGCCGTCGGGGACGGCGCCCCAGGGCGTGAGCGCGCCGCTCGAGCCGCAGGCGCCCAGGGCCGTTCGAGGCAGGGCCCCGGACAGGGCGGCCAGCGCCATCCCTGAGCCGAGCTGATGAAGGAACTGACGTCGGTCGAGGCGGGTCATGCGGAGTCTCTCGTCACACCCCTCCGACCCGGCTAACCCTCTCCGTCTCGCGATCTCACGAAAATGTGAGCAGAAAAAATCGACGCCCGCCCCTCGCCGTGGAGGAGCGGGCGTTCAGGGGGCCCGATGCCGTCAGTCGGTCTCAGGGCCCGCAGGTCAGGTCCGTGACCGCGCCGGAGCCCGCCAGCTCGACCTCGACCCGCACGACCAGGTCGGTGTCGACCACCAGCGACTGCCAGTCGTTGTCCAGGGTCACCGGCACGGCGTAGGCGGTCATCGCACCCGACGCCTCGAAGACCCGGACCTCGCTCCCCTCTTCGTCGAAGTCGAGCAGGCCGATGCTCTCCACCCGCGAGGGCTCCGTGAAGTCGAAGACCATCAGGCCGCCGTCCTGATCGTCGTCGGGGCTGCACTCGCTGCCCTCGTCGAGGATGAGCACCTTGCCACGACCGAGAGCGTTGCCCGGCCCAATGCCGGGGGTCGCCAGGTCCTCGTCATCGCAGGTCGGGCTCTCGGAGTCGAAGGCGACGATCGGTCCCGAGCCCGACACCTCCAGGCCGACGAGCTGGTTCGTGACGACCTCTGCGAGTCCGAGACTCTCGAACTCCTGACGGCGGCAGGCATTGCACTCGACCAGAGCATTGCGCGTGAAGACGTCGCCTCCCACCGCCGGCACGCAGAAGCTGGCGGTGGCGATCTCGGTGCACTCGATGACGTCGTCGTCGCGATCGGCGGTGGCCGTGACCGCGACGCTGACCTGACCGCTCTCGGGCGGGGCCAGCGTGAAGCTGCGGCACTCGATCCGGCTCTCTCCCGCCTCGAAGCCGCCGAGGACGAGGTCCACCACCTGGTCGTCGAGTCGGAGCTCGGCAACGCTGGGGTCTGCCGTGACGCAGCCGATGTTGCGGACGGTCGTGCAGGCCTCGACCATGCAACCGTCGACCGGAGTGACCGTCACGTCCTCGATGACGAGCTCGGGGAGCGGGTTGACCGCCGCTGCGGCATCACAAGCGTCCGCGTAGATGTTGAAGCGCTCGACGTTGCCGCCGTCGCAGTTGGCGAAGAGCTGCCAGTAGCACCCGGCCCAGGACTTGAACTGCAAGGTGTAGACGCCACAGAGCGAGGGCTCGCCGATGAACGACACGTCCATGATCGTCCGCTCGCCGGGGCCGCCGGCGTCACCCAGCGAGGGACCGCCAGTGCAGTCCTCCGCGTTCCAGCAGACGAACTCCTCGGAGCCGGGGCCACCGTTCTCGTCGAAACCCACGCCGTTGTTCACGTTGAACTCGACGGGCTGACGATCCTGGTCGAGCACCCGGATGCAGCCGGACTCGACGTCGTTGAGCGGCACGTGCATCTCGGTCCCGCAGTCGGCGACGACGTACATCTCGAACACGCAGTCGGTCGAGTCGACGAGCACGTCACCCGGGTTGGGGTCGGGGAAGCCGGGGACGGTGCCCATGCACGGGAAGCCGGGTCCCGCCGCGCAGTAGCGGTTGTCGTCGAAGACCCAGAGCGCCAGCGTGCCCGTGGGCGCGGCCGCTTCCCCGGTGTTCGAGAAGGGAGCCGGAATGCAGGGGTCGACCGGGACGGCGGGCTGACACGGGTCGACGCCTCCCGCGACCACGGGCTCGGGCTCGTCGCCGAGGATCGGCTCGACGCTGATGGACGCCACGTGGAGCGACGACTCACCCGATGAGTCGACGCCGTCACCGACGATGATCTCCAGCACGTGCGTGCCGACGGACAGCGTCGTGTCGACGCCCCGCTCCGAGAGCCGACGCCAGCCGCTCACGGCGAGCTGGTCGTCGATCGTCACGAGCCCCGTGCTGACGGTGTCACCGCAGGCCAGCGTTCGACCGTCGAGGAGGATCGCGTGATAGTCGCGGAAGCCCCGGTCGTCGGTGGTCGAGAACTGATACTCGATCTCGAGACGCGAAGGTCGAGAAACCTCGATGACCTGTCGGAGCCGCCCTTGCGTGAGCGTGTCGACCCGACCCTCGACGTCGCGACCCGTCGACAGGGTGAGGAAGTGGCCGCCCCGTGGAGCGTCGATGCCTGGCTCCCCCATGGAGAGTCGGTGAGCTGCCGGCTGATCCGGAGCCGCGAGCAAGCCGGACTCGGTGCAGTCGATGAACTGCGGTCCGGCGCTGCTGCCTTCGAAGCTGTCGGGCGCGAGTCGGAAGAGGTTCACCGGCTGCGCGCTCGATGACGAGGCCGTCAGCAAGACGAACGAAGCGAAGCTCAAGAGGAAGGAGTTGCGTCGATCGAGACTCATTCCGCACCTCCTGCCGCGACGGGAAGCAGGTGCTCCCGAAGCCGGCGCGCCGCGGAGGGCGTCTCGGGCTCGTCGTTGCGCAGGACCTGCACCATCCGGGGCAGGAGGTCCTCAGGCGTCTCGCGCGCCGCGAGCTCGGGGCGCAGCTCGAGCAAGCGGGCGACGATCGCGTCACGGCTCCTCCCCTCACCCGAGCCCAGCGCCCATCGGATCTCGGTGACGCTCAAGCCGACCTCACCGATGCGATGGCTCGTCTCGTCGTGACCGTGTCCGCGACGACCCGCGCTCGCGGCCAGCAAGCCGGGCAGCACGCGGCGCAGGCCCGATGACAGGGCATCCCGCTCGGGTCCGGTCCCCGAGAGCTGATCGACCGCCCCCATGACCGCGCGGTGAATCGCCTTCACCGCCGTCGTTCGGCTGATCTGGCCGGCAGCGATCTCGGCGCGCAAGACCGACGTCGCGGTCTCGAGAGGCGTGACGAGGTCGGTGCCCGCCCGCTCGACCCACGCGTCGCCCTCGGCGAGACGACGGACGAGGAGCTCTTCCCAGGCTCGCTGAAGAGACGCGAGCTCGACGCTGGTGTCGGACGGACGCGCCACGGGTCGACGCGGTGCACGAGAACGGCGGTCGATGTCGCTCGAAGAGGATCGACCGGCCGAGTCGGTCCGAGAGCGTCGCGAGGGCTCGTCGGGGCGCGCCGCGAGCGGAAGAGCGAGCAGCACCGACGCCAACAGGCCCCAGGCGATCGCTCGAGAATGGAAGGAGGGCAGAGAGAGCATGGTGGTCTCCGACACGATGCTTCGGATGCAACGCTGTGAGTGAGCGGGGGGACGTGGCGGCTGCGACCGAGACGCTCCACGCCCCGAAGGACGTCGACTCGTTGCGCTCGGAAGGGCTACTGCCAAGCTAGGTGCGTCTCTCGCGAGGGTCAACGTGGGTCGTGTCGCGCGACGACTGGCTTTTTCTGCTCGGGCCATGGTCCGGTCTCGCACCGGTTAGGCGGCAAGTCAGCCTCCTCCTCAGGTCGCCGGCCGCCCCCGTTGCGCTCGTTCGAGTGAACACCTAACTGACCGCCCCGGTTGCCAAGGGAGTGCTTCGAAGCGAGGTTGCATCCATCGGGATCTCTTCCAGCCTCGCAACCGTTGCCGTTCGGACACGACCTCGGTCGTCGCGGAGGACGAGTCCCACTCACCAGCAAGTGGAGGTTCCCTGATGCACGCCCCCGTCCGCCGCATCGCCGTCCCCTTCCTGACCGTCCTCGCCGGCTGGCTCGCCGCCGCGCTGCCTGCCGCCGCGTGCCAGGACCCACCGACGAACCAGGCGACCATCGCCGCCAACGTCGTCGTCACGCCGACCATCGCGGCCCCGGGCGAGACCGTGACCGTCACCCTGGTCGTCACCAACTTCGGCGACCCGCTGGCACCGATCCCGGTCGTCAACAACGACATGGGCGTGGCGGTCTCGGCCGAGGCGACGCTCGCCCGGAAGATCTCGGAGGCTCGTGTCTGCGAGCTGTGGAACCTCGACACGATCGCCACGATGCGAGACGACCACTTCCTCGACCACGTCTGGCTCGACGACGCCTACAGCGCGCATGCCGACGAGCCGACCACCTGGTCGACGTCCTACCCGATCACGATCCCCGAAGACGCCCTGCTCAACGGCGCGGACATCCTCAGCGTCGAGCTTCGAGCGGTGACCGCCTGGCCCTTCGGCCTCGTCGGCGTCGACGTCATCTGCATTCAGATCAGCGACGAGCCTTCCACGACCCCCCATGCGACCTTCGTGCAGGGCGTGAGCGCCGGAGCGAGCGGGACTCAGGTCCCCTTCGAGATCCACGTCGAGCGCAATGGCTACGCCCCCGAGCGTCCGCTGCGTCTCGTCGTCGAGCGTGAGAACCCCTCCGATCCGACCGACCTCTTCCCGGTCACGCCGAGCCAGCTCGTCGGTGAAGGCATGGAGATCAGAGGCGAGCGCGCCCAGGTCGAGATGACCTGTGGGCTGCACTTCCCCTGCTTCGTGGGCATGGTGAATGCCCTGCACCTCAAGCTCATGGACGGTGACTTCGTCGTCTGGGAGAGCCGCATCACCCAGCCAGACGGTCTCGCCGAAGCCTGCGTCAATGAAGCCCCGCTCGCGTACTACGAGCTGGTCTCCGTGAACGGAGGCGATCCCGGACCGCTCACCGCCGGTGAGGACAACACCATCGTGGTCCGGGCTTACGGTCGCAACCCCGCCGTCGGTGATCCGATGACCGACGTGCAGCTCTGGGCCGGCTTCCCTCCCGGTTGCGAGGTGCGCGATCACTACCTGCACTACCACGACAACCCCCTCGACTCGGTCGAGCCGAGTGAAGGCGAGATGACGCCCACCGACGCGGTGATCTTCGACTACGGCGACATCTTCGCGATCCACTACCCGAGCCTGGACCATCGCTTCGTTCACTTCCCGTCCGGACCGCCGGTCTTCCGCGATCTCCTCGAGGTCGACCTCACCGTGCACGTGCCCTCGAACCTGCTCGAAGCCGGCACCGACTTCTTCCTGCCCGGCGCTCTCATCCAGTCGCGGCTGGGAGGCGCGCTGCGCACCGACCAGGCCAACGACCTGCTCCTCCCCGTCGTCGAGCGTGGGCCGATCATCCTCGACCCACCCGAGCTCGAGCTGCCGGGTCCGCGTGGGCCCAACCCGCGGCCCGGGGAGCCACAGCGGGCCAGCAACCGCCGCTGAGCCCCGCTCACCGGTCTCGCGACGCGTGATCGTCGCGGGACCGGACACTCGCCCGACCACGCTCGCACCCACCGTCTCCCTTCCCCGGGCCCGACCCTGCTCGACATCCCGCTGAACTCATTAAGATTCAGTCGGGGAGCAGGCAGGATCCCAGGATGACGAGCCGGAACAGCGGCGCCACCGAGGCGCTTCTCCAGGAGGCCCTCGCCCTGGCCTTGCGCGGACGCCGCGCGGAGGCCCTGGCCCTCCTCGACGACCTGGGCTCAGCTCCCGGCGTCACCCTCGCCCGCGCCCGAGTCCTCGCTTCCTCCGACGACGCGACCGACCGCGAACAGGCCGACGAGCTCCTGTCCGAGCGCCTCGACGACTCCTGGAGATTCCGGCTCGAGGCGTCGCGACAGGCCCGCGGTCGTGGCGACCTCCGTCAGGCCGTGGCCCTGCTCGAAGGAGCACTGCGTTCCTTTCGGGAGAGCACCGACGACGGAGACGACGACCGCGAGACGCTGGCTGAGCTCATTCGCGCCGAGGTCCGTGCGCTCGAGCACCGGGACACCGATCCTTCCCCGACCGACCCGGCCCGCGCCCCCTTGCCCGAGTCGATCTCCGACCTGGTCGCGCTCGGGCGTGAGCTCCTGCGGGAAGACGACCCCGAGCAGGTGCTCCGGGCCGTCCTTCAGGAGGCCGTCCGTCAGTCCGGCGCTCGTCGGGGCTACCTCGTGCGAGCCGGTGACGACGGCAACGCCGCCGCCGCCTTCTCCGGCCTCGAGCGAGAAGAGCTCGACTCACCCGAGCTCGCCCTGAGCCGCAGTCTCGTGCGGGAGGCCGAGAGCTCGCGACGCCCCATCTTCATCCAGGTCCAAGACCTTCCCGACGAGCACCCGGCGCGGGCCAGCCTCGCCGCGGGCCTGAGCGTCCATGCCGTGACTTGCCTCCCCCTCGTGGAGGACTCCACGGTGCTGGGAGTGCTGTACCTCGAGCACCCCACCGAAGGACGTGGCAAGTCGGACGACCGACGCCGCCTCCTCGAGCTGCTCGTCGGGCTCGCAGCCGGCGCCCTGGCCAACGCCGATGCGCGACGGGCCGAGCGTCACGAGCTGGAGTCCGCTCGCGAGACCATCCGACGTCAGCGCGAGAAGCTCCGACGTCGTGAACGTCAGGGCGGCCTGGTCGGCGACTCTCCAGCCATGCAGGAGGTCTACGACCGACTCGATCTCTACGGTCAGAGCGAGCTGCCGGCGCTCATCCTCGGCGAGACCGGCACCGGCAAGGAGCTCGCCGCCCGCTTCCTGCACGAGAACGGACCGCGTCGCGACGCGGAGATGGTGGCCATCAACTGTGCCGGCATGGCCGAGACCTTGCTCGAAGGCGAGCTCTTCGGCCACGAGCGTGGCGCCTTCACCGGTGCCGACCAGGCGCGCGCCGGGCTCTTCGAGGTCGCTCATCGCGGCACTCTCTTCCTCGACGAGGTCGGCGACATGAGCCCACGGATGCAGGGCGAGCTCTTGCGAGTCTTGCAGTCCGGTGAGCTGCGTCGCGTTGGCGGTCGCACGGCGATTCGCGTCGACGTGCGTCTCATCGCCGCCACCCACCGCGACCTGGAAGACATGGTCGCAGTCGGCGACTTTCGTCAGGACCTCTACTACCGACTCAACGTCTTGCAGCTCCGACTGCCGCCGCTGCGCGAACGTCTTCAGGACCTGCCTCTCCTCGCCACCGAGCTTCTCGAACGCGTCGTGCAACCGGCGCCACGGCTCAGCGACCGCGCGCTGCAACGTTTCCAGTCACACCATTGGCCCGGCAACGTGCGTGAGCTGGAGAACCTGCTCCAGCGCCTCTGCATCACCAAGGCCGACCCCATCGACGCGGAGCACCTCCCCGCCGAGCTCGGCACGACCACGCGACGCCGGGGCACGCCAGGAACCCTGCAGGCAGTGGAACGACAGGCCATCCTCGACACCCTGGACGAGGTCGAGGGGAACAAGACCGAGGCAGCCCGGCGGCTCGGCATCTCGCGCCGTGCTCTCTACTCGAAGCTCGAACGCTGGGGTCTCTCGTGAGTCACGCCCGAGCGCGAAGGTAGAACAGCCGTGCTCTCGCGTGAGGAGATGATCCTCAGCCGCCTGCTCGCTGCTCGCTCCGACGTTTCGAGTGACGATCTCGCCCGTTGCCTCGAACAGCGGCGGCGGGAGCCGGACGTTTCTCTGGACGTCCTCGTGCAACGCGGTGGCCTGATCGGCGACGACGAGGCCCAGAAGCTGTCCGCGCTGGCTCACGACCTGGTCCGCGAGCGCGAGGGTCTCGAGCCAGGACGACGGCTCGGTGAGTTTCGACTGCTGCGCGAGTTGGGACGCGGCGGCATGGGCATCGTGTTCGAGGCAGTGCAGGAGCCCCTCGAGCGTCACGTGGCTCTCAAGGTGCTCTCGGGCGGCGCGACCCTGGACGAACGCCTGGTCCGTCGTTTCCTCGCAGAAGCGAAGGCTGCCGCTTCGCTGGAGCACCCGCACCTCGTTCGCGTCTTGACCAGCGGTCGCAGCGAGGGGGTGCTCTACCACGCCATGGAGCTCATCGAGGGCGGCTCGGTCGAGGACGAAATCCGCTCCGGTCCGCTCGAGGTCGATCGCGCCCTCCAGCTCACGATCGAGACCGCACGAGCCCTGCACCACGTCCACGAGGCGGGCCTGATCCACCGCGACGTCAAGCCGGGCAACATCCTGATCGATCGGAAAGGTCGCGGCCGGCTCACCGACTTCGGCTTGGTGCTCGACCTCGGCAACGCCGAACGAACGACACTCACCCATCAACTCCTCGGCACGCCAGCGTACATGGCACCCGAGCAGGTTCGGGGCGGAGAGACCGACATCCGCACCGACATCCACGGTCTCGGGGCCACCCTGCAAGCCATGCTCACCGGACGACCTCCGGTCCGAGGTGAGCACGCTGGGGAAGTCCTCGCTCGCCTGCTCGAAGATCGACGCGAGACTCTCGGCAGGCTTCGCCCCGAGCTCCCTGCCGAGTTGATCGCCACCTGCGAGTCGACTCAGGCCCGCAACCCGGCCGTTCGACCCGCCAGCGCGCTGGCGCTCGCCGAACGGCTCGAGTCGCTGCGCGACGGCAAGTCGATCGACCTGTCGGGCTCCGGACGACCGCCCGCTCGCAGGCGATGGCTCGCCCTCGGCCTGCTGGCGATGGGACTCGTCGTGGCCGGCATGGTCGCAACCGACCGCCTTCCCTCGTCCGAAGACGCCCCGTCGCCCGGGCTTCCCGTCCCAGAGGCACACTGGGTTCGACGTGCCGACTGGTTCGAGCTCGCCGTCGACACGCCTCACCCCAAGAGACTCGTCCGCCTGTCCGGCGACGGCGAGTGGCTCGGTTGGTCTCATCGTCCTCAAGAGAGCGATGCGCACGTCGTCATGGTCGAGAACCGGCACGCCGGAGGGAGAATGCAACTCCCGATCTCTTCCGGCATCGCGTTCCACCCCGACGGACAGGAGCTCGTGACGGCCGCGAGGCCTTCCTTTCACCGCCATCGCATGGAAGCACTTCGCCGGGACGACCTGACGCCCACCCTGGCCGACTGGCCGCGTCCCTCCCATCTCGTCCTTCAGGCCTGGTCCCCTGATGGGGGGCGGCTGGCGATGACGAGCGGTGCCCAGGGAACGATCTTCTCGGCCAGGCCACGCACCGCCGCCATCTTCGACATCGAGACCCATGACTACGTCTGGCTCCCCGTCGACGACGTGAGCGAGCTAGCGTGGTCTCCTTCGGGGAATCGCCTGGTCTTCCGACGGCAGGAGCGACTCCACACCGACCTCTGGACGGTCTCCCCCGACGGCAGCGCGACGCGACGTCTCACCGACGACGACGCGATCGAGACCTCGCCCCAGTGGCTCTCACCTGGCGACCGCATCCTCTACGGCCGAGAGCACGCGGGCCGAGCCCAGCTCTGGTCCCGACCAGTGGACCCCGAGACCGGCGAGCCACGCGGACCGGGCGAGGCCCTCGTTCATCTCCCCGTGCTCCGTGGCATCTCGCTGAGCGTCGGCGACGAGGAACGACTGGCGGCCCTCACGCCCTACACCAGCTCGCGCATCGCCTATCGTCTCCAGCTCGACGTGACCGGCACCGAGGTCCTCGACGTCAGCGCGCCCCAACCTCTGACCGTCTCGGTCGACGAGCTCAGCATCAGCCCCAGCGGCGAGGTTCTCGCCCTTGTCCTGGAGAACGGGACGCTCGGTCTTCAGCGCTTCTCCAGCGACGGGCCGGCAGAGTGGTCGCTGCTCGATGAAGAGCTCACGAGCGTCCGACGTGTCGCCTGGTGCCCGACCGGAGGGCGCTTGTCGATGATCACCGAGACTCGAGCGTCCGAGGATGACGCCACGACGGAGTCGGCGCTCTGGTGGAGCAATTCGACCGGCGACGAGTTGCACCGACTCGTCACGGGGTCACGCCTGAACGGACCCTGCTGGTCCCCGGACGGACGACGCATCGCCGTGGTGGTGGACGATGAGCTCCAACTCGTGGACGTCGTGACCGGCGACATCCAGCGACAGCGGTTGGACCGACCCTTCCACCCTTCCTCCTGGTCCCCGGAAGGCGATCGCTTGGCCGGTTGGAACGAAGAAGGGTTGCTCGTTCACGACCTCCGAATCGGAACGTCGGGTTCGGTGCTCGCGCCCGGGACGAATCCGACCTGGCTTCCCGACGGACGCCGCCTGCTTCACGTGCGCGACGGTGCCGTGCACGTGCTGTTGACCGACACCGGCGAGTCGGGCCTGCTGTTCGCACCCCAGCCCGCGATGGTGACGTCGTCGTTGAGCCTCACCACCGAAGGAACGGTGGTGCACTGCATCCTCGAGGTCTTGAGCGAGCAGGTGTGGCTGCTCGATCTCGAAGCGGTGCTCGCTGATGACGACCGTGGCACGAGCGTCAGGGGCTGACGCTGCGACCTCGACCCATCACGGAAGGAAGCGGAAGGTCGCCCGGCGCAGGCCGCGACCGAAGCGTGCTCGCTCGGGTGCATCGGTCGCCTTGGCGATGACGCGGTTGAGGCCGACGTGCACCCGCCGATCGGGCGGCGCCGCCCCTGCGCGCGGGACCGGTTGCCCGGAGAGCGAGAAGAGCAAGCCGGCCACCGGCGTGCGAAGTCGCATGCGCCGAGTCCCGCCCCCCTTGACCGGCAGCTCGATGACGAGCTGCTGATCGGAGACCTCCAACGCCAAGCTCGGACGCGGAAGGTCGTCGAGGTCCAGGACCAGGAGCTCCTCGACGGCTCCCCAAGCACCCGGGATGTCGTCACTGTAGACCCGAAGACGAAGCCCGTCCTGAAAGCGGTCCACCTGAACCTCGGCACAGTGGTCGGGTCGATCGACCGGGCCGCCGCTGTGACCGTCATTGCGGATCGAGTCACCGAGATCCACGAGGAAGCGTGTGGGGTCGTCGCCGAGCTCGAGCTCCAGGCGCACGCGGGCACAGCCCTTGGTGAGGTCGAGGTCGAGACTCACGACCGCTTCGTGCGAGCCGTCTCCGTTGCGGTCGGCGAGGGGCTGTTGGAGCTTCAGGTGTCGTGCCCAGGCCTCGCTGACGCAGGCAGCCGAGCGAGCGGGAGCACCCTCTCCCTCCAGGAGCAGGACGCAGTCAGGAGCCTCCGCGGGGAGACACTGGCCGAGCACCGGCACCGCCGCGGGCAGGGCGCCCAGGAGCGCCAGCACCACGAGAGGCCTGGGAACGCGGGAACGAAGGCTCGGCGAAGTCACCGACGGATCATGACAGCTCGCTCGGGAGCGTGCATTCGGTGCACGGCGTGCAGATCGTGCACGGTCGACTCGAGACGATCCGCTCTCGGCCGAGGCGCCCCAAGCCTCGATGGATGAGTCACTTGCACGCTCCGTGCACTCCTGGCCCGCGGCTTGCTATCCCAGGAGTGGACAGCATCTTTCCGCTGTCTCTCCGTATCTGGAGGCCCGCGTGTTGTTTGCAAGCGATGCGTCTTCGCTCAGCGCTCACCGTTCGCATGACGGTGAGCCCCCTGTCCGCTCTTCCAGGTCGCCGACCTCGCCCGAGTCCACGGAGGGAGCTCGACGCCAGGCCTTCCTCGAGGCCTGCGCCGACGCTGGCGTGCCCTCGGAGCTCCGAGCACCCCTCGAGCGCCTGCTCGAGGACGTGCCCGTCGGCTCCCAGCACTCCAACCGACTGGAGTGGCTCATGGAGGACTTCGCACACTGGCAGCTCTACCAGCGGTCCCGCGAGGGTTGCTCACTGTCGGCGCGTCGCTTCGAGCGTCACTGGTCCCGCGTGGTCATGAAGTTCGTGGGACCACGCTTGAGCCCGAGCGATCGAGAGGACTTCGCTGCGAGCTTCCTTCAGGTGGTCTTCGGTCGCGTGGCACGAAGCTTCCGCTGGCAGGCCCCGTTTCGGGCCTATCTCCGCCAGGTGATGATCAACTGCTGGCGGGACGAGCTGGAGCGGCGGCAGAGACGTGAACGACGAGAGCTCTCGCTCGAGAGCGAGGACGGCACGCTGGACATCCCCGATCGAGCGCCTTCGGCCGAGCGCCATCTCCGTGCCCGCGAGCAAGCCCGAGTCATCGAAGAGGCCATGGCGAAGCTCAGCCTCCTCGACCGGCGGGTCGTCGTCGCGCGCTGGCTCGAGGGGCAATCGGTTCAGCTCCTCGCGCGCGAGCTCGGCATGAGCCCGGGAGCGCTCTCTCAGCGGCTGCTGAGAGCCAAGCAAGCACTCCGAGCGGCGCTCGCGCCGACCTGACGACGTCAGCCTGCCGTCAGTCACTCCACTGCGCAGCCCACTGCTGATACCTCTGGTACAACTCTGGGCTGTTGAGCCTCTTGACGGCCTCTGTTTCAAGCTCGTACCAGATACCACCGCCATCGGTGCAGATCACCATCGTGAGGGCGCGCGCCAAGGACTCATCATCGGCTTGAACCGTCGCAAGTGCAGAGACCAAACATGAGACCACCGCTCTGACACGCTCGTCGTAGTCGGCATGAGAAGCCCCTTCCGCACGGCGGGCACTCGCCTCAGATGCAATCTCCACGAGGCGCTCATTGGCCTCATCGAGATGGACGAACCCATGCTCTTCCGGCCAATCTACAGGCATGAAGAAGGACTCCTCGCCACGCTCGCTCTTGGCGAAGTCGCGTGATTGGGAGGCCGCATGGAGCGTCATCATGCCCTCGTCGGTGACCAGTGCGAATCCGGCAAGACCGCCCGCATCAGCGTCGCGAATCTCGGCCAACACTTCCCTGACTCCGCGCACGACGAGCTCTTCCAGCTGCTTCATCGCCGACCCTCCCTCTTGGCTCTCTCGGATTGGATTCCCAAGTCCTCGCCCACTGTACGTTCGCAGCCAGCCTTCCTCAACTGAACCGAGACAGGCCCAAGAACTCGATGGGCTGCTCGCTCTGACCCGTCATCGCCAGGTCGACGAGCACCTCGCCGAGCACCGGCGCGAACTTGAAGCCATGACCCGAGAGACCGGCAGCCAGCGCGACCTGCTCGTGCAGGGGGTGTCGATCGACGATGAACAACTCGTCGGGAGACATCGTGTAGAGACAGGTGACGTGACGCGTGCGTCGAGCCGAGACTCCGCTCAAGCAATCCTCGACGTAGCGAAGGACCCGCGCGTCATCATCGGGATCGGGCACCGGTCGACGCTCAGAAGGATCGGCCAGCTCACGACCACCCGAGTGTTCGGCGACCTTCACGCCGGTACCGTCGACGTCCGGAAAGCCGTAGAAGAGACCCTCCGGACGCTCGTGAAGAAAGCACGGACTCCCACTCGCGAGCCGATGCCCATCACCATCGACTGAAAACCAGTGCAAGTGCTTCTCGACCACTCGCAAGTCGACGCCGAGACCAGCCACCGAGTCCGACGCCCAAGCGCCCGCCGAGACGACCAACCCTCCTGCCCGATGAAGACCGGAGCTCGTCTCGACGACGACGCCATCGCCGTCGGCGGACCAGCCGACGATCTCTTCGTTCGTGACGATCTCGGCGCCGCCTCGCCGCGCCAACTCGAGCTGAGCCCCCACCGCGTCTTCGACGAGGAGGCAGCCAGCCTTGGCTTCGTGAACGACCGACGAGCCCTCGGGCAGGCGAAACCCAGGATGCTCTCGCCGAAAGTCGTCTTCCGTCATCTTTTCGACCGCCAGGCCATGCTCGGCCGCGCTCTTCAGCACGCCCGGAACGACGACCCCGTCCTCCGGACCGATCTCGAGCAAGCCGGTCTCATGGTAGACCCGACGCCCCGACCCGGCCTCCAGCTCGGCCCAGAGATCGAAGGACCGAAGCAACAGTGGCACGTGATCGGGATGCTCGAAGTAGCTCAGCCTCGTGAGCCGAGTCTGGCCGTGCGAGCTTCCACGATCGTGAGGCGGTGCGAAGCGATCGAAGCCGCGCACCGACAGTCCGCGCTCTGCCGCCCGCCACGCGGCCGCGCCACCGACCGCGCCACAGCCGATGACGATGAGATCGACCGAGCGACTCAACCCTCGGGCTCTCCCCAACCGAGGAAGAGATCGTCGTAGTAAACGACTGCACTACATCCCGAGCCTTCCGGCTTGTTGTCCCAGCGCGCCTCGAACAGCACGCGGATCTTCTCGTAGCCGGTGGGAACCACGCCCCAGAGCCGCTGGAAGTCGGCGCGCAGGGGGATGTCGAAGTGGACCCACTCGCCCACCTTCGGCGGCCCCTTCTCGATGAACTCGAGCTTGGCGTTCTTGAGGAGGAAGGGCTCGTTCTCCAGCCCGGCGAGATAGTAACGAATCTGATAGTTCGTCAACGACTTGGGCGGGTTGTACGGGTCGACGATGCGCCCGGTCCGGGGATCACCCCAGATGATCACCACGACCTGGACGTAGAGGTCGGTGGCGGGCTGGTCCTTGTCCCAGCTCTCGACGAAGTACCAGCCGGAGAGCTTCTCAGGGAAGAGGCTCGGGTCCGGGAAGCGATCGGGCACGGGCTCCTGGATGACCCCGAAGACCTTGGCCGTCTGCCCGGGCTTGCCCCGGGGCCACTCGACCGGGAGTCGCGCGCTGCGGCTACCGGTTCGCGCGATCCCCTCCACGACCTCGAATTCGCCCCAATTCCGATTCTGGATGGCGTGCCAGGGCTCTCGACCGCTCTCGAAGCCGGGATTGACGAGCACGTTGCGGGACGTGTCGGTGGGTGACGCGGTGCCGGAGACGGGCGCCGCGGGGGTCGGGGGCGTCGTCGCGCCCTCAGCTCCGGTCCCCCCATCCTCTTTAGGAGTGGATCTTCCGAGGCACCCGGAGAGCAGGGATCCCGCCAAGACGGCAAGAAGAAGGATGGGAGACGGGGAGGGCCGGGAACGGTGCTGATTCATGGGGCGATCGTACCAGCGCTCCAGGCTGGCGCCGGCAGCTCGTCATGCCCCCCTCCAGGGCCGGAAATGCGCCGAATTCGGCAACAGAACCGCACGTTCGACGTACCGGAGAAGAGACGGCGAAAGTTCTTATTTTCAGTGCTTTACGCGAGTTGACCGATTTTCGAGAAAGGTGTTGACGGCCCAAAACCTCATAGGTTACTTTAAGTTCCGCAGTTGAGCAGTCGCGGGGGCCGGCCAAGCCGGACGAACCCCCAACGGAGCAGGACACGATGATGGGTCGACTCGAGACGAGGAGGGGAGCGCTGGCGCTGGTCGCGACGTGCGGCCTGCTCACCCTTCTCGGGTGCTCGACCCGCAGCTCCTCGCTCCAGGCTCAAGCGCAGACGACTACTGGCCGCAGCGACCGGGCCGTCGCCACCCGGTCGCCGGCCTCCTCCTCCTCCTCGGCTCTCACGGCGCCGGTCCAGACCTCTCGTCAGAGCGTCCTGACCGAGCAGCTCGAGGTCGCCTGGAACGAGGGACAGGCCCGGCAGCTCGCCGGCGACCTCGACGGAGCCTTCTCCCGGCTCGACGACGGTCTCCGCGATGCGCTCCAGAGCGGCCGACTCGCCGACGACCGCGACGCTCTCGACGAGTACCTAGTAAAGGTTCGCGAGCTGGCGCAGCTCACCGCGGTGGAAGACCGCGAAGACGTGACCGAGCGCCCGGCTTACGCTGAGGCGACGCCCTGGATGGGCTCGCTCCAGCAAGAACAGACCTGGAACGAGACCGAAATGGCCTCGCGCATCGTCGAGTCGGCCGCGCCGCGCCGACCCGACCCGCCGACGCCTGCTCCCGTCCAGCACGTGCCGGACTGGATCGCCAAGGTCACCGGCCCCGAGACCCTCCCCAACCGCTCGCACCCGGCCGTGGACGCGATGATTCGCTTCTACACCGGACGCGCGAAGGGCCGTCTCGAGCTCGGCCTGCGGCGCGCGGGTCTCTACGGCCCCACCGTGGTCCAAATCCTCGAAGAAGAGGGCGTCCCCACCGACATCTTCTGGCTCGCCCTGGTGGAGAGCAACTTCAACGCCCAGGCCTACTCGCGAGCCCGCGCCAAGGGTCTCTTCCAGTTCATTCCCAGCACCGGCCGGCGCTACGGGATGGACATCGACTTCTGGCGCGACGAGCGCGCCGACTTCGAGAAGTGCGCCCGGGCCTCGGCGCGCTACCTGACCTACCTGCACGGTCTCTTCGGCGACTGGCACCTCGCGATGGCCGCCTACAACGCTGGTGAGGGCAAGGTCGGACGCGGTCTCAAGCGCACGGGTCGTCACGACTACTGGCACCTCCGCCGCACGCGTCACATCCGTCCGGAGACCAAGAACTACGTGCCCGCGATGCTCGCGGTCATGACCATCGTCCGCGACCCCGCTCGCTACGGCATCGACTTCGACCCCGCCCCCGCCCTCGACTGGGAGGTCGCGGTCATCGAAGGCTCCACCGAGCTGTCGGTCATCGCCGAGTGCGCCGGCACGACCCTCGAGAACATCAAGAACCTCAACCCCGAGCTGCGCCGTGGCTGCACGCCGGGTCAGGGTCGCTACCGACTCCGCGTCCCCGCCGGTAGCAAGTCGACGTTCCTCGCTCGTCACGCCGCGCTTCCGGCCGAGAAGCGTCTCTCCTGGCACCGTCACGCGGTCCGCAAGGGTGAGACTCTCGGCGTCATCGCCAAGCGCTACGGGTCCTCGGTGGCCGGCATCATGGCCGCCAACAACATCAAGAACGCGAACCGCATCGGAGTGGGCTGGAAGCTCCTCATCCCCAGCGGCTCCCAGGGGCTGTCCAGCTCCCGCATCGCCTCGGCCCGTCCGTCCGGCACGCGCTCCAGCACGAAGAGCACCGGCTCCTCCTCCCGCTCGCAGAAGGCGACGTACCACACGGTCCGCAAGGGCGAGACTCTCTCGGCCATCGCCAAGCGCCACGGCACCAGCGTGAGCCGCATCGCACGGGCCAACGGCATCAAGAACACCCGGACCATCCGACCGGGTCAGCGCCTGAAGCTCACCGGCGTCAGCAGCTCCAGCAAGCGCTCCGGAAGCTCCGCCACCACCAAGACGACGCACCGCGTCCGCAAGGGCGAGACCCTCTCGACCATCGCCAAGCGCCACGGCACGACTGCCACGAAGATCGCTCGCGCCAACGGCATCAAGGACGTCCGCAAGCTACAGCCCGGTCAGCGCCTCAGCATCACCACGCGCTCGACCAGCAGCAAGTCCGGCACGAAGAGCACGAGCTCCAAGAGCTCCAGCAAGGCCAAGACGGCCAAGACGCACCGCGTGGCTCGAGGCGACACCCTCGTCGCCATCGGCAAGCGCCACGGCGTCAGCGTCGCTCAGCTCCGCGCCTGGAACGGCCTCAGCCGCAAGGGTCTCATCCACCCCGGCCAGACGCTCAAGCTGACTGGACCGACCAACAAGAAGAAGACCCACGTGGTCAAGCGCGGCGATACCTTGACGGCCATCGCCAAGTCCTTCCGCACCTCGGTCAGTCAGCTCCGCGAGTGGAACGACCTCTCGCGCAGCGGCCTCATCCGTCCCGGAGATCGCCTGACGATCTTCACTCGGGAGTAGCGGCACCCAGAAGCACAGTTCCCCCGCCCTGGTCACGACTCACAACTTAACCACTTGCCCCCTTTACCCGCGTGGCCAGGGCGGGGAACTTCCTCAGACCGACTTCCCGAGCATCGACTCGGACGAGTCCGTCGAGGATGTTCTCCGGCGCGGGGGCCGACCCGGAGAACGTCGAGACGATACCGCAGCTCAGTAGAGCTCGGGTAGCTCGCAACGCCGCTCCCCCGAGCACGCGCCTCCCTCGATGCCTGGTCCAGGCGTCGCTCAGGTCGAAGGCGTCAAGCGCGTGCTGACCCGGTTTCGACCCGATCGCTTGGACAGGTAGAGATAGCGATCGGCGCGATCGATCAGGGCACGGGCCTCGGTCGTGCCATCGGTGCTGGTCACCGCCAAGCCGATGCTCACGGTGAGATTGATCGACTCCTTGCCCAGCGGGAACGGCTCCGTGGCCATCGCGTGCCGCATCCGCTCGGCGAAGACCCCGGCGCCCGCCGCGTCGACGCCGCGCAGCAGCACGGCGAACTCCTCGCCGCCGAAGCGCGCCACCATCGACTCGCTCCGCTGCAGCGACTGCAGGCGCGCAGCGACGGAACGCAAGACTCTGTCCCCTCCCGGATGCCCGAAGCGGGTGTTGACCGAGCGGAAGTGATCGACGTCGAGGATGGCCACCGCCATCGTGAGCCCGTGGCGCCGCGCCAGGGCCAGGTCACGCTCGAGGCACTCCTCGAAGTAGCGCCGGTCGTGGAGGCCGGTGAGGTCGTCCCGGATGGCCCGCGTGTAGAGGTGCTCGGCGTAGGACTCGTCGAGCAGGTCGTTGAGGCAGAAGCGGAGGACCGTCGACATGCCGACCTGGATCTTGTCGCCGTCGGTCAGCTCGCTCGATTGGATGGGCTGCCCGTTGAGGAGGGTGCCGTTGGTGCTCCCGAGGTCCTCGAGGAGGATGCGGCCGTCGTCGGTGGAGACGACACGGGCATGACGACGGGAGACCGACTCGTCGAAGAGGTGCAGGCCCGCCGTGCTGCAGCGACCGATGAGGAGCTCAGTGCCGGCCTCGGTGGGCAC
>JBCCFW010000116.1:0-23615 GCA_039029535.1 Acidobacteriota bacterium
ATCAACAAGGGGCTCGGCGTGACCAGGCATTTCCCAGCTCGGAGACCGGCTGCCTGGCTTCAGCTCACGACGCCTGTCCCGCGATCCAGTCGATGATCGCGTCCAGCGTGGGCTCGTGGCCATCGTCACAATTGACCCGCAGGGATGGCACGTCGAACTCGGTCTGCATCTCCTTGGTGACCGCCCGCATCCGGTCGACGAGCGCCGAAGTGTGGTCCTCATTCGTCGCGTAGCCGAGAGCGTCGAGCACCGGACGTCGATTGACCAGCCGGTCTTCGTGGTTGCGGCGGATCACCCGTTCCTCGGGATTCGAGCACCAGGTCTCGATGACCACCAGCCGGCCTGCAGCGTCGAGACGACGGAGGTCCTCCGGTCGGTGGCTCCGGGCGATGTACTCGGCGAGGCAGCTCACGCCGAGCTCGGCATGGGTCTCCACGATGCGGAGGAAGGTCTCGACGGCCTGATCGGCGGAAGGGATGGTGCCCGGGCTGTCGGTCCAGGCACCGACGCTGAAGTACAGGCCGCCGCGCATGTCGTCGCGGCTCACGAAGGGCAGGCGCATGGCCAGCGAGAGCTCGGTGCCGAGGGTTCTCTTCCCGCTCCCTGGCTCACCGGTGAGCAAGACGATGAGTGGCCGGCTCCCGTGATCGTCGGTCATCGAGGGAGCATGCCACTTCGCTGCGGGGTGACGAGACCTTCAGCGTCGGGTCACCCTGTTCGGCTTCTTCAGCCGCTGCAAGGCGAGATCCACGGACAGTCCCGACGGAGCTGCGGCCGGCACGCGGTCGCGCTCGCCGGTCGGGCGCTCCCGTCGCTGCGGAGGCCGTAGGAGCCTTCCGCCGCGTCGGTCGCCGGCACCACGAGGTAGTAGCGCGAGCCGGTGTCGGGCGTGAGGTCGAAGGTCTGAGCGCCACCCGTGCTGCAGGCGGCCGGCACGTGACTGGTGAAGTCGCCCAGGGCTCCCTCGTACAGAGCGTGGTCGGTGTCCTCCACCGAGCACGACGCCGACCAGCTCAGGCGCAGCTCTCCTCCGGGTAGGCGGGAGAGGTGCAAGGCGTCCCCGGAGCCATCGGCCCCGCTGGGGATCGTGCCGGAGCCGCCCTCCACGCCTCCGACCGCCAGACGGAGCTCGTCGAGTGCAGCGCTCGCCTCGTCCGACAGGTCGCCGGCGGCGAGGAGGTCGACGGCCTCGAAGGGATCGTTCTCCAGGTCGTAGAGCTCTTCCGTCGTCGTCATCGCTTCGTCGTCCACTCGAAGGATGAGCCTGAATCGATCGTTGCGAGCGGCGGCACCTTGCAGGCCACGGAAGAAGACGGTGTCTGCCCACGGTTGGGTCGGGTCGTCGAGGAGGGGCAGCAGCGACCGACCGTCGATGACGCGGTCGACGGGAGGCTCCGAGCAGGTGAGCTCCAGGATGGTCGAGAAGACGTCCACCACGTGCACGAGCGCGTCGGTCTCGAGACCGGCAGATCGACCGTCGGCGTGTCGGATGAGGAAGGGGACGTTCACGCCGCCCTCGAAGAGCGATCCCTTGCCGCTAGTGAAGGGCAGACGAACAACGGTCTCTGGGGTCCCGTTGTCGCCGATGAGGATGACGGTCGGTGGCTCCGCCTGGGCGGCGAGGAAGCGTCCGAGCTCTCGGTCCGTGGCCTCGATCGCTGCCAGGTAGCAGATCTCTTGGTCCTCTCTTTCGCAGGTCGTGCCTTCCGGGGCTGTCTCGTCGCCGACCTGGGGGAGCCGTGAGAGGGTGTCGGCCGTCAGCAGGTCGTGGGGCGGGACGTGGTACGGCGAGTGGGGGGCGTTGAAGGCGAGGGTCACGACCCAGGGGGCGGCAATCGTCGAGGTCCAGGCCAGCGCGTCGTCGACGATGACGCTCGTCGTGTACGACTCGACGGGACAGTCCACGCTGCCCGGCGAGCAGTCGCCGTTCGTGCCATCGACCGTGCGGTTCCACTCCAGGTAGCTGGCACCCACGCCACCACCGGTCATCCCGGCGTAGCGCACGAAGCCCTGGTCATTGGGTGCGTTGTTGCCGCCTCCCAGGTGCCACTTGCCGAACAGGGCGGGCTGGTGGCCGGCGGGCGAGCCGCCGATGGGGTCGAGCATCGCCTCGGCGTAGGTGACCTCGTCGGCCTCGAGCTGCACGCCGCCGCTGGCCAGCCCCAGGACTCCCGTGCGGATGCCATGACGACCGGTCATGAAGGCGGCGCGGGTGGCCGAGCACACGGGGTTCGACCACCCGTTTCGGAACGTCAAGCCCTCCGCCGCGAGCTGGTCGAGGGTCGGGGTCGTCGGATAGGTGGCCTCGCAGGTCGACGGTGCCGTGCAGTCGGCGTCGGAGCTGCAGGCCTGGTTGCGGGTGCCGCTGCACAGCCCGGCCTCGTCGTAGAGGCCCAGCCAGTCGACGCCCCAGTCGTCGAGGATCACGAACAAGACGTTGTCGGTGGGGATGTCGCCAGCGGTGGCGGGCGCGGCCGACAGGAGGAGGGCGAGGCACAGGGCGGTGGGACGCAGCATGGAGGTCTCGTCGAAGCCCGTTCTCTGGGGAGCACGAGACGGGCGTCCGAGGCGTTGGACGGACGGGGGCCGTCAGGGGTTGAAAGAACCATGACCCGAAAGACCTCTCGGTGACTCGGCATCCGGTCCAGGAACCGAACACGGCGTCCCGCTGGGCGCGACAGGTGGCCGTGCTACGGTCAGCTCACTCCGGTCCGTCCGAGGCGCCGCTCCGTGCGACAGTCCCGAAATCCACGCGTTCGAAGGAGCCGACGGCTCCTCGGCATGGCGTCCCTGCTCCTCCTCGTGACGGCCGCCTGTCGCCAGGAGCGCGCGGGGTCGAGTGACGTCACCGGGGTCGCTTCGACGCTCGCCCCGACTCACGTCGGTCGCCAGGCGTGTGCGGCCTGTCATCCGAAGGAGGCGGCGCTCCACGCCGGCTCCCACCACGACCTCGCCTTGCAGCAGCCGACGGAGACGACGGTCCTCGGCGACTTCGACGGGGCGACCCTCGAGCGCTCCAGCGGGACGACCACGTTCCTCCGGCAGGACGACCACCACGTCGTCCGCACCGAGGGCCCGGATGGCGAGCTCCAGGACTACCGGGTCGCACACCTGTTCGGCGCGGTGCCCCTTCAGCAGTGCTTGCTGTCCCTGGGCGATGGCCGCTTGCAGGCGTTCACGGGTTGCTGGGACGACCGGCCGGAGTCGGCCGGTGGTCAGCGGTGGTTCGACCTCCACGACGGGGAGCCCGTCGCTCACGACGACGTCCTTCACTGGACGGGACCGGCTCAGAACTGGAACCACCAGTGCGCCGAGTGCCACTCCACGAACCTCGTCAAGGATTTCGACGACACGACCGGTCACTTCGAGACGACTTGGTCGGAAGAAGACGTCTCGTGCGAGGCTTGCCACGGTCCGGGGTCCGCCCACGTCGCCTGGGCCGAGGCAGGAGCCGACACGAGTCGTGCCGACCGGGGCTTGACCGTGCGCTTCGCAGCTCGCGGAGCGGCGACGTGGGGCTTCGTCGGTGACGATCCGATCGCACGCAAGCTGAACGACGTGGACCGGAGTCAAGAGCTCGACACCTGCGGCCGCTGTCACTCACGTCGCTCGGCGCTCGTCTCTCCCGCCGACCCGTCCGCCCCCCTGGCCGACACGCATCGACTCTCCCTGCTCGACGAGGGGCTCTATCACGCCGACGGTCAGGTCCTCGACGAGGTGTTCGTTCTCGGGTCCTTTCTTCAGAGCCGGATGCACGCGGAGGGGGTCACCTGCACCGACTGTCACGATCCTCACTCGGGCGAGCTGCGTGCCGAGGGTGACGCGACCTGCGCGCAATGCCATCGACCCGACGTGTACTTCACGCGTGAGCATCATCACCACGAGCCGGGCACGGAAGGGGCGTCCTGCCTGTCGTGTCATGCCCCGGTGAGCACGTTCATGGTCATCGACGGACGTCGCGACCACTCCTTCCCCGTGCCGCGACCGGATCTCTCCGTCGAGCTCGGCACGCCGAACGCGTGCAACGACTGCCACGCGGACCAGTCATCGCAGTGGGCCGCAGATCGCGTGGTCGAGTGGCACGGACCGACGCGGGAGCGAGGTGCCGACTGGGCGCGTGCCATCGCAGCCGGCCGGAAGCGCTCGGCCGGTGCGGGTCGGCTGCTCGCCGAGCTCGTCCGCGATCACGAGCAGCCGGCGATCGTCCGGAGCACTGCCCTCGGTCTCTTGCAGGCCTTCCCGAGTTCGACCGCGCATGAGCTGACACGGGCGGGGCTCAGCGATGCGAGTGACCTCGTTCGTCGAACGGCCGTCGGAGCGCTGGGAGGTTGGGAGGCGTCGACGCGTGTCGCCGTCGGTTGGTCCTTGCTCGACGATCCGCGCCGGGCAGTGCGAACCGAGGCCGTCGGCGTGATGGCTCCGGTGGCAGGGCTGGTGCCGCCCGGGCAGCGTGCGACGTTCGACGCTGCCCTGGCTGAATACCGGCAGCTCCAGGCGATGAACGCCGATCGGGCCGATGCCTGGGTGAGCCTCGGCAATGTCGAGGCCGCTCTCGGTGATGCGGTGAAGGCACGGGCTCATTACGAGAAGGCCATCGACCTGCAGCCGAGCTTCGTGCCCGCGTCGGTCAACCTCGCCGACCTTCTCCGAGCTCTGGGACGTGACGAGGAGGGGGAGGTCGTCCTTCGGCGACTGCTCGCGCTCGTGCCCGATAGCGCCGAAGCTCACCACGCCCTGGGCCTGACCCTGGTGCGTCTCGGTCAGAAGCACGAAGCCGTGTCCGAGCTCGGTCGGGCCGCGCAACTCGGCAGCGATCCTCGGCTGACCTGGGTGCACGCTCTCGCGCTCGTCGATCTCGGTCGACGCGACGAGGCCGTGCTTCGTCTGGAAGCGGCGGCCCAGCGGTGGACCGGCGATCGCAGCCTCCTTTCGTCGCTCGTCCAGCTCACCGAGGAGGCTGGTGACCGCGAAGCGGCGGCTCGATGGCGTGAGCGCCTCGCAGCGACGACGCAGGAGTGAGCGGGTCGACGGGCTAGCAGCGGCGTCTCAGGGCGGCCAAGCCGTAGCTGAGACGCGACTTCACCGTCCCGAGCGGCAGCTCGAGAATGGCGGCCACCTCGTGCAGGGGCAGCTCTTCCAGGTAGTGAAGGTGCAGGACGACCTGGCTGGCAGGGGACGCGTTACGCATCAGCCGGTCGATGTCCTCGCGTGTCGGAGCGTCGTGTTCGTCGGCCGGTGCAGGAAGCTCGTCGGGCAGGATGTCCCCCTTCGGCTCTCGTCCCGCACGACGCAGGACGCGCTGGGCCTGCCGATTCGCGATGCGGTACGACCAGGCGACGAAGGCCTCGGGATCTCGCAGGAACTTGAGCTGCTTGACGATGGTGAGGAAGGTGTCCTGCAGGATGTCCTCGGCGAGCGCACGGTTCCCGACGAGGCGAAGCAGGTAGCCGAGCAGACGATCCTGAACGGCACGGAGGAGCCCATCGAAGGACGAGCGGTGGCCCGTTTGCGCGAGGAGCACGTGGCGGGCCAGCCGCCTGGCCTCGTGGCGTTGGGTCTCGCGACCTTCAGCCTTCGTGCTGGCCGTCATCATCTCCCTCACCACTCAAGGAGATCGCCTTGAGGATCCTCTGCGTGCACAGGTTCAGGTAAGCACCCAGTGCGAAGAGGCCCATGCTCAGGGTCCCATAGACCAGGGCCGAGTTGCAGAGAAGGAGGAGGTGGAGCGGGTCGTCACCATCCATCAGCAGGAAGATGACTGCCAGGCAGGCGACTTCGGTCAAGCAGGCTCCGACGATCAGCCACTTCAGGAGGTTCTTCGCCTTGTCGACATCGTCGAGCGCGGTGTTGCGGATGTGGTCCAGCCGGTCGTTCTCGGTCATGGCGTGCCTCCTTGCGTTCTCATGGGAAGGAGGCCGGAGGAGACGGCAGGGTTCGAAGAAAACGAAGATTCTCGCTCGCTCGCTGAACGAGCCCTCACGGCGTCGGCTGGAGGGACGGGAGGGCTCGGGCTCATTCGCCGCCAAGCGTGAAGCTCAGCCAACGGATGGCGAGCCGCTCTTCGAGGAGCCGACCCAGCTCCCGGCCTTCCTCGCTGCTGCGGACGACGAGCTGCGCGCAGCCATCGCCCTGAGAGCCCACGCCCTTTCCGCCCCACGCGAGCTCACGAGCCTCGGGTGCGCCGAGCAGCTCGTGAAGCCGGGGAGCGGCCAGCTCCTCACAGGCGGGGGCCACGTCTGCGTCGAAGACGGCCTGGGCCTCGGTCATGTGCTCACCGAGTCGAGGAGCGTCGCCTGCTTCGAGTGCCTCTCGTGCGGCACGGAGCAGGGTGGCATTGCGAGGGCCGAGGGCCTCGCGCACGCGTCCGGCGATCGAGTCGGTGCGATCAGGGAAGCACGCTTGCAAGTCCGACAGGATCCGACGCGTGTCCTTGGCAGCCTGTAGGTCCACGACGAGCAGGGGGATGGGTGCGCCCACGTGCAAGGGCTCGATGCTCATGTCCTCGCCATCGAAGGTCAGGACGCTCGCCCGTCGGCCCAGCGCGCAGGCTTGATCCATTCGGCCGCACTCCGAGCCGGCCCGACGCTCTCCTCGGTAGGCGAGGTCCATCTCGTCCTCCACCGAGAGACCGAGGTCGTGCACGCGGCCGAAGGCCCGGGCGACCAGGACGCAGGCGGCGGCCGACGACGACAGGCCCCTGGCCAGCGGCAGGTCCGTGTCGGTGACGTGCAGGGAGAGACCTGACGTCAGTCGATGACGTTCGTGGATCTCGGCGGCGACACCGGCCGCGTAGCTGAAGAAGCCTCGGTCCTCGGCGATGGTCGCGAGCTCGTCGAGCCCGGCGATCAGCTCGTGGACACCGTCGGGTCCGGGAGTCGTCATCGAGAAGACTGGATCCGGAAGCGCTCGAACCTCGGCCCGGAGACCCTGACCGATGCCGGCCACGAGGCACTGACCGACGTGGACTTCCGGATGCGTCGAGCGCCAGGCCCCCGCCCAGTCGGAATGTTCCCCGAAGAGGCAGAGCCGTCCGGGGACGAAGAGCTCCATGTCTCAGCATGCCTCGATCGGCGTCCCGAGGCTCAGAGGTCGGGCGGGTACTCGTCAGCCGAGAGCACGCTGCAAGACTCCACCCGGAGGTCGAAGAACTGGAGTGGCGAGCTCGTGTCCGTCTCGGTGAAGGACCGAGAGGTGTCGTCGTCCGGATTGGCTTGCGCGAACCCCATGGGAACGCCCCGGGCCTTGAGGAGGTGATAGGCCTCATCGGGCAGGAGCGCCCGAGCGGCATCCCAGGTGAAGGTCACGCGCTCTCCCTCGTTCCGTGCGCGCAGCGTCGCGTAGACGCCATCGGGGAGGGGAGGCGGCACGGCGTCGATGCCCTCGACACAGAGCTCCTGCGGCGGCGGGCAGCCTCCCACTCCAGCGATGGCGACGACCCAGTACGCGTGTCGCCGACCCGGCTCTGGCTCCAGGTCGATCCAGCGGGTCTCGGTGAGATCGGAAGCGAGCAGCGTCCACGAGCTGGCGTCTTCACAGCCGGTGCCCGCATCGCTTCGGTGAACCTCGTAGGTCACGGGCTGTTCGGGGTTCGCGACGTCCAGGGCTTCCCAGCGGATCTCCACGCCGCGCACGCAGGGGTCCACGTCCTCGACCTCGCCCCCTCCGAAGGGAGCCAGGGGCCTGTTCGGCGTGGCGGGCAACTGGGTCAGCCAGGCTCCCTCCGCGCGCCAGGGAGGTGTCTCGATCCGCGGGAGCGTGCCGTCGTCATTGACGTTGGTCCCATGGGAGCCGTCCTGGTTCCAGATGGCACGCGGCGTCACGGCTCCCGCGACCTCGTAGGCTCGCATCTCCCCGTCCCAATCGCCGCCCTGGGCACCGGTGACGATGATCTCGGCGACCTCGTCGGCGTCGATGTCGGCGACGACGAGTCGCTCGGCTCCGGTGTAGTGAGTGAGGCGCTCCCGGTGGAGCGGCGTGCCGTCCTCACCGCAGAAGATGAACCACTCGATCATGTCGCGGTAGACGATCTCGGCAGCACCATCCCCATCGAAGTCATAGGCCGAGACCCGAGCGCAACAGGAGCCGTCGCGGACGGGCGTCGTCCACTTCAGGGCGAGGCCGGTGCCATCCCACTCGAGCGCGAGCAACTCCGTCGTCTTGGGGACGAGGAGCTCGTGGATGCCGTCCCCGTCGATGTCGGCGGCGGTGGCCCCGTGGTTGTCGGAGATCGCCAGGTAGGGAGGTCCGAGCTCGTCGAGGTTCGGCTCGAGGAGAGCGATGGTGGTCTCGGGAAACACCATGGCGATCTCCGGCTCACCGTCTCCGGTGAAGTCGGCGATGGCGACGTGTCCCTTGGCCAAGTCTTCATTGCGATGAAGGATCGCGCCCGTCGCCGAGTAGATCGTCCGGCCGTTGATGAGCTCGAGTCCGGGGCTCGTGGGATCGATGTCCACCGCGTGGCTGTAGCCGTCCGTCCACTCGTGGGGTCGGTCGACCCATCCGGTCCACGACAAGGAGCCGTCGACGGAGACCACCATGTCCTGGGCGAAAATCTCCGGCACGCCATCCTGGTTCAGGTCGGCCACGCCGAGGTTGATGCCGTTCTCGTCGGTACCGATGGGGATGAGCTCTCTCGGCCAGGAGCGGGAGAAGGCGTGGCTGCCGTCGTTCTCGAAGACGTGAAGCTCGGCCCGGTCAGTGACGACCAGCTCGACGACGCCGTCATCGTCGAGGTCGGCGGCTGCCAGCAAGGAGCCAGCGGCACTGGCGATGAGCTCGGGTGAGTCGACGTTCCAGTGCTCCTCGCCGGTGGCACCGTCGAAGGCTCGGAGCGTTCCTCGGGGGTGGCTCCCCAGCATCCAGGTCACGACCACGACGTCGGGCACGTCGGCCGTCGTGACCAGGCCGTCTCCATCGTCGTCGGTGAGCTGGGCGACGAGCGTGGGGTTCACCGGGAAGGGGCCTTCGAACACCACCTCGAGGTCCCAGCTCCACTGGAACGTCGGCACGGAGGGCAAGTCGGCGCACGCCGAGGGTGCGACCAGGGCGAGAAGGGTCGCGAAGACGAGCCCTCGGAGGAGCTCACGACCCACGAGGGACGAAGGATGGAAAGACATCGTGGCGTGCTCTCGAGACCTGTTCTCTCGAACCTCGGCTAGGAACGGTCAGGGGTCAAGCCGGGTGGTGGGCCAGGCGGTGCCTTGACAGGTCTCGAAGCAGAGGCTACTTTTTTCGCACATGCGAATTTTTTAACATTTGCATGGCGACCCACCGAACCCGGAAGACAGCATGGCGAAGAAGGCCACCGAAGACCTCAGCCGTCGCGAGCGGCAAATCATGGACATCGTCTACCGGTGCGAACGGGTCACCGCGGCAGAGGTCCGAGAGCAACTGCCTCAGGCGCCCGGCTACTCGACGGTGCGCACCTTGCTCCGCATCCTCGAGGAGAAGGGGCATCTCAAGCACGTCCGGGACGGCATGAAGTACGTGTACCAGCCGACCGTGTCCCGCACCCGCGCACGTCGGTCGGCTCTGGAGAACGTCGTGCGGACCTTCTTCGAGGGCTCGACTGAGAAGGCCGTGACGGCGCTCCTCGACATGTCGGAGACGGAGCTTTCGGACGAAGAACGGCGACGTCTAGTCAAGCGCATCCGTACCACGCGAGAGGAGGGTCGCTGAGATGTCCGCAGCATTGAGCTCCCTTGCCGGCGAGTCGCAAGGCTGGGCCTGGTTCGTCGGTGAAACGCTGACGAAGGTCACCCTGCTCTTGCTGGTCGCGAGTCTCGTGGCGTGGCTGGCTCGGCGAGCGCCCGCGGCGGTCCGGCACCTCACCTGGACCGTCGCGTTGATCGGCAGCGCCCTGCTTCCCTTCAGCATCCTGCTTGCACCGAGCTGGACGGTCGGGCTGCCTCTTCCCGAGCTCGCATTCACGCCCAGGCCGACGATCGAGCCCCTCGCGAACGAGTTGCCGCCGGGTTCCACGTCGGTCTTGCCGGCGGCGGCGACGACGATTCCGCAGACGAGCGAACCGCTGAGCGCCTGGCCGAGCCTGCTCGGTCTCGTGGTCTGGTCGTTCGGCGTGCTTCTCGCGTTGACGCGTCTCCTGATCGGAGTGACGTCCTTGCGCACTCTCCTGCGTGAGGCCCGTCCGCTGGGCGACGGCCTGGTCCCCGAGGAGATGCTCGATCGGATCGGGATCTCCCGTGCGGTCCGCTTGGTCGTGAGTGAGCGCGTGACCGTGCCCCTGACGTGTGGAGCCCTGCCACCGACCCTCGTCGTTCCCGACGACTTCGAGACCTGGGACGACGACCGTCGCGAGCTGGTGCTCCTTCATGAGCTCGCGCACGTCGCGCGACTGGACTGGCTCACTCAGACCCTCTCCAGCGTGGCGCGTGCCCTGTACTGGTTCCATCCACTTGCCTGGATTGCCGAGAGACAGCTCCGCCGTGAGGCGGAGCGGGCCGCCGACGATCGCGTGCTCGCCGCCGGAGCGCGGGCCTCCGACTACGCGGAGCACCTCCTCGCAATCGCCACTTCCCTCGCTCCGAAAGGAAGACAGCCCATGGCCATCGTGTCCGTGTCTGGGAGCTCTCTCGAGACGCGCCTGAGCGCCTTGCTCGATCCCGACTGCCCCCATCGTGTCGCTTCCCGTCTGACTCTCGCACTCGCTGTTGCTGGGCTCATCGCAGTCGGTCCTCTCGGGGCCCTGCGAGTTGCGGCCGCGGCTCCGAAGGTCCAGTCGTCGAAAGCGGTGACCGCACCCATTCTCGATTCGTTCCAGCCTTCCTTACGTGGCGTGGTCGACGTGCGTCGTCGGCCTGCACCTGATCGCGTGGGGTGGGGAAGTCGCAGTCCGGAAGAAAACCACGAAGTGACGATGAGCTGGCTCGCCGCTCTCGAGGCAAGACCCGAGGGTGAGGTCCAGGTCATCGACTGGTACGGACTGGCTTCCGCCCTGGTCCGCGTCGAGGAACCCGAGCTCGCCCTCGGTGTCTTGGATCGAGCCGACGCGATCCGATTGCAGTCGAACACCATGGCTCTCCGCGCGAGAGTCGAGGCGGGCTTGGGTCGTCACGAATCGGCGCTGAAGCTGCTCGAGCAAGCCGTCGAATGGGGCTACCCGAGCCGGGTGTCCGTCCTCGAGCGAGAGTCGGGATGGGATCCCATCCGCAAGGAGCCGCAATTCCAACGACTGTCGGCGCTGGTCGAGCAACTCGAGCTACCGGAGGACCACGAGATCGTCTGGCCCTACGACGTGGACCTCATCGTCGATCCGAAGGTCACGGAGCCTCCGGAGGGATGGAAGGCGGCCGTCGTGCGTTATCGAGCGCTCATTGCGGCCAACCCCGGCCTGCGTCTCGGCTGGTTCCATCTCGGTCTCGCGGCGCTCAGGACCGGCGACTACGGGCTCTCCGCGAGCGCGTTCCAGAGGTCGGTCGAGCTCGGTCAGTCGCCCCGTGGTTACAGCGCCTACCACGTTGCCTCAGCCCATGCGCTCGCGGGGCATGGCGATGAGGCGATGAGATGGCTCGAGCTCGCGGTCTCTTCGGGCTTCCTGAGCAAGAGGCCGTTGAGCGAGCACTGGGACCTGAAGAGCCTGCGGGGCCACGCCGGCTTCCAACGCCAAGCGTTCCTGGACCACGAAGCGAAACGACTCCGGGTGATGAGTCGGCAACAGCAGGGGCGCTAGTTCCCAGAGCCGTGCGAAGACCGACGTCGTGGCGAGCTTGTCTTCGCTGCGGCGTCGGTCTCGGTTCGTCGTGACCCTCACGGCCTCCGGCCGACACGAGCGCCTCCGCTGCAACCTCCTTCCCCGCCGACGCTCGACCGTCCTCCAGCGGTTACACTCTGGCCGCGGCCCGGGCTCGATGGAGCTCCGACAGCCGCGGTCTTTCATTATCGGAGGGAGTGGCGCAGGGCGTTTCGCTCGAGCGCCACGAGGTGGGGCGGCGTCCATGCCGTTCCTTGGAGGTGTTTCGTGTTGCTGAGTTTCTGGTCTGGGCTTGGTCGGCGCTGGAGCCTGGATGACGTGGACGCTCCCTGGGGCACGCGTCCGTCCATCCACGATCACGTCGTGTCCCACGCCGACCCCGAGACGGGCCGCTTGCGCGATGACGGGCAAGAGCTCCCCGACGATGCCGAGTTGTTCGGAGACGACGACCTGCGCTGGGTGGCAGGTGGACTGGATGGTGCCTTCGGTCACCACGGTGGAGGCAGTCGCGAGTCAGACCGCGTCACCGTTCTCTTCAAGTCGTTGCAGGCGGCGCTCGAGCGCTAGTCGCAGGCCAACATCGACTCCCTGTACTCGCTGCTGAAGGAGGGGAGCACGATGGGTGTGGTCGATCCGCTCCTGCAGCGGATCGTCGATGACGGCCGACTCGACGCGGACCGACTGCATGCCCTCGCGCTGTGGCTGGCGACTCGGGCGGCGGATCGCGAGCCCGTGAAGATGGCGATCGCCCTGCTCGGCATTCTCCAGGGCTACGACAGTCGCGAGGTGCTTCTCGCCCTGGGGCGCCACGAAGAGCTCACCCTCTTCGTGGCGGTCGCCGTGATGGGGACCGAGCAAGACGCGGAGCCGTTGCTCTGGGACCTGGCCAAGAGCGTGAACGGCTGGGGGAGGATTCAGGTCGTCGAGCGTCTTGCCGACACCACGAACCCTGCGATCAAGCGCTGGATGCTCACGGAGGGCTACCGAAACAGCATCATGTACGAGTACCTCGCCTGCACCTGTGCCGTGGCGGGGGAGCTCCACGTGGCGCTCGAGGCCGGCCCGGCCGATGAAGAGTTGCTGGCTGGCGCTGGCGAGATCATCCAAGCCTTGGTCCAAGAGGGCGGGCCCACGGGCGGGATCGAAGACTACGAGCACGGCCCGCAGGCACTGGAGTCGTACCTGAAGCACCTGCCCGAGGAGCCTCGTGGTCTCGGCCAGTTCCTCGTCTTGGCGACGATCCGGCAGTTCCTCGAGAGTCGAGAGGAGGCCGGAGGATCGGAGACCTGGCCGGAGCCACTGGTGAGCCGACTGTCGGCGAACCTCTGCACTCGGCTCCAGCACCAGGCCTGGAGGGAGATGACGGAGCGTGGTCTCGAGTCATCGGATCGAAGAGTCCTTGCCGAGGCCACGGAAGCCGCCAAGCACCTGGAGATCGACACCTGGGACCGGTACTACGCACGTCTCGAGGCCGGCGGAGACGATTGGCATCACGTGATGCAGTCGGATCAAGAGAGCCGGATCAGGCGAGTCGTCTCCCTCGCCGAAAGCACCCTTCCCCTGGACGAGATCGCGACTGGGCCCGACACCAAGCGCGGCCTCGGGAAGGAGTTCAGGCACCACGCGGCCCTCGACTTCGTCCTGCAGGATCTCGACCGCTTCCCTGGTCTCGGCCTACCGCTCATCCACGCAGGAATGCAGAGCCCGGTGGTCCGCAATCGCCACGGGGCTATCAGAGCACTGTCTGCTTGGGATCGCGCCGCCTGGCCTGCCGAGACCGCGACGCACGTCGAGGCCTGCTTGCAAGCGGAGCCGGACCACGGCGTGCGGGAAGCCTTCGAGGAGCTCCTGGCGGGCTCGACGAACGACTGACGAGGCCTGCTGGTGCGGAAGGAGCCCACGCGCCGTGGTCGAGTCGTTCACCTCACGCGCCCCCAGCCGAGCTTCATCGTCGCCGTCGTCCCGCGCTTCACCTCGTAACGGACGTGGATGGAGCCGCTGCTCCGGAGGACGATTCTCTCGTTCCGGGGGAAGGGCGTGTCGGGGTTCCTGTTGTCGAGGCCGTACTTGATGTCGATGTCGTCGGGGTTCTGAGCGGTGTAGAGGAATGCCATGGGCGCTCCAGCCGCTCGGATCGAGAGGGTCCCGAAACCGGTCACGGGGTAGACCAGCAAGTTGTCATTGATGACGTCGGCAGGGTCGATGTCGGTCATGCGTGCTTCTCCTTCGAGGGTTGGGCGTGAGCCGCTGAGCCGTCTTCCGTCGACGGCGCATGTCGAGGATGTCGTCTCGAGGCTGCCGACCCCACGACACGGGCTTGCACCGCATTACAAGGGGGATTACCGACGCTCCTTGGTCGATGGCCTCCTGCCTGGACGGGTTTGCTGGACGGTCGCGCAGTCGCTCTTGTCAGCATTTCCCGACGGGGCGGTTGGTTGTTTCGAGGGTTCTCGGTCCTGCGATCTCGAATGAGTCGACACGGTGTCGGCGAGCGCAGGAGAGAGCGCACGAGGGGACGCGACATGGGTCGACTTCTGGGTGGAGCATTCCTTTCTTTCTTCGTCTCGATGGTCTCGCTACCGCAGGTCTCCCTGGCACGTGAAGCGAGCGACGAGCGCTCCTTCAGTGGTGTCGAGAGCAACGAGAGCCTGGGCTTGGCCTGCGACGGCTTCGAGGACGAGCACCTGGCCATCGACGGCTACCTGGCCGAACGCTGGGATGCTCCGGCCTCTGCGACAGACGACCTGGTGGCCGCGCTGGCGGGCGTGTCCGTCGAGTGCGTGGAGGAGATGATCCGAGCCGGTCGACGCGTGCCGGTGCCCGCACCGCACGCCCGGGGCGTGATCCACGAGCTGAGCGTGACTTGTGAGCACGTCGATTACTCGTCGGACTACTATCTCTACGTGCCCCCGAGCTACGTGGAGGGCGTCCCGACGCCCCTCGTCGCCATCGGGCACGGCGGCAACGGGGCGATGTCGCAGTCGCGTGCCAACTCCACCGCGCGCAGCTACATGACGCGGTACATGGCCTACGCGCAGGCTCCTCTCAACGCGATCTTGGTCGCGCCGGCCACGCGACACGGGTGGAACCAGGCCGGGTACTCGCTGCTCTTCTCGACGATCTCGAAGACCAAGAGCGAGTACACGATCGACCCGGACCGGGTGTACGTCTCGGGTCAGTCCATGGGCGGTCATCTCTCCTGGCGTGCGGGCTACCTGTTCCCCGATCGATGGGGGGCCGTCGCTCCACAGAGTGGCGGCTACACGTCGTGGGTCGAGGAGGAGAGGCTGAGGAACTTCTTCAACCTCCCCGGCTACACGACCTGGGGTCAGACGGAGCTCTACGGTCTCGACGACACGAACGAGGCGCTCGCGGCCTGGCTGAGCGAGCACGAGTTCGGGTGGATCACCACGGAGGTCCCCGGGCATCATCCGATCGATGCGGCATCGCAACCGCTCATCACTCAGTTCTTCGTCGACAACCCGCGCAACCTCTACCCCTGTGCGACCCACTACCACCTGTGGGGCCCTCTGGTCCTGAACAACCCCGCGCCCGTCTCGATCATCGAAGGCCGGGAGTACTGGTGGAACACGCAACGCTGGCTCGAGGTGGAGCCCGCCGCCGACACCTCCACGAGAGTGTCGATTCACGCCGAGATCGACGGCAACACGGTGCACGTCGACAGCAACAACGTGCGCCGGTTCTCGATCTACACGCACCCGGAGCTCTTCGACCTCACGACGCCCATCACCGTCGTGGTGAACGGTGACGTCCTCTTCTCGGGGCTCGTCCCGGTCGACTTGGGCCTGATGCTCGAGACGGTCCGCGAGTACGACGATCGAGGTCGCATCTTCCACGGCAAGGTCGACATCGACGTGACGACCGACGTGCCGGTTCCGCCCCCGGTCGGTGACGACACGGTCTGTGCCACCGTCGATCACTCGCTCTTGCGCGCCGTAGCGACGGCGACGGCTCCCGTCACGCCGCCTCTCGAGGTGCTGCTGCCTCTCGATCCCGTGCGCGACGCGGTCCTGCCGGACTTCGTCAGCGGCGACGTCGATCCGGACGCCGGCTCGTTCCCGCTCGTGTTCTACGGACTGAGCTCGGACCTGCCGACGCTGCGCGTGGTCAAGACCGGAGCGGGAGACGTGCGGATCACCTGGTGAGCCGTGGAAGGAGAATTCTGGTGAGCGGTGCCGGCTGACGTGACCGCAGGCAAGGAGGGGGTGGGAGCTCCTCCGAGCCTCGTGGTGCATGATGAGAGTGCGTTCCCCGCGGAAGAAGCACTCGATGAGACTCCTTGCTCCCGCACTCGCGCTCTCTCTCCTCCTGATGCTGTCGGCGAATCCGATCGCCGGCGGCGGGCCCGACTTCTCGGTTCTCGTGTTCAGCAAGACCTCGGGCTTTCGCCACGGGTCCATCGGGGCGGGCACGGCCCTGATTCAGGAGCTGGGCATGGCCAACGGCTTCTCGGTGGACACCACCGAGAATGCCGACGACTTCACCACCGAGAACCTGGCACGGTACCGGGTCGTGATCTGGCTGAACACGACGGGTGACGTTCTGGATGCGTCGCAGCAAGACGCGTTCGAGAACTTCATCCAAGAGGGCGGAGGCTTCGTCGGAGTTCACTCGGCGACCGACACCGAATACGACTGGGAGTGGTACGGCCAGCTCGTGGGTGGTGACGCCTGGTTCCAGAACCATCCCGCCATCCAGGACGCGACGCTCGACGTCGTCGATGCGAAGCATCCCTCGACGGCCCACCTGGCGCCGAGCTTCACGTTCCGTGACGAGTGGTACAACTTCCAGAACGACCCGACTCCCTTCGTCGACGTGCTGCTCACCATCGACGAGACGACCTACTCCGGTGGCTCGATGGGACCGGGCCATCCGATCTCCTGGAACCAGATGTTCGACGGCGGAAGGTCCTGGTACACGGCCATGGGGCACGGTTCCGGGACCTACTCCGACCCCGACTTCCAGCAGCACTTGCTCGGCGGGATCCTCTGGGCGGCCGGAGCGACCGGCCCTGGTCGCATTCCGACGACGATGACTCTCGGCCGCGCTCCCTCCGGCATGTTACAGGTGAGCTGGGAGCCCAGTGCCTGCATCGGATCGAGGGACCACGCGATCTTCGAGGGCGCCGTTGGTGACTGGAGCAGCCACCGAAGCCTGGCTTGCTCCGACACGGGCGACGACATGCAGGAGCTCGTCATGCCGACGTTCGGAGATCGGTACTACCTGGTCGTGCCGGTCAACGACGAGGTGGAAGGCTCGTACGGCCTCGACTCCTTCGGCAACGAACGACCCGCTTCAGCGGACGGCGCCTGCCGTGCGACGCGATCGCTGAGCTGCCCGTAGCCCGGGCTGAGATCAGTCAGCGCAACACGGCAGCAGCGGCCCACACTTCCTCTGCTGGCCCCGAGACCGTCAGCACGATCCCGCGGCGCTTCTTGTCGACCTCGAAGCGCAAGTGACTGCAACAGACCTTCTCGCGAGCGATGAGTCTCTTCAGCTCGGCCTCGGTGGACTTGCCACGCGAGCTCAGGCGGACGGAGAAGGAGGCCTCGGTGGGGGTCGCCTCGTGTTCGGCCAGGAAGGTCCGGAACTCCTGGATGGCCTGAGCCTTGGCTGGTGGCGCGAGGTTGCAGTGGACGGGGCCATCACTCGCACTCGCGGACCAGGTGAGGAGGGCAGCCGCGCCGGCGGCAAGCATGAGAGGACGCTCTCGAGTCGGGGAGGTGCGCATCGTTGGAGTCTCCGAGCAGGCGATGGGTTGAGGCAGCGTTCGGTGCCTGCGATGATGCTAGGACTTGAAGTCGACTTCAGGTCAAGGAGGAAGCGTGTCTTCCGATGCAAGCGAGCTGCTCTCGATCGGACAGGTGGCCCAGGCCTCGGGCCTCGCCAGCTCGGCGATTCGCTACTACGAGCGCTGCGGGCTCATCCCCTCACCCGCTCGCGTGGGCGGGAAGCGTCGCTTCGAGACCGACGTGCTCTTCCGGCTGGAGATGATCCAGATCGGTCAGGAGGCCGGGTTCAGTCTCGAGGAGGTCAAGACGCTCCTGGTAGGGATCGGAGGTGGTCGCCGTGGGCCTCGGGCCCTCACGAAGCTGGCCCAGGAGAAGCTGCCGGAGGTGCGAGCCGGTCTCGAGCGCTTGAAGCTGCTCGAGCGCGTGCTGAAGGCCGCCGCCGAGTGCGAGTGTCCGGACCTCGAGACCTGCGCCCAGGCCATGCGGCGTGCGGGTCTCGTGCGTTCGCCACGGCTCGGGCGCAAGGGACTGCGAAGACCGGGTCGTCGTCTTGGGTGAGGCACGCCCCAAGAGGCCTCACGGGATTGTTAGCCTGGCTCTCAAGTCCTGAGAACCGCGTCCTCCTTGCGTCAATGCAGGGATGGCGCCATGCTTCGGCAGCTTCGATGGTCCCGACGGCCACGCTGGCCGTGCCCGCGGACGCGTCGGCGGCGAACAACAGGGTCCCCTCCAAGTTCATTTCCTGAGGGATCGCGCCGCCCCCCCATCCTCTCGCCCTTCTCTGTTGTTGGGGTCAGACGCACGACCGCTTTGCGCGAACCGAGCTTCGGCGAGCGGCGAAAGACACACATGACCGTGACCGCTCCGCCCCGGAACGGGTTTGCCCGTTTCGAGCTGCACGAGGCCCTCGAGCGTGGCATCCGCGCCGCCGGCTTCGAAACCCCCCGGCCCATCCAGACCGAGACCATCCCCGCCGGTCTCGAAGGACTCGATGTCCTCGGCCTGGCCCAGACCGGAACCGGCAAGACGGCGGCCTTCGCGTTGCCGTTGCTCGACTGGCTCCTCGACGAGCGTCGCCAGGTGCCCCGGGCGCTGGTCGTCGCGCCGACCCGCGAGCTGGCGACTCAAATCGCCGACGAGATCAAGCTGTTGGCTCGCTTCACGCGGCTGAAGACGGTCTGCGTCTTCGGTGGCGTTCCCGCGCGACGTCAGATCGACGCCTTGCGACGTGGTCCCGAGATCGTCGTCGGCTGCCCTGGCCGCATCCTCGACCTCGTGGACCAGCGGGCGTTGCGGCTCGATGAGATCGAAGCGCTCGTTCTCGACGAAGCGGACCACATGTTCGACATGGGGTTCCTGCCCAGCATTCGCAAGATCCTCGCGCTGCTCCCGCGCAACCGTCAGAACCTGCTCTTCTCGGCGACCATGCCCACGGAGATCCGCCGTCTCGCCGACGAAGTCTTGTACGAGCCGCACGTCGTCGAGCTCGCGGACACGCGTCCGGCCGAGACGATCGACCACGCTCTCTATCACGTGGATGAGGGTCGCAAGCGGGACCTGCTGAACCACCTCCTGTCCGGCGACGACTGCGAGTCGGCCATCGTCTTCACGCGGACCAAGCACCGAGCTCGTCGGCTGGCCCAGCAGCTCGACAAGGCCGGTCACCGAGCGGTCGCCTTGCAGGGCAACATGTCGCAGGGTCAGCGCGAGCGGGCGATGAGTGGCTTCCGCTCACGCCGTCACGACGTCTTGGTCGCCACCGACATCGCGGCGCGTGGCATCGACGTCCAAGGCGTGTCGCACGTCATCAACTACGACGTGCCCAACACGTCCGAGGCCTACACCCACCGCATCGGACGCACGGGCCGCTCGGAGCGCGAGGGGATCGCCTTCACCTTCGTGACCGAGGCCGACCGAGCTTGGCTCCGCGCGACCGAGAAGATGATCGGCTCTCCGATCCCCCGCCGAACGGCGCCGGGCATCAGCGCGTCAGAGGGGAAGGGGAAGCCGAAGAAGCCGTCGGGTCAGGGTCCACGTCCGAAGTCGCGAGGAGAGAAGGGCGGTGGTCCGGGCGCGAAGCGGGGTGGGCGACGGAGACGTCGGCGCCGGTAGGGGAGCGGTTTCCGCCTCGTGCCTTGCCTTGGCGGGCCCTGAATTGAGGGATTTGGTTCGAGTCCCTCTTGACTCACCAACTCTTCCCCTCCGGCGGCAATCTGCTGCAAGTAGCTGAAGGCCGGGGAGGTTGCGGCGGTTCCAATAGCAGAACCGTCCCAGATGACGCCCTCTGGGAAGACGGCAGCCTGAAGACGCCGCTTCTGCCTCACGTTGCCCTTCCGCCAGAGCGCTGCCGTATCGATCATCACGCGCTCTGCGAAGCCAGCAACGGCCTCGGGGTCGAGCTCGTCGACTTGGGCATCGTTGAGCTCGATCCGAGCGAACGTGAGGTCGCGCTCGAGCCGATTGCTCTCCATCTGGAACGCGTCCTCGCTTAGCTTGCCCTATAGTGCCGTTCGGTGAGCCAGGAGCGTCGACGCGCCTCGAGAGTGGACCGGAGCTTCTCAGGCTCGCTTCGGCGCTCCTTGAGTACGTCGAGTTCGATCGCCCGAAACAGGCGCAAGAACTCGGGTTTGGTTCAGCGTTACGCGCGTCGCATCGGCAGTAAGCCAACACCGGCCACGTGCACTGGCAGCTGCATCGCCAGAAATGAAGGCCCGTAAGTAACTTCCTTTCAGAAACATATCCCATCGGCTTTGGGCATGCGGTCCCTGGATTCCCCGCTCATTTCTCGCGAGGCCAGTCCTCGGGTATCAGCTTGAGCCCGCCACGCCATTTCTCGGCGACTGCAGCTTGATACCGCGGTTCCCTCGGGTCTGCGTGTTCGGTGATCACTAGTTGCAGCTCTGGTGCGACCTCCTCGACACAGTCGAACACGAGCTTGAACATCCGCAGCACGGCCTGCCGATCGCTCTCATCCACCTGTTCAAGTGAGCCATCGCTCTCGTCGAGTTCGGGTGGGAAGTACACCTGCGAGGGCTGATCAATGAACAGGAACCGCGGAACCGGGCGCTCCTGCTCCACGAACCACTGGTGCAATGCCAAATGGCCGATGAGGTGATAGCCCACCCAGTTCTCACCGCTTCCCATCCGAGTCATCGGTAGCGGGCCATCGGGAGTGTCAGCGACGATAGTCAGTCGTCGGGGGTCTATCCGTAATGGCGAGGTCGAGTGCTCGAGCTTCAGTCGCCGAGCCCACTCGGTCATTCTCTGGCCTAGAATCGACACGATCGAGTTCAGCTTCTCTCGCACCGACTCTTCACCCAGGCCCTCCTCCAGGTGTTCACACTGATCTCGGAGAATTCGCGCCGTCTCCTCGAGGTCCTTGGTGCTCGGCAGCTCTGGCACGCTCTCGAGATACAGAGAAACGCGTCCTAGTACGTGTGCCTTTCTCGTCTCATCGTCGCGCATCTGCTGCAGGCTGTCGCTCGCCTCGCGGACAGCTTCCATCTCTATTCGGTTCTTGCCAAGCTGCTCTTGCAAGCTCTGGAGGCTGGCTTCAAGCTCCGCGATGGCGCGCTCAGTCTGTGGAGCGGCACGGGCCACTGAGTCCAATCGGGACGACACATCGACCAAGGAGTCACGTATCTGTTCGACGGTGGGAACGGACTCGTTCTCAAGCCGCTGTGAACAGAGCGGACAGGAACTCTCTGACTGCGAGTCTTCTAGGATCCCAATCGAAGCCAAGCGCGCCCGTTGCTCGTCCACTTCGTCGGTGAAGCCTTGTTCATCTCTTGCGAACGCGCGTGCAGTGGAGATCTCGGTGCGGAGACGACGTTGACTCTCGAGCAACCGCTCTCGCTCTGAGCTAAGCCTCGCGAACTCCTGCCCATCTGGAGCCTCTAGGTCGGACTCCTGTAACGGTGTCTCGGCCAAGAGTCTGAGCTGCTCTAGTGCTCCCTCCCAAGTGTCAGCAATCTTCACCGACAGGCCTGCATCTCGTGCCTGCACCAGGAGGGCTGTTGCCTTGCTACCGCCCTTGCCCTGGAGGGAGCGAAGCTCGCTAAGGCGTCGCTCACAGCCTCGCAGCTGTGCCTTCAGTCTGCGCAGTTCCTCGAGCTTGCGCACGTACTCGTCATCAACGGCTCCGAGAAAGTAAGGGAGTGTGTCTTTGATCGCTTGAGCGACGTTGTTGTCAGCCGAACTATGTAGGAGCTGACCTCGACGGATGATCTCGTCCTGGGGCTGGAAACAGTAGAGCAGGGCGTGCCGGATTGTCGCTGACAGTGGCGATCGGGTCTGTCCAACAGGCGGCTCGTGGACATAGTCGCCGATCCCAGCCCAGCTGCCGAGAAGGGCCTTTAGCCCCTTCGTGTTCGTTGTCTGCCGCAGCTCGGCCGGCTGTGGGACTTCTGTCTCGTCCGCAATGCAGAGATAGCACTCTTCGCTGGAGAGGCCACTTGCTGGTGGGCAACGGCGTGCGATGAAGGCTTGGCCACCATCGAACTGCAGCCTCAGTCCGAACCAAGACACGAGCCTTCGGATCGGACCCTCCGGGACGCTGCATTCACTGGAACCAAAGCAGTAGTCGACGATGTCGATCAGCGCCGACTTCCCTGTCTTTGATGCGCCAGTGATGATGTTGACCTGGCCAGGCCTCAGCGAGAGAGTTCGGCTGCGCCCGTCGTGACTGAAGACGACGATGTCTAGTATCTGCATGGCTATGGCCTCAAGCCCATGAGAGCAAACACTGTCGCAGCGTCGCCGGTTCGGGCGAACCACTTGCCAAGAAAAGCGGCCCACTTCGCGCAGTCGCGCACTTCATCGCTAGACTGAGCGAGGAAGCGATTGATTGCTGCTCTCCATTGGTCCTCCGCCCTCAGCTGTCCTTCGTTGAGGTCAAGGAGGCCGGCTGTGCCACCGAACGTCATGGCTTCCTTGGTTGTAGGCACGAGCAGCCTTGCCCGACTTGCGACGTTCCCGCGGACCAGCGGGTTCTCTAGCAACCAAACGGCGAGCGATGTGCGTATGGTCCGCGGAGCCGCCTCGCGTGTCTCGCGGTGAAGAGTCAACGGCAAGATGAGGAACGACTCCTCGAAGGAAATTGCCCCGGGGCTCGCTCCAGAATAGCCCCGAGCAGCGTGCCATAAGAGGTGAGAGCAAAAGCCTGGATTGAGAAGGGCCTTTTCCTCTCGCGGTCTGAGCTTCCACGGCGTCATGTCGACTCTCCCAAGCCAAGGAGTGCCTCTAGGCGATTGCGGAAGTCTGGGTGCCACCCAATGCGGACATCATCCGCGAGAATGTGGAATGAGCCTCGGCTCACAAAGGGCTCGGTGACGTTTGGTCGAATGGGTATTGGTGTCCGCTCCGCCCAGGTGAGGATCGAACGTGCAGCAACCTGCTGTTCCTCTTCGGTGGCCTCGTCGCCGATCTCGTCCCGAACTGAGTCAAACACAAGTCCCCATTCTTCGATCAGCCGCTTCTCGTACTTGGCTAGGTCCAGGTCAACGACCAGTTCGAGGCGGACCCAGCGAGAGCGTTGAACGAACGCTCGGTAGTAGTCTCTGATGGAGGAGGCGACTCGGCGCTTTCCTGCGTTGATGAGGCCAAGCTGACGAACGAAGTTCCTGCTCTGGTGAGATTCCCATGTGGCATCATCGAGAGTGAAGCTCAGCAGGTCTTCATCGATCGGCAGGGCCTCCCGTTTGAACTGTTCGCGGAGATCCGACATGAAGCCGTCGAGCTCCACCGAGCCGATCCTCCTCGCGGAGTCGCTTTCCAGCTGTTTCAGGACGCGACGGAACCACCAGCCCTCCAGCCTGTCTAGGAATGCGGTGCGGTGGTTCTTGTCCACAGCCCAGAACAGTTCCTGGTGAAGTTCCTCCTCGAGGTCGGTGATGTCGGACGCTGCGTCAATCACAGTGATTGTGTTCAGGACGTCAGTGCGCTCTTTTGGGGTTGCTTTCAGGTACTCCTTGTATGCCTTGAGGTTGGACTTGTTCTTGGACGTTCTTGCCGTGCTGTCGAGTGTCTGCTGAGCGGTTGCTACATCTCGTTCCGAGGCTCTGAGCAGCGATGCGGCTGACTTCTCGGCTGCTGTGCCTGTGGTGATGAGGTAGAGCTTCATCACTGGTTGGTCATGGAATGGGGGCTAACAG
>JBCCFW010000117.1:0-23600 GCA_039029535.1 Acidobacteriota bacterium
AACCGCCTCCAGGCTCGCGATCGCGTCGAACGCCTCCTCCGCTGCTCGACGTGCCCGAGACTCGTCGTGGTGATGCACCACGATCCGGCAGGTCGTGCCCATCAGATAGCGGGTCCGCTCGATGCGGGCCGCCGCGGCCGTCGTCGCCCCGAGGACGAGGACGAGCAGCATCTGAAAGACAGGGAGGGATCGGACCGGCACGAGGCAGGACTCCGGGAACGGCTCTCTTGTTACTGGGCGCCGCAACGATAATGAGAGTCATTCTCAATATCAAGTGGCAAGTGTCAAGAAGCCGTTAGCGGCCTCCAAGAAGCTCACGAGCGCCCAGGACTCAGTCCGCTGCTGCCGCTGGCCGTGATCGCGGCGCACCCCGCCGAGGGGCATCGGCAGCCTCGGCCGGGCAGTCAGGGCAGGTCCCGTAGAGCTCGAGCCGGTGCCAGGTGAGCGTGAAGCCGTGGCGCTCGGCGATCGCGTCCTGGAGCTCCTCGATGGTCTCGTCCTCGAACTCGATGATCCGCCCGCAATTCGTGCAAATCAGGTGGTCGTGGTGAGCCTGTCGGACCTCGTAGCGAGTGACGCCCTCTCCGAAGGCCCGCTCGCTGGCGATGCCGGCCTCGACGAAGAGCTTCAGGGTCCGGTAGAGGGTCGCGAGACCGATGCTCGCGTCCTCCTTGGAGACCAGGGCGTGGAGCTCCTCGCTCGTGAGGTGATCGTCGGTGGCCAGGAAGACATCGAGAATGAGCTCGCGCTGCCTCGTGCGGCGGAGACCGCGTCGATCGAGGAAGTGCTCGAAGGTCTCTCGATGTGCCTTCAGGTCAATCGCGGTCACCGCACTGGCCTCCCTTGGCGTGGTGCCCCATTCTACCCCGGCATGAGGGAAAGAAGGTCACGAAGTCGACGGAATGAGCCGGCGGGACGTCGGCCGATCTGTCGATTATCCTGAAGCCACGGGTCGACCGATTCGTCACTGCTGCGGGGAAGAGCTCGGTGCGTCCGACGAGGACGTCGGTCGCTGCGTGCTTTCGAGGAGTCGCACCATGGTCACGAGAACGCTCATCGCGCTGCCCCTGGCGGTCGCCGTCCTGGCCGCTCCGGCGGCAGCTCAGTCTTCAAAGAGGGACACGGTCGACCGTCGTCCGACGTCGGTCTTGCTCGACACGGTCAAGGGCAAGGACCTGCGTGCGGCCCGCGACGCGATGGCCCAGCTCAAGAAGCGAGCCGGCCAACACGGCCGCATCCCCGCTCCCCTCATCCCCAAGACCTTCGAGGCCTTCAAGGAGGGGCTGAAGGTGCCCGACACGGGCCTGCGTCGCTTCGTCGTCATGGGCTTGGAAGACTTCGGCCGAGTCAACCCGAAGTACGACGAGCAGGTCCACGACATCATGGAGCAGCTCCTGGTCGACGGTGACGCCACGATCCGCTGCACGGCGGCGCGTCTCCTGGCCGAGGACCTACGCCCCGAGCTCCAGGGCCTGTCGGTGCTCTGTAGCGCGGGTCGCAACTCGTCGAACCAGAACGCGGCGATGCTCGGTCGTCTCGGTTACATCGCGGCGCTCGCTCGCCACTTCCCGGAGCGCTACGGCCAGGACAAGCAGAAGAAGATCGACCAGGCCGTGCTCGGCCTGGGCGAGGCGATCATCAGCGACGACCAGTGGGGTCGCGTGCTCGCGTACCACGGCCTGGGCCTGCTCGGCTCGGAGGCGATGGCCGCACGTCCGCATCTCGAGGACGCCGCTCTCGGGCTCATCGACGAGGAGACGACGGTCATGGCGACCGCGACCCTGCTCCGGATGGGCGTCAACGACAAGGAGCTGCGCGATCAGCTTCGTCAGAAGGGTCCGGCTCACGCGCTGGGCCTGGCCATGACCGGCGTGCCCACCTACCCGGCGGAGCCCGTCATCCGCGACCTCCTCGAGCGCGTGGACATCTCCAACCTCGAGCTGTCGGCCATGATGGGCGGCATCGGTCGCCTGGGAAAGCAGGTGCCGGACGTCCTCCCCATCATCCTGAAGGACTCGCGAGCGGGCATCCGTGGTCAGGCGATGTACGGCTCCTCGCTGGGGCGTGCTCCCATCGACGAGCTTCGCCCCGCGATCGAGGCGGGCTTCCTCGCCGAGAAAGATCCCGGCGCCATCGGCTGGGCCTGCTCGGCCATGTCGGTCGTGGGTGAGTGGGGCACCACCTTGAAGCCCAAGATTCGTCAGCGTCTGAGCGAGCTGCTCATGAACAACTCGCCGGCTCGCGAGGCGGCATTCGTGCTCGTGCGCGGCGGTGATGCCGACCTGCGCGCGCTCGTCGAGGCGGGCTCGCATCCGGCAACACGCGTCCACGTGGCCGAGGTCGTCCGCATCGCACCAGACATCGCCCTGCCCGGCCTGGTCGAGCAGGCGGTCCTGGTGTCGGCCTCGAAGGACGAGAAGATGAAGCAGGCGGCGCTGCACGCCCTCACCAGCCTCGGCGCCGACGGAGCTCCCCTGCTCTGCAACATGGCGATGAAGAAGGGCAAGAATCAGGCGGCGGCGAAGGCCCTGCTCGGTCAGCTCCGCAACGTCATCCCCGGCCTGAGCAGCTGCGGGGCCAATCAGGGATAGCCCGAGCCTCCAGGAGCGTCTGGGGTCAACGCCCCGCGCGTGATCACGGCGTGCCTGCGCAACTGCGTCGGCACGCCGTCGTCGCCTCTGGGGTCAGACCTTGCGTCGGTAGAGGACGAGCTCCCAGCCGTCGCGAGGTTCGCGTCGTGCGGCGACCCAGTCGGCCTCGTCGAACTCGGGGAAGAAGACGTCGCCGTCGTGCTCACCCTCGATGAACGAGAGGTGCATCTCCGTGGCGAGGGGCAGGCAGGCCTCGTAGATCGCCGCACCACCGGCGCAAAACACCGGCGCGCCACGGCTCAGCGCCAGCTCGTGCGCCTCTTCGACGCTGGTGGCGGTGAGCTGACCCGTCACCGACTCGGGTGAGCGGGTCACGACGACTTGCGTGCTCTCGGTGAGGTCGGGCCCGAAGATCTCGTGCGAGCGCCGCCCGAAGATGACGGTGGCTCCTCGCACGGAGCGCCGGAAGTGCTCGTACTCCTCGGGGATGCTCCAGGGGAGGCGATCCCCCTTCCCGATGACCCGGTCCTGGCCGAGCGCCGCGATGAGAATCAGCGGTCGCGAACGGCGCGGACAGCCTCTTGGACGAGGTAGGGATCGTTGGGCATGAGACTCGACACGCGCTCGGGCGGAAGCTGCGCGCCGTCCTCGGTCAGCTCGACGAAGAGGATGCTGTAGGCGTCCACCCACCAGGTCACGACGGCGTAGGTCTCTCGGTCGCCATCGGTGCCGGAGTGCACGCGGATGTCGGGTGAGAGCAGCGCCTCGGTCCGCACGACCGGCGGCAAGCGACGCGAGCTGCTCCGGCTGGTGAGGCCGGGGCGGGGTGCTTGCTCGATGGGCGGGAGCGGGAGGATGGGCGCGTTGAACTCGTGAAGGTCGACCGAACGACCGTCGATGATCGGAATGGGGATTTCGGGAATGCTGTAGTTCGGGCGGAATGAGGTGGCATCCAGCCCGTATCGACCCGTCGTCAGGTTCACGGGGTCCAGCGTGATCGCGTGGACCATGTCGCCAACGGCCACCACCTCGACCAGAAGACCACCACGAAGAGGCGTCGGTGCCGTGGCGCGACCTTCCCGGGTGATGCCGGCCATCACGACTTCTGGACTGCCGGCAGCCTGATTCAAGACGACGAGCCAACCATCCTCACGGGCGAGCACGCGCGGCTGTCCAAAGACGCCTGGCGCGGTGATTGCCTGGGTCGCATGCCACCGCGCACCGCCTGCGGGAACAACCGCTGCCTGCACGTGACCCATGGCGGGACGGCCCCAGGCAACGAGCAGTGCCCCGGAGCTGACGGCGTGACTCGGCACCCCATCACCGAAGGAATCACCCATCGGATTGAGGTGTCGCTCGGTGACCGGGCCGTCCACTCGCCAGATGGAACCCTCGACTGGCGTGACCTCGAAACGGGCACCCGCAAAGGCCGGAGTCATCACGACTTCGGCACTCGCGGGGGAACAGAAGACGAAGGCAAGGGCGACAAGAGGCGCGGCAGAGAACCTCGTGCTCATGATGCGGCCCTCAGCAAGGCTTCGTAGGCGAGGAGATTCGGGGTACACGAGTGCACCTGCTGGTAATGCAGGTGGCACTCGGCCAAGTACTGCTCACTCTCCAACTCGAGGCCGCGCTCCTCGAACAGGAGGTAGAGCTCGAACGTCACGTCGAAGAGCTCGTCGAGCGCGTGTCCTTCACGGGCCAAACTTCGCGCCAGGAGCAATGGCTCACGCGCGAGCTCGATGTCACCCGCACGGCGGTGGATGACACCGAGGTTCTTCCAGGCAAGGGCTTCCACGTGACGATGCCCACAGGACCTGGCGTCACGTGCGATGCGCTCGTACTCGGAGACTGGCTGCTCCCCGAGGAGCTCCTGGGCAGCCGCTTCCATGAAGTCCAAGGCCAGCCACTTCTGACTGTCCTCGCTCGTGATGAGCCGTCGAGCGTCACGGATGAGGAAGAGCGCCTCGTGGATCTCCTCGTCGTCCACCTCCAGGGCCTGCTCCGCCTTGAGAAGGAAGAGGCGGACCTGCGTGTGAATGAGCCCCCAGCGCCATTCCGGTGCGAGATCGTGCGGGGCGTGCTCCACCGCGAGCTGAGCTGATTGCGCCGCAAGGCTGAAGTGCCCAGCGTTGACCTGCTGATCAGCGAGGTAACGGAAGACCTGGTAGCGCTGGTCCGGCTCGACGCTGTGGTGCTCGCTGAGGTCCATCAGGATGAGGAGGGCCGTCCGGCCCATGCCCAGCATCCCCATCGATACCGCGCGCTGGGTTCTCCAGGCCGCCCAGTCGGACGGTCGCTCCGCCAGAGCCTCACCGCTGGCCGCGGCCGCAAGCGCGGTCTCCCAATCGCCATCACGCCAGGCCTGGTTGTGGACCGACGAGAGCTGCTCCAGCCTCGCACCCAAGTTAGCTTTATCAACGATCTGTTGGACGACTAAGAGGTCCAACATCTCGTGAAGTGAGAGACGGTGCAGGAGCGAGAGAGTGAAGCACTCCTCCGTGCTCGGCGTCAGCGAGCCGACCTCGAAGTGCCGCAGCCGAATCTCGTCGAGCTCCGCGGAGCCGATCCGAACGGCGTGGACCTCGCGAGCCTGGCTGGCCAGCTCGCCGAGCTTGCGGATTCCACGCAATCGCCGCAGCTCGGCTCCCACGAAGTTGACGGTCTTGGGTTCACTCACGCCGGCTCCCCGGGTCGGTCCATCACGGTGGAAGCAGTCACCGGATGGCGCGCACTCGAGCGTCGCTTTGAATGGAGCGATCGTAGCCAAGGGCTCTAAGCGTGAAAAGAAATCTCGCTCCCTTGTCGAAAGACAATCGGTCCCTCCACAGGCAGCGCTCCGAGGCTGTCCACAATCGTCGACACCGTGACTTCCGCGACGACCCGCAGTCCTTCCTCATGTCTTCCACAGGTTGCGGATCGCGCGAGATCGGCCCATGACCTAGCCACGACTAGCTAGCCGCCAGAGAATCAGCCAGGCAGCAATGCGCGGTCTCCCGAGGCGCCGGCGGAAAATCCACAAGGTCGGGTCCACCGCATCCACAACCTTTGCACCACCGGGCCCGCCGCGGCGTTCTGGGACGCCCCGTTCCCCACGTGCCCCGATAAGACACGAATGTTCGCTCCCACCCCCTGATGCCGACCACGAGAACGCTCCGCCCAGAGGCACTCAGGGAGGCTCGCCTTCGCGAGGAGCTGCCCCAGGTCGAGGCAGCGGCCGCTCTCGGCATCTCGGCGAGGCACTACCGCCGCATCGAGCTGGGACAACGCCAGCCCTCCCCGAGACTCCTTGAGAAGCTCGCGAGCTGGGCCTGGGACACGCTGGACCTTCCTGAGAGCGAGCTCCTCGAGGTCCCGCCCCGCCTGCCGGCTCGGGGTCTCCCACGACCTCACTCCAGCTTCGTGGGCCGAAGCGCAGAGCTCGAGGAGATCCGCCGAAAGCTCCGAGCAGGAGCACGACTCCTGACACTCCTGGGTCCTCCAGGGGTCGGCAAGACGAGGCTTGCTCTGGAGTGTGCGGCCAGCATCGAAGTCGAAGAGCTGGACCGAGCCTGGTTCTGTGACCTCACCGAAGCTCAGTCCCTCGAAGAGCTGCTCCACGCAATGGCGGTCACGCTGAACGTCCCCCTGACTGGCGACCCGGTCGAGCAGCTCGGTCACGCGTTGGCCAGCCATGGCCGCATACTCGTCGTGCTCGACAACTGCGAGCAGGTCGTCGAGCAAGTCCGAGAAGCGGTCTCGGCCTGGCTCACGGTCGCCAAGGACACGCAGTTCCTTGCCACGAGCAGGCAACTGCTCCACGCGGCCGGAGAAGAGGTCCTCCCCGTCGAGCCACTGCCGAGCGAGGCAGCAGTCGAGCTCTTCGAACAGAGGGCCCACTCCGTAACCGGCAGCTTCAGCCTGTCGGAATCGAACCGCGCAAAGGCCCATCAGCTCGTCGAGCTACTGGACGGGCTACCACTCGCCATTGAGTTGATAGCCGCCCGGATGCGCGTGCTCTCGCCTGCCCAGGCGCTGGAGAAGATGCGGTCACGCTTTGATCTCGTCTCGCCGGCGAGCTCCGCGATTGGCCCGCGCTCAGCGCTCCGCACTTCCCTCGACTGGAGTTGGGAGCTCCTGACCCTTTGGGAACAACAGACGCTCGCCCAGCTCTCCGTGTTCGAAGGAGGGTTCACTCTAGAGGCTGCAGAGTCCTTGTTGGAGTTAGAGCCGGAGGCACCATGGCCTCTCGACATCATCCAAGCCATCGTCGATCAGAGCCTCGTCCAGGTCGCTGCTCAGGAACCGGAACCAGGCACATCCAAACCCGACAGGAAGCGCTTCGACCTCCTACTGAGCGTTCGTGCCTACGCGGCCGACAAGCTTCGGTCTAGCCGTCCGCCTGACGCAGAGCAAGCCGCATTCCTGCGACATGGGAACTACTACCTCAGTTTCGTCCAGGATCGGACGACGATCATCCACGCGAGCCCCAACCTCAGGCCGAAACACGTGGAGTTCACCAGCGAGCTTCGGAACATCCTCGCAGCCTACCGACGAGCCATCGCTCGCAATGACGCCGAGATCGCACTCTCAATGAAGTCTGCGCTGACATCGGTAGCCAGCACGTTCGGACCGTACTCACTTGCGCAAGACACGAACGAACAGCTGTCCTCGATGAAACTGAGCACGAAGGAATCAGCAAGAGCGGCGATCCTCCTGTGCACACAAAACGAACTATTGGGCAATACGGAGCCTGCAGCCGAACAAGCAAAATTCGCCCTCAAGATGGGCACCGAGAGACAGCAAGCGGCCGCACTTCTCCAACTGGCCAAAATGGGCGCTAAGCAACGAGGCAGCGAAACAGCCCTCACGTACGCACGCCGGTCGCTCGCCCTGTACCGGCGCAGCGGCGACGAGATCGGAGTAATCCATGCGCTTCGCATTGTATCGAGAGAACTGATCATGACCGGCCATCACGCCGAATCGAGCGCCTTGCTCGAGGAGGGACTCGCGATGGCCTTGAAACTCGGAAGTCTCGAAGAGAAGGCGAGCCAGCTCGTGGTCATCGGCTCCTTCCAATTCGAGCGAGGCTTGCTCACGGAGGCACATGCATCTTTTGACGAAGCCGCAAGGCTAGCTCAGCAGACATCCAATCGAAGGATGGAGGCAGCAGCACTATTCAATCGCAGCCTTGTCTATCGAGAGCAAGGCCAATCATCGAAGTCACACAGACTACTCCATTCGTCTCTTGCGACATATCGAGCTCTCGGAGATCGACCGGCAGAGGGAATTCTCTTGGGCCAACTTGCCCTCATCAAGGAAGACTCTGGCGAGCTTGCTGCAGCCCTCGCACACCTTTACGACTCCCTGAATGTCCTGAGGGAAGTCGGAGACCGACGCCAAGAATCCTGCACGATGGCCAACATCGGAGACATCCTCCTCCAGCTGGGCAAGACGACGAAGGCTCTGTCCTACCTCGAAGAAGCTCTGACGATTCACCGTGAGCTGGGCGACCAGCGTTCGGAAGGCCACACGCTCGGACTCCTCGGCCAAGCGTTGTGGCATGAAGGCCGCGAAGAAGACGCGCGTGCCACCTTCGCGAAGGCGAACGCGCTCCTGCGCGCGGTGAGGGATCCACTCGAGCTGGGCAAGCTCCTCGCCACGCAAGCCCGGTTCGTCGCGACGACCGGACAACCGGAGCCTGCAGGTGAGCTCCTGAGCGAGGCGGAGGGTGCCGCTGCTCAGGTCGAAGCAGAGCCTGGTTCCGAGCTACTCGACAAGATCGAGCAGGCCCGCCAAGAGCTGGCTCAGCGGCGAGGGCACGCTGGGTAGCACGCCCTCACGGGCTTCTCGGCCTCAGTACGGCAACCCACCCTCATCCGCCGCGCTCGACGCCTGCCAGGCCAGCACCACCGCCACGACCAGCGGCAGCGCCGTGAGCACCAGGCGGCCCAGCCTGCTCGACATCGTCTCGGAGCCCTTGCCGAGCGCCGGGAGGCTGACCGCGAGCACGAGGCCCGCCGCCAGGCAGCCGAGCGTCGGCCAGGGCACGGGCACGTAAGCACCTGCCAGCAGCAGCCAAGAGATGACCGGCAGCAGGAGCACGAGTGGTCCGCGGAGTCGCTCGCTGCGAGCCGCGACGTCGGCGCCCAGCTTCGCGGCCACCGCCGTGAGCCACGACGCCGCACCGAGTCGCTTGCCGAGCCAGCCGCCGCCCGACGCGCCGACCGTGCGCCAGGCCATCGAGACGAGGGTCAGCCCACCCACCGTCGCGAGCCAGCCGCCGATGAGCTGCGCGTTGCGGGCGCTGCCCGACAGGAAGGTCACGCCCGAGCTGGCCGCCCCGACCAGGCAGAGACCGAGCAGGGTCCCGAGCCCGTCACGTCCGACCGAGCGCCGCCCCCAGGTCAGCAGGTGGCCGACCACCGCCGCCACGCCGAGCAGCAGGCCGATCACGTGGAGGTCGCTCCAGCGCGACAGGATCGGCTTCAGTAACGAGTGCGTCACGACCACCGAAACGACGGTCGTGATCGCGATCCGGAGCGCCAGCGGACCGAGCTCGCGGACCTCGATGAGGCCGAGCACGAGCACGACGACCAGGGCCAGCGGGAGCCACTGCAAGACCTCGCGTACCGGCCAGGCGGGCGTGATGGCCGAGCCCAGCCCACAGCCGAGCGCGAGCCCGACGCCGAGCACCGTCAACCACGGACGACGCGGGCCGAGCCACGCGCCGAGCGCGGACAGCACGACCGGCAACAGGCCGGCGAGCACGAGCGGCATCCAGATCATCGTGACGAGCTCCGTCGGAAGAGAAGGTCGAGACGACTACTTCTTCTTGACGCCTTCCAGGCTGATGATGACGGTGACCTCGTCACCGAGCGGCCCCTGGAGCTCGTTCATGCCGTAGTCGCTGCGCTTGATGGTGAAGGTCCCCTCGTAACCCGAGCGGTAGCCGCCCCAGGGGTCGTTGCCCTCGCCGATGAAACGCACGGGAATGATGAGATCTCGCGTCACGCCGTGCAGGGAGAGCTTTCCACGTAGCTCGAGATCGCCACCGCCAATGGCCTTGGCCGAGCTGCTCTCGAAGGTGATGGTCGGGAACTGGATCGCGTCGAAGAAGTCCGGGCTCTTGACGTGCTTGTCCCGCTTCTCGGAATTCGTGTCGACGCTGTCGGCCTTGATGACGACCGAGACCTTGCTGGCCGCCGGGTTGGCCTGGTCGACGACGTAGTGACCCGAGACGTCGTTGAAGCGACCATAGAAGTTGGCCACGCCCATGTGGCGGATCTTGAAGACAGCCATCGAGTGGCCGCCGTCGATGTCGTAATGGACGGGCGCGGCCAGGGCACTCCCGCTGAGCAGGACACCGGCGAGGACGGACACGAGGACGGGACGGGCAAGGCTGAAACGCATGCTGAGACTCCGGGGCCCGACGAGGGTCGGGGAGGGCGCCAATCGGTTCGGACGGGAAGAGTTGCCGATCGGACAGCCCGGGGCAAGTCGAACGAGGACGTCGCTCGCCCGGCCGGAGCCTCACTCGTAGCGGAGGGCCTCGATGGGATCCAGCTTGGCCGCGTTGACCGCTGGGTAGGTCCCGAAGACCAGACCGATCACGACGGCAAAGCCCAGCGACAGGGCCACCGAGAATCCGGTGACCACCGTCGTCCAGTTCGAGTAGAGCGCCACCGCCCAGGCGATGGAGAAGCCCATCGCCACGCCGATCAGGCCCCCGAGCACGGAGATGAGCACGGCCTCGGACAGGAACTGGTAACGGATGTCCACCTGGCGCGCGCCCATGGCCCGCCGGATGCCGATCTCCCGGGTCCGCTCCAGGACGCTCGCCAGCATGATGTTCATGATCCCGATCCCGCCCACGAGCAGCGAGATGCCGGCGATGCCCACCATGACGACGTTGAAGATGCGACGCGTGCGCTGACTCTGCGCGAGCAGCTCCTCGGGCACGACCAAGGTGAAGTCGGTCTCGCCACCGTGCAGGCCCGTGAGGATGGAGCTCACCAGCACCGCGGTCGAGCCGATGGAGGCCCCCTGCTCGACCTGCAAGACGATCTCGTCCAGCTCGGAGTCGAGCACGCCCCGGTCGAAGACCTTGAGGGCCGTGGTGATGGGGATGAACACCGACAGGTCGCTGCTCTCCAGCTCGACTCCCTCGAAGCTCTCCTGAGACACCGCCTGTGGCGTGAGGACGCCGACCACGGTGAACCAGACCTCGCCGACCTTGACGGCCTCACCCACCGGATCGCGATACGAGAACAGCTCGCGGGCCGCCTTGTCGCCGAGCACGGCCACCCGACGGAAGCTCGCCTCCTCGTCGGGATCGAAGAGCGAGCCCCGGCCCACCCGCAGTCCCATGAGCTCGAAGTGCTCACGACCGACCCCGAGCACCCGCGCCTCGCTGCGTCCGCCTGACGACAAGACCCGGTCCGACCGGACCTCCTTTCGGGCGCTGGCAGCGATGACGTCGGTGGCCACGCGTCGGATGCCTTCGAGGTCGGAGAGCGCGAGACCGAGGCTCCGCTCGCGGAGCGTGAAGCGCTCCTGCTGGTCCAGCTCCTTGTCGCGCACGATGATGTTGCGCAGGCCCAGCGAGTCGATGGCCTCCAAGGCCTGCGCCTGGGCACCGGCTCCGATGGAGAGCATCGAGACCACCGCCCCCACGCCGAAGATGATGCCCAGCATCGTGAGCAGGGTGCGCAGGCCGTGCCGCCGCAGGTCGGAGCCTGCGGCGCGGAGATGCTCGCGGAGCGTCATGAGCTAGCTCGGATCCTTCACGATTGACCCGAGCCCGAAGCGTCGCCGAGCAACACGCGCTCGCCGGCGGACACCCCCGACACGACCTGGACGAGCACGTGGTCGCCCCGGCCCAGCTCGACGTCCCGTCGCTGGGGCGCGCCGAGCCCCTCGACGAACACGTGAGGGGCGACCTCTTCGCCCTCTCCACCTCGCACCGCGGTGCGCGGCACGACGACCGCCTCCTCGAGACGGTCGACGATGATCTCGGCGCTGGCCTTCATGCCGGGCTTGAGCAGGCCGGCCTCGGCGTCGTCGATGCTGATGACGGTCTCGAAGTACTTCGTCGGCAGCCCGCGGCGGATGGGGCGCGACACGTTCTGGACGCTCTTGACCTTGCCGGTGAGCTCGAGCTCGGGGCGGGCGTCCACGCGGATGATCGCCTCGGCTCCCTCGACCACTCCGGTGCCGTCGCGCTCGAGCACGAAAGCTCGCAGGCTCACCGACGACGGATCGACGATGGACATGACCACGTTGCCCGGCCACAGCGAGTCGCCGACGCTCGCGGTGGAGCCCCGCCAGTTCTTCTTGTAGACGACCATTCCCGGCAGCGGGCTCTCCAACACGAGTTGGCCGAGGCTGGTCTCGACGTCGCCGATCTTCGACTCGGTCGTGTCGCGCTCGACGCCGATGATGTTGCGGTCGATGAGCTGTGACTCGCCACGCAGCCGCAAGGCGGCTTCGGCGTAACCGATGGTCGCCTCGGCCTCGCTACCTTGAAGCTCGTTGTCGAGGATGTCGAGTCGGCTGTAGACCGTCTCGTCGAGTTCGAAGGACGTGCTGTGATCTCGCTCGAGGGCGGCGACGTCGCGCATGACACGAATGGCACCGTTCTCCATCGCGGCGACCACGTCGCCCCGCTCCATCCGCAGCTCCGCCGAGCGCAGCGTCGCCTGGTGATTCGACAGCTCGATCTGGAGCTGACTCGCGTCGAAGACGACCACCACCTCGCCGGACTCGACGAGGCTGCCTTCCGGCACGAGGTCCTTGATCTTCAGCGCCCCGGTGGGAACCCGTGGCACCGCGACGGGGCTGGCCTTGTCGGCCTCCAGCTCACCCTCGGCCCGAACCGAGACCAGCAGCGTCGACTCACGGACGGCCACGGAGGCGACCTTGGGACCCTCGGCCTCGAGCCACGGGAGCTGGCTGCAACCACCTCCCAGGAGCGACAGCGCCACTCCCACGACGATCGCGCCGCGGCTCATGCTTCACCCAGCCCGGGGAGGACGACCTGGTCTCCCTCTTCCAGCCCCGAGCTCACGACGACCCTGCCGTTGGCGCGGGGCCCGAGGGTGACCGGGCGGAGACGGCGCTCACCGTCCACGAGCACCTCGACGACCGGGCCTTGCTCGGAAGGTCGGAGCACCTCCTCGGGAACGGTCACTCGATCGGCCAGCTTCTCGACGGTGATCTCCACCTGCACGCCCATGCCCGGCCGCATCGTCTTCGGGTCGACCTCGGGGACCTCGAGGAAGGCGTCGAAGACCTTGCTGCGGTCTTGCACGGAACGCTCTCGTACCAGGCGACCGATCTCGGCGATGCTGCTCTCGACCTCCAGGCCCGGTAGCGCGTCGATGGACACCGAGGCCGACTGTCCCAGGGCGAGCCGGGCCGCGTCGACCTCGAGTACCTCGACGGCCACCCGCAGGCTGGACACGTCGGCGATCTCGAGGATCTTCGCCAGCATCCACACGCGCTCACCGACCTCCCAGCGATCGCCGTCTTGCTTGGGCACGTGCAGCACGAGGCCGGAGGTCGGAGCCTTCACGAAGTGCTTGGCCTTGGCGTCTTCGAGGTAAGCGATCTGCTGCTCGTGACGCGCTTGCTTGACCGACAGCAGGTCGAGCTTGGCCTCGACCAGCCCCCGATCGAAGTCGAGACGCTCCTGGAGAAAGCGGACACGACGGTCGGCCAGGTCGCGGGCGACTTCCAGCTCCTTCAGCTCGATCGCCGACACGAGACCGTCGGGCACGGCGACCTGGACCGACTTCCGCTCGAGCTCGCCCCGGGCCTTGGTGAGATCCAGCTCGAGCGACCGAAGGCTCGCGTCGAGGTCACGCTGCTCGCGCTCCCGCTGCTTGAGCACGGTCTCGAGATTGGCTCTCTCGGTGCGCAGGCGGTCGTCGATCTGGCTGGAGTCGAAGCGGGCGACGACCTCGCCCTCCTTCACCCGACGCCCCTCGGGGATCATCCACTCGAGGTTGTAGTTCCAAGCGTCGCGGATTGAGGGCGGACCGATCTCGTAGGCGATGGCCGCCTCGAGCTTGCCGGGAGCCTCGATGGTGATCGCGACGTCCTCGCGCGCGGCGGTCACGGTCGCCACGCCGGGACCCGACAGGCGTGTCGAGGACCACCAGCCGGCAGTGCCGAGCACTCCGACACCGAGCAGCGTGAGCAGCAGGGACTTCATGACGGGGCTCCTACCTGTCCTTGAAGACGGGACCAGCTGTCTTCGGTCAACGCGAGGTGGACGGCATCGCGGGAAACGACGTCGAGGCCGACCTGACGAGGCTCCTCGGGTGACGAGCCAGGAAGCTCGACGTAGTACCGCTCGCCGTCGTGCTGGACGACGCCACGCCGGATCCGGGGCACGTCGGAGAGCCGCTCGACGACCAGCCGACCCCGCACGGACATGCCCGGCTTCATCCGACCACGCCAGGTCTCCTCCAGCTCGGCGACGACCTGGAACACGGCGATGCGCGACGTCTCGTCCCGCTTGACCGCCATCGAGGGGATCGACCGCACGACGCCCCGGAGCGTTTCGCCCGGGAAGCTGTCGAGCTCGAGGTCGACGGGCGTCCCGACCGTCAGCAGCGGCGCGTCGACCTCGTTCACGTGGAAGAGAACCTCCATCTCGTCCAGGTCGGGAAGACGGACGACCGTGGAACCCGGCCAGCAGGAGTCGCCCTCCTGGAAGCGGGCGGTCGACTGTTGCCGGCGCTCGTAGACCACCAGGCCCTCGGCGGGGGCCTTGATGGAGAGCAGGTCGGCGTCCTGCCGAGCGGAGCCCAGGTCGGCTTCGAGCTTGTCGCGCTCGATCTCGAGGACGGCGAGGTCGGCCTGCCCTCGTCGTCGCGTCGATCCGATGCGCTTGCGAGCCTCGTCGAGCCGACGCTCGGCCGAGGACGAGGCGAGCTGCCGCTCCTGCCAGACCTTGCGCGAGAGGAGGTTCTCGTCGACGGCCGCCTGCAGGCGGGCCTGCTCGGCGTCGTGCTCGGCCTGGGCCAGCTCGATCTCGAGGGTCTTGAGGCTGCTCTCCACCTCGTTGCGCTTGGCGACGATGCGGGTCTCGGCGTCGAGGATGCGCGACTCGAGGTCGAGCGCCTGGCTGACGAGGCTGGAGTTGTCGAAGTCGAGGAGGGGGTCGCCGGCCTTCACGAAGCTCCCCTCCTCCGCCATGAACTGAATCCTCATCTGGAAGATGGAGGTCTCGGGGGCCTTGATGGCGATCGAGCGGACCGCCCGGAGCTCCCCGGTGAGGAGCAGCTCACGGACGACCTCACCCCGCGACAGGGCCTCACGCAGGCCGGTGTCGACGTCTTGCGCCGTCTGGCAGGAGACGGTGCTCACGACGGCCAGGGCGAGCAGGATGGGTTGGAGAAGGGAGGCTCGGCACATGGGAGGGGGATCTTATCGCCCGCCCCGGTCGGCGCGAGACCGCGAGGCGAGAGTCACGAATTGGCGAGATCTCCCCGCTTCAACGCCCGAGCCGGCAGTCGGGTTCCCGAAGCTCGGGTGTTTCGCCTCCGGAACGGGCGAACGGTCCGGAACGGGGTCCGACTTCCCTCGGAGCCCGCGAGACCGCATCATCTAGAGAAGGAGGGAGCGATGATGAGGAGAGGGCTCATGGAGGGGTTGAGGAGGGCGTCGTGCGTCGGGGCATGGCTGCTGCCAGGGGTGCTCGCTGCGCTCTCGGTCAGCGCCGGGGACCTCACGGAGCTGAATCGGCTCACCGAGACGCTCGCCAGCAGTCGTTTCGACGTGACGCGCGCCGCCAAGGTCGAGAACCTCGTTCTCGAGCGGGACCGCGCCACCATCACCCTCACGGGTCACGTCTTCGTGGACGACGCCCCGCCGGGGAAGAAGACGACCGCCAAGTTCTTCGGGGACGGTCGCTTCCAGGTCGAGCCCCCGATCAAGATGGAACGGGAGCAGGTCGAGCGTCGCTTCAAGTCGACCGAGGTCGACGAGACCTTCCGTGAGGCCACCTTCTACTTCACCTCCGCGAGCGACCGTGAGCTCTTCGCCGGGCTCGACTTCCAGGCCGAGCACGCCGACCTCATCGCCACCGAGAAGAGCTCTTCCGACGCCCGGGAGGCCGAGCGCCGGGCCGACTGGTGGCGGACGGCGGAGAAGTCCTCCCGCCGCAAGCTCGAGAGCGGCACCGAGCGCATGCTCGGCTTCCTGTCACGCGAGCTCGCGCTGCGACTGCTCGACGACTCCGAAGACGGCAGCTCCGACCTGCTCCTGGCCGCCATGCAGGTCACCCCCGACGCGAAGGGCTCGCGCACCGAGGTGCTCGAAGACCTCGTCTTCCTGCACGACTCCCGTCGGACGGAGCAGAGCCAGGTGACGGCGACCTACACCTCGCCTCTCGGCAGCCGCGAGGTCCTGGTGACGTCGTTCTCCAACTCGCGTGAGTACCGCGGTCGTTACAAGTGGGCAGGGACCTCACCTCGTCTCGAGAAGAAGAAGCTCGACGAGGCCGTCGCCCTGTCCCACGAGCTCGTCCTCGACCTGAAGACCCGCGGGTGGCCGGACATTCACATGACCGCCCGCAGCCGCATTCGGATCGTGGAAGAGGGTCTCGTCCACCTGCGCCTCAGCATCACCCCGCACGTGGAGGTGCTCGGAGCGAAGATCGATGGCCGCGCCGTCGACTTCTCTCACCCACGACTGCCGGGCGAGATGCGCTACCACGCTCCCGAGGTGGTCGTCGCCCTTCCTCGACCGATGGCCGCCGGCGAGGAGCTCACTCTCGAGCTCACCATTCAAGGAGGCATCCTCAAGAACCTCAGCGGTGACCGCTGGTGGGTGCGCGACGAGGATCGCTGGTACCCGACGCCGAGCCCCCACGCCGCACCAGCGCAATTCGACACGACGATCCTCGTTCGCAAGGGCATCACCGGCGTGGCCAACGGCCTGCCGAAGCCCTGTCGCAGCGACGACGAGCAGGACGACAAGTCGTGCTTCCGTTTCGTGACCGAGCAGCCCATCGACCTGGCGACCTTCATCATCGCCAAGAACGTCAAGGAGCATCGAGGCCAGGCTCCCGACGGCACGCCCATCGTCGTGTACTCGCCCAAGGACAGCTTCATCGAGGGCTCGGAGGAGGAGCACGTCGAGATGGTGAGCGAGATCCTCGGCCTCTACTCCGAGTGGCTCGGTCCGTATCCCTATGGTCGGCTGGCGGTCTTCCCTCATCCGAAGCGGCACGCCCGCGGCATGGCCTCGCTGCTGCTCCTCATGAGCTCGGACTCCGACTGGGAGCAGCGACATCTCATCGCCCACGAGCTCGCTCACCAATGGTGGGGCGGCGTGGTCGGCATTCGCAGCGGGCGCGATCAGTGGTTCTCGGAGGGCTTCGCCGACTACATGGCGGCCCTCTACATCGAGCATCGCGATCGGCAGAACGGCACCGATCTCTTCCCACGGGTGATGGCGACCTGGGCGCGGCCGCTGGTCGCACGCAACGGCCGGCTCACCAAGCCCTACCCCTTGGCCCTCGCCAACCGCTTCCAGTCGTCGTCCACGCGTCAGACCTTCATGTACCAGAAGGGCTGCTACGTCCTTCACATGCTGAGGATCCACGCCCAGCAGGCGGCCGGCGGCATCGAGGAGGGCGACGCTCTCTTCCGCAAGGCTCTCCTCGACTTCTTCGAGACTCATCGCTTCGATCACCCGAGCAACCTCGACCTCGTGAAGAGCTTCTCGGCCAGCCTCGGCTCGGACCTGACCTGGTTCTTCCGTCAATGGGTGTTCGAGCGAGGGCTGCCCGTGCTCGAGTACTCGCACGAGGTCGTCGACCATCCCGACGGCGGGCACTTGCTGCGCTGTCGCATCAAGCAGAAGGGAGACCCCTTCAAGTTCTCGGTGGGGGTCTTCTTCGAGACGAGCCAGACCCCCGAGGGGAGACGCGACGGCTTCCGCCAGTGGATCGACCGAGCAGACCAGACCTTCGAAGTCGGACCGCTCCCCGCCAAGCCCGAGAAGCTCCGCCTCAACGACGACCTGAGCCTGCTCTGCCTGGCCGACGAGGTGGAATGGGCCGGCGCAACACCGGACTGACTCCTCCGTATCCAGCCCGGACAATTCATGAGTCTCCTGCTGCGTGACCAGATCTGCTGCCTGCGAAGGGCGTACTCGCCCCTCGGTCCTCAACGCACACCGTCAAGTGCGCTTCCGGGCCTCGCGGCTACATTCGCCCTTCTCGGCTAGCATCTCCGGCCACTCGCGACGAACACTCATGAAGTGTCCGGGCTAGCCCGTCCTGCCACGGAACTCCTCATGGCAGGATTGTCCCCTCGACACCACCGAGAGGTCCCCCATGCGTCCGAGACTGGTCCTTTCCCGCCTGCTTCCCGCCGTTCTCCTGGCTGGCACTGCCCTCGGTCAGGGCTTCAACTTCGAGACCTTCAACGGTCACGACCAGCTCGCCAGCGCCGCTCAGCTCCTCGAGCTTCAAGAGCTCGGATTCCAGGCGCGCTGGCAGCTCGACTCCCCGCTGAAGGTCGAGAACCTCGTCATCGAGCGCGACAAGACCCAGCTCGTCCTCAACGGCCTCGTCGTCCTCTCCGACCCCGTCGGCGGCCGCACGCTGAGCATGACCTTCCTCGGTGACGGTCGACTCCGCGTCGACCCACCCATCCAGCAGGAAAAGCTCCAGGTCGCTCGCTTCTTCGGCGAGGAGAAGGTCGACGTCGCGTTCGACACCGCCGAGCTCTTCTTCGTCGACACCGAGCTCGAGGCCAAGCTCAGGAACCCGGACGCTCACGCCGAGCTGAGCAAGGCGACCCGAGCCGACCTCGACGCGCAAGCGGCGAAGTCGAAGCTGGCCGGTGAGTGGCTCCGGGAAGAAGAGAAGCTCGACCTGGCCAAGCTCGAGCACGAGGAGGCCCAGCGTCGTCGGGGCAACGCGCTCTCGGGTGCGATCGAGCTCTACCAGAGCGCCCTGCACGCCGACTACCGCACGGGTCTCTCGGCCCTGATGGAAGTCGATGAGACCGAGGTCGGTCTCCCCAACGGCGCCCGCGTGGACGGCATGTTCCTCCGCTACGACCCTCGGGGCGAGGAGGTCACGTCACTGCACGCCCGCTTCGACCACGGGAGTCGGAAGCCCTGGTCCACCATCACGCAGTTCGCCGAATCGTCCGACTACCGCGGACGCTACAAGTGGGCGGCCACCTCCCCCCGCCTGGAGAAGCGCAAGAGAGTCGACGCCGGCGCCCACTCGCATCGCATCGTCATGCAGCTCGATCCCAAGGGCACGCCGAACATGAAGATGCAGATCGAGAGCGAGATCGAGGTCGTGCGACGACCGCTGAAGATCCTGCACCTGCGCGTCACCCGTCTCCTCGAGGCCACGAGCTGCCAGGTCGAGGGCCGCGACAACGAGTACGTCCAGCCCACCTTGCCCGGCGCTCAGAAGCGCCACTCCCCCGACATCTACGTGATGCTGCCCCGGGAGTACCTGCCCGGCGAGCGCTTCAAGATCGCGCTGGAGCTCGAGGGGAACGTGATCTACCCCAACGGCTTCGGCAACTACTCGGTCCGCGAGGAGGACAACTGGTTCCCGACTCCCTCGACGGCGCTCGGCGGCATCTCCGCGCGCTTCGACACCACGCTGGTCATCCCGGAGCGCTTCACGGCGGTGTCCAACGGCGCCGACACCCCCTGTCGTGACGAGGACCGCGTCGACGGCTGGGAGTGCTTCCGCTTCGTGACCAAGCGCGGCATCGACTTCGCCACCTTCAACCTGGGCAAGGACGCCCGCATCGACACGGCGACCGCGCAAGACGGCACGCCCATCGCCGTCTACAGCAACACTCAGGCCTCCGTCTCCTTCCTGAACTCCAGCCGACGCGGCGTGGTGGAAGCCAACCTCTCCAAGCAGGGTGACGTGCTGGCCAACAAGGCCATCCACGCCCACGCCGTCTACTCCGACTGGTTCGGTCCCTTCCCCTACAGCCGGCTGGCGCTCACTCCCCACCCGAAGGGGCACGGCCGCGGCTCGGCCTCGCTGCTGCTGCTCACGCAGATGGCCTTCCTCACGACCGCCGATCGCGCTGGAATGGGAATGGACGTGCAGCCCTGGTACTGGGACCAGTTCGTCTCCCACGAGATCGCCCATCAATGGTGGGGCGGCGCCGCGGGCATCCGCAGCGGCCGCGACCAGTGGTTCTCGGAGGGCTTCGCCGACTACGCCGCCGCCCTCTACCTCGAGAGCATCGACAGGCATCGCGACACCGAGTGGTTCCACTCGATGCTCAAGGACTGGCATCGCGACCTGAAGAAAGACGACGGCCACATCAACGACATCGCGCCCCTGAGCCTGGGCAATCGTTTCGTGTCGGCCGAGAACCGGAGTGGCTACGAGGGCCGGCGCCAGGACTTCATGTACAAGAAGGGCTGCTTCGTCCTTCACATGCTCCGCATCTACGCCCGTCACCTGACCGGCAGCAAGGAAGACGGCGACGCCCTCTTCAAGAAGGCCGTCCGCAAGTTCATCGACGAGCACTACACGGGACACCCCAGCAACCTGGACATGCTCAAGAGCTTCTCCGAGAGCTATGGCAAGAGCATGGACTGGTTCTTCAAGCAGTGGGTCCACGGGATGGGCATGCCCACCATCGAGTTCTCCTACGAGTGGGACTCCCATCCCGAGGGCGGCCACCTGCTCCGCGGCCGGGTCGTTCAGAAGAACACCGGCTTCAAGTTCCCGGTGGCCGTCTACCTGAGCGGCGGCAAGGGCAAGAAGGGCTGGACCGACCACTTCTACCAGTGGATCGACAAGCCCGATCACACCTTCGAGGTCGGTCCCATCCAAAAGAAGGCCAACAAGGTCACGCTCAACGACGACTACGGCCTCCTCGCCATCGTCGAGGACGTCCCGTGGCAGAACGCGTCCGGGTTCTGACCTGAGCCGGTCCTGAAGCGAAACGCGCCGCCCCGTCACGGAGACGGGACGGCGCCAGCCGGGAGCGGAGCACTCTCCGCCCCCGCGGGGCTCACCAGCAGAAGAGGTCGGTCAGGGCACCGCTGCCGACGAGGGTCACCTCGAGCTTGCGGACGTCACAGGCCCCCAGCGGCAGGGCCTGCCAGGAGTTGTTGCCCACCGGCGTGATGGCGACCTGAGCCACGCGGTTCCCGTCGCCATCGTAGGCGACGACGGTGCCGCCAAACTCGGTGCTGTCGATGTCGAGCAGGCCCACGGCGCTGATCTCCATCGGCTCGTCGAACACGAGCTCGATGAGGCCGCCCGCCACGGCGTCATTGGGCTGGCAGGTGCTGACCTCCGAGATCACCAGGACGTCATTGCGAGCCGAGCCGTTGCCGAAGCCCGACCCCGGCGTCAGGAGGTCGACGTCACCACAGGTCGGGAACTCCGAATCGAACGACCGGATGTCAGCCGAGCCCGAGATCGTGACCCCGGCGAACTGGGTGGTGACGATCGTGCCGGGGGCCAGGCCGTCGAAGTCGTAGGAGGTGCAGATCGCCTTGCAGCCGCAGGGGCCGGGGATCACCCGAGTGGGGTTGTCCGGACAGTCGTCGCAGGCGTCACCGGTGCCGTCCCCGTCGGCGTCGGCCTGGTCGGGGTTGGCGTCGTCGGGGCAGTTGTCACAGGCGTCACCGACCCCGTCGGAGTCGATGTCGTCCTGGAGCGGGTTGCCCACACAAGGGCAATCGTCCTCGTCGTCGGGGATGCCGTCGTCGTCCTGGTCGCCGCGGAAGACGTAGGCCGCCCCCCGCTCCGAGTCATTTCCAGCGGATCCGGCGACCACGGTGTCACCCGAGACCGTCACCTCGTTTCCGAAGTTGTCGAGCACCATCGCATCACTCGCCGTCAGCTTGGCAACCTCGCTCCACGCACCGGAGCTCGTGCAACTGCGCTGGAACACGTAGGCCGAGCCGGAGTTCGTACCCGCATCGTCATCGAATTGGGCCCCGATGACGATGGTGTCTCCGTCGATCGACGCGCCGAATCCGAAGCGATCTCCGGCATCGCCGTCACTGGCGAGCAGCTTTTGGTCCTCACTCCAAGTTCCGACGGCATCGCGGCTGAAGACGTACGCCGAGCCCGACAGGGAGCCTGCGTCGTCGTCACTAATGGCTCCGACCACGGCGGTGGAACCGGACAACCCGACCTTCGAGCCGAAGCCGTCACCCAAGGCCGCATCACTGGCAGTCAGGGTGTCCTCGTGTCCCCAAGCGCCTGGTGCCCCGATGTCGCGCCCGAAGGCATGAGCGCTGCCAGCGAACAAGCCAGGCTCGTCGAGCCCAGGAGCACCCACGAGCACCGAGTCTCCGGAGATCGCCACGCTGAGTCCAAACAGCTCAAACGACTGGGGAGTCGGCGCGGCCAATCGCGCTCTCTCCACCCAGAAGGGGGCCGCCGGAGTGCGCTCGAAGACATAGGCCGTACCCGAGCGCGAGCCGGCCTCGTCGCTCCGCGGCGCACCAGCGACGAACGTGTCGCCGTCGATGGCCACCGAGTAGCCGAAGGAATCACCACTCTGGATGTCACTCGAGTAGAACTCATCCACGTGCCCCCACTGATTCGGACCAGGCTCATTCCGCTCGAACACGTGAACGGAGCCTGAGGTGTTCTGAGGGGGAATGCTCTGATCGCTGTCACCGAAGGCCCCGACAACGATGGTGTCACCCGAGATCGCGACGGCGAAGCCGAAGAGGTCGCTGAAGTCGACGCCAGTTGGATTGAGCTTCAGCCTCAAGCCCCAGTTGTTCGTCCCACCGAGATCCCGCTCGAACACGTAAGCCGAACCAGCGGCCGATCCGCCGGTGTCGTCACCCCGCGCTCCGACCACCAACGTGTCACCGTCGAGCGCGACGGCCGAGCCGAAGAGATCGTTGGGAGCCGCGTCGAAGGCAGTCAGCTTCTTCTCCTCGGTCCAGGTCGGATCGATGGTCACCGGGTAGACGGCATCGGCGTCGTCCGCCGACAGGCGGATCACCGGCCGCGTCGCGTCACCGCGTAGCTCCATGCGGGTCGTCAGCTCGCGACCGGTGGCGTCCCAGGCCACCAGGCCCGCGTAGCGCAGCACGCGTCGCTGGTCGGCGTTCTTCAGCTCCAGCACGTCACCGGTCAGTGACGGTCGGAGGTTGCCGGCCAGGGCGATGTCGACCACCAGCGGGCCTTCGCCCACCGGCGCCGTGACGACGTCGAAGCCGTGCTCGAGACCGTCTCGACGGTTGAGGTACCACTCGGTCAGGCCCTCGTGACGGTACTCGGCGCGACGCCCTTCCGCCCGAGGCGGGGTCGTCGAGAGAGCCTGGAGCGCGTCGGGACGACCCCAGGCCAGGGCCTGCTGGTTGACCTTCCAGCCGTCCTCCGCCGCCCCCTCACGGGGCGTGAGCGTCATGCCCGTCGGGCTCAGCTCGGCCTGGAAGCGATGCGCCGGGCTCGTGGCGACGAAACGCCCCTCCGACGAGGGACGCAACGCGAGCTGACTCTCTTCGATCTGTGACTGGATCCGGTCACGCGCCGCTGCATCGAGCGGGATCGACTCCCAACCCGTGTCGGTCGGCGCGGCGCTCACCGAGGACCCGATCCAGGTCATCGTCAAGAGCGCCAGGAACAGTCCCCTCCCACGCAGCGCGCGTGAGCGCGGGGGACGGGACGCAAAGGTAACGTGGTCGTGTCGACTCATGAACCCTCCGAGGCGCACCCCGAGGGCTCGAACCGGTCGCCACCGAAACGAAGCAACGGTGACCGCGTGCCCGGCCACCTGCGTTCCCCTCCAACGTGATCACCAGCCCGAGAGACCGGGCCTGGTGAGCTCCCTCCAGCGGCGTCCGCTTCGCACCCTCCCAGGGACGCCTGCGTGGCCCGGGCGACATTGCCCGCGGCCGTTTCCAAACGTAGAGGCTCGCCTCCCTCCTGGCAAGCCGACTCCCCGCGGCCGTGACCTGCGCCGCGGGGAGAGCCTCGACTCAGGCCAGGGTGACGGACTCGTCGAGGTAGACGTCCTGGATGGCGTTGAG